>CBFIDA010000025.1:0-1449 GCA_965661085.1 Candidatus Comchoanobacterales bacterium | reverse complement strand
GGCGTCACGCACCACCATACACGCTTGCTGTGTTTTCAGCATACGAAACATGTCTGTAAAGTTGAACAAATATGGCCCAACCACAACTGGGCAATGGGCCAGTGCTGGCTCTATGGGGTTGTGCCCCCCAATGGGCACCAAACTGCCCCCGACAAAACAGACATCTGCGGCACCATAAAACAATGGCAATTCTCCCATGGTGTCGACGACATAAACCCCACCAGGTTGGCATATCGAAACGGCGCCATCGGTACGACGCACACCCTGCAATCCCATGCCCATGATTTGAGCCAAGATGTCATCCGTACGCTCAATGTGCCGAGGCACCAAACACAACAAGGTGTTGGGCACGATGGCACACAATGCCTGAAAGGCTTGAAGCACCAGGTCATCTTCACCTGGATGGGTGCTGCTGGCCACCACCACATGTTTGATGTCTTGACACAATGGTGCGCGCCATGCCTGTGCTTGCACCTTAAAATCTTTGGGCAAAGCCACGTCATATTTGAGATTGCCCAAAACTTTGACACGTGCACGTGGCACCCCAAGTCGCACATAACGCGCACCATCGGCACGCGACTGGCTGGCAACATAATCGATCGTCGGCCACACATCACGCATCCACCACGCAAAACGTTGGTAGCGCCGATACGCACGTTGTGACATGCGTGCGTTGGCAATCGCCACTGGGATGTGACGCTCGGCCAATTGCCAAAACAACTCTGGCCAAATTTCGCCTTCGATCATCATGACAGCACGCGGCCGATGGATATCCAAGAATCGCTTAACGGTCCATGGAAAATCATAAGGCATGTAGACGTGCCGAATGTCTGATGGCAAACCGGCTTGGGCACGTGCAGCACCCGTTGGTGTGGTGGTGCTCAAAAGGATGGCCGTGTCAGGATCTTGCTGACGAAGCGCAGCAATCAAACGCAACGCCACGATGGTCTCACCCACAGACACCGCATGAATCCACAAAGGCCTCGCATGTTGCTCAACATTTTTAGGCTGACACCACATGAAACGCTCAGCCATACGCTCGGCGTAACCAGGCACTTGGCGCGCACGCCACAACAAGCGCAACGGGATGAACGGCCACAACAAACATGCGCACAAACGATACAAACCACGTTGCCACTTCATCATGCCTCAACCCGCTTCGCCACACATGCCATGGCATGATCGAGTGCCTCAGCCGTTTTGGCCAATGTCGTATCATCATGCTGTATGCTGATGAATACCGCTTCATAGGCCGAGGGCGGCCAATACATACCCGCATCCAGCATGGCATGGTAGAAAGTGGGGAACCAGTCCAAGTGACTGGCAGCAACGTCTTCGGCATGCCGAACTGGTTTTTCACTGAAAAAGAGGCCCCACATACCACCAACATGCTGGACATCAAGCGGCACCTGGTGCTTTTGTGCCATGGCGCTTGCGACTTTGGCCAAA
>CBFIDA010000024.1:0-2546 GCA_965661085.1 Candidatus Comchoanobacterales bacterium | reverse complement strand
ACTGAGCTGCATTCATGATGGTTGTTTCTCCTCCAAGATGCACGGATCATCATATGAATTTATATTGTATGACACATGAGTTTTTGAACATATAACGAGTGAAATCATAGCATCAGGAGACCCTGGATGTCAACCAAGGCGCAAAAAACGCCATATAACGCGTCAAGACACCTTGCGCATCCATCATGGCAGCATAAGCACGGTTGGCCATATCTGACCCATGCGTTCCATGAAGACAAGCATGCCAAGCTTTTGATAAGGCATCGGCGTCACGCACCACCATACACGCTTGCTGTGTTTTCAGCATACGAAACATGTCTGTAAAGTTGAACAAATATGGCCACAACAAACATCCGCACAAACGATACAAACCACGTTGCCATTTCATCATGCCTCAACCGTTTTGGCCAATGTCGCATCATCATGCTGTATGCTGATGAATACCGATTCATAGGCTGAGGGCGGCCAATACATACCCGTATCAAGCGGCACCTGGTGCTTTTGTGCCATGGCGCTTGCGACTTTGGCCAAAGCCTGTGTCTGTTTTGATAAAACCTGGTCGTAACCTGTGGTCAACACAGCCATGGTGGCCAAACCCGAAGTCATGGTCATGGGGTTGCCAGACAAAGTGGCCGCTTGGTAAACCAGCCCTTCAAAACACCGATGACGACAACATTTAGACACCCACACAAACCGCTTACTTAGCAAGCGTCTATATACGTTTTTCTAGTTTAAATTTATAAGCATCCTTCGCATCTTTATAAAGTTGAGCACACGTGATGGTTTTTGGCGCTAAAAAAGAAATGATATTTACAACAACATCGTCCGAGCTAAGAGGTCTGATCGCTTTCTTATTCTCATCTCCACTTATCTCCTTCTTATCTTTGCTTATCTCCATCTCTTTGCTTATCTCCATCAGTGTTACTGCTTGGCGAATAAGCACCCAATACTTAGAGCCTGCAATGCGATTACAAAATTGGTCCATGGGTCTTGAGCTCAATGTGCCGAATCGTGCTTCTAGGATTTCGCCCCTGTTGCGCGCAAACAAAATACGAGGCAACTTTAGATATTGTACCACATTTTTTAGGGGCAGGAAGCCGACTTTTTCTTCTGCGTCTTTGGCCTCAAAACAATCATTCACCGTCCCACCTAAACGTTTTAGGCGTGCGGAATCTTTCTGTTCCAACATAAGGTACAAAAGGGCCATCTTTTTTTTGCCTGGGGTCACAGCTTTGTCGTCCATCACTGCACAAAGCTGTGATAGGGTATTAAAAAAAGGTCTAGCAGGCATATTATTAGGAATGAAGGGAACGAGGTCAATGAGCAAACAGAAGAAATCAAAATGAAGCGTCTTATCAATCGACTGATCTTCTCTATAGCGCTCATCAAGCTTACAATACAACCTATACAGCAAATATGCCATTTGATCTTCTATGCCTGACTGATAGGAGTGGCTATACCCGACATCAAAACCCAATTTAATTAATATAGATCTATATTCCTGATCACTGAATTTTTGCTCGTGAGCAACCAAAAATCGTAACCCAGGGATGGAGAACCACATTGAATTCTGAGAGTCTGTAATCACTGAATTCACAAAAGCACCAACGTCTTCTATGGTGGAGGTAAAGAGTCGATCACGCCAACTGTTTACGTTGCTGGGTAAAATTTGACCATCGGGCCATAGAACATCAAGTGCCCCACAGCGCAATCTTGGATGACTCATTTCCTGAAGCGCTGTGGACCACTGTCTTCTGATATGACCACATTGCGCTTTGAAAAGAAAATCAAAAAAAGTGCTGCGCAAAAACGCACCTTTGAAAACAAAGTCTAAATAATGAGACAAGAGGGTCAAAGGCGTATGCAATAGACGATTACCCACCACATTGGTATTGCCAAAGTAATCAGGCGAATGTTCAACAATCTGTGCAGACGTCATACAATGGATGAGCACACCATTCAGTGCAAAACAAAGCATAATCCAAGGAGAATGTGCCAGCCAACATACCAAAAACATACAATACATCGTGCACAAAGCAAAAACAGCACAACAGCATCGAGCCACATAATCGAACACCACTTTCCATAAAGGTCTTTCAAAGGCACGATCCTTTCGTGCAAGACCAAATCCATGCATCAAATAAGACAATAGCATAGGCAGCATGAGAAAGCATGTGACATAGCCTCCTGTGCCGATTGCAATACTCAAAGCATCTAACAGCACAGACAAGAGCCCGACTATAAAACCGTAGAATAATCGCAAACTCCAATGGCGATCACGGAAGCTATCCACGTCAAACAAATCATACCTACAAAGCCAAGAACTTACGTAACCACCCGCCAAGAAAAAGCCCATATGGACAGCAATGAGAACAGGCATCGAAGCACTCATATACATCACAGAGATTGCGCCCATCGCCAACCAGCTGCTCAGGTTGGCAATGACAGCGATGACAATGAGCAATGTAAACTGAGCTGCATTCATGATGGTTGTTTCTCCTCCAAGATGCACGGATCATCATATGAATTTATATTGTATGACACAT
>CBFIDA010000023.1:0-3318 GCA_965661085.1 Candidatus Comchoanobacterales bacterium | reverse complement strand
GTTCAAATGACAAACAATGCTGCTTATTACGGGGGGGGCTTTTATCTAAAAGATGTCACATCATTCAAAATGAAAGATGGGCTGGTTTCAAACAATCAATCTTATTTTGGAACAGGCTTTATCATTGGTTCGGCATCACTTGTTGATATGGATTCAGTTTCATTTGTTGAAAATGATGCAGCATCATACGTCGGTGGTTTGTATGTTCGTGCGCATGGCGTCTCACTGGATATGAATCAAGTGGCGTTCATTAAAAATCAGAGTTCGTTTGATTTGGGCCAGGCTCTATACGTCTATTCCCCCATTGCTGTGAAACTCAACCACGTTCTTGTCGATCAAACGCATGACATGAATTATGGGGGAAAAGGCTTTATGATGCTGAACATTCTCGGCAACACTAAGATGAATGACATCAGTTTTCTGACAAATGTAGGGAATCAATCAAAAGGTTATTATAGATTGGATTTGTTGAATACAGGCAAGATGACGACTGGTGGTGATCAGAAGATTGGGCCGCTTTATCGGCAGTCAACACATCAGTTCTCCATTGTAGAAGAAAACATTGTGCCAAGGTCTACTGTAGGATACAGAATCACCGACTTATTTGATGATACGTACCGTGCTAAGGTTTCAAAGTACATGGACCCACTGCTACACTCGTTCAGTCCCAAGACATATTTGAATCAGATCCCAAATATGCCCTCGAACTCATTGATGCCAGTTGAAATAGAGGATATGCCCGAATGACGGATTTGTGATGCATGGCCATTTGTGATGTGTGAACGCTAAAATGGGTTCAGGCCCAAGTGTTTTGATATAAAAAGCTACCTTTTCGACAAGCCGGCCGTTGTCGTATAGCCTTGAAATTGCATTTACACAGCATTGGTCTAATACTGGGCCTAATAAAAACGTAGTAATTCAAACAAACGGAGTAATGTAATGGCGGCAAGTGAATACAACGACAAATATATTGATGTTTGGTACAACGGAGATAAGAGTTATCATCGATCCCAATTATCTTCTAGAAGCTTGGCTGATAGAGCATCCGGTTTCGTTGTGCAAACCAATAACCATCCCGATGATGATTCTGTTGAGTCACAAATTTGTGGGGCGAAATTATTTTAGTTTTCTAGGATCTGGCTGTCATTTTTTTTCGACAGCCGGCTCCTTTTTTGGTGTAAAAAAACATACAATCCGATCTCAATTTCAACATAAGCTTTTCAGTCTTGAGAGAAAAGATGCTTTCCCAGTCTCACGGTTTTTATCCTGATGCCTTTGAGATTGACTCACCAGCGCTTCTTCTAAAACAATTTCTTAATATTTTGCTTGATCCGATGCTTCACGCAGATGGCAACAGTATTCGGATCATGCACAACGAATCTGAGATTCCTAGTGAAAATTGGGTCAATGCTGAGATGCCTTTTGTGCATGGAGGCCTCATTGATAAGACCGCAATATTAAAAGCGATGGATCTCAATTGCTCGGTTGTACTCAACGAATATTTCAGGTTTTGCCCACGTGTGCGTGAAATCCTTATCATGCTTCGTAAAATCATGGGTTGCATTAGCAGGTGCAATGCTTATTTGTCACAAAAGAATTCACATTGTTTCCCTGCTCATTCTGACACACATAATGTTATGGTGATGGCCATCAGCGGCACAAAGAAATGGCTGATTTATGATCATAAATCGAAACGTGGCGAGGAGGGCGAAAGACTCCCATCTGAGGATATTGATCAGCATCGGTATGAGATTGCTGAAGAATATATCATGAAGCCTGGCGACATACTTTTCATTCCATTAGGCCAATTTCACCAGGTTCAAAACCTAGAAGATCATTCCTTACATTATACTTTTTCAATTTATCCCAAGAAAAGGGCAGACATTGTGTCGGATATTGCAAACATTATGCAGAACCCCAATGATTTTGATATACCATGTGATTTGAAAGCTGATATAGATGCTTTTCACCCCATCACAAGAGGGCATGTCAATCAAGCTGACATCGATGCTGAAATCAACACCATTACCGCCATCTTCCATCGATTGGCCAAAGAAAATTTTTTTCTAAAAACACAGCAGCATTTAGACAGTGATCTTGATCTCATGGCGTATGCAAAAATGGACGACGCGAATGTGGATGAACTTCTACAGGATTTTGACACATGAGTCATAGACTAAAACATTTTAAAAGCTCTCTTCAGCACTTGAAGCGATTGGTTTTACAATACGGACCATGTTTTGACTGTAATATTGAAGCGGTGGTGTTGCCTGGATCTGCGCGCATAAGTGATTTTTCCGTGTTTTCTGACATTGATGTTGCCATCGTTTTATCAACCCTTGAGAAGGCAAATCATCACCAATTTAAATCGTTTTAAACAATGCATGCATGCTTTACCCAGCTTCATGGCCATTGGATATTAAGTTGTTGGCATTCGATGATGATTTTGGTCGTTCTGAGAATGGCATGATTTTAAAATATGAACTCAGCCATTATGGCGTCTTTCTAGATGGCGCCTTGTGTTTTGAACAGGAGTTGGCAGCATTTGCAACACCATTGTTTTTTCATACAATGATCTTCAATTGGCTTGAACAGATCACAGAGTTGCGTGCGATGTCAACAGATATGAGTGATTTGAAATTTGCCTACGCATTTGCGAAGCGTGTTGTTAGGCTTGGTGCATATTTGAGTATAGACAAATCACACAAAAGGTTGATTTATGGTCCAGAAAGCATTCAGATCTGTTTGGACCATTATGATGCTCATTGTTCTGTGATTGAACTTTTCTCGGTGCTGCGATCAGAAGGTCGTTTACAGCCACAGCAATTGCAATCACTCAAGGATGTGTTTGGACCTTTTCTTAATCATGTAACACAAAAGGCTACAGCATATCTTGCATCATGTTCAAAGCAAGAGGCTCAAGATGTGATGACGATGAACTAGTCACATTCAATCAACATGGCTCTAAGACAACCACGATACATTGTTTATTATGCCGGTAATTATTATTACCGGAATGTTTGTTTTTGGGCTTCACACAGACTTATGGCATTGAAAATATCATGGCCATGCCTGTCATGCACTGGAGAATCACCATTGTCGCCGACCCAATTGGCGGATCAAAAACACACACCATATGTTGGTCCGGCCACTGCTCCAACGATGAAGGCATTGTCTGAAATGTTTGGGTGTTTGGACACTTAATGGTTTTAATCTATGATGCCACCACAGTGGCCAGCTCTTGCCAGCGTGTCGTATAGCGTTTTGATCGATGTGAAGAAGTCATCTGCCATTTGCGCTGTATGCCCTGTCCAGCGA
>CBFIDA010000022.1:0-5751 GCA_965661085.1 Candidatus Comchoanobacterales bacterium | reverse complement strand
GTTTTGTTTTACTTACTGCCAGTTTAAATCACCAGGCTTAAGCCCATATGAAGATCTGAAAGCTCATAAAAAAAAGCCGCTTGGGGGAGCGGCCTAAGGGGAGTGGAGCGTTTTGTTTTACTTACTCCCAGCTTAAATCACCAGGCTTAAGCCCATATGAAGATCTGAAAGCTCATAAAAAAAAGCCGCTTGGGGGAGCGGCCTCTATCTTTGGGGGCAAACGTGTGTTGCTCAGGTGGCCATGGGCCAAGCGGGCACTTGTTTCATCCAATGTGCACGTTGTTTGACCTGCTGTCCCGACAACGCAAAACCAATAGAACAACCTGCAGCATCCAAATAAATGGCTGTAAAATCTGGCGCAGAGCCCTCAACTTGCCACTGGCCTTTGGCCCCTGGTGGGGGTGGCACCACAACGATTGGCATCATGGGCGTTTTTATTGTGATCGGCATCACAGGGTATGCAACAGCAACTGGCGTCTGGGTGACAAAACGGGCAACCAAACTTGCCACACAATGCCGAATGGGCGCCACATAGCACATGGACAAACGCGCGACTTCAGCACAATCGCCCAAAGCATAGATGTGAGGATCTGAAGTTTGACAGAATTGATTCACCACAATCCCATGGCGCACATCAAGTCCTGCCTGTTTGGCCAGAAGGATGTTTGGCACAAGGCCAGTGGCAATCAGTGTTTGATCGCAGGGCACTCGACCATCACTGAAAGACAATATTTGTGACCCGTCATCATTTTTTTCAATGGCATCGACTGTGACACCACCATGCCATGCCACCCCATGCTCTACCAAACACGTGCGCAACGCTGTGCATAGTGTTTGAGGCAAGAGCGCATCCAAGGGATCACTGCCTGCGTGCAACAGCGCAATCTCAATGGGCAAACGAGACAAGTCGGCAGCAAATTCGGTGCCAACCAACCCAGCACCGATGATGCCAAGACGTTTGGTAGACGTCAATTGCGTTCGAAAATGTGCGTAATCTGACCAACGATTGACACGATGCGCCATGTCGGCACCCGCGAAAGCCATCGACTTAGGCGATGCACCCAAAGCCAGCACACATGCATCATACGACAGGGTTTGACCCTCTGACAACTGCACGCGTTGAGCATGACGATCCAAGCCTATCACCGAACGATTGGCCAACAGCGTGAAGTCGTAACGCTGTTGCATGACCTGTGCCGTCATGGTGATCAAATCTTCTGGCGTTTTGTTGAGACCACAGGCACTGGACAACATCGGTTTGGTATAAAAATCGCCAGCCTCTTCGGTGATGACATGGATGGCGCCCGTATGACCTTTGTCACGCAAACCTTTTACCAACAAATAGCCTGCCAAACCACTGCCAATGATCACGATGGATTGCATCTGCCCTGCCTCCTTTTTAAACCGCATGGTGCACAACACACCCCTGACAAAATCACAAGCCGATTTGGCACAACACTCAACGCATCAAACGCTGCACCTTATGGGTGGCTTTGATGCGCCTGAGCTGCTTGATGATGTCTGCCAAGTGTTTTCTATTTTTGACAGACAGCACCACAACAACATAGGTGTTGTTGGCTTCATTCAAGCTGATGTCAATGTCTTCAATACTGGCATTTTGATCGGCAATCGCAAGTGCCATGGTGGCCAAAACGCCACGACTGTTTTGCACATAAATGGCCACTCGGACTCTGAATTCTCCGACCACCAGTCCCGACCAGCATACTGGAATGGTGTGTTCAGGTGTTTTCGACTGAATGCGCTGAAGCTTTTTACAGGATTGTTGATGCACCATCATGCCACTGCCACGTTCAATGACACCAAAAATTGGGTCCCCTGGAATGGGGTAACAGCAGCTGGCGTATTCGACCACCATGCCTTCTGTGCCAGAAATGGCCAATGTTTCCGACGAAGCCAAACTTGAAAGATCGGCTTGCGCCGCACTGAATGATTGAAAATGCGGCACCACCAACTGCGCCGCTCGATTGCCAAGACCAATGTCCATCAACAATTCTGTAAAAGAAACCATGCCACATTGCGCTGCAATGATCTCTTTGTCTTTGTCTGAGAAATCATCGACATCAAGTTTGATGTGATACAATGCAGATTCAAGCAAACGTCGACCCAAAATCAAAGATTGATCACGCCGACGTGTTTTAAAATAATAACGGATGCAGCTTTTTGCTTTGGGGGTCACCACAAAGTTGAGCCATGAAACACTCGGCGAGCTGGATGACGACGTGATGATTTCGACGGTGACACCCGAAGTCAACGCGTGCGACAAAGGCACCAATTGCCGGTTGACCTTGGCTGCCACGCAGGTGTTGCCCAAATCGGTGTGTATGGTATAGGCCAGATCCAAAGCGGTGGCACCGAGTGGCAGCTCAATGATGTCACCTTTGGGTGTGAACACATAAACGTCATCAGGCACCAAATTGATTCGAACATTTTCAAGAAACTCAGCAGAGTTGCCTGTTTGTTGTTGAATTTCGATCAACTCTTTGATCCACTGCTGGGCGCTCAACTCGTCTTTTTTGAGATGTTGCTCTTTGGATTTGTAAGCCCAGTGTGCAGACACACCACTGTTGGCCGTTTCACTCATTGAAACAGTACGAATTTGCACCTCAATGGGAATGCCGTGTGGGCCAAACAAGACGGTGTGTAACGATTGATAACCATTGGCCTTGGGCAATGCAATGTAGTCTTTGAATCGCCCTGAAACAGGCTTGTAAAGTTGATGAATGTGGCACAATGCCAAATAACAATCCTCAACGGTGTGCACCACCACACGGATGGCATACACATCGGTCAGCTCTGAAAAAGAAAGATGCTTATCACGCATCTTTCGATAGATTGAGTAGAGGTGCTTTTCACGCGCATCGATTTTGGCAATCTGAAGATGACAGGCGTGGAATTTGCTCGACATGCGATCTTTGATTTCAACCAGCACATTGGCATGATTGCCTTGCACTTGAGCCACAGCCGCTTTCAGGGCGCGGTAACGCAGTGGATATAAGGTGCGAAACCCATGATCTTCCAACTCCAATGTCAAATCATTCATGCCCAAACGTTTGGCCAAAGGCGCATAGATGTCGAGGGTTTCTTTGGAAATACGCCGCCGTTTTTCATGCGGCATGGGGCCCAAAGTACGCATGTTGTGCAATCGATCGGCCAATTTGACCAGAATGACACGGATGTCTTGTGACATGGCCAACAGCATTTTTCGCAGATATTCGGCCTGTGCCTCCTGTCGACTGTGAAAAGACACTTGCTTAAGCTTGGTCACGCCATCGACAATGTCCGCAATCTCAGGACAAAAAGCTGCTTTGATTTCTGCTTTGGTGACGCTGGTGTCTTCGATGGTGTCGTGGAGCAAACCAGCCACAATGGTTTGGTGATCCATGCGCATCTTTGCCAGAATTTTTGCAACCGCAACAGGATGCATGATGTACGGTTCACCAGAACGACGAAACTGGCCATGATGGGCTCGATCGGCCATTTTGAAAGCATCTTGTACGACACTTTGCAATGTTGGATCAAGGTAATCAATGACTTGTTTTAAAGGTTCAAATAGCTCCAAGCGTCACCCCAACAAATCGATCAGATGGTGTCTTCCTCATCTGAATTCTCAAAAGCCAGCAACGTGGTTGGATCTTCAAAGGAAGTATGTCCCTCTGCAATTTCTCGCAAGGCCACAACAGTGACTTTATCGTTGTCCCACTCTACTTTTGGCTCAAGTGAGAAATTGACAATTTGCTTTGCACGCTTGGAAGCAATGCCAATCAACTCAAAACGGTTTGGGCAAACTTCAAGACAATCTTCAATGGTCACTCTGGCCATGTGCTTCATCCAATTAAAGAGCTTTATTTTACACCAACTATATCAAACTTTTCAACAGCTCAGCACATTTTTTTTGCTGGGCAACGGTGCGCAGGCGATGACTCCTCACAATGGCCAACAAGTCTGAACACGCTTGTTCAAAGTCTTCGTTCACAATCAAAAAGTCACTGTCACCACAATGCTGTATCTCTGTATGTGCTTGGGCCATACGACTGGCAATGGTGGCGGCGCTGTCTTTCTTTCGTGCATGCAAGCGATCCTCCAAGGCCTGCATCGAGGGTGGCAAAATAAAAATCCAACAAGCTTGCGGAAAACGCTTTTTAACTTGCAAGGCACCCTGCCAATCAATCTCCAGCATGACATCTTGATCCGATGCCAAAACCCGCTCAACCGTCTCTTTTGACGTGCCATAGAGTGCGGAAAAAACCCGAGCTGATTCCAGAAAATGACCTGAGTTTTCTAAGGCGATGAACCGATCTTCAGATACAAAATGATACGCTTCACCATCTCGTTCACCCTCACGAGGCGGACGTGTGGTGTGAGACACCGACAAATGCATCTCCGGCAAATCACGCAGAATCGCATCAATGATGGAGGTCTTTCCTGCACCAGATGGTGCTGAAATGATGTAAAAAGTGCCTGTCAAAACAGCGCTCCTTATTGGCTTTTCTTCTGTTTTAGCCTGATGCTCAGGAAATTGCAAGGGCCATGCTGCATGCCCCTCCCCAAAACAGATGCCCACATGGCCACCCAAGAATTGTTGTTGCCCATCAAGAATGATAGAATGTGGTTCTTTTGACGGTCAACATCCTATGAAGACAAAGGTTTCATGCAGCCATCCGCCCGTGCTCAAAGATTATATCCGCGCTTTCATTCAAGATTATTTGGCAGATCATGAGACCGGTGATGTCAGCCACATTTATCAACTGGTCATGCATGCGGTGGAACCCGAAGTGCTCGATCAAGTCCTGTCTCATGTGGGCGGCAACCAAACCGAAGCAGCACAATTGTTGGGCATCAGCCGAGCCACACTGCGCAAAAAAATTCAAAAATACGATTTATAAAGACCATACGCCCCTCAGTCACGCGACTACAAATCAGGTTCCGGAGCAGCCTCAGCACGCCCATTGCTTTCCTGGATGAAATATTTGCAATCAGGATCTTTAACCATTTGGTGATAACGTGAGATCTCATGGGCTTGCACCGCATCACACCAATCTTGATGCGCATAGCATCCACCCACCACGACGCCTATGCCCAAAACGACGGCCGATGTCACCCAGTACGTATCCAGCAAGGTCAAAATCAGCAGCACCTTGACCGACAGCAAAGGGGCAATCAAAATCATAAAAGACGTGTATCCTGCAAGAATGCTGCCACACCCCATGCCAAACTGAAAAAAAGCCGAAAAACAACGTGTGAAAAAACCATAATGCCCTTTTCGATGACACCACAGAAAAAGCCATGAGGCTAACACCCCAAATATTGCAGTCATACACACAGACAGCACCCTTGGGGCATCCCACACATGCATGAAATTGGTCTGCAGCGTGACATACTGGCAACCAAAATAGACAATTGCCAACAGAATCAGCAACAGCCCTATTGTGCCCAAGAATCGCCAAAATGGATGGTTTTCTTGATATCTAAAAGATTGTGCAGCCTGTTTGTAGTTGGGCATTAATTTGTTTTTGACAGCCTTCAACCACTGATCCGTTTTATGAATGTCTTCCTGATCCTTTTGGCGCAATTGACGCTCTTTCCAACCCAGCAATGCCCATGCGCCCAGCAAGATGGTACAGGTGATGAAATAATGACCTTGTATTCCAAAATAACCGTAAATCACACCACTGATGAACACCAATAATGAAAGATGTGTCGCCATATTGACCAAACCAATCAAAATCTGAG
>CBFIDA010000021.1:0-14336 GCA_965661085.1 Candidatus Comchoanobacterales bacterium | reverse complement strand
ATCTCACAAAACATCAACCAATAGTTGAACAATTTTCACCCTTGATTGTATTTTCTTGAGGATCATTGAGGGCAACATCAACCAAAAGGTGCTTTGGAGATAAAATGGAGCCCACAACCGGACTTGAACCGGTGACCTCTTCCTTACCAAGGAAGTGCTCTACCGCTGAGCTATGTGGGCGGCAAAAGATGGAGCGGGTGATGGGGATCGAACCCACATCATCAGCTTGGAAGGCTGAGGTTCTACCATTGAACTACACCCGCAAATCCAGCAAAACATTGGTGGAGGGGGCAGGATTCGAACCTGCGAAGGCTGAGCCGTCAGATTTACAGTCTGATCCCTTTGACCGCTCGGGAACCCCTCCGCCGCAACAATCATGCTTTAACAAAAAGACTTTGTCAACATAAAGAAACGTCCCCTGTTTGGGATGCCAATCCAACCCAGATACTGGATTGATCATGACATCACGCACCACACTATGACACCATGCGCATCAGTCTTGATTTTCAGAAAAAAATGCACGGCCAGCTTGGGCACGTATTGTCGCCACGAAAGCTTCATGTGCAGACACATCATCTGCGTGACACATCACGGGCAAGTCATGCACCAACCGATCCTGAACCATCATATGTTCTGTGACATCATCCATGGCGACATCCGATGCTGAACTTGGCGTGTCCGCAAAAAAGTCAGATTGATCGCTGGTCATCAACAAGTAAACCCGCGCCAATAGATTGGCATCGAGTAGCGCACCATGCAGCGTACGCTGAGACAAGTCAACACCATAACGTTTGCATAAGGCGTCCAATGAATTCCGTTGCCCCGGGTGTTTTTTTCGGGCCATTGGCAATGTATCAAGGATGCTGCAAACGGTTTCAATGGGTGGCCGACGCAATCGAGCCAACTCAGCGTTGATGAAGCCAACATCAAATGGTGCATTGTGAATGATCAACTCTGCACCACTGACAAACTCTAAAAACGCATCCACCACGTCAGGAAAAAGCGGTTTGTCTTGCAAAAATCTTTCTGTGAGCCCATGGACCTTCAGGGCTCCTGGATCAATGCCACGCTCTGGGTTGAGGTACACTTGAAAGGTTTGTTCTGTCAACATACGTGCTTCAATCACCACAGCACCGATCTCAATGATGCGATCACCCGTTTTGGGGTCGCGCCCCGTTGTTTCAGTATCGAATGCAATCTGGCGCATCATCACTCCAATGTGACTTTGGGCACTGCAGCCCTTGCCAAACCATCGGCACGTTCGTTCTCAACACAGTCCGCATGCCCTTTGACCCAATGCCATGTCACACGATGATGCATTGCCAATGCCGCAAGCTTTTTCCACAAATCAACATTTTTCACTGGTTTCTTGCTGGCACTTTTCCATTGATTTTTTTGCCAATTCCCCAACCACTCTGTCATGCCCCGCACCACGTACTTTGAGTCTGAATACACATCAACATCGCAAGGCTTTTGAAGCGCAGCCAAACCCTCAATCACCGCCATCAACTCCATGCGATTGTTTGTGGTCTCGGGGACACCACCTGACAATTCTTTTTCTTGACCATCACATTGCATCAAAACGCCCCAACCACCGGGGCCCGGATTACCCTGACACGCGCCATCGGTATACAGGGTCACTTTTTCACGAAAAAACATACACGCCTCAATTTATCCAATCAGCACGACGACATAGCCCATTTTTCACCAGGAATATAGCTCATTTTGTCTTTGCGCGCAACGATGCCATACACCGTACCAAACGGTCGCCACAACAGCACCCCCATGACTTCCAGCATCAACAATGCTTCAAATTGTTGCATATTCTGAACAAGTGGCCGATGTGCAATCATGCGTTCATCGATGATGGTCAAACCCAAATCCAACAGCAATCGACGACAACGACCACGCGCACTTAAAATTGGAAAGGACGCCGATTCATCTACAAAAAGCTTTTGTACCCCCAGGGGTGACCAACAGTGGTAACCAAACACCACCATGTAACCACCTGGCTGTAAAATTCGGGCTGCTTCACCAATCGCAGCTGGACCATGTTGCGGCAATTCGAGCAAATGTGGGCACAACACATGGGGCACACTGTCATCTTGAAATGGCAGCTGATCATACTGCACCCATACTTGACTCAAATGTGTCGACACATCGTCTGGCATGGCGACACTTTGAATATGAATTTTGGATGTCTCTGGGCGTGCTTTGTCCAATAAGCCACGAATGCTCAAAAGCCACTCGATGTGATACATGCCAGCCCAGATTTCCAACCAGCGCCACTCAACATCGTCCAACAAATACTCACCAGGATGTCGATATACACGTTGCATGCCACTCGTCCACGCCAAAAACCACAGTGTGTCACAAATTCATAAGATGTGCCAACCCCCGCAGCGTTTTCTTCTCAAACAATGTGGCACTTTTGAACGGCCCAACCCGCATGACCACAACGGTCATAAAACCGACACAATGCATGCCCAAGCCGACACACATGATTTGACCGAAAGATGGTTGCGGCACTGTGCAACAATCGATACGATGTGATCATGCATCTCACGGAGCATTCAAATGTCACACCTTGTGCCACTGCCTGCACTGACCGACAACTACATTTGGGCCTTTCCATCATCAGAAACAGCAACTTCGTGGGCCGTGGTTGATCCAGGCGAAGCCGAACCTGTCATGGTCTGGCTACATCAACATCAAGCAACATTGTCCCATATTTTGGTGACGCACCATCACCACGATCACGTCGGTGGCATCCCAGAACTTTTAAAGCACCACCCCAACGCGACCATCATGGGCCCCGCCAGTACAACGATGCCCTGGATCACCCATGTTGTCCAAAATAGCGATCAGGTTCGTATTGGCAGCCTCCCATCTTTTCAAGTCCTGACCGTGCCAGGCCACACCTTAGATCACATTGCCTGGTGGAATGACGATTGGTTGTTCTGTGGTGATACCCTTTTTAGCCTGGGATGCGGCCGTGTCTTTGAAGGCACCCTATCTCAAATGTACACCAGCATCAATGCACTCATGGCATTGCCAGACCATCTCTGGGTGTGTGCTGGACATGAATACACATTAAACAACATGGCATTTCTGCGCCACCTGATGCCCAACAATGCTGTACTCAAGCCCATGCAAGATCGTTTGGAAACTTTACGCCAACAACATCGGCCCACACTCCCAACGAGATTGCATTTTGAAAAAGCCTTCAATCCTTACTGCAACACAACAAATACCGCATTCATCGATCAACTGACGCCCCCTTTTACACAACACCACGGACTGGCGTTGTTTGAGATGTTGCGCCAGGCCAAAGACACATGGTGCACATGATGGACTAAAGGGTAAATGGTCGTAGAAGCATTGAAGTCGTCATGTATGCGACCGACCCCATGTTCCACATACCACTTTTTATGTCGTTTCATTGCTGCACCGTTTGCGACAGACGGCGCGACTTGCCCAAAATAGCCCTTGACCGCAATCAGAATGGCCATTACGATAAGAAAATGAAATGGAATCGACCACAAGCCCTGCTGCAATGGGCAATGCACTTCACGATGTGGACGATCCTTACGATAACCACACCACTTCACGCCGCCAAGACCAAATCTGTATGGCAAAATATGCGTCAACATTTTTCCATTGACACCTCCGCCATGGATCACCCTTTGGTCGAACAAAAACTCAGTGCCTATTTGCGTAACCCTGGCTATACGCAATCGATTCTTAAACGTGCTGAACCCTTCCTATTTTACGTCATGCATGAAATCAATACCCGCCATTTACCCGCTGAATTGGCACTGGTGCCTTTTGTGGAGAGTGAGTTTGCGGCCAACGCACGCTCAAAAGCTGGCGCGCTCGGCTTTTGGCAATTGATGCCAGGCACTGCGCTGGGCATGAATGTGCACATTGAACAATCATTTGATGGCCGCAAGGATATCATCGAATCAACACGCGCCAGTCTTAACTATCTCACACAACTGTATCATTTTTTTGGTGACGACTGGATCTTGGCGCTGGCCGCCTATGATGCAGGTGCTGGGCGTGTACAACATGCCATCAAAAATCACCACAGCTTCCTTGGTTTATCGCCAACCATTTGGGAATTGAATCTACCGCGAGAAACCCATCATTATCTGCCAAAAATATTGGCACTCAAGGCCATCATTGAAACGCCCGACCTGTACCAAATCACACTGCCTGTCGTGTCCAACACGCCCCACTTTTGTGTGCTGCATCCAAAGCATGAGCGCCCGTCAATCCATGAAATGCAGCAGCTCAGTCATCTCAGCATGGCTCAACTCAAAATACTGAATACTGGCATTCAAACGCGTGATCTCAGTCATCAACCGCGGCATTGGCTCTTACCCATCCGATGCTGTCTACGCGTCACCAAACAACTGAAACATTTCAAACATCATGCTTTCATGTATCGTGTAAAAAAAGGTGACACACTCAGCGGCATTGCGCTCAAGCAGCATATGAGCCTTCAGCAACTCATGCGTAAAAACCACCTCAACAGCAAGAGCATCATACACCCTGGACAAAGACTACACATTCAGCATCACTCAAAACACGCATCCCACATGCAACTGCCAATCACGCATCAGGTCAAACATCACGAAACCCTAACCTCTATTGCCAAGCACTATCACGTCACCGTGCAACAACTGCGTTTTTGGAACCATCTGACACCCCGTCATCGCATCAGACAAAAATCAAAGCTGACAATATGGTCACCCACCTTTTTGGCACGCACCCACCACCCACATCATAAGGCACGTTGATGCAACTCACTTGGTCTTGTGGATGTTTTGAGGTAGACTGTTGATTCTTTATCTAACCAGGTGATTGACATCATGCCTGCCAACAGATTTGAAGCGCTGGTCATTCAAGACGTAACATTGGATTATAAGAAGAAAACGGTCCTACATGGCGTCAACATGGCGATCAACACCAATGAAATCACTTGCCTTCTGGGGCCAAATGGTGCAGGGAAAAGCAGCCTATTCAACATCTTGATTGGCTTTCTTCAACCAAAAAGTGGCACAATATCACTTGATCAGATTGACATCACAGCATTTTCCACCCAACAGCGCACCAAATTGGGCTTGAGTTTTTTGCCTCAACAAGCTTGTATTTATCAAGGTCTCAGCATCAAGGACAATGTGCTTTCTGTCTTAGAGATGTTTGAAACCAATCCAAAAAAGCGGGCATTGAAACTGGAAAAAATCCTCCATGACTTCCAGCTGACATCCATTGCAGACCATATGGGCCATGAAGTGTCTGGGGGGCAAAGAAGACGCACGGAAATCGCGCGTTGCATGGCAACGCAACCCAAGATCATTTTGCTGGATGAGCCTTTTGCTGGCATTGATCCCATTGCCATCGGACAAATTCAAAAGTTGATACTTCAACTGAAACAACAGGGGATTGGCACGTTGATCACCGATCATCAAGCACACATCACCTTGAAATTCACCGACCAAGCACATGTCATGGTCGATGGCCATGTTATGGTCTCTGGTGCCTCCAGAGAGATTGCATGCCATCCTGATGTGAAAGCCTGCTACTTGGGCGAATGATGATGCCCCTACTCACCAAAACCGTCTGAAATCAAATTGCCACATGCCAACAACGCTTCTGATGCATCGGCTCCCTGGGCAGACAACTCAATTGCATCACCACATTTGGCACCCAATATTAAAACCTCCATGATGCGTTTTGCATTGGCTGTTTTTTTTCCATAGATGACACACACATCGGCTTGGTACGAACAAGCACAATCAACCAATTTTGCAGATGCCCGCGTGTGCAACCCCAATACGTTGATCAATTTATAAGTTTTCGATGACATCCTATTTATGTTTCCTTACTGGCAGTTGTGATCCATCAACATCATGGTGATTCAAGGTGATGCTTGGTTGTAGTTTAACCACTCTCCGCATACGATGGTAGGGTTAAGACACATTTTAGGGATGCACATGCCGAATAGAATCTGCTTCTCATTTTTGGTGATTGCCATATTTCTGGTGCCACAAAGCCATGCTTGGGGTCGTCTGGGACATCGCTTGACCGCAGCCGTTGCTGAAGAATATCTGACCGATGACGCTCGTCGTGGGGTCGAACAAATTTTGCACCATCAAAGCATGATCGATGTGAGTGATTGGGCCGATCGTATCCGTCCATCACGCCGTTATTTGACATGGCATTATGCAACATGGCCCGATGTTGACAGTGTACATCCAGCTCCGCACAGCAAAGGCCAACTCTATGGTGCCATCCAGCATTGCTTGCGTGTTTTGAATCCCACAGCCCACCACACAAATGCCGAACGCCTGACCGCCCTGAAGCTCCTGATTCATCTTGTCGCCGATGCCCATCAACCCTTGCACATTGGCAACGGTAAAGATGTGGGAGGCAATCGTTGCCTGGTCCGATGGTTCTCAAGACGCAAACCTGTCAACTTTCATAAGATTTGGGACACTTACTTGGTGAAAGCCACGCTCCGCCAAGATCCAATCTTGGTTGAAGAAAGCCTACATCTTCAACCAAGATTGATCACGGCATGGCAAAACACACCAATCCTAGAGTGGTTGCATGAATCGAGACGCTGGCATGCACGCATTTATCCAAAAAACGCGCACCCTTTTTGTCAATATCGCCCAAAAAAATTGCCTTTCGAAACACTCCCTCACTTGGGCGATGCCTACGTCCAACGCATGATGCCCATTGTCAAACAACGTATTTGGCAAGGTGGCGTTCGTCTTGCGCACCTTCTGAACCAAATCGCAGTACGCCACCCTTGGATGGTGTCCACACACAGCATCCATGATCATCAATCACCACAACAACCCACATCAATCCAACCCATCTCAAGCTTGCCATGACAAAAATGTTGCGCACAGGAATGTGTGTGATAACATATTTTGTTGGCTACCCCGCTTACAAAGGAGGCACAACATGTCTTATGAAGCGCTGATCGAAGGTTATCGAGCCTTTCAAACCCATGGCTTTGAAGCAAAGCAAACGCAATACCAACATTTGGCCGAACATGGCCAAAATCCGAAGGTCATGTGCATCAGCTGCGCGGATTCACGTGTTGATCCCCTGGCCATCACACAATCTGGCCCAGGGCATGTGTTCGCCATCCGTAATGTTGCCAATTTGGTGCCAGCTTGGTCATCACAACCAGAGAAAAAATGCCTCAGTACAGAGTCTGCTTTGCGCTATGGCGTACTCAATTTGGAAGTTGAACATCTACTGATCATGGGGCATGCACATTGTGGTGGCATTCGTGCATTGATCGAAACCCCTGATACTGAGCATTCTGAAGACCCAACCATTCAATGGGTCCACCATCTGCATGCTGCCAGATGCCATGTCCACAATCATCACCCTGATGCCACCACCGATGGCTTGGCATCCATGTGTGAAAAACAAGGATTGCGCCAAAGTCAGACCCATCTCATGACCTACCCTTTCATTGCAGAGCGGGTTGCACGTCAACAGCTGGCCATTCATCTGTGGCATTTCGATATTGCAACAGGCCATGTCGAAGTCTTTGATGCACAGACTCAACAATTTATACCTCTGTAGCAGTCATAAAATGCAATGAGGCCAATCTGAATCATTCCCAAGCGTTGGCATTTGGTATAGAATGCTGGTTTGATGCCACAACAGGAGTTTAATGTGCAAATCGAAATCACAGGCCATCAATTTGAAGTCACCCCTGCTTTAAAAACCATGACGGAAGACAAGCTCAGTAAATTGATCAAATATGCCGACAACATCAATCGAGTGCATGTGGTTTTCGAACTTGACCATCTCGATCATTGCGCACGTGCAACCGTCCACTTGCCTGGCTCTGATGTGGTTGCCAGTCATCGTTCTGAGGACATGTACAAAACCCTTGATGGTTTGATCAAAAAACTCAGTCGTTTACTTGAAAAACATAAAAAGTAAGCCATCACTTCAAGATGAAGAAAGCGTCATGTCCTTGATCATAACATGCCCACAATGTATGTGGCCGCGCGTGTCTATTTGGTCTGACATCGCCACCATATTGTGCATCATCTCTGACAAATTGCCTGCAATGGCAAGGTCCGATACTGGATACTGAAGTGTTCCATTTTCGATCCAAAATCCCTTTGCTCCTTTAGAGAAATCACCCGTGGCCAAATTGATGCCATGGCCCATCCACTCGGTCACATACACGCCCTGATGGCAATGACGCACGAGTGCATCAAAGTCCATGGTGTTGTCGCATACAATACACAAATTGTGGATGCCTCCAGCATTGGCTGTTGACACCAGTCCCAATTTCTTGGCTGCATAACAGTCCAGCACATAACGTTGCAACCGGCCTGCTTCAACCAAAGGTGAGACAGGTGTTGTTGCCACGCCCTCAGCATCATACCAACACGATCCCATGGCCCCAATCAAGTGGGCATGCTCAACCCATGAGAAACTGGGATGACAAATCACTTCACCCAATTGACCCGCCAAAAAGCTATGATGTTGGTAAATGGCATGACCATTCAGTGCTTGTAGCAAATTGGAAAACAATGCTCTGGCAAGACAAGGCGCAAGTAAAATGGGGCAAACTTGATCGGGCAGATGACGTGGTGCTTGCTGCGACACGGCTTTGTGTGCAGCAGACTGTACGATTGCTTCAGGTGTTTGTAACCCATGAAAATCACGCGATGCAGTATAGTCAGATGCGCGCACCATGGTTTGATTTTCTCCCGCAATGAAAGACGCATACCAGCTGAAATAAGTTTGTAGATGTGTTTGATCAAAACCATCCGTATCAAGGTGATGGATCATGGTGGTGCATTGTTCAAATCCAACATCTTCACACTGTGTGATGCCTGAGGTGGCAAGGCCCAATGTTTCCATCTGCGCACAAGTGTCCAACAAGAAGGACATGTCCAACTCTGTGGGCTTGTATTGCTGCAAATCCCCAATGTCTGCCTTTTGTAACTTTAAAGTCTTAGGGGGCAAACCATGATGGGCATCATGGTCAGCAAATGTAATCAAATCAAATGCCTTCATCAAACATTGATCCAGCGCTTGTGGACTCAAATCAGCAGTTGATACCACAGTGGTTCGGTCGCCTTGATAAAGTTTGATGGTCAAAGCTTGCTCACATGCAAAACCCAATTGGTCCAATTGCTGTTGTGCGTAAGATATCGATCGATTGTGACTGGCATGGGCAAAAATTTGTGCCTCAAAGCCAGTACGACAGAGAATTTTATCTCGAAGGGTTGTGGCACATGATTTCAAATGGGCAATTTGCGCTTCCTGCATGATACGGCCTGGTCTTATGACGATTGTTTTTTCGTTTTCTTACGCTTGGGTTTGGATGGCCCATACCGAAATCTTGTATAGTCCTTGACCAATGCCAACTGCAGCACTTCCTCGATGGTTTCCACACAATGGATGGTCAAATGCTTGGCAACTTCTTCAGGCATTTCAGCCAAGTCTTGCTTGTTTTCTTTGGGAATGATGACCGTTTTGATCTGCCCACGCAATGCTGCCAGCAATTTTTCTTTCAGCCCACCAATTGCTAAAACTTGTCCACGCAATGTGACTTCACCCGTCATGGCGATATCATGCCGCACAGGGATGTTGGTGATGATCGACATCAAAGCACAACATAAGGTGATGCCCGCACTTGGGCCATCTTTCGGGGTGGCACCCTCAGGGAGATGGATATGAATGTCGCTGTCTTCAAAATAACTGTCTGGCAGATTCAACCCCACACCCAACCGCTTGACCACCGTTGCTGCAGTTTGGATTGATTCTTGCATGACATCACCCAAACTTCCTGTGTACACCATTTTACCCTTACCAGGAAAGATGAGGCCTTCGATGGTCAACAAGTCACCACCAACCCGTGTCCATGCCATCCCACGCGCCAAACCAACCTCATGTTTTTTGTGAGCAGTTTCAAATTCATATTTTTTCACCCCAAGGTAATCCTCAAGATTTTTCTTGTTGATTTGCTTGCTCGAAGGTTTCTCATCGGTCTCTTCAAGACGCCGTACATGCTTGCGACAAATCTTTTGAATCATGCGTTCCAACTCTCGCACCCCTGCTTCTCGCGTGTGAAAGCGAATGATGTCCAAGATGCCAGCTGGTGAGAAGCGTATTTCTTTTGACGTCAGTCCAACCATCTCCAATGCTTTTGGTATCAAATAATCGTGCGTGATGGTTTGTTTTTCACTTTCTGTATAACCAGAAAGCTCTATGACTTCCATACGATCCAACAAAGCATCAGGAATGTCATAACTGTTTGCAGTGGTGATGAACATCACCTGAGACAAATCAAAATCGAGTTCGATGTAGTGATCGTTGAACGTATTGTTTTGCTCCGGATCGAGGACTTCCAACAAAGCAGAAGCTGGGTCACCACGAAAATCCATACCCAACTTATCCACTTCATCAAGAAGAATCAGTGGGTTGGAGACACCAGCACGCTTCAGAGCTTTGACAATCCTGCCGGGCATGGCGCCCACATAGGTTTTGCGATGCCCCCTGATTTCGGCCTCGTCACGCACCCCGCCCAATGCAATGCGTACAAATTCACGCCCCATGGCTTTGGCAATGGAGGCACCCAACGATGTCTTACCAACACCTGGAGGGCCCACCAGACATAAAATGGAGCCACTGATCTTTTTAACACGCCGCTGTACCGCCAAACTCTCAAGCACACGGTCTTTGACTTTATTCAAACCGTGATGGTCCGCATCCAATGTTTTTTGCGCAGCACCAAGATCGTACTGAATATCTGTATGCTTTCCCCAAGGCATATCAAGCACCCAACCCAAGTAATTTCGGATCACTGAGGCCTCAGGTGACATTGGGGCCATGGCTTGCAGTTTGCTGAGCTCGGATTCGACTTTTTCACGAGCCAGATCTGGCAACGGTGTTTTGGACAATTTCTCAGCCAAATCATCCACATCTGAACCCATGAGACTACTTTTATCACCCAATTCTGATTGAATGGCCTTGAGTCGTTTCTCATGAAAATATGCCTCTTGGTCCTCTTCCATGGCTTGCCGTACTTTCGAATTGATGTTTTTTTCGATTTTTTTCCATTCCATCTCTCTTGAGATCATGACCACCAATCGTTCAACACGCTGACGCACATCAAGCATTTCAAGGATTTTTTGTTTTTCTTCGACCGTCAACATTGAAAGATGCATGGTGATGGCATCTGCCAATGCTTCGGCGGTTTGAATGATTTTCAGCGCACCCAGCACTTCAGAATTGATGGCATCAGAATGCTTGACAAAAGTTTCAAATTTTTCCCAGAGCAGCCGAGACAGTGTGGCATTTTCGGCATCTGTGATGGGTGTCACTGGAATACGTTGTAATGAAAACATGTAACTGTCTTGATCACTATAAAACTCAGATATTTGGGCACGCACCACACCTTGAACCAGAACTTTACGTGTGCCATCGGGAAGCTTGATGGCTTGAATGATCCTTGCCACCGTACCCATGGCATGCAACTGGTCAAGTTTGGGCTGATCATCATGCACGGACTGCTGTGCGATGAGGAAGACCTCAAGATCATCAGCCATGGCCTGTTCAATGGCCGCAATGGATTGACGCCTACCAATGAACAATGCCCGCACCTCAGAAGGCACAATGACCACATCTCTGAGTGGCAATCCAGGAAGTTTTTCAATCACATTCAAATCCATAAACCTACCTAATGAATATCAAGATCTCAGAGACAACCGTCCACCAAGGATTTGGTCACTTGAAAGGTGGTTGTCTTTTTATCGCTTGGCAATGTAAACATCGCCTCCATCAACACACTTTCCATGGCGGCTCGAAGACCACGGGCACCGCTCTTTCGTTTGAGGGCATGATGTGCAATCTGTGCAAGTGCATCGTCTGAAAATTCCAAGGTCACATCATCCATGGCAAACAATGCGGCATATTGTTTGACCAATGAATTCTTTGGTGTGCTCAGGACAGAAACCAAATCGTCATGACTCAGCGACTTCAGAGAGGTGATGACAGGTAGACGTCCCAACAATTCTGGAATCAACCCATAATGTATTAAATCTTCTGGTTGTACCATGCGCAGTAAAGTGTCCACTTGTGATTTTTCATCATTGCCGTACACATCTGCTGAAAAACCGATGCTATGGTTGGCAACACGATGATTGACAATTTCATGCAAGTTAGAAAAAGCCCCTGCACAAATGAAGAGCACATCTGTGGTGTCCACTTGAATGTACTCTTGGCTGGGATGCTTACGTCCACCCTGTGGTGGCACAGAAACCACTGAGCCTTCCACCATTTTAAGCAATGCCTGTTGCACGCCCTCACCCGACACGTCCCGCGTGATCGAGGGACCAGATGATTTGCGCCCAATTTTGTCCACTTCATCAATGTAAATGATGCCACGCTGTGCTTTCTCAACATTGTAATCACAATTTTGTAGCAACTTAAGCACAACATTTTCAACATCTTCACCCACATAACCTGCTTCGGTCAAAGTGGTGGCATCCACGATGGCAAAAGGCACATCCAGCCGTTTGGCAAGTGACTGAGCCAACAATGTTTTGCCGCATCCTGTTGGACCAATCATCAAAATATTGCTTTTGGCGATGGACACATCCTGCTCATTCTTTGGTGCAATCAAACGTTTGTAGTGATTGTAAACGGCAACGGAAAGGGCTTTTTTCGCATCTTCCTGACCAATGACATAAGTGTTCAAGTAAGCAAAAAGATCTTTGGGTTTGATGCGTGCACAAACATCAGCAAAATCCGGGCCATCTTCAGCATCACCGGGGAGTACTGTATGGATCAGATCGTGGCATGACGTGATGCACTCATCGCAAATGAATACAGACTCAGAGGGCCCAGAGATGAGCTTCTTGACCATGTCTTGAGATTTGCCACAAAATGAACAATGGTTGAGCTTAGAATCTTTTTTTTGAGTCAATATCAAACTCCAAAATCAATATGGCACAATGGCTCAAGCGGTTTCAGTCTGCTTGGTCTTGGCAGGCTGGGCATCCGAACGCGTGTGGAGCACCTGATCTGCCAAACCATACTTGACCGCTTCTTGTGCGGGTAAGAAATTATCTCGATTCGTGTCTGACTTGATGGTCGCAACCGTTTTGCCGGTGTTGTCGGACATGATCTTATTCAGAAGATTGCCAATGCGCAAAGTTTCTTTAGCATGAATTTCAATGTCGGAACCTTGCCCTTGATAACCGCCCAAAACCTGATGAATCATGACCGTTGCATGCGGCAAACAATAGCGTTTTCCGGGCGTGCCACTGGAAAGCAACAGGGCTGCAGCACTGGCAGCCATGCCGGTACACAATGTGCTCACATCAGGCCTGATGAACTGCATGGTGTCATAGATGGCAAGCGCCGCAGACACGACACCGCCAGGCGAATTGATGTACAGAGAAATGTCTTTGTCTGGATTTTCAGACTCCAAAAACAGCAGCTGTGCAACAATCAAGTTGGCCATGTGCTGCTCTATTTCTCCCACAACAAAAATGATACGCTCTTTCAAGAGACGAGAGTAGATGTCAAAAGCGCGCTCATTACCATTGGCAGATTTTTCGATGACAACAGGGACCACACTGTTTCCAGTCAGGATGCTCATAGATTCCATTCCTCCTCAATTTTTTTCTGCAAATCATCGTATGCAATTTGCTCTTCCTTGGTGGTCAAAACGTCATAACAAGTCTCAACCAGTTGTGTTTCAAGTAACTCACGGGCAGCACCCTGCACACGTTGCTCATCACTGTAAAACCACTCTAAAAATTTTGCTTCTTCTATGTAAGGTACGGCTTTGGATTTGATGTGTGCCTCAAGTGCCTTATTGTCAACTTGAATGTCGAGTTTTTCAATCAAACGATTGGAGATCAAACTCAATGTGACCCGTTTTTCTGCTTGCTGACGAATGTCATCGGTCATTTCAGGTGCCGCATCCAAGCGCTGCGTGCGCTTGATGTCTTCCAACAATGCCTGAGCTTCTTGGCCCACCAACACTTCAGGCAAAGTCAAAGTATGCTGCTCTGCCAGCAAGTTGTAGAGACGCGCTTTCTTCAGGCTCAACAACTGCTTGTTCAGTTCTTCTTGAAGGGGTGTCTCAACAGCTTTTCGAAAGGCTTCTTCGGTGGCTTCTGGCACCTCAACGCGCTTGAAAAAATCGGCATCCATTTTAGGCAAGGTGCCTTTTTTCACATACTGGATGGTGACTTCAAACTCAACCGTCAGCCCAGCCAACGTATTTTGATGGTAATCTTTAGGGAATGTCATTGGGAACG
>CBFIDA010000020.1:0-16321 GCA_965661085.1 Candidatus Comchoanobacterales bacterium | reverse complement strand
GGTGTCGAGATGGTGATGCCAGGTGATAATACGAAGATGACGGTGAAGTTGATCACACCGATCGCGATGGAAGAAGGTTTGCGTTTTGCCATTCGAGAAGGTGGACGTACTGTTGGTGCAGGTGTTGTCACCAAGATCGTTGAATAAGGTTTGATGCGATTAGGTCAGTAGCTCAATTGGTAGAGCAGCGGTCTCCAAAACCGCAGGTTGTGGGTTCGAGTCCCTCCTGGCCTGCCATCTTTCATGGTATACATTTTTATAAGAATGGGTTGAACATCATGCAACATACGTTTCGTTGGGGTTTGTCCGCTGCAATGATGCTGACAGCTTTGGTCGGTGTGCAGTACATTGCGGATGATTATGCGGCATTGCGCATCATGGTGGTCATGATGGTTGCTGCATTGTCTGTTTTTTGCGTTTACAACACGCCAACGCTTAAAGCTTTGCGACAAACGTTTCAAATGGCTTGGGTGGAGCTGCTTAAAGTCACTTGGCCCACCAAAGACGAAACACTCAAAACAGCCATGATGGTGAGTGTTATGGTGGCCATTTTTGCAATTTTAATGTGGTTGATGGATGCTGGGTTGACCAAGATCATTGCATCCGTGCTTGCCTAAATATTGAGGAACAAAGAGGACAACAACATGACTGCAGATACAAAAATGTATTTTTATGTGCTTCGAGTCAATACAGGTCATGAGCGTAAGGTCATGGAGGGAGTGCGTACGTTCATCACGGATCAAGGTCTTGAACAATACTTTGGCGAAATTTTGATGCCCATTGAAGAAGTGGTAGAAGTACGAGGTGGTCAAAAAAAGAACATCAAACGGAAACATTTCCCGGGGTATCTGTTCATTGAAATGGTGAGTGATGACGATTTGTTCAACACCATCACGCAATCTCACAACAAGGTGATTGGTTTTGTGAAAGTTGGTAAAGAGCAACGGCCAAGACCCATCAGTGCAGCTGAAGCAAAGCGTTTGGTGGCGCAGGTGGCAGACGATACCACAGTGGCCAAGCCCAAAGTGGTGTTTGCAACCGGTGAGGTGGTGCGTGTCATCGATGGTCCATTTGCTGACTTCAATGGTGTGGTCGAAGACATCAATTACGAAAAATGCCGTTTGCGTGTCGCGGTGCTGATTTTTGGGCGTTCAACACCTGTTGAACTTGAGTTCTCGCAAGTAGAGAAAAGTTAAAAAAACACTAGCAATTCAGGTGAGTTTGGTTTAATATTCATCTCTTCTTCTGGTATTGCAATGGAGAAAGTCGTATGGCTGATAAAAAAGTGACGGGGTTGATCAAGCTCCAAATTGGTGCTGGTAAAGCAAATCCTAGTCCGCCTGTTGGGCCTGCGCTTGGTCAACATGGCGTGAACATTGCTGAGTTTTGTAAAGCATTCAATGATCATACCAAGTCCATGGAGCCGGGTCTTGTTGTGCCAGTTGTCATTTCTGTGTACAAAGACCGTTCCTACACTTTTGTGGTCAAATCGCCTCCTGCAGCAGTCTTGGTCTTAAAAGCCTTAGGTTTAGACAAGGGCAGCGGGACACCACACAGTACAAAAGTGGGTACCATCAACCAAGCACAGTTGGTAGACATCGCCAAAATGAAAATGGCAGATTTGAATGCCACCACGCTGTACGCTGCTGTGAAGTCGATTGCCGGCACAGCCAGAAGCATGGGTGTGAACGTTGCAGAAGATTATCTTGAGGGGCTAGAAAATGTCGAGTAAAAGAATGCAGGCTGCCAATGCAGTCATTGACCGAACCAAGCAATACGCACCTGAAGAAGGCATTCAAGCCTTGATGTTGGCTGCTGAGAAAGGCAGCACCAAATTGCGTCAATCTTTTGAGCTGGTATTGCATTTGGGCATCAACGCCAAAAAAGAAAACGTACGTGGTGCCACCAATTTACCAAATGGCACAGGCAAAACCGTTCGCATTGCCGTGATCACCACAGGTGATCAGGCCAAAGCTGCTGAAGCAGCAGGCGCCACAGAAGTTGGTGGAGAAGACCTGATTGAACGTATGGGCAAGGGCGAACTCAACTTTGACGTGCTGATTGCCACACCAGACATGATGGCCAAAGTGGGTAAAATTGGTAAAATTTTAGGCCCCAAGGGCTTGATGCCAAATCCTAAAGATGGCACGGTGACCGCTGATCCAGCAGATGCTGTCAAACAAGCATTGGCTGGCAAAGTCCTGTACCGCAATGAAAAAGCTGGGCTGTTGCATGTGCTGGTCGGCCATGTTCAACAAAAACCAGAGGAAGTGTTGGCCAATGTGCAGGCCATCATCCAAGATGTTTTGAAGCTTAAGCCTTCTACGGCAAAAGGCAAATATTTACAGAAGTGTTATTTGTCTACTTCTATGGGACCAGCAGTCGAAATTGATCTTCAAACGCTGACCAACTGATATTGAAATTCAGGTCATAAAGTGTGGACACTTTGTGCTATCTGAGACTGTAGGTGATCATAAATCCTACATAGATGGTGGCCTGCGTTCTGCGTGGGTTTTCGCCCTTCGGGGCATGAATAATAGGAGTGTGCATATCGATGTTACATCTTGAACAAAAGAAAGCGATTGTTGAGGATGTTCGAGCCATTGCAACTGAAGCGCATAGCGTGGTCATTTCTGACTATCGAGGTTTGACTGTTTCTGAGCTTGAAACGCTTAGAACTGAAGCCCGCGAAGCCGATGTTGTGGTCCGCGTCGTGAGAAACCGATTGGCGAAGATTGCACTTGACGGCACAAACTTTGATTGTCTTAACGACATCTTGACCGGCCCTTCCATTTTTGCATTCTCATTGTCGAGTGCAGGTGGTGCAGCCAAGGTTGTACAGAAGTTTATGAAGTCTTGTGACAAGCTTGCAGTAAAAGGTCTCTCAACTGGCGAAGGATTTTTAGGCCCCGAACACCTTGCAGCAGTTGCCAAACTGCCCACGAGAGACGAAGCGCTCAGCATGTTGATGGGAACATTGCATGCGCCAGCGCGCGATTTTGCTTGTGGTTTGCAGGATTCTGTTGGCCGTTTGGCACGTGTGTTGAATGCGTATGCCGAACAACAATCCAATTAACTTAACTTTAATGAAACAAAAGGTGAATTTATGACAACCAAACAACCTACAACTGAAGAATTGATTGAAATCATTGGTGGACTGACAGTCAAGCAAGTCTGTGAACTTGTCACTGCCATGGAAGATACATTTGGTATTTCTGCAGCGGCACCTGTTGCAGTTGCTGCTGCGCCTGGTGCAGCTGGTGATGCTGGTGCAGCGGAGCAAACAGAATTTGATGTGACCATGACCAGTTTTGGTGACAACAAAATCAACGTGATTAAAGCCATCCGAACACTGCTTGGCTTGGCTCTGAAAGAAGCCAAAGATATGGTCGAAGGCGTGCCTGTCAAGGTCAAAGAAGGTGTTGACAAGGCCACTGCTGAAGACATCATGAAGCAACTTCAAGAAGCCGGTGCAACCGTTGAGATCAAATAAACTGATTGGTTTCAATATTGTTATTAATCAATGAAGGGAAAGTTATGACTGAACTTAGAACGCACCAAGACAGCATTGCGGTTGAATCGCGCCGACCTCGTTTAAACTTAGGCAATAGACCTGACATCATTCAGGCAAGCCCAAGTGGTAAAGAATTGGTAGAGATTCAGTTTGATTCATACCAGAATTACTTTCTGCAACACAATTGTGCACCAGAAGATCGCAAAAATCAGGGTCTTGAAGCTGCTCTGAGTTCAGTTTTCCCCATTGACAGTTCATCAGGACATATGTCTCTCATTTATGAGGGCTATGAGTTGGCCAAACCTGAGTTTGGCATCAACGATTGTAAACTACGTGGCCTTTCCTATGCATCGGCCTTGCGTGTCAAATTCAAGCTTGTGGTTTACGACAAAGAAAGTGCGGGTAAAGAACCCAAAATCAAAGAAATCAAAGAACAGAAAGTGTACATGGGCGATGTGCCTGTGATGACACCAACAGGTAGTTTTGTGGTCAATGGTACCGAACGTGTGGTGGTGTCACAGTTGCACCGATCACCAGGTGTGTTTTTTGAGCACGATGGTGGCAAACAGCACATTTCACGCATTCGCATTTATTCTGCCCGAATCATCCCATATCGCGGTGCGTGGCTGGACATTGAATTTTGCTCCAAAAAATTGTTGTGGGCACGCATTGACCGCAGACGAAAAGTGCCAATCACCGTGATTTTGCGCTCACTTGGTTTGGATGTGGAAGAGATCCTATCAACATTTTATGATTTTGATCAAATCGACATGAGTAAAGGTCAGTACAAACTCAAATTGATTCCCAAGCGATTGCGCGGTACCGTCGCATTCGCAGACATTGTTGGTGATGACGGTCAGGTCATTGTGGCCAAAGGCCGCAGGATCGTGCCTCGCCACATCAAGCAACTTGAAGCTCAAAAAATCGAAGCCTTGGTATTGCCAGAAGAAGAGATGTTGGGCAAGATCATTGCCAAGAACATCATCGATAAAAAGACCGGTGAAATCATCTTGCATGCCAATTCAGTCATCACGGAAGAGACATTGGAACACATTCAAGCGCACAAAATGAAATCTTTGGATGTGCTGTTTGTCAATGAGCTCGATCGTGGCTCATACATTTCAGACACATTGCGTATTGATGCGGCAAAATCACGAGAAGAATCATTGGTCGAGATTTATCGTGTGATGCGCCCTGGCGAACCACCGACCAAGGATGCAGCTGAAAATCTCTTCAAAAATTTATTTTTCACGGATGTACGTTATGATCTGTCCGACGTGGGCCGCATGAAACTGAACAGTCGATTGGGTCGCAAAGAAATTGAAGGGGCACACGTGCTGGATCGTGACGACATCATTGATGTGGTGCGCGAATTGATTCGTATGAGAGATGCCAAAAGTGATGGCGACGACATTGACCACCTTGGCAATCGGCGCGTGCGTAGCGTTGGTGAAATGATTGAAAACCAGTTCCGCTTGGGTCTTGTCCGTGTTCAGCGTAGTGTGACTGAGCGTCTTGGACATCCCGATACCGAACAGCTTACCCCTCAAGAATTGATCAATTCTAGACCAGTTTCTGCTGCAGTCAATGAATTTGTTGGCGGCAATCAGTTGTGTCAATTCATGGATTTGGTGAACCCTTTGGCAGGTCTGACGCATTGTCGTCGTGTTTCAGCGCTGGGCCAGGGTGGTTTGAAACGAGAAACAGCTGGTTTTGAGGTGCGTGATGTGCACCACACGCACTATGGGCGTTTGTGTCCCATTGAAACACCAGAGGGTCCCAACATTGGTTTGATCAATTCCTTGTCCATTTATGCTACCGTCAACAAATACGGGTTTTTGGTCACGCCATTCCGTAAGGTCATCGATGGCAAATTGACAGATGAAGTGGTGCACATGTCTGCGATTGAGGAAGGCAAGCACCGCATCGGCCAGGCCACCATCAAAACCGATGCCGCAGGTAAAATTGTTGAAGACATTGTCACTTGCCGTCACTTGGGTGAGTGTACCATGACCACTGCCGACAAAATTGAGTATGTCGATGTGTCGCCCAAACAAATTGTTTCTGTTGCTGCATCGCTCATCCCATTTCTTTCACATGATGACGCCAACCGTGCACTCATGGGGTCAAACATGCAGCGACAAGCTGTGCCCGTACTCAAACCTGAGAAGCCTTTGGTGGGTACAGGTATGGAGCGTATGGCTGCAAAAGCATCAGGTGTGCTCGCAGTGGCCAGACGCCCCGGCATGATTTATGCGGCAGATGCCAGCCATATTCTTGTCAAGGTGGACAGTGCACATGTCACACAAGATGATCCCGACATGGTGGACGTTTACAATCTCACCAAATACATGCGATCCAATCACAACACATGCTACAATCAAAAAGTTTTGGTGCGCGTTGGTGATGTGGTTGAAGCAGGTGACGTGTTGGCCGATGGACCGTCTACAGATCTTGGTGAATTGGCGTTGGGTCGCAATCTTTTGGTGGCATTCATGCCATGGAGTGGTTACAACTTTGAAGACTCCATTCTGATATCCGAAGACGTCGTGAAGAAAGACATTTTCACCTCCGTGCACATTCAAGAGTTCACCTGTACAGCCCGTGATACCAAGTTGGGACCAGAAGACATTTCTTCAGACATTCCAAATGTTGGTGAGTCTGCATTGGCCAAACTTGATGCCCATGGCATCATCTATCAGGGTGCAGAAGTTGAAGCAGGTGACATTTTGGTGGGCAAAATCACCCCGCGTGGTGAAACACAGATGACGCCTGAAGAAAAATTGTTGCATGCCATTTTTGGTGAAAAAGCAGCCGATGTCAAAGACAGCTCATTACGTGTACCCCCTGGTTTGAGTGGTACTGTGATTGATGTTCAAATTCTGACCCGTGATGGGATGGAAAAGGATGACCGCAGTAAAGCCAACGAAAGAGAAGTATTCCGTAAGTTCAAACGTGGTTTGATGGCAGAATTGTCTTTGAGAGAGTCGGTGGTGCACGAAAAAATGCGTTCTGTTCTAAAAGGTGCCACGTTGGCAAAGACCTTTGGAGCACATAAGAAGGGTACCAAGCTGACATTGGCCATTTTGAATGAAATCACAACCCATCATTGGGCTGAACTTGAGGTTGAAGAAGCCAAGCAGGCAAAATTATTGCCACTTGTGGATCAGCTCACAGCCATCCAAACCGCACACCATGAGCGTTTAGAGACCGAGAAAAAGAAAATCACACGTGGTGATGATTTGGCACCAGGCATCATTAAAATCGTCAAAGTGTATTTGGCTGTGAAACGACGCATTCAGCCTGGTGATAAAATGGCTGGAAGGCATGGTAACAAAGGTGTGGTGTCGACCATCATCCCAGTTGAAGACATGCCACATTTGGAGGACGGTACGCCGGTTGACATCGTCTTGAATCCACTTGGTGTGCCTTCAAGGATGAACATTGGGCAGATTCTTGAAACCCATCTTGGTTGGGCAGCCAAAGGGCTGGGCAAGAAAATTGCTGACATGAAGAAAGCCGGTTGTTCTGCCGATGAGTTGCGTGCTTTTTATCAGAAAATGAACGAGACGACCAACATGAAAATCGCAGGTCTTGAGGACTTTTCCGATGCACACATCATGGCTCTGGCTGATCATTGGGCTGAAGGTGTGCCCACAGCGAGCCCAGTTTTTGATGGTGCTTCTGAGGATCAAATCAAAGCCTTATTGCGATTGGCAGATTTGCCTGAAAGCGGTCAGACCACATTGTTTGACGGCCGAACAGGGGATGCCTTTGAAAAGCCCATCACCGTTGGTTACATGTACATGCTCAAGCTCAACCATTTGGTCGACGAAAAAATGCATGCACGTTCAACGGGTTCATACAGCTTGGTTACACAGCAGCCACTGGGTGGTAAAGCACAGTTTGGTGGCCAACGTTTTGGTGAGATGGAGGTATGGGCTCTGCAAGCATATGGTGCAGCATACACACTTCAAGAGATGCTGACGGTCAAATCGGATGATGTGGCCGGACGAACACGCATGTACAAAAACATTGTTGATGGCAATTTGACCATGGATGCTGGCATTCCGGAAGCATTCAATGTTTTGGTCAAAGAGATTCAATCCATCTGTATCGACATGCGCCTAGATCGTAAGTGATCTGCAAGAGAGACTTATACCAAATTTAACGAGGAGCTTCATTGTGGGAAAAAATGTTAGAGTAGGCAGCCAATCCAACAATTTGATGACCAATTTTTTTGCATCAAAAGACCCATCGGATTTCGATAAAATTTGTACTGGATTGATGTCGCCAGATCAAATTCTGGCCAACTCTTATGGCGAAGTCAAATTCCCCGAAACCATTAATTATCGCACCACCAAACCAGAGCGTCATGGCCTGTTTTGCTGCCAGATATTTGGCCCTGTGCGCGACTACGAATGCCTATGTGGAAAGTACAAGCGTTTGAAACATCGTGGTGTGGTGTGTGAAAAGTGTGGTGTTGAAGTCACGCAAACGAAGGTCCGACGAGAACGCATGGGACACATCACATTGGCCTGTCCTGTGGCACACATTTGGTTTTTAAAATCATTGCCTTCTCGCATCAGTTTGATCTTGGATCTGAGCTTGCGTGAAATTGAGCAAGTCTTATATTATGAGTCTTTCATCGTGGTTGATCCAGGGATGACCGAGTTGCGTTCGGGCCAATTGCTGTCAGAAGAGACATATTTGACACTGCTTGAAGATTATGGCAATGATTTTGAAGCCATGATTGGTGCTGAAGCCATTGAAAAATTGCTGTCAGACATTGACATTGAGAAGCAAATCATTGATTTGCGTGAACAGTTACCAAGCGTGACCTCTGAAACCAAATTAAAGAAAATCACCAAGCGATTGAAAGTTCTCGAGTCTTTTTCTTCTTCCAGCAACCGTCCTGAGTGGATGATTTTGCGTGTGCTGCCCGTTTTGCCACCAGATTTGAGACCACTTGTGCCACTCGATGGTGGTCGATTTGCAACCTCTGACCTCAACGATTTATACCGTCGTGTCATCAACCGAAACAATCGTCTCAAGCGATTGCTTGAGTTGCATGCACCTGAAATCATTGTGCGTAATGAAAAAAGAATGCTGCAAGAATCTGTCGATGCATTGATTGACAATGGCCGACGTGGCCGTGTGGTGACAGGCACCAACAAGCGTCCACTCAAATCTTTGGCCGATATGATCAAAGGTAAGCAGGGCCGTTTCCGACAAAACCTTTTGGGTAAACGTGTTGATTACTCTGGGCGTTCTGTGATCGTGGTTGGGCCAACCTTGAAACTGCATCAGTGTGGTTTGCCTAAACGTATGGCGCTTGAGCTTTTCAAACCGTTCATTTTCTCGAGATTACAGTTGTTGGGGCTTGCTTCCACCATCAAGTCTGCCAAACGCATGGTTGAAAAAGAAATACCTGAAGTTTGGGATGTGCTTGAAGACGTGATCCGCGAGCATCCAGTGTTGCTGAACCGGGCACCAACTTTGCACCGCCTAGGTATTCAAGCTTTCGAACCCACTTTGATTGAAGGCAAGGCCATTCAATTGCATCCTTTGGTATGTGGTGCGTACAACGCTGACTTTGATGGTGATCAAATGGCAGTGCACGTGCCACTGACGGTCGAAGCTCAGCTTGAGGCACGTTGTTTGATGATGTCGACGAACAATATTTTGTCGTCTGCAAACGGGGCGCCAGTGATTTGTCCAACCCATGATGTGGTATTGGGGCTTTACTACATGACCCGAGACAAGCTCAATGCCACGGGTGAAGGCATGATGTTTATATCAACAGCCGAAGTGAAAAAGGCTTATGACCTTGGTCAAGTTGACATTCATGCGCGGGTCAAAGTGCGTATCGAAGAGATGCGAGAGGGTCATGTGACAAAGACCGTTTATGAGACGACCGTCGGTCGTGCCTTGTTGTGGGAAATCATGCCAGAAGGTTTGTCGTTCTCCATGGTCAATCAAGTCATTGACAGTAAGAAGATTGGTGACATCATCTCATATTGCTACAAAGTGCTGGGCAATAAGGCCACTGTGATCTTTGCCGATAAACTCATGTATCTTGGCTATGAGTATGCAACACGTTCAGGGGTGTCGGTTGGCATCAACGATCTGATCATTCCCACAGAAAAAGCTGACATTCTTCAAGATGCCGAACAACAAGTGAAAGAAATTTCTCAACAGTATGCGTCTGGTCTTGTCACAGAAGGTGAACGTCGTAACAAAGTCATCGATATTTGGTCAACCACCAATGAGAAGGTTGGTAAGGCCATGATGGCAGAAATGTCCATTGACAAAGTTAAGCTGGCAGATGGGACTACGAAAGAACAGCCTTCATTCAACTCAATTTATATGATGGCCAATTCGGGCGCACGTGGTTCAGCTGCACAAATGCGACAGCTTGCCGGGATGCGTGGTCTGATGGCTAAACCCGATGGCACCATCATTGAAACCCCCATTAAAGCAAATTTCCGAGAAGGTCTAGGTGTTCTTGAGTACTTTGTGTCAACACACGGTGCCCGTAAAGGTTTGGCGGATACAGCCTTGAAAACAGCAAACTCTGGTTATTTGACCAGACGCTTGGTCGATGTGGCTCAGGATGTTGTGGTCAGAGAACAAGATTGTGGGACCACTAAAGGTCTATGGCTTCGTCCTCACATCGAAGGTGGCGAAGTTGTGGTGCCTTTGCGTGAACGTGTTTCGGGTCGGGTCGTTGCAAAAGACGTGTTGGATGCAGACGGCAATGTGTTGATTGAACGCAACACCATGCTCAACGATCATCTGATGGACCTTTTATCTCAACACAGCGTTGATCGAGTGTTCGTGCGTGCGCCCATCACCTGTGATCTCAAACATGGCGTATGCGCCCTGTGTTATGGGAGTGATTTGGCACGCGGCCATATGGTCAACTGTGGTGAAGCTGTTGGTGTGATTGCTGCGCAGTCGATTGGTGAACCAGGCACCCAGTTGACCATGCGTACTTTCCACATTGGTGGTGCAGCCTCGAGTTCTGCGACAGCCAACAACATTCAGATCAAGAATACCGGTGTGGTGAAATTCAACAACGTCAAAACCTTGGCGCGTGCTTCTGGTGAGTTGATTGTCAACTCACGTTCAGGATACATCATGGTTTTGAACGATCGTGGACAAGAGTGTGAGCGTTATAAGGTCACGTACGGCTCTACGTTGAAGGTGAAAGATCAAGACGCTGTCAAAGGTGGCATGATCATTGCCGAGTGGGATCCACATACCCACCCAATCATTTCTGAGGTGGAAGGACATGTGGAATTTGTTGATATGGTAGAAGGCATCACCATCACCAAGAAGACAGATGATGTGACTGGATTAAGCAGCATCGTCATCACCAACAGTGAGCAAAAAGTGCGAGGCAAGGATTATCGGGCCATGTTGCGCATTGTCGATCAAAAGGGTAAGCAGTTGATGCTGCCAGGCACAACGCATCCCGCATTGTACCTCTTGACACCTGGTGCTGTGATCAATTTCAGTGACGGTGACGCAGTCGGCGTGGGTGATATTTTGGCAAAAGTACCCAAAGAAAGTTCCAAGACACGTGACATCACTGGTGGTTTGCCACGTGTGGTGGATTTGTTTGAAGCACGTGTGCCAAAAGATGCGGCCATTCTTGCTGAAACAGATGGCATTGTGTCATTCGGTAAGCCGACACGTGACAAGAAACGTTTGAAGATCACCACATCTGATGGTGAAGTGATCGAGCAGTTGATTCCCAAGTGGCGTAATATTTTGTTCTTTGAAGGTGAAACTGTCTCCAAAGGTGAAATGTTGGTCGATGGGCCCTTAGACCCACATAGCATATTGCGTTTGCTTGGTGTTGAAGAATTGGCCAGTTTCATCGTCAATGAGGTTCAAGAGGTCTATCGACTTCAGGGTGTGAAGATTCATGACAAGCACATTGAAGTCATCATCAAGCAGATGTTGAGAAAGATCAATGTTGTGCACAGTGGTGACACATCTCTGTTTAAGGGTGAACAGGTCAACTATCATACCTTTGTCGATGCAAACAGTGCTTTGGCAGAGCATGAGGATGCAGCCATTGGCGATCGTGTGCTGTTGGGCATCACGCGTGCTTCTTTGGCCACGGATTCGTTCATCTCTGCTGCATCATTCCAAGAAACAACGAGGGTGTTAACAGAAGCTTCCATTGGTGGTAAAACGGATGCATTGCGCGGTCTCAAAGAAAATGTGATGGTTGGGCGTTTGATTCCTGCTGGAACGGGTTATGCCTATCACATGAGTCGACAGCAGCAACATGCCGCTGAGGCGCCAGTGTTTGACTTTGACGCGGACATGTCAACAGAGATGCCAGCCGTGGACGATCAAAGTATTGAAGAAGCCATTGGTGCCGCATTGCGTGATGTTGGCGGCACATCTGGTGATGAGCCAACCGATCAAACCAATCTTTGATTGTTACTGAATCATACGCGCTCTGCTGCAACATCAGGGCGCGTTTTTGTATGTGCCACCGTACAATGAATTATTTGTTGAATTCTTGCAGCAGGCTCTTGACAACAAAGCGCCTTTTTAGTTAATGTTATAGTCTTTTTAAGTTCAGACCAGTTTGGGGATATGAAATGCCAACAAAGAACCAAGTCGTCCGCAAAGGGCGTAAACGAAAGTTCACCAAAAGTGATCGACCTGCAATGAAATCATGTCCGCAGGTTCGTGGTGTGTGCACTCGGGTGTATGCCACAACCCCCAAGAAGCCGAACTCGGCGTTGCGTAAGGTTGCGCGTGTGCGCCTGACCAATGGTCATGAAGTGACCGCTTACATCCCAGGTGAAGGCCATAATTTGCAGGAACACTCCGTGGTCATGATCCGCGGCGGTAGGGTAAAGGATTTGCCAGGTGTACGCTACCATATCATTCGAGGCACATTGGATACCTCTGGTGTTTCAGACAGAAGACAAGGGCGTTCAAAGTATGGCGCCAAGAGACCTAAAGACGGAGATAAAAAATGAGTCGCCGAAAAAAACATGCCATTGAAAATCATAAACGACGGTTGGGCAAAAAAGACACGATTTACGACAGCTGGAAAGTACGCTGGTTTACTTGTGTGTTGATGAACGATGGTAAGTATGCAGTTGCATACAAAATTGTTTGCAATGCTTTTGATTTGTTGATTGCAGATTTGCATTCCAGCCAGCTATCTGAGGATGTAAAAAAGGAAAAAGTGCTTGAAGCTTTTGACGAAATTCTTAATAAAGCACGCCCACTTGCCAAAGTGATTTCAAAGCGTATCGGTGGTGCCAATTACCAAGTGCCTGTCGAAGTCAGCGAACTGGACGGTGTTCGTGTGGCTTTCAATTGGATCATCAAGCATGCGCGTAAACGTTCGGGTAAGACCATGGAGCAGAAACTCTACCGTGAATTCATGGATGTGTTGGCTGGTAAAGGTGGCGCCATGAATGAGCGTGACATGTCTCACCGTATGGCTGCAGCCAATCAGGCTTTTGCCACTGGGCGTGCCCCTTCTGTGCTGACTGAATCATCTTAAGGAAAACATCATGAGTGCTCAAAACTTCAGAACAACGTCGCCTTCTCTGTATCGAAATATTGGTATATCTGCACATGTTGATGCTGGTAAAACCACCACGACAGAGCGTGTCCTGCACTACACGGGTAAAATCCACAAGATGGGCGAGGTCCACGATGGTGCCTCTACCATGGATTCGATGGCACAAGAGCAGGAGCGTGGCATTACCATTCAATCTGCTGCCACAACGTGTTTTTGGAGCGGCATGAATCAGCAGTACCAAAAGCACCGCATCAACATCATTGATACACCGGGACACGTTGACTTTTCCTTTGAGGTTGAGCGTTCTCTGCGCGTTCTCGATGGTGCGGTTGTGGTTTTGTGTTCTGTGGGAGGTGTTGAGCCACAATCTGAAACGGTTTGGCGTCAAGCGACACGCTACAAAGTGCCACGCATTCTGTTTGTCAATAAGATGGACCGTGCTGGCGCAGATTTCTTCCGTGTCGAAGCCCAGGTCAAAGAGCGTTTGGGTGCCCAGGTGGTGCCTGTGCAAATCCCAATCGGTCGCGAAGATGATTTCAAAGGCGTGATAGACCTGATTAAAATGAAAGCCATTTATTGGAACGAAGCCGACCAGGGTATGACTTGTCGTTACGAGGACATTCCTGCAGAGTTGGTTGAAACCGCTGAAACATACCGTGCAAATATGGTTGAAAGTGCTGCGGAAGCCAACGAAAGATTGATGGACCATTACCTTGAGCATGGTGAGCTCGATGCAGACCAAGTTCGAGAAGGATTGCGTCTTCGTACGATTTCAATTGAAATCTTCCCAATGTATTGCGGCTCTGCGTTTAAAAACAAAGGTGTGCAAACAGTGCTTGATGGTGTCATTGATTATCTGCCATCGCCAGTTGATGTGCCACCTGTTGTAGGCACTGCTGATGATGCAAATGAAACCGAGATCATGCGTAAAGCTGACGACAATGAACCGTTTTCTGCCTTGGCATTCAAAATCATCACAGATCAATTTGTGGGTACATTGACCTTCTTGCGTGTTTACTCGGGATCGTTGGCCTCAGGTGATTCAGTTTACAACCCACTTAAAGGCAAGAAAGAACGTATTGGGCGTATCATGCTGATGCATTCTGATAAGCGAGAAGAGATCAAAGGCATTGTGTCTGGTGACATTGTGGCTGTTGTCGGCATGAAGAACGTCGTGACAGGTGATACTTTGTGTGATCTCAAAGAGGTGATCACGCTTGAAAAAATGAGTGATATGGAACCTGTGATCGCGGTAGCCGTCGAGCCTAAAACCAAACCAGACCAAGAAAAAATGGGGCTTGCCTTGTCCCGATTGGCGCAAGAGGACCCCTCATTTCGTGTCCGTACAGACGAAGAGTCTGGCCAAACCATCATTGCTGGTATGGGTGAATTGCACCTCGAGGTCATTGTCGATCGTATGAAGCGAGAATTCAACGTTGAAGCCAACGTCGGTAAGCCACAAGTGGCTTATCGTGAAACCGTCACACAAACCATCGAGCAAGAGTCGAAATACGTACGTCAAACTGGTGGGCGTGGCCAATATGGTCATGTTGTGATCAAAATTGAACCCAAAGAGCTGGGTTCAGGTTATGAATTTGAAAATAAAATTGTTGGTGGTGTGATTCCAAAAGAGTACATTCCATCCGTGGACAAGGGCATTCAAGAGCAAATGCAAAATGGTATCATTGCTGGATATCCTGTCGAAGATGTGAAAGTCACATTGTTTGATGGTTCATTTCATGATGTCGATTCAAATGAAATGGCATTTAAAATCGCTGGTTCCATGGCATTCAAAGAAGGGGTTGTCAAAGCTTCTCCAGTGATTCTTGAGCCATTGATGAAAGTCGAAGTGGTCACGCCAGAAGATTACATGGGTGATGTGGTCGGTGATTTAAACCGTCGTCGTGGCATCATTTTAGGTATGGATGAAAGCCCACTCGGCCGTATCGTTCGATCAGAAGTGCCTTTGGCTGAGATGTTTGGCTATGCAACAGATTTGCGTTCGGCAACACAAGGTCGTGCCAGCTATACCATGGAGTTCTGTAAGTACACTGTGGCACCCACCAATATTGCCGAAGGCATCATCAAAGAAAGACAATCTGCTTAAGTTATTAAAGGAGCAACACTATGACATACAACCCTAACGATCGATCACTCGACAATTTCAACGTAGGCACCATTGGTCACGTGGATCATGGTAAAACAACGCTGACAGCGGCACTGACCATGTTGGCCGGTGAGAACATGTCTTATGAAGACATTGATAAAGCGCCAGAAGAGAAAGCACGTGGGATTACGATTTCGACTGCACACGTGAACTACGCGACAGAGCAACGTCATTATTCTCACGTTGATTGCCCAGGACATGCCGATTATGTCAAGAACATGATCACAGGTGCGGCCCAGATGGATGGTGCGATTTTGGTGGTGAATGCAGCCGATGGTCCGATGCCTCAAACGCGAGAGCACATTGTATTGGCCAAGCAGGTTGGTGTGCCAAAGATCATTGTGTTTTTGAACAAAGTAGACATGGTTGACGACGAAGAGTTGTTGGAACTGGTTGAAATGGAAGTGAGAGAGTTGTTGAGCTCGTACGATTTTGATGGTGACAATTGCCCAATCATTCGTGGATCGGCGCTGAAGGCGACCGAAGGCGACAAGAGTGAGATTGGTGAAGGTGCGATCAAAGCGTTGTTGAAGGCGATGGACGAGTACATGCCAATGCCAGAGCGTTCATTGGACAAGCCATTTTTGATGCCCATTGAAGATGTGTTCTCCATTTCAGGTCGTGGCACAGTGGTGACAGGACGTATTGAGTGTGGTCAGGTTAAAGTGGGCGACACGGTCGACATCGTTGGTGTGAAAGATACAGAAAGTACGACATGTACAGGTGTTGAGATGTTCCGTAAGTTGATGGATCATGGTCAAGCGGGTGACAACGTGGGTGTATTGCTGCGTGGTACGAAGCGAGAAGACGTGATGCGTGGTCAGGTGTTGGCGAAGCCAGGATCGATCACACCTCACATTCATTTTGAAGCAGAAGTGTATGTGTTGACCAAAGACGAAGGTGGTCGACACAAGGCGTTTTTCCAAGGGTACCGCCCACAGTTTTACTTCCGTACCACCGATGTGACAGGTGAAGTGTCTGCCCTGAGTGAAGGTGTCGAGATGGTGATGCCAGGTGATAATACGAAGATGACGGTGAAGTTGATCACACCGATCGCGATGGAAGAAGG
>CBFIDA010000019.1:0-18516 GCA_965661085.1 Candidatus Comchoanobacterales bacterium | reverse complement strand
AAAACCTGGTCGTAACCTGTGGTCAACACAGCCATGGTGGCCAAACCCGAAGTCATGGTCATGGGGTTGCCAGACAAGGTCCCCGCTTGGTAAACCGGCCCTTCTGGCGCCAAGTGACACATGTGTTTTGCTGGCCCCACCACAGCGCCCACTGGCAAACCACCACCAATCACCTTACCCAGGGTGGTCAGATCTGGTCGCACACCATACAACCCTTGCGCACTGCCATGATGCACACGAAATCCTGTCATCACCTCATCAAAAATCAGCAGAGCCCCAATTTCATCACACCACGCGCGCAACCCTGGCAAAAAGTCTTCGGTTGGCAACACACACCCCATGTTGCCTGCAACAGGCTCGACGATGATGGCCGCAATGTCTTTTGCATGCGGCATGGTACGTGTTTGCACGTCTTGGACATCATTGAACCTGGCCACAATGGTGTCGGCACCCGTGGTCACCCCTGCACTGGTTGGCGTGCCCAGTGTGCGTGGACCAGAACCAGCTTCCACCAACATGCAATCGACATGACCATGGTAACCACCTGAGAATTTCACCACCTTGGTTCGACCCGTGATGCCTCGCGCCAGACGGATGGCTGTTTGAACGGCTTCGGTGCCAGAGTTCATGAAGCGCACACGTTCGGCAAAGGGCAAGCGTGCCAGCAATGCTTCTGCCAATGCTGTTTCTGCTGGGTGCGGTGCACTGAAGCCAAGCCCACATTGCATCTGTTGCTGCAAAGCGGTCAAAACATCTGGATGTGCGTGCCCAGCAATGCTGGCCCCAAATGAACCGACATAATCGACGTATCGCTTGCCCGTGGTGTCTTCCACATATGGCCCTTCACCTCGCACAATAAAGCGCGGCATGCCACCCACCGCACGACAACTGCGCACGGGTGAGTTGACCCCACCGACCAGAACTTTTTTGGCGCTTTCAAAAGGATGTTGCTGCATCGACCACCCCCGACGTAAAAACTTCAATTCCAAGGACTTGCACCAAAACCCAAACAGCGTATAATGAGCCAACATGTTCGATGCAACCGCAGAGCACATACGATAACACACAAGCCCTTTATTTTGGAGTTTTTTAATGAAAAAATACATGTGCATCATCTGTGGATTCACGTATGAGGAAGCCAAAGGCTATCCAGAGGATGGCATCCCCGCTGGCACACTGTGGGACGATGTGCCCGAAGATTGGGTCTGCCCCGATTGTGGCGCCATGAAAGAAGACTTTGAAATGATCGAAGTGTGACCAGCATGCAGCAAATTTACCGACTGCAGGCAGATGAAGCATGGCTCAACATCCCATCCGACATCGGTCTCCTTCAAGGGCTTTCCAAGCAACTGCAGCCCAACCAACCCACAGCTTGCTTGGCCATTGTGTGTCACCCTCACCCTTGCCATGAAGGCACCATGTTCAATAAAGTGGTCACCAGCGCAGCACAAGCGTGTGCCGCATGCCACATACCGAGCATACGCTTCAACCACCGTGGCATTGGTCAAAGTGCCGGCCACTATTCGGCACTGCCAGATGCTTGCCAAGACTTGGACGCAGTTTACGCATGGGCGATGGCCACCCACCAACCCAAGCACATTTGGTGGCTTGGCTTTTCGTTTGGGGGCTATGTGGCCACCTACGGCGCTGGACGCTATGGCGGTGAAGGTTTGATCACCATGGCACCTTCGATGGCGCGCATGCCTTTTGACGCTTTGCCCTATCCTGCATGTCCTTGGTGGATTGTGCAAGGTGAATCGGATGCTGTGGTCGACCCACAAGCGGTCTATGACTGGTCGGCACAACACACCAACACATTGATACGCATGCCCGATTGTGGCCACTTCTTTCATGGTCAACTGGTGTCGCTGAAAACCATCCTGACCGACATCATTTTGGACGCACAACATGGCTGACCCAATACGCATTGCCACACGCTCCAGCCCATTGGCGCAAGCACAAGCACATGTGGTTGGACGACAATTGCAACACACACTCAAGCGCCCCTTCATCTTGATCCCCTGCCTTACCCAAGGTGACCGACGACTGGAAGCACCGTTGTTCACCATGGGGGGCAAAGGTTTGTTTGTGAAGGAAGTGGAACTGGCTTTGTTGGCGGGTCGCGCAGAACTGGCAGTGCATGCCCTCAAAGACATGCCCATCGTACAACCCAGCACCTTGCCGATTCAAGCCATCCTCAAACGCACCCACCCCAGTGATGTGTGGATTGGTTGTCATCCCTGGACAGCTTTGCCATCTGGCGCAATTGTCGGCACCTCCAGTCCCCGTCGTCATGGCCAGATCCTCAGGCTTTGCCCACAAGCCAAGGTGCGTGTGTTGCGTGGCAACATCGACACACGCCTACAAAAACTGGCCGATGGCCACTATGATGCCATCATTCTGGCCGAGGCAGGTTTGCTGCGTCGAGGCGACGTCCCCCCATCTTGGACCATGCCCAGTTACCAGCGGTTTGGGACCTCTGACATGCTGCCAGCAGCAGGCCAAGGCGCGCTGGCACTTCAATGCGCCCCACATTTCAAATGGACCGATGCAGCACATGCAGCATTGCACGACGCCGACACAGCAGCTTGTGTCGATCTGGAACGCAAATTGGTGGCACAACTTGGGGCGCAGTGCCAAAGTCCTTTGGCGGTGTTGGCCCAACACAATGAGGCGGGTTGGCATCTCCAAGCACGCGTTTGTGATGCACAAGGCAATATGGTGTGTACGGCCACAGCCACCTCAGACGTCCCCCAAGATGCGTTGCAACAGGTCTACCAAACCTTACTGGCACAACATGCCCCCCAGATCTTGCAACAGCCATGGCCAACTGAAGCTTGAATCCAACGGGTGCAGGCATTTATAATGCCAACCATCATCATGGAGTCCACAACCATGGCACAACACACCAGATCATCGGCACAACAGGCCATCCATACCATACGTGGCATATTGGTTGCCACCCTGTTGCTGCCTTGGGCTGCCTGGCATGGCACACTGATCACAATGTGTCGCATCCTTTGGGTGACATGTGGTCGCAGCCAACGCACCCATGGTATGTATGCACAGGCAACCGAACGACTCTACGACCATTGGGTCGCTGGTCATGCCTGGTGTTTCAAAAACCTGTTGCGTCTCAAGATCGACATCACGATGCCTGAGGTGGCCATACACACCAGTCATCTGATGATTGCCAACCACCAATGCTATGCAGACATTGTCATTTTACAGCTCCTGTGTCACCGTCGTCTGCCCACCACCAAATTCTTCCTGAAAGATGCACTGATTTACCTGCCATTTGTTGGCATCGGCTGTTGGGGGCTCAACTTTGTTTTCATCAAACGTTTTTCAAGGCGGCAGCTGAAAAAAAACCCCAAACGTTTGACGCAACTCAATGCACGCATCGACACCCAGTGCTGTGGTTTCCAACAACGCCCCTTGACCCTCATCAATTTCATTGAGGGCACACGCATCAACGCCCACAAACGACAACGCAGCACCTTCAAACACCTCCTCGTGCCTCAAGCTGTTGGATTGTCCACCATGATTCGTTGCCTGTATCCTCAGGCCAAAACATTGCTCGATGTCACCCTCGATTACGGCACGCATCGTCCAACATTGTGGGGCATCCTGTCTGGCCGCATTCAAGACGTGTGTGTGCATGTGGAGGCCCATGCCCTGTCTCCAGATCTGGTCGGCCATTATCAGTCCGACAAAAGCTTTCGACAACACTTCAGAAGCTGGCTCAACACCCTATGGCAGCAAAAAGATGCCCGCATGCCACTGTCAAAGTCTCAGCACTCCACCACATGAACAGCCAATCCACCCAGTGACGTTTCTTTGAACATGTCATGCATGTTTTGCCCAGTTTGCATCATGGTCTCAATGACCTGATCCAAACTGACTTTGGGATGATGCTCCCCAATCAACGCCATACGCGCAGCATTGACCGCTTTCAGTGCGCCCATGGCATTGCGTTCAATGCAGGGAATCTGCACCAAACCTTTGACAGGATCGCACGTCATACCCAAATGGTGCTCCATGGCAATCTCACTTGCAATCTCAATTTCAGACAATGTGCCACCACGTACCGCTGCCAGTGCACCAGCAGCCATAGAACTCGCCACACCCACTTCACCTTGGCAACCCACATCGGCACCTGAGATGGAAGCATTTTTTTTATAGAGCATGGCGATGGCACCCGCCGTCAATAAAAAGGTCAAAGCATCATCCTTTTGTGCTTCGTCCTGCTCAAGGTGATGACGCAACACCGCAGGCAAGATGCCAGATGCACCGTTGGTGGGTGCAGTCACCACCTGGCCACCATAGGCATTTTCTTCGTTCACAGCCATGGCATAAGCATTCAATCGATCCAAAAAGCCGTCCCTGGCATTGGCGGCCTGGCTGGCTTGATACAATGACGCCGCACGACGCTCTACACCCAAACCACCCGGCAAAATGCCTTCAGTGTCCAGCCCACGCGCCACCGAAGCCAACATCACGTCAATCAATGCTTGCAAACGTTGTTGCATGACTGTGGCATCCACCTGATGAAACGCACATTCATTGGCCAACATCAACTCGGCAATCGAGCAATTGGCACGCACACACAGCGCACGCAACTCAGCATAACTGTCAAAAGGATGGGGAATGTCATCACTGGCCACCAACGTGGGTTCTTTGACCAATCGCACCATACCGCCTGCTTCATCTTCCACAAATCCACCACCCACAGAAAAATAACTGGCCTGATGTTGTACCTGACCCGACACAATGGCAGAAAAACGCATGCCGTTGCTGTGTGTGCCAATGTTTTCCCCCAAGCGCAAATGCAAATGCTTGGCAAAACAAAACATCACCTGTTGTCCAGTTTGGGGCACGGTGAGCATCACACCCTCCTGGGCGGCCTCCACCAATGACTGCGCTGTGGCCACATCAATCGTGTGTGGTTGATGGCCAGAAAGCCCTGAGACAATTGCTTTGTCGGTGCCATGACCATGGCAGGTGTAGGCCAATGAACCATACAGCGCGACTTCGATGCTTTCAATGTCGGGCATGTTCAATTGTGAAATGAAATGCAGTGCGGCACGCATTGGACCAATGCAATGAGAACTGGATGGCCCAAGACCGATTCTGAAAATTTGAGTCAAACTCCACATGACACGCTCCAAAAATGTTCGGCGACATTTTGGCACATCAGCACATGGATTGTAAAGATCGCTGGTGTGCAAGAACCAGGTTAATGATGCGGCGCAGATGCATCATTAACCTGACTCACAGCACATCAACGGTGACGCTGTGTATCTTGATGATCAACGTAAAGTCGATACAGCGCATAAAAGTTTTTAGAAATTAACATGCTTTGTTGCTGCTGTCCAGTATCATATTGAAAAATCTCCCGGATCTTCCTCACCCACTTCACACAACACTCATGCCACGGGAGATGCTGGGTTTTAATTGCTCTAGAGTCGCTCGTGTGGATGAGCGTTTCTTACTCCGCCGTGTGACATTCTTCGTTGATCGAGGATTGAACTGGCCATTTGGTATTTTCGAATCCCCAAAGGGTGGTGCTTGAGATGGACCTGACGTATTTTCTGCAACCACAAACGTCGTTCTCCCTGTGATAGGCAACTTGCCGGAAGGGGTCCTCTGCCCATCATGCCTAGACTCTTGGTTGGACTTTGCTCTCCTTGAATCAAAGTACTTTGCATATCTGGCCATTCTGTCTGGCAATTTCAGCATCCTACAGCGAAGCCTATAATCTTCAATATGCGCCTGAATATTTTGACGATAAACGCTTATTTGTTTCGCGTATTTGTCAATCCCCCTACTATCTCTTTGAACTTGGCGGTCCTTGTATAGTTTTTGTGCTTTCTTAAATTTTCGAACAGCAAGTCCAAAACGTTCTAGAATCAATTTGCTATTTTTTTCTTGGGTCTTACGGTCACGTCTTCTTGCTGCATCAGCATTTTTTAGGCGCCCATTTGCCCGTTCTTCAGTTGATAGTAGGGCGCGACGATATTTACGTATTTTTGCCACTTCGGTTTTCATCGTCTTTACCGAAAGACTCGTATACTTCGATTCACTTGTACGCAAAGTTCCGAACGACTCTCGCCGCCTATCATTCTTAGATTCCAGGCCCAAAAGTGGGTTGACGTGATTTCTCATACTTTACACTCCTTTATGTTTCTCGGCTCCTTAAGAACCTGACTTATTTGTTTTTCCTGTAGACGAACAATATTGTTCAAATTGCCAAACGCATTGGATGAGGTTTCACGATCGTTCTTGTTGGGGTCAGTATTGACTGTCTGAGGACATGTCCGTGCACAATACAAACCGGCCAGAACGATGATTGAGGCTGTGATCAACAAGCCAGCATTGAACCATCCTGAAGTCAGCCAAATGACATGTGCATGTAGCATCATCACCAAGCTTGGCAACCACAATGGTGCTGTGGCCAAGACCACAGCACTGCCAAAGCATATTGCCAACTTCATGTTATGCCATTTTGACGACTCAGCACCTTTCCATGCATGCAGTTGAGGTCTCATGGTTGACAATGTCCTTCCGAGCTGAGTCAATAAGCGATCGGAGTCTTGTAATTTTTTGTGCAGAGCACTGATCTTTTCGGCATGTAGCCTCTTAGACTCTGATTGTTTTTGTCTAAGTGCTGGCAGGGTATTTTGCAGCTTGGCCAATGCTTCTTCGCTAGAGTTTAAGTTGGCCTGAAGCGCATCGCACTCACCTGTCAATGCCTCAACTTCTACTTTGTGCTCAGGAACAAACTTTATCTTTTGCTCTTTTACTGAATCATATTGGGCTTTAAGTTCACCGATGTGTTTTTTAGAATCTAATTGTTCTTGTATATGGCGAGCGATACTTGATTTTGCTTGATACACTTCCTTTTGAATTTTCTTAAACTCGGTTTCAGCATTTTTTAGCTTTTTAGTCATAGAATCTAGTTGTTTTATCTTTGCGTTAACTTCCTTTTGTTTCGCACTCAGACCTTCTTGTAATTGTTGCTGTGGCTGTTGAAGATCTTCCTGGACTTGCAATTTATGGTCAGAATCAAGCTTTGTCTTTTTTGCCAGTTCCTTTTCCAGTGAGGCGATTTTCTTTCTCTCTTCTTTCAAAGTGTTAATTTCATTGAAGAGAGTGCGAATCTCAGTTGTCTTGCTTGCGACACTTGACTCAAGTGTTTGCACTTGTCTTTGCTCACCATGCAGTTTTTTTTGTAAATTTGTTAAGCATCCTGTTACGGCTTCAACGATATTTTCTTGTCCTAGCGACCAGCCTAGCGTACTTAATTTTTCACCAAGACTCTTAATGTGCCCTTGGGCAGTTTTTAGCTCTGCATTTTTCGTGTTCAAACGTTTTTGCCAAACTTGAGTTAAGGATGTTATTTGGTCATTTTTTTTATTCAAAGACCGAGTCAGATCAATTTTTTCTTTTTCAAGTTCTTGTACGCGCCCTTCTAAACGCTCGACATCATCTAGACCGCTTTGTTTTCGATCTGAAGAGCCTCCCAGCAAGGCCCTTAGGCTGGTTACTGATTCGAACGAATCTCTGCTTGCATCTCCATCTAAAATCGGTTTTAAAGCTCTTCGGGGTGATGTTGATTCAGTATCGAATTTTTTGCCGAGTTCTTTTATTATTTGATCGTCGGTTGCCTTTTTACGGCCTGTAAAATAGAGTTTTGGGAATGTATCAAAACTAGCCAACCTTCCAAATTGTTGGTCCTCATGCTCTACATAAATTTCTTCTTCACATGAACAGTGGTATTTATCTATGGCAAGGCCTAATGCTTGCTTATCCATACGGATTTCAGGGCAAAGATAGAGAAAAAACCACGAAGTAAAATCTCGTATTTGACGCTCGAGTTTTGTTTCAAACGACCCGGCGTCTTTTGCCAATTGCAATGTTTCGGGACTTACAAAATTATTATAGGCTTCTAATATGAATTGGGGCTTTGCTTCATAAGGTTCAAATTTTTCTTTCTTAGGCAACAGCTTCACTTTGCTTGTAATTTTCTTAAAAATCTCGATATCTTCTGGCTGGATCGTTGTAAAACAACCTTCCTTATGCTTAGCACGCCCTACATCTTCTAAGTATTGATAAAACATCACCATGTGCCAAGCACCGGCCTTGAGTTTTAGAAGTTTACCTTTCTTTCTGCTTCTAAGTTTAGAATCACCTTGTTTTTTTATAGGACTATACTGCATTTCCGTCAAAAAATTTGGGAAAGGACAATAAAAAAACATCCTGCCTTCAATAATTCTTTCGGGCATTTTTTCAGAAACAGGATACAAGCCTGATGACAACAAGCTCCTCCGAAAGTTGTAATCGGCAGGATTAAAAGGAACATGCTTTTGGTCAAATGCAGTGAGGTTGCTTAATGTGGTTTTTAAAACCAAGCCAAGATTGACAATTCGAGGTTTGATGCACATGGCATCCAGACCCTTTTGACCCTCAAAGTAATCGGTTTGGGCATGGCCTGCATCGTTATAAGCAACAAGTTGTAAATAGTATTCGGCAAGCGATTTATAGCGATAAGCCTGGACTTGCAGCTCAGTGTCTGATGAAGATTGAATCTGCTCCTCGAGTTTATCTTCGGCGAATGCTCGAATCAACTGCAGGATAGGTGCTTGCTCCCAACCACCTAAGTCAATGTTATCCTTAAGGAAATCTACAATGACTCGCTCGTAGTCACAAATGGCATTCAGAAAATCTTCGTTTTCACCAATTTGATAATAATCAAGCTTATCAAAAAGTGGCCCATTTTTTTCCACGGGGTGTGGGCAATCTGTGTATCTTCTAACTGTATATGATTTAAGGCTCACTTGTGGTTGATAACCATCTAGAGACTGCCTTTCGTTTGTTTTGACTTTTTCCTCGTTTTTTTTGGCTTGCTCTTTTTGTGCCTGTCTTTGCTGCTGTGACTGCTTTTTGTCATCTGACGAGATACCTATGCTCTCCACCTTTTTATGCCAATAACTAACAGAAAAGACCAACTCAAGATTTCGCTCATATTCCTGTGGCTGGCGTTCACTTTCAAGGCAAATTGATGGTAAAGATTCAGCATCAGATTGAGAACCTGATAAGTCGCTCAGATCATCATCATAAGGACTTGTTGGTGTTATGACTGGGCTGACTGGCGTGCTCGAAAAAGATGACGCCTCAGTTGAAGACTGTTGGCTTTTCTGTTCCTGGCTATCCTTTCCTTCATATGGTGACTCCAACCCATTGGGTGGCCGATTTTCTTTTTCGATTGATTCATAAAAACTCCCAAATGAACTTGGTGACGGTGCTCCAGGGCTTTGTGACCCGGAGATAACTGGCCCACCTGTTTGACGAGGGCGTTCTTTTGGGGGTGTTTTGAGCATATCAGAGTCTCTGGTAAAACAAAACCACGATGGTGGGCTTGGATGACAATTCTGTGATCATTCTACCCCACGCGAAACATTAATCTATACGCGAAAACACATGGGTTTACCCCAAAACAGCGCTCTGGATGTTTTTGTGGGTCTTTTTTTAATCTTTTTTTAATTCAAAAAAAAGTACGATGTTTCGATCAATCAATCACATCAGAAGATAACTTGATGCAAATGATTAAAGTTTTATTGGGTACCCTTTGTCTGCTCAACTGTTATTTTTTTAAGTCAGGGGCTGCATGGCGGCCCGCTTGCATACCACCATGCCGTCGTTTCGGGTGAAGGCATGCCCCCCCCCTCGAGCCCACGGCCCAGACTGTGTGATATCACCGCTTGTTGAGCCCGATGATTCACTTTTGCCTCCGGCATCAGCATATGACACACCAAGGTCAGCCCAAAAGATGCTGTGATGCATGTTGCCATGCACCAAGGCGCGATCAGCCAAGCCAAAGTCACATGAAAGTGGCATACCAGCAACATGGCCCAGCCAGGCTCCAACCCCAACACCACAGCGATCAGCAAAGCACACATCCTGACACAATGGCTTCTAGGGGTTGAGGATGATGGCAGGGGCTCACTGTGTTCTCCGAGCTTAAATTTAGAGACCTGGGAAGATGAAGAGCGAACTTGTGAAAGCAGAGCATCATTGACCGACCCATCAGGTGTGCCAAATGGGGTAGAAGCAGAAAACACATCAAAGTTTTGAAGTGGCAAAACACTCCCGATTGTGGGCATACCTTTGCCATCATTTGCTGCTTTTACCTTCGTCTGTCTCATGGGCCTTGAGTCAGCTTCCAACTGTTTACAATATGCCTCAAATTTCTGCTTCAGCTTTGGTAAATCAGTCTCATGCTGCTTGCGGACAGACTCAGGATCTTCTGGACCTTTCAATGCTTCCACATAAGATTTGAATTTGGTCTGAATTTCATTAAATATGGCACATATCTCGTTGGCAGGAGACTGTATGCGACTTTGATCATCTGCCAGCTTGAATGTGTTTTCAGAAAGATTGTCAGATTTAGCACTCTGATTCTTCGTGTCAAATCCTGGGGAAGAAAAAGCTGCACTTAAACCATATGTGCCTGAGGGTACCCGGGGAGACCCAAAACTTAATCGAACAGAGCTCATATTGGGGCCAGAACCATCTGATGCAATAGATCCGTTTAACCCATTCAAGGAAAAAATACTGTCATTGGTCTTTGGCAATAAATTCTTGAGTAGCCGATTGAGCTCTTGAGGTTCAATGATACTGGTCTCGGTGATTTCAGGAAGTTTGCGCCCTGCTGGACCCGTCGGATCCACACGCTTCGCGTCATTGTCAGGTGCAGACGGTTTGGAAACTTGATTTTTGGCTCTTACTAGAACCGCATTAAAGTAGCTTTTCAGCTCAGCAAGGGCCTCGTTTTTTGTAGGTGTGCTTTTTACATCCACCATGGTTGCCCCAATCATGAAAACGGATATGCCAGCATTAAGCTTGCGTGGCTGTAATCATTTTACCCTTTTGCGCACAATGCAACATGGGGGAAAATGCTTTTATTGCGCAATAATGATGTGATTGGGTGTTTTCTTGGTTGATTTTAAGCGCAGGCGGTGGATCAGACCAAGACGTGAGCAAGTTTGTCGACAAAGAAATCACTGACAGAAACATATTCAGATGAAACGGTTGCACATGCTTGCACCCAGGAGCCATATTGAATGGCCCAGGCAGGGGCAATGGTCATCCAAGCCATCAGGCCGCCCAAACCAACAAAACTGAAACAACGCACGAAGCGATTGCGCGCTTCAGGCACACGATTGATGGCAATTTGGCGCTGATGCCCAGCAAGCTTATCAGAAACCCACCCAGGAAAATGATCACGATGCACAATCGCGTTGATGCGACTTGGCACCCCTTCAGAATCAATCATGATGGCCGCAATGGTTTGCTTTGAGATGGCAGGCATCATGCCTTGCCAGCCCGCAGCACGCAAACGCGTGAAGCAATAATGTGCAATGTCATCTTGCTTGAGGGGCTGCAATGCATGTGCCACAATCTGAATGCCTTGATCACCGCCCAATGTCAAAGACTGTGCTTGCGCAACAATTGATTCCTGCCCAAAGAGTACAACTTCGATCGTGCGGCTGGCACCTTCAACTTGTTTGGCCAGACAATGAATGAGTATGGCCAGTGTTTGAAGTGGCAAGCGATCGGCGTCATCGACCATGATGGTCAATGTGATGGACTGTGATGCCATCTCTGCCAACAGCTGCTCTGCTTGATCTACTGGCGCATCTTGTCGGTTGGGCAATGGCAAGGCTGCAGCCTCAGCAAATCGCTTCAGGATGTTGCATGCTGTGAGTCCAGGTGAAGCTTGAATCATGATGGCACGACAATGCCGCGCTGTGGCAATATGGCGCATGATGGTCGTTTTACCCATACCAGAATCGCCCATCACAATGGGCAACTTGTGTGGTGTGGTCAGGTCTTCACGCACCTGGGCAATCAACTGGGTGAGATCGGCAAGATCACAAAAGCTCAACACTTGACCATCACTTTTGAAAGGTTCGAACTGAAGACCGGCACAACCCAGCGGCGATGATGCATGATTTTCTGGCGCACAGGGCGCATGAGAAACAACCTTTGTGACTGCCATATTACAATCCTTGATGAGACAATCCGAATTTTCAACTCTGTTTTAATCAATATAGCAAATTTTATGCTTTTCATCAATGTTTGCAATTTGTTTGGCTTTTCGTTAAGTTATTGAGACTTGTGATCGCAGCCGAGTCAACGTATTTCTAAGTGATTGTAAAAATGGATCTATTCATTTTGGGTCATCGTCAAAAAATGCGATCCCTGACCACATCTACTACGCTCAAGCACACCCTGAAGATCTTCTCTCAGTGGCAAGGCATACTATATGGCTCACTTTGTTTTGCGGCCATCTGCCACATGGTTTTTCACACATGTACGTCATTTGGTGCCAGATCACCAATGACCTATGTGTACGGCATGCTGACCACTTTCAACCTTTGCCTCATGCTTCACTTTGTGTGGCGATGGCTGGCACACCTGGCGCAGTGCCTCCTATCAACATGTTCGCTCAAATCATGGGTCGAGACATCCGCTGATTTGGCAACCCGATATTGTGATGCTCGGTTTTGGAGCCGTTATGGCTTGGTGGTTGGCATTGCAGGCTGCGTTGCATGTGCATTTGATCATTCAAAAGCTTTGATTCCAATGCTGCATCCATTCTCATCGGATTCATGGCTGATTCAACTTGACCCATGGTTGATGTTTGGCCACTCCACCTGGTACTGGATGCAGCATCTTGGACTGACACACAAATGGGTCGTTCAGAGTTTGGACATATGCTATGTGTCGTGGTTTTTGGTCATACCCTACTTATTGATTGTGAGCGTCATGACTGCACACGCTGAGCGAGATGCAAAGCGTATTGTGCTGGCCTACATACTCACTTGGATCCTATTGGGACTTGGCGTGGCGACCTGGTGCTCGAGCATGGGACCATGCTTTTATGATTTGCTCCACATCCGCAACACTGACATGGGTCAACACATGCAATTTTTGTCATCCTTACACAGCCGTCATCATTTACATGCTGTTGAAGGCCAAGCCATCTTGCGTCACATTTGGCAACACCCACCTGCCATACACCCCATGGGTTTGAGCATTTCTGCTTTTCCAAGCCTGCACGTTGCCTGTGCTGCCCTCATGTATCACATCACCAAACAATACTGGCCCCAATACAAGTGGTGGGCATGTGGCTACGTGGCATGCATTTGGCTTGGCTCAGTCATTTTGGGCTGGCATTATGCCAGCGATGGTCTTTTTGCCATCTTTGCCGCACACTGGATTTGGGCAGTGCTGATCCCTCGATTGCTGCCACACCGATGACACAACCGTTCAAGGAAGACAGATGAACACATGGCTCAAACGCATGCAACGCACCCTACTGGTATGGACGCTCATCGTTTCAGCGGCATCGGCTGCTTTACCTGAAGCCAGCATGCCCCAGACCCCAAAACCATTGGAACTTGCCGTGTATGTGACCAACATTCATAACATCGATTTCTTAAAACAATCCTTCGATGCCACCTTTTGGGTATACGCCCATCATGCATCCATGGATCACCCTTTGGATCATCTGAATGTGATGCATGCAACCCATCTCACACGAACATTGATGGGGCGCCATATTTATCCAAATGGCACCTATACCGATTATGCAAAAATGCACGCAACCATCTTGCAACCCATGGATTTGACCCACTACCCCTTTGACCAACAAACTTTAACTTTAGCGCTTGAAGATGCCAACCACACCCACCAAACCATGGCTTATCGCATGTACGATCCAACCCTCAAGCATGATCAACTCGTGGATGTCGATGCCTCACCCGAAAACTGGCACATTGACACCGCCACCCAAGCCATGTACAGCAAGCATTATCAAACCAATTTTGGCGATCGCACCCAACCCAATCAAACTGTGTCCGATCAATACCGCGTGACACTCAAGCTCAAACGCACGGGCATGCGTCAATTCATCGTCAATGTCATCTTGATTTATTTGTCTGCCACCTTGGCCATCCTCACACAGTTTATTGCCTCTGAGACACGCACCGCACAAAAGCGCAACACGCTGTTGCTGGCAGCCATTTTTACCTTGAGCAGCGCCTATGTGTCTGGCACTCAAGCCATCCATCACAGCAGCCATTTTTTGCTGCTGGACAAACTTCAAATCTTGGTGCTGATCGTGGTGCTGGCATCGTTCATCATCGATCACTTTGCCGATCACATTGAAGATGGCATGAAGCGTCGACTGGGTGGATTGAACACAGTCATGGTGGCGCTCTTCAGCGCTGTCATGCTGCTACAGACTTAAACGGTTGATGACAGGCCGCATCAGGTCTGACGAAACGCTGACAACAGCTGCATCACGCGCTGTAATGTTGCATCGTCGTCACAACACAGCTCCAAATTGACTTTTTTGCCTCGCCCCTGACGAATGCGTACAGGCATGGCAAGTTGATCTTTGAGGGTGGTTGCCCATTGATGCCATTGGTGTTGACGTTCGGCCTTGGGATTCGTGGTGTGTGTGGTGGATGTTTTTTCTTTGAGCCAAGCTTGAACATGGCGCTCGGTGGTTCGGACAGACCACTGTTGTGCGATGATGCTTTTGACCACGGCCTGTCGTGCATGGGCAGGCAAAGCCAGGAGGCAACGCGCATGCCCCATGTCGATGTCGCCAACTGCCAAATGATCCAAGATGCGATCTTCCAAGGTCAACAGGCGGATCATGTTTGAGATCGCAGCGCGCGACTTGCCCAGAAGCGCTGCCACTTCTTTATGTGTCAGAGAAAAATCGGCCAACAAGCGCTGTAGACCCCGTGCCTGATCGACCACATTGAGATCTTCACGCTGAATGTTTTCAATCAGCGCAACCGCAACCGCTTGCTGCTCAGAAAAATCTTTAATGATCACCGGCACTTGTTGTAAATTTGCCAACTTGGCAGCACGCCATCGACGCTCACCAGCAACAATGCGATAAGTATCCAAACCGGGATTGGCTTGCACCACAATGGGCTGGATGATGCCGTGTTGGCGGATTGAGCGCGCCAGCTCGACCAAAGCTTCGTCTTGCATCGATGTCCGCGGCTGTGCAGACCCAGGTTTGATTTTATGATGCGCAACATAGCGAATGCCACCGTCGACGTGCGTGGCCAACGGATCTGCCGTATGCGCCACATGTGGGGTGGTCAACAATTCATCCAACCCCAACAACTCCGCCCCCATGCCAAGGCCACGGTCTTTCACTTGCTCATTCATGGACTGCTCCTGTTTGTTGCGCACATGGGATCTCATGCTGCTGTTTACGAAGAAATTCTGAGGCAAGGGCCAAATATGCCACCGCACCTTGGGAGGATTTGTCGTATTGCATGGCAGACTTGCCATGACTGGGCGCCTCAGCCAAACGTACATTTCTGGGAATGACGGTTTGATACAGCTTGGTTTTGAAATGTTGCTGCAGCTTGAGTGACACATCTTTGGTGAGTCGATTGCGGCCATCGTACATGGTACGCAAAACCCCCTCAATATCGAGAGATGGGTTGGCGCTGGTCCGCATGCGACGAATGGTGTTGAGCAAACTGGCCAAGCCTTCAAGGGCATAGTATTCACATTGTACGGGGATCAGCACCGAATGGGCAGCCACCAAGGCATTGACGGTCAGAACATTGATGGCTGGTGGGCAATCGATCACAATGAAATCGTAGTCCTCTTGCACGGAGAATAAAGCCTCACGCAAAATCATTTCACGCTGATCAAATTGTGTCAGACGCACTTCTGCCAAAGTCAGATGCTGGGATGCCGGCACCACATCAAATTGACTGGATACCATTTGACGCACTTGAGACACTGTCTTTTGGCGCAACAACACATCACAAATCGTTTGTTGGTCTTCTCTGAGACGCATGCCAAGACCAATTGTGGCGTTGCCTTGTGGATCCAAGTCCACAAGCAACACACTTTTTTTCAGCGCCACCAACCCCGCAGCCAAATTGACTGCCGTGGTGGTTTTGCCCACACCACCTTTTTGATTTGCCACCGCAACTATTTTTGCCACGAGTTGTCCTCTTTGTACTTCGACTGTATGGCTTCAACCTCAATCATCACCAAATGACGTTCGGCCGTTTCACCAGGCACCTGTAAGTTGTAAATTTCATGCTCCACCTGAATCTCAGCCAACTCTGCACTTGGATACATGCCTTTCATGGCCAAGATGTAACCTTCTGAATCACACAAATGTCGGGTCATCCGCACCAAGTTGTCCAGTGACGAGAAAGCACGCGCCACAATGACATCAAATTTTTGATTGGGCTGATAAGACTCAACACGCTCATTGACCACACCAGCATTGGTGATCTTGAGATCGGAGATGACTTGCCGCAAAAAAGACGCTTTGCGTCCATTGCTGTCGAGCAACGCCACCTTCAAATCTTTGCGCACCAGCGCCAATGGAATGCCTGGCAAGCCAGCACCACTCCCCACATCAAGCACACGCTTATTGTCTTCGACATAGCGTACGATGCTCAAGCTGTCGATGATGTGACGGTGCAGCACCGCTTCAAAGTTACGCACTGCCGTCAAATTGTAAGTGCGATTCCAACGATGCACCAACTCAGCATACTGCAGCAAGCTTGCGATTTGAGCATCGGATAAAAACAACCCCAAGTGTTCACTTTTCTCAATCAAGAGCCCTTGGTATTGCTGACTGTCAATTTCCTTCATGGTACTGAATGACCTCTGTTGTAACGCAAAAAACCATAGCCGACTTGGCCAGATTTTTTCTCTTTCACTAAATCGTAAATTATAGGGAAATCTGGGCGGTGATGCAAATGCCACTCACAAACAATCCCAGCATGATCAACCAATAAATCTTCGGCATCCAGCCACGCCAACACCACCCGATGCAAGTCCTGATCAAAAGGGGGATCCAAAAACACCAAATCAAAGGGTTGTGTGCCCAGCAAGGTTCGATCACAGGGCACATGGGTGCGATGAATGTTGGCAGCATGGGCAGACAACATCTCACGATTTTGGTACAAATGCTGGATCACAACAGGATCGCGGTCCAACATCACCACATCTGCCGCACCACGCGACAATGCCTCGAATCCCATGGCACCACTGCCAGCAAACACATCCAGACAACGCGCCCCATGCAAGTATGGCTGACACCAAGCAAACATGGTTTCTCGCGTACGATCCAGCGTAGGGCGTACAGACCGACGGGCAGGAAAAGTGAGTTTGCGGCCGCGCCACTGCCCTGAAATGATCCGTATTTTTGATTGTTTGGTGGCCATGCTAAGGCTTAACATTTGGGCCAACCTCAATGGTTGTCCACTCAGATTTTCCCAAAACTTTGGTCAAGGCCTGTAAGGTTTGTGTTTGTGTTACGGCTGCAACCTTTGGCAACCACTGTCGTACTTGATTCACGTGTGCACCCATGCCAAGGACATGCACCAATTGATCAAACCGGCCCGCATTGGTGGCCAAATGGCGTATGAACCGATTGGCCTTGATTTGTTTGGCAGCAGCCAGCTCATCTGCTGTTGGCCCCGTTTTCAAATAATTTCCGACCGCACGCATGGCCACAGATTGTGCATCCTTTGCCACTGCATTGCGTGATTTCAGCACCACAAAAAAACCACCCGCCAAACGGCGTCGCACAAAAAAACTGTGTGGGCTGTATGCGTAGCCTTTGTTTTCACGCACAGCCGTGAACAATCGATTGGGCATGCCCTGCCCCAAGATTTGATTGCCCACCGACAATGCCGGCCAAAGCGGATGGGTGTAGACGATGCCCGGATGCCCCAGAATGACGGTGGTTTGCTTCAATGGCATGTGAATGCGAATGTGCTTGGGTGGGGTCGCCAACGTTGGCGGTGCAATCTTTGACAATGGCGCGCCCGGTTGGACAGCCGACGCCAGGCGTGACGCAATCGTGTGTGCCTGAGCACTGGTCACATTGCCCACCATGACAATGTGCATGTTGGCACGAGTGAAGTGGCTGCGATAAAATTGTTTGAGATCTTTTTGCTGCCAACGTTGCAACGATGCTGCATCCCCTTTCACGTAATGACCATAAGGATGTGACCCATACAGCTTTTTACGATAGCGGATGATGCCCTGCTTGACTGGATCTTTGGCCAACTGCGCAAAAAACGTGGCCTGCTGTTTCTTGTAGCGACTCATGGCATCGGCCTCAAAACGTGGCTGTGCCAAACACTGCGTCAAAACATACAGGGCAGGCTTGAGATAAGCCGGATCGGTCAGAGTGCGCAAGTGATGTTGACTGTAGTCCATGGTGGTGGTCGCACCATATTGGGCTCCGACCTGATCGAGTTTCTCTGCAACATCCTTTTCTCGCATGGCACCACAACCTGCCATCAGCAACCCATTGGTGGCATAAGCCAACCCAGGCATTTGGCCATCACGCACAGCACCCGCATCAAAGACCACTCCCACATCAAGCATAGGCAAATGCTGTGATGGCGAAAACCACACCTTCACCCCTTG
>CBFIDA010000018.1:0-19596 GCA_965661085.1 Candidatus Comchoanobacterales bacterium | reverse complement strand
CTGGTCAATTGATCTGTTATCTCATGATGGATTTACGACGCGCCCAATACTCGATTCATGCTCTGGTTGACCAAATGGAACAGTTGATCATCGAGATACTGCTGACTTTTGGCATAAAAGGGCACACCATTGATCAAAAACGTGGTGTGTATGTGCATCAGAAAAAAATTGCCTCCATCGGTTTACGCAGCAAAAAGCATTGCACGTATCATGGTTTTGCCTTGAATGTAGACATGGACCTGACACCCTTTTCATGCATCCGTCCCTGTGGGTATGCCGATCTCAGCATGACAGACATGCAGCACCAGACCACACACACCATCAACATGACAGATGTCATCGACATCGCCATCGGACAACTGTACCAAAGATTTTATCCAACCAACATGGGGGCGTGATGCACTCAAAACAAGTCAAACAAAAAGGCCAAGACAAAACGGCACGTGCCCGAGCGGGACTTGCAAAAATTGGTGTTGACATACAACATCAGCCTCTGCCTAAACCAAGCTGGATTCGTACCCGTTTGCCTGCACGCCCTGAAAAGGTTCAAGCCCTCAAACGTTTGCTTCGAGAGCAAAAAATGGTCACTGTTTGTGAGGAAGCCTCTTGCCCAAACTTATACGAGTGTTTCAACCATGGTACGGCAACCTTCATGATCATGGGGGATCGCTGTACACGTCGCTGTACATTTTGTGATGTGGCACATGGACGACCTGATCCTCTTGATCCAGATGAGCCTCGGCGTTTGGCAGAAAGCATCGCGCACCTCAACCTCCAATATGTGGTCATCACTTCGGTGGATCGTGATGATTTATTGGATGGTGGTGCCAATCATTTTGCGCAGGTCATCCAAGAAATACGTCAACGCTGCCCTCAAACCAAAATCGAAGTGTTGGTGCCAGATTTTCGTGGCCGAATGACCGCAGCGCTTGAAGCATTTGCGCATCATCCCCCAGATGTGTTCAATCACAACATTGAAACCGTACCCTCTTTGTATGCTCAAGCTCGACCTGGTGCCGATTACCAATGGTCGCTCAACTTATTGAAAGCGTTTAAAGACCTGCATCCAAATGTGCCAACAAAATCAGGTTTGATGGTGGGTTTAGGCGAAACCATCGAAGAATTGAAAGTGGTGTTTCAAGAGATGCGTGCACACAACATCGATCGTTTGACTGTGGGGCAGTATTTGCAACCCAGTCCCCACCATCATCCTGTTTGTGCCTACATCACACCAGAAACGTTTGACATGCTGAAGACCTACGCCAACTCGATCGGATTTTCTCATGTCGCGAGTGGTCCGTTGGTGCGCTCATCGTATCATGCGGACAAACAAGCTGCGGGTGAATCGGTGGCCTAAATACACAACCAAGGAATGTATTTTATGATTGATGCAATTGATTTTCATGTCTTTGAGCAATGGTTGAGCCTTCATCCGGAATACGGTTTGTGGGCCACCTTTTTGATCTCATTCATCGAGTCTTTGGCCATCATCGGAAGTGTGGTACCTGGCTCTGTCACCATGACCATCATTGGCACCATGATTGGCAGTACCCTTTTGCCCCTGTACCCTGCTGTCATGGCCGCCTTCACAGGCGCCATGGTCGGTGACATACTCAGTTTTTATGTGGGCTATGTTTACCAAGAAAAAGTGCGTGCATTGAAATGGATGCAAAACCATCAAGCATGGTGGTCAAAAAGTGAGGCCTTCATTGTCAAACATGGCTTCATGAGCGTCATCATTGGGCGTTTTTTTGGCCCCATGCGCAGTATGATCCCAATGATTGCTGGGCTCCTTAAGATGCGTCCCATCCATTTCGTGTTTGCTGCCATACCAGCCGCATCACTCTGGGTGCTTGTCTATCTCACGCCCGGTTTGTTGCTTGGTATGTTTTCGCTGGAGATGCCACCAGGAAAAGTGTTGCATTGGCTTGGCCATGCCTGTATTGCGCTCATTGGAGCACTACTGTTTGGTTGGTGCATCCATCGATTGAAGCCCACTGTCAAAACCCATCTTCACCATGGTTGTCAAAAACTGTCTGCCAAAATCCTACAACATTGGCCGACAGCATCCCAACCTGACGTGTTGACACAGCGTTTACAATCGACTGGGATGGCATGCTGGTATGGTCTCCTTTTTTTGCTGTTGGGAAATGGGGTCAGCAAGCGCCATATGTTTGATGATCTCAATCTTACCATTTATCATTTCTTCCAAAATCTTCATGTACCAGTGTTCAATGCCATCATGCTGAGCACAACATTTATGGCCGACAAATATGTGCTGTCGTGTGTGGTGATTGCGTTGGCAGCCATGCTGGCGCTCAACATCCATCTCAAAGAAGGTTTGCGTTTACTGATTGCAACAACATTCAGTGTCCTGATGATCAAGTTTTTTAAAACACAATATCACATTGCACGCCCCCCCCATATGCTGCACATTCTTGGACATACCAGTTTTCCAAGTGGGCACACTGGCTACATCACCTTTTTGGTCGGTTATCTGTATTTGTCTTTTCAGGACAGTTGGTCCCAGCGACTCAAAAACCATCTTTATGTGGCCGGGATACTCCTGGTGACATACATCATGATCACCAGACTTTATCTTGGTGCTCATTGGCTGACAGATGTTGTGGGTGCAGGATGTCTTGGGCTTGCATTGTCATATTTGACGACTGCCTGGCTGAAAAAACAGCCATGTGTCCACCAATCCGACCCTCAAACAACACACAAACACCGTATCCTACAGCCCATGGTGATTTTACCCTTCATGGTCTGGCTGATTGCAACCTCTTGCTTTCTTTATCGTCATTACACCCGCTATACCAAGAACTTTTTTGGCATGCCTCCCACACAGAGTGTTTCAAAAGCACACTGGCTCAAACATCCAACCGTCATGCCCACCATCCGCAACAACCGCTTTGGTCATGCTCAAGAGGTCTTCAACATCCAATGGGCACAATCAACCAAACTGATCCATCAACAGCTCAAAACGCATGGCTGGCACATCCAAGCATTGCCCAAAACTTTTCCAAAACGCTTGATGTTTGCTTTACAAAATCCTGCCATGCGCTTCATGCCGACACTACCAAAATTACACCAAACAAGACCGCCCTTCTTGGTCGCATATCACAAAGATGGTGCCCAAGTCGCCGTACTGCGCTTATGGCTTTCACGTTTTGACCTGTACCCATCACATACCCCTATTTTCTTAGGTACGCTCTACAGCACGCATCAAAATGGTGACAAACTGCACAAAAGCTATGCGCCTCGCAACTATGCACATACACTGGCAGCTTTGCCGACTTCTGTCAGCAGTTACAAACAACAGCACCCATTGCATTGGGCGCCACTTAAGCGAGCACACTGGCCCTTAATGCGGTCTGTGCAATTATCACAAATTTACAGTTGAGGTATACATCATGCACTTTTTTGTTTATGCCAAAGATCCTGCACATTTAGAAACATTGTGCTGCCAAGCCATTGCCAATCAAAATCAACAATCTGTTGTATTTTTGGGCACACCAGACGCCAAGCTCACGCCCTGTTACATCGAAGCCAATGATGCCGAGCATTGCCGACAAGCATGTCGTGCCCTTGAGTGGCCATGCGTGACCGATACATCTATAAAGATTGCACTGTTGTTTACAGGCCAAGGGGCTCAATATCCATCGATGGCGTTTGACCTCTATCAAACCTTGCCACGCTTCAGACACCATATGGATGCATGCTGTCGCCATTATGAGAATCTCTTTGATGCCTCATTGCTGGATGTACTTTATCACACCCCTGATGATGAGGATGGTCACCCCATACATCAAACACGATGGACACAACCAGCCTTATTTGCCATCGAATATGCCATGGCAAAAACATGGCAGGATCTGGGTCAAAACATTGAGGCCTGTATGGGACACAGTGTTGGCGAGTATGCTGCTGCCACCATCGCCAACATGATGTCGCTTGAAGCTGGCATACAATTGATTGGACAACGTGGGCTTGGCATGCAGTCCTTGCCATCCCAAGGTGCCATGGCTGCCTTCATGACCGATGAAACCACCATGTCATCCATCATGCGTACACACCCTCAAAAAGGTGTTGTCGACATCGCTGCCCTAAATGGACCCAAGCAAACCGTACTCTCTGGTGACCAAGAAGCCATCTCAGCACTGATGCAATTGGCCAAAGAGACCCAAAAAGTGCGCAGTCGTGCTTTGACAGTCTCACATGCGTTCCACTCTGCACACATGTCCCCCATGCTTGAGTCTTTTTCGGCCTTGGCTGAAACACTCACCTATGCCCCCCCACAGTCACCCGTTCGAGTCATCTCAAATGTGACTGGAGATTGGATGGACGATGCACCTTCTGCTGCCTATTGGGCGAAGCATATTCGGCAGCCTGTTCGGTTTTTGGATGGCATGCAATGTCTGCTAGAGGCTTCTTATGACCATTTCTTAGAAGTGGGTCCCCAGCCGATTCTATGTGGTATGGCTGCAAAAAGCACCGAGAAAACTTTGACCTTGCTGGCGTCATGCAAGCGTCAACATGCCCTCCAAACTTTTTATCACACGATGGGGCAATTGTTCATGAAAAAACAACTCAATCCATCTGCCATAGCAGAACATTGTGTGGCGCACTCAAACACCCATACTTGTGCATGATCGCCCATCATCGTCGTGCCTTCATCGGTGCCATGACGCTTAAAATGCTGCCCCAATGTATGCCATTCTTGACTATACTCTTTAGAGCGCCAATTCAATTTGGCCAGCCAATCGACTTGGAGCGTATGGTATGGGTACAAATCAGGGTTTCAAACGGCCATCAAGTGGCTTGAAGCGGTTTTTAGGGTTTTCTGACATTCACCACTTATCTGAAAATGTCGAGCATGCTTTGTCTACATTGTCTAACGTTGCCTCCCAAAAAGAGGACATCGGGAACATGATTCAAGCGATGATTGCCAGCAATCGCCAATCAGAATTGGGGCTGAAGTTCAAAATATTCAAAAACCATCTGAATGAACATCCGCATGCTGATCAGTTTAAAGTACTCTACAATGCCAAAAGCATGTTGTTGAAATATTCCAAACATCAAAAAAAATGGTACTTCTATACCTTTATGTCACTCATCATGGGCCTTTTGGTGATGTCCGCCCCCTTCATGACATTGCTGACACCCTCCCTCCTGTTGGGGCTTTTGGTGACAGTGCTTGTCCTAAGTGTCTTAGACCTCGTGAGAAACAGTCACAAAGCCGCAAAGTTGTTCGGAACAATCAGCATCTTAGGCCAAAAAACCAATCATTTCAATCATGCATGGCAAGACGAATACGCGCAACACAAAACCACGCTTAAAAAAAGACAAAATGCCAAATTGATTAAAATCATCTGCATTGAAATCTCTGCAGCAAGCATCGCAGTGATTTTTGCCACAGCCGCTTTGTTTGTACCTGGTGCTTGGTTTGCACTGACGGCCTTCATTGTTGGCATGGCCATGGTGATGATGGTCAGCACGGTGGCATTGTACGAAAAATACATCCATGCCAAAGAAGAAACCATATCAGAAACGGATCAAAAAAAACTTGAAGCGTATTGTCGATCGCTTGTGTCGCCGACACAAAGTCAGGCTTTAGACCCTCATCCTGGTGCCATCAAACAAAAAGCTGATGACATGGCGCTCACAATCGGCACTCATGATGATGGCAAAGAAGATGAAGACCAAGAAGGTGAAGGCCAGACAAGTATGAATTCAGAAGATGATGAAGCAGGAGAAAAAAAAGAGGAAGATGATGGGTCAAATGACAGCATTTTACCACATTGAGCCCAATTTAACGTGGCTCACACAAACCCCTGCTACTTTCATGGACAAAAAACCGGGCATATGCCCGGTTCTGAATCATGCGTCATACTTAAAGAAGCATCAAGCTGCTTTGTCCTTGCTGAACAAAATATATGCCATGGGTGCACTGTCTCCATAACGATGTCCACATTTGAGGACTCTGGTGTATCCACCAGGACGCTGCTTAAAGCGTGGTCCGTACTCATTGAGTAACTTAGACACTGCCGACTTGTCATTGTTCAACCGTGCCAACAAGTAACGTACTAGTTGTACGCGGTTGTTGTCAGTCAATGTACCAGCTTTGGTGATCAACGGCTCGAGAAACATACGCAATTCTTTCGCCTTGGGCACAGTTGTTTTGATCAGACCCTTTTCAGACATCAACAATGAAATGGCCATGTTGCGCATCATGGCTTGCCGATGACTGCTGGTTCGGTTGAATTTTCTGAACTTCTTTCTATGATTCATGATCTACCTCAATTGTTAGATTTCTTGTACAGGTTTGGACCACGTACCTGTATCCATACCCAAGGACAACCCATGAGCGGCTAACACACTCTTGATCTCAGAGAGTGATTTACGACCAAGATTGGGTGTTTTAAGCAAGCTGTTTTCACTGCGTTGCACCAATTCTCCAATAAAGTAAACATTCTCAGCTTTCAGACAATTGGCTGCGCGCACTGTTAAATCAAGCTCTTCAACCAATTTGTTTAAAATTGGATTGAATGATTCTTCAATTTTTTGCTCTTCAAATACATGATCACTCTTCAACTCTGCAAAACTTTGAAGCTGATATTGTAAAATTGTGGCCACACGGCGTACGGCTTCGTAAGGGTCCAAAGTACCGTTGGTCTGAACATGCAGAGACAGACTGTCAAGATCCGTACGATTGCCCACACGTGCATTGCCCACTTCATATGAAGCTTTGAGCACAGGACCAAAATTGGCATCAAGATACAAACAGCCAACTTCACGCTCGATTTGCTGATGTTGTAGGCGGTTTGCTGCGGGTAAAAACCCTTGCCCCTTTTCAACGGTGAGCTGCATCTTAAATTGGCGATTGGCCGTCACATGGGCAATCACATGCTCTGGATTGGTGATGTCAATGTTGGCATCAAGTTTCAGGTCAGCAGCGGTCACAACACATGGGCCTTTCACATCAAGCACCATGTTGGCCATAGTGCCTTCATGCATTTTGATATGAATCCCTTTCAAGTTGAGCAGGACATCGACAACGTCTTCTTCAATGCCATCCATGGTTGCATATTCATTGTCCAATCCATCAATGCGCGCCTCTGTGATGGCTGCACCAGGCATGGAGCTGAGCAGAATTCGACGCATGGCATTGCCCAATGTTGAACCCAAACCACGTTCAAATGGCTCAAGTTTGATGATCACATTACAGGCATCAATCTCATTGACTTTAAATTCTTGTGGCACCAGGCCAGAAAATACATCTTCCACAATGCTCTCCCAATTATTTTGAATACAATTCAACGACCAAATTGACTTTAGAAAATTCTTCGGGCAATTGAGACAATTCAGGTAAACCAATCAAGCTTCCTGTGAAAGCTTCAAAATCTGTTTTAACCCAATCCACCAGACCTCTTTCTGTTGCAAGCTGTATAGCAACCGTCACACGATTGTGTTGTCTGGCTTTCTGAACCAAGCTGACTGTATCACTTTCCTGGACCTGACAAGACCGCACGGTCACTTTTTTTCCATTGATTTGAACATGGCCATGTGAAACCAATTGTCGTGCCTCAGCACGTGTGGTCGCAAAGCCAAGGCGATAGACCACATTGTCCAGACGCTTTTCAAGTAAATGAATCAATGTGATACCTGTTGGCTCAGAGCGACGTGCAGCTTCCTTGAAGTAGCTGCGAAATTGTTTCTCTGAAACACCATAATAAAATTTGATGATCTGTTTCATTCGTACCTGAAGACCATAATCAGAAGGTCTGGAACGACGACGAATGTTGCCTTTACACTTACTGGCTTCACGGATTTTGAAAGGGAAGTCAAAACCCAATCCGCGACTTTTCTTTAACTTTTTGTTTGCAACGGTTGCAATGCTCATGGTCAGTCCTCTTAAACGCGTTTCTTCTTACGACGTCGGCATCCAGCGTGGGCCGAACGTGTGATGTCATGGATGGCAGATATGCTTACATTGTGGGCACCAGAAGCAAAACCTTGAATGGCTGTATCACGACCATTACCCGTGCCTCTTAAGTAAACAACCACAGAAGTCACACCACGATCTTTGGCAATCTTTCCAAGTTCAATGGAAGCTTCTTTGGCCGCGTGCGCTGTGGCCTTTCGAGCCCCTTTTTGCGAACAACCGCCACTTTTCCAAGCAATCGTATCACCACTGGCTGTGGTCAATGTCACAATTGTGTTATTGAACGTTGTGACCACATACAAATTGGCTTTCCCAATTGATTTACTGGTCGGTTTTTTCTTTTTTACCGCAACACCCATCATTTATCTCCTCTTTCGAACATTATTTCTTTTTCTTGCCACGCTTTTTGGCAGTCTTTGCATTGGTTTTCGTCCTTGAACGCATGGGCAAGCCAGCACGGTGGCGGCGACCACGATAACAACCACAATCCATCAATTCTTTGATACTGGCCAAAACCTGACGTCGCAAATCACCTTCAACGGTAAAATTTTCGGAGATGTAAGCACGGATGGCTTCCTTTTGCGCTTCAGTGACATCACGAAATTTTGTTGTACCTGGGATGCCAGTCGCATCACAGATTTTTTTAGAACGTGACCGTCCAATACCAAAAATATGGGTCAAGCTGATTTCTAAGTGTTTCTCGGGTGGGAGCATTCTCCCTGATATCATAGACATAAATCCAATCCTATGCGTTGAATAAAATTAACCCTGTCTTTGCTTATGACGTGCATTTTTACTACAAATCACAAAGACCTTACCTCTTCTTCGTACAACCTTGCACGATGAACATATCGGTTTGACGGATGGTTGAACTTGCATGTGTTTTCTCCAAAATACTAGTGTAAGAGGCCAAGATTAGAGGCACCATTTTGTTTGTCACCCTTCATCAGGGATTGATATTTTTGTGTCATGAGATGTGTTTGAACTTGGGTGATGAAATCCATCAACACCACAACCACAATCAACAAGGAAGTCCCACCAAAATAAAACGGAACATGCCAGGCCATGATGAGAAACTGAGGTAAAAGTGCAACCAAGCATAAATAGATAGAGCCAGATAATGTGAGGCGTTCCATGACTGCATTGATGTAATCTTTGGTTGGCCCACCTGGACGAATGCCAGGTATCAAAGCGCCTGACTTTTTTAAATTATCCGCAGTTTCTTTGGGATTAAAAACCAAAGCGGTATAAAAGAAACTGAAAAAGATGATGGCCGCTGCAGTGAAAGCGATATAAAGTGGCTGACCCGGGGCCATCCAAAAATCAAGTCTCAACAACCATGGCATGTGCATACCGTGACCAAAGAAATTGGCCAAGGTGGTTGGCAGTAGAATGATGCTGCTTGCAAAAATTGGGGGAATCACACCTGCCATGTTGATTTTGAGCGGTAAGTGAGACTGATGGCCACCCATCAATTTATTACCACGTTGTTTCTTCATGTGTGTGATCGGAATACGGCGTTGAGCACGCTCCATATAGACAACAAAACACAAAACCACAGCAATGAAAATGGCAAGCAATATGAGCGTCAAACCATGCATTTGGCCCTGGTGCACTTGTTCAACGATTTGCCCTAACGCCCCTGGAAACCGAGATACAATTCCTGCAAAAATCAATAAAGAAACACCATTGCCTATGCCGTGCTCTGTCATTTGTTCGCCCAACCACATTAAGAAAATGGTGCCCGTGGTCAATGTGATGCAAGCAATGGCATAAAAGCTGAAAGAACTGTCGAGGGATATGTGCTGATATGCAAGCCATTTGGTGATACCAACGGCTTGAAAAAAACCAATGAACAAGGTTAAGAAACGCGTGTAACGATTGATCTTACGACGGCCACGATCGCCCTCTTTCTTCAGCTGTTGTATGGTGGGCAGGCTGACCGACATCAGTTGCATGATGATCGACGCACTGATGTAAGGCATCACGCCCAAGGCAAAAACAGTCAAACGCGACAATGAGCCACCAGAGAACATATTAAACAGACCAAGCATGCCACCCTGATGTTGGTTGAATACCTCAGAAAGTTTGTCCAAGTCCACACCTGGCACAGGCACATGTGCACCGACACGAAAAATCACAATACCCGCCAATACAAAGAACAACTTTGATTTCAGGGCTTGCATCGAAGCATTGGAGGGTTTGGCGCGTTGTTGCATGTTATCGAACCTCACCACCAGCTTTTTCAATGGCAGCACGTGCACCTTTGGTGCATGCGATGCCCACCAAAGTGATGGCAGTTTCGATGTTGCCTGACAGATACACTTTGACCCTTTTCGTGTTTCGGGTAACCAAGTCTGCTTCGATCAGTTTTTCGATAGTCACGTCACCAGAAAGACGGGCCAATGCACTCAAAGGCAACTTGGTTGTGGTCAATCCGATTCGCGATGTGAAACCAAACTTTGGCAGACATCTGATCAAAGGGTTCTGTCCGCCCTCAAACCAGACAGGGACACTACCACCAGATCTAGATTTCTGGCCCTTGTGACCACGACCCGCTGTTTTACCGAATCCAGAGCCAATGCCTCGACCTACGCGTCGTCGGGATTTATTGGCTTTGGCTTTTTTGATGGTATTTAAAGATAAATTGAATTCGCTCATGCAACTGCCTCAACTTTCAATAAAAAAAATACTTTTTGAATCATGCCGCGCACCATGGGTGTGTCTTCAAGTTCAACGCTACGATTGATGCGACCATTCAGACCAAGACCATGCACACATTGCCGTTGCTTCTTGGTGCATCCAATGATGCTTTTGATCAATGTGATCCGTACTTTATTTTGCTGCTTCTTAGCCATTTTAAGCCTCCTGTACTTTCGGTTCAGTGCCTAAAAGGTCCGTGATGGACAAACCACGTCGACGCGCGACAACCTTGGGGGATTCCATATTTTGCAACGCTTCAAGCGTTGCAGCCACAACATTTAAAGGCGTGGTTGAACCATAGACCTTGGCAAGCACATCTTGAACACCCAGCACTTCAAATACAGCACGCATTGCACCACCGGCGATGATACCCGTACCTTCAGTCGCTGGTTTCATGAAGATTTTTGTTGATCCCTTCTTGAGGAAGGTGGTGTGTTGCAAAGTGCCCTTTCGCAATTGAATACGCACCATGCTACGTTTTGCTTCTTTGGTGGCCTTTTCAACAGCTGCAGCGACTTCTGACGCTTTACCAATGCCAAAACCAACTGTGTTTTTAGTGGGGTCTCCCACCACAACAAGCGCTCGAAAACTGAAGTTTCTTCCGCCGGGCACAGTTTTAGACGTTCGGCTCACCTGAATGGTTTTTTCCATCAGCTCATATGTGTTTTGTTTACGATCAACCATTTTTTTTCCCCTTGTCAGCCTTCTAAGCCAGCTTCACGTGCACCACGCACCACTTCAGCCAGTCGGCCCCAAAATCTCTGACCACCACGATCGAACGCAAAACCGCCAGAAATGCCTTTTTCTTTCACATATTCGGCAAAAATCTGTCCGAGTGCGAAGGCTGCTGCTTTGTTCGAGCCATAAGCGTGTTTGGCTTTGAACGCCTTTGATAATGTTGAAACCTGACCCAGTACCACCCGACTTTTGGTTTCCATCAGTAGGACATAGGTATTTCGATTGTTGCATCGGACTGCCATGGTATAGGGTTTGCTGCTTTGGTGGCGCAAACGTGCACGCACTTTCCGTTTTACTCTTTCGTTCGCCATATTACTTATTCACTTCTTTTAGTTTGACAACTTCATCGTGATATCTCACGCCCTTGCCCTTGTAGGGACTTGGTGGTCTGAAGGCTCTGATCTTGGCTGCCACTTGGCCAACCGCTTGTTTGTCGACCCCTTTGATTAAGATCTCTGTTTGACTTGGCACATCAGCCTGTATGCCTTCTGGCAAATCAAAATGAATGTCATGAGAGTAGCCCAAAGACAATACGAGTGATTGGCCTTGGAGTTTGGCTTTATACCCGACACCAACAAGACTTAATTTTTTTTCAAAACCTCGCGTTAAACCAATCATCATGTTGTTCGCCAAAGCACGTGCTGTGCCTGCTTGGGCACGGGCATGTTCAGCGCCAACAATTGGCAAAAGGGATAATTTTGTATCCTCAAGTGTCACTTGAACACTGGGATGTACGACCATAGAAAGTACTTTTTGACCACTTTTCATGGTGAGAATACGATCGTTAGAAAAATCAACCTGAACGGCACTGTTGATTTCGACTGGGATACCAGCAACCCTTCCAGGTTGCTCATAAACTTTTACAGCATTTGACTGCACGGAATCAGACATTCTTTGCTCCTACTACTCAACAACGGCCAAAAGCTCGCCACCCACATTATTCTTACGCGCTTCCTTACCAGAAATAACGCCCAAAGGTGTAGAGAGAATCACAATGCCCATTCTTTCTTTCACAAAAGGAATGTCGGCACACTTTTTGTAGACACGAAGACCTGGTTTGCTGACACGTGATAGCTTGTGTATGACCGGTTGGCGTCGCGAAACATCTTCATATTTTAATGTGATGGTGAGTGTTTTTTTGACGTCACCCTCAACACGATGGTCGGCGATGAAACCTTCCTTCACCAAAACTTTGGCAATGTTTTCTTTCACAGTGCTGTAAGGCATCGAAACATCGGTATGTTTTGCTTTTTGCGCATTACGCACACGCGTCAACATGTCTGCGATTGGATCTTGTAAACTCATTTGACTTTCCTCTTACCAACTGGAGATTGTAAGGCCTGCAATCATACCAAGACCAGCATACTTAATCAAGCACAATCTGCACATTTGAAACTTGCGATACACACCTTTCGGACGCCCACACACTTTACAGCGTCGTATATGACGGGTGATGGATTCATCCTTGGGGCGGCGCTGTAATGCAAACATCGCATCCACACCGTCTTCCGTTTTCAAGTTGGCTTTCAACTGTGCACGGATGTCTTGACGCGTTTGGTTGCTGGCTTTTTTGTATCGACGATTGTTTTTGTTAATGGTGGACTTTTTTGGCATGAATGAATCCTTGGTTATTGTGTGCGTTCTTTGGTGAAAGGAAAACCGAGCGCGGTCAGCAATGCTTTGGCATGATCATCGTTGTCGGTGCTGGTTACAAAGTTAATGTCTAAACCTCGACGCTCTGTAACTTTTTCAAATGGGATTTCAGGAAAGACCGTATGCTCGTGTAATCCCAGACTGTAATTACCGCGCCCATCAAATGATTTGTGTGACAATCCCCTAAAATCACGTACACGTGGCAGCACAACATAAAGCAGCTTTTCTAAAAACAAGTACATGTTTTGACCATGCAAAGTGACTTTTGCCCCAATAGGCCAGCCTTCACGAATCTTGAAGTTGGCATTGGATTTCCTTGCCGTGGTGACAACCGGTTTTTGCCCTGCGATGGCCATCAAATCTTCCACCGTTTCAGCAACCAATTTTTTATTACCGACCATGCTGCCAGATGACATGTTGATGTGAATGGCTTTCAACATTGGCACTGCATGGGGATTGTCAATATTCAACTTTTTCTTGAGCGCGTCTTTCATGGACTGAGTGTATGCTTGTTGCAACGCGCTGTTTAATGTGTTGGTCATAACCATTAGCTCCAGGAATCGGTGATCACTTCACCTGTTTGTTTGTTGACACGAACACGTTTGCCGTTTTCAAGTGTGCGCACACCAACTTTGATGGTTTGTTTCAATGCAACGTCGTAAAGCGCAACATTTGAAATATCGATGGCAGAGGGGATGCGTTTGATGCCACCTTGCTCATCAATATTAGGGTTGGGACGCACATGTTTGGACACCATGGCAATCCCCTCTACGATCACTTTCTTGTGAACTTGCCCATTCTTTTTTGTGACAAGACGAATCTCTTTGACTTCGCCTGTTTTGCCTTTATCTCGACCGGCAGTCACAATGACCAGGTCGCCTTTTTTAATTTTTGCAATGCTCATGCTATTCTCCACATCCCTTAAAGTACTTCAGGTGCTAAGGATACAATTTTCATGTATTCTTTGCGCAATTCTCTTGTCACTGGCCCAGAAATACGTGTGCCAATGATCTGCTTTTGGGTGTTCAAAAGCACCACAGAATTTGTATCAAATCGAATGGCGGATCCGTCAGTGCGGCGTACACCTTTCTTTGTTCGGACCACAACGGCAAGGAAAACCTCACCCTTTTTGATCTTCCCATTGGGCGAAACCTCTTTGACACTGACCTTAATCAAATCACCAATGTTGGCAAAACGTCGCTTAGAGCCACCCAGAACTTTGATACACATCACAGATTTGGCGCCGCTGTTGTCTGCGACATCTAGAATGGTTTGCATTTGGATCATGATTGGCCCCTTGTCGATTGTGTTCCGTCAATGATTTCCTTCACGACCCATGTTTTGCTTTTCGAGATGGGACGACATGATTGAATCACAACAGTATCATTGAGTGCACAACGATTGTCGGCATCATGTGCGTGCAACTTTTTGTGCAAAGTGATGTATTTGCCAATTTTGTGCTTAACGCGATACACCACCAAGACGGTCACTGTCTTATCTCTGTTGGCACTGACAACCTTGCCAGTGAATTCTCTTTTAAAGGATTTCTTTTCTTGCATCATGGAGATCAGCCTCTTTCTTTCAATAAAGTTTGAATGCGTGCGATGGTTTTTTTAATCTGACCAAAGCGGTGTGTTTTGCGTTGTTGGTTCTCTGTATCCATACGTAAGTTGAAGGATTCTATGCCTAACTCAACAACCAATTTTTGCAAAGCTTGTTGGTCCATTGCTCTCAATTCTGTCATTGTCATCATTTTGCTTACTCCACTTTAACCTTGTTCTGATGTTTGAGCTGCAACATCAGCGTGTGCCTTCACAAACTCGGCAGTCAATGGCAGCTTGTCACATGCCAACTTAAACGCCTTTCGCGCGATTTCTTCTGAAACCCCAGCCAACTCAAAAAGCATGGCACCTGGCTTGACTTCAAAAATGTAAAACTCAACGTTACCTTTACCTTTACCTTGACGCACTTCCAATGGCTTTTTAGTCACTGGTTTATCTGGAAAAATACGAATCCATAGTGTGCCTTGACGCTTCGTCACACGGGCTATGACACGACGCACCGCCTCAATTTGGCGCGCATTCAACGTGCCTCGTGTTTTGGCACGCAAACCAAATGTTCCAAATGAGATGTTGGACGCACGAGAGAGACCACGATTTCTACCTTTGTGTCGTTTTCGGTACTTCATCGATTTTGGTGGCTGAAACATCTAGGAGCTCCTGTTCTTTGATCTGATTAATCTTTTTTGGCTGTGGTGATTTTTTTATCGTCTTTGTATATCCAGACTTTCACACCAAGAATACCGTACGTGGTCAATGCCTCAGCAATGTGGTAATCAATATTGGCTTTGAAAGTATGCAAAGGTACACGGCCCTTCTGGTACTTTTCAGAACGTGCAATGTCAGCCCCACCGATACGGCCAGAAACAACAATACGTATGCCAATGGCACCGGAACGCATGGCTTTTTCCATTTCGCGTTTCATGGCTTTTTTCACACTGACACGACGTTCAATTTGGTTGGCACAGTTTTCGGCAACCAATTTGGCATACAACTCAGGTTTTTTGACCTCTTTCAATACAACGTGGACTTTTTCACCAACATGTTGGCTGAGTTTTCTATTCAAATCCTTAACATTGCTACCACCTTTACCGATGACCAGTGCATGGCGGACACAATACATGGTCACTTGAGGCGAACCGCCAAAACGCTCAATGTCAATTTTAGAAATCCCTGCCTGAGCATGATTCTTCTGTAAATAATTGACGATGGCAATGTCGGTCAGATTGTTTTTGGCATACTCAGCACCCGAAGCAAACCATTTGCTGCGCATGCGATCAAGTTGGCCTGTGATTGGGTTTCTGATACCGCGGCGTAATTCAGTTGGATTTGTTTGCTGACCCATGTTATTTCTCTCCTGATTCTGCTTCGCCAACGATGACGGTGATGTGGCAACGTCTTTTCAAAATTTTGGCACCTCGACCACGTGCACGACAACGCATGCGTTTGATGGTGAAGCTCTCATCGGCATAAGCATACAATACTTTAAGATTATCAATGTCTAGGCCATGATTGTTTTCTGCATTGGCAATGGCACTGCTCAAAGCCTTGTAAACCAATCTGGCGCCTTTGGTGGTTGAATAATTCAATTTATCAATGGCTTGATCAACTCGATTGCCACGAATGCCATTGAGTACAACCCGAGCCTTTTGAGCAGAAATTTTTTGAGATTTCAGCAATGATTTTACTTCAGTCATATGTCAATTACCTTATGATTATTTGCCTTTCTTGTCACCAACGTGCCCACGGAAAGTCCTTGTGATTGAAAACTCACCCAGTTTTTTTCCAACACGATCTGCGGTAACCAACACAGTTACAAATTCCTTGCCATTGTGTACTGCAAAAATATAACCAATCATTGCAGGAATGATCATGGCATTACGCGCCCATGTTTTGATCGGATGATTCTTACCAGATGCAGCCATTGCCTCTACTTTTTTAAGCAGATACTCTGGTGTATACGGTGGTTTTTTGGTTGATCTTGGCATGCGATGAGCTCCTATTATCCTCTGCGTTTCTTGGCGTTACGTTTTTTGATGATGAAGACGTTGGTGATGTTCTTACGCTTACGTGTCACCTTGCCTTTGGTTGGCACACCGGTTGGACTGACAGGATGACGACCACCAGAGGTCCTACCCTCACCACCACCATGTGGGTGATCCACTGGGTTCATGGCCACACCACGCACAGTAGGACGAACACCCTTCCAGCGTTTTCGACCCGCTTTGCCCAAAACTTGTAAGTTGTGCATGTCATTTGACACAACACCGATGGTGGCGCGGCATGCCAACATGATGCGACGCATTTCACCTGACTTCATACGAATGATGGCATATGCACTGTCTTTTCCCACCAATGTGGCATAGCATCCGGCGGATCGAATCAATTGAGCACCTTTACCAGGTTTCATCTCAAGGTTATGAATGGTGGTACCCAATGGTATGGCACTCAATGGCAAACAGTTGCCTGTCGCAATCGGCGCAGAGTGACCACTCATGACCTTGTCGCCAATTTTAAGGCCTTTCGGCGCCAAAATAAAGGACCACGCACCATCTGCATAGCAAACCAATGCGATCAACGCAGTACGATTGGCATCATACACCAAACGTTTCACGGTCGCAGGTATGCCATCTTTGTTGCGCTTGAAATCAACATTTTTGATCTTTGTTTTGTGGCCACTGCCTTGATGTCGCACAGTGATGCGGCCAAGGTTATTACGTCCACTGCCGCTGCCCTTCTTATTCAGCTTGGCACGACCATATTCTAGCTTTTTACGATTGGGTAAGCGCTTTTTCTTACCACCCTTAAAAACCACAAGAACAGTACCACGCGAACCGGGCGTTACTGGTTTTAACTTCTTTATTGCTACCGTCATGGATTAACCCTCTTCTTTGGTTTTGCCAGAAACTGTAAAGGATTGAATCACTTGTCCATCCTTTAGGGTGACATAGGCTTTTTTAAAGTCGGACTTTTTGCCCATGCCTGTACGTGCACGCTTGGTTTTGCCCATCTGATTCAAAACACGGACGCTCTTGACACCCACTTGGTACAAAAGCTCAATAGCGTGCTGAATGTCTTGTTTGTTGGCCCATGAAGCAACTTTAAACACGTAACAGCATTCTGATTCAGCCCTCACTGTCTTTTCAGAAACAATACGCTCTAACAATACCCGATAGGGCTTGAGTGTGATTTCTGGATTCTTCATGATAACCACTCCTGGATTTCTTTTAAGGCTTCTTGCGTCACCAAAATTTTCTTGGCTCGAGTCAATACAACAGGATTCAAAGTAGAACGCCACAAGCCATAGTGAATGTTGAACAAATTTCGAGAACCAAGCAGCATGGATTCATTCAACTCATGGGTCAACAAGAGCAACCTTTCATTGGTCAATTCGCCAAAGAGTTCAATGGCTTGTTTGGTTTTTGGCGAAGACAATGTTAAGGCATCGACCACCATCAATCGTGATTCACGAATCAATTGTGACAAAATACATTTGATCGCCAAACGGTACATCTTTTTGTTGAGCTTTTGACTGAAGTCACGTGGCGATAACGCAAACGTCATACCACCGCCAACCCATATTGGACTCCGAGAAGTCCCTGCACGGGCTCGACCGGTGCCTTTCTGGCGCCATGGTTTCTTACCACCACCACGAACCGCAGACCGGTTGAGTGTGGCCTTTGAACCAGAACGACCGGCCGCCATGAAAGCTGTGCACGCTTGCCATACCAAGTCTTGATTAAATGTTTGATCAAAAATGGTTTGATCCACAGTCAGGGTGGTCTTTTCTTTGACCAATCCAGGCAAAGTGTAGGTTGCAAGTTTCATGATCACGCTCCCGTATTGGTTTGGATGGGTTGAATCACCACATAAGTGCCTCGCGCACCTGGTACAGCACCTCGAACTAGAATGATGTTTTCATCGGCATCCGTGGAGACCAGGTCAAGATTTTTTACGGTGACACGCTCATGACCCATACGTCCAGCCATTTTTTTGCCCTTAAAGACACGGCCAGGGTCTTGACACTGACCGGTGGATCCAGGCGCTCGATGCGACAATGAATTACCATGAGTGGCGTCCTGTGTCTTAAAATTATGGCGCTTCACGCACCCAGCAAAACCTTTACCTTTTGACGTGGCAATGACATGCACTTTGGCCACATCATCCAAAACATCAAGCTTGATCTCGTCACCCACGCTGAAAGCAGACACATCGTCAAGACGGAATTCCATCAATGCACCTTTCGCTTCAACTTTGGCTTGTTTGAAATGTCCCACCAAGGCCTTGTTTTTAACTTTTTTGTCACCGTAATTGACCTGAATGGCACTGTAACCATCTTTTTCGATGGTTTTGACTTGTGTGACAGCACACTTGCCATACTGCAATACTGTCACGGGAATGACTTCACCTTTGTCATTGAAGACTTGGGTCATGCCCACTTTTTCAGCAATAATTCCTAATGTCATGTTCACACCTCTATTGATCAAGCTCGTTGACTTGAATGACTGCATTCACACCAGAAGCCAGATTCAGCTTCATCAATGCATCCACTGTCTTTGGATCTGGCTGAATGATGTCAATCAAACGACCGTGCGTTCGTATTTCATACTGACGACGTGCATCCTTGTTGACGTGAGGTGATATGAGCACCGTAAACTTCTCTTTACGATTGGGTAACGGAATGGGACCCCTTACCTGCACACCAGTACGCTTGACAGTCTCAATAATCTCACTCGTGGCTTTGTCAAGTAATACATGATCAAAAGCCTTAAGCCTGATTCTGATTCTCACGTTTCTTTTGGAGCTACTCATACTATCCTCTTTCACTTTAAATGTAAATAAATAACTTTATTCAACGATCTTGGTGACAACACCTGCACCAACAGTACGTCCACCTTCTCGAATGGCAAAACGCAAGCCTTCTTCCATCGCGATCGGTGTGATCAACTTCACCGTCATCTTCGTATTATCACCTGGCATCACCATCTCGACACC
>CBFIDA010000017.1:0-19938 GCA_965661085.1 Candidatus Comchoanobacterales bacterium | reverse complement strand
AGGTGGTGTGTGACAAAATACGTGTTTGTGACGGGTGGTGTCCTTTCTTCGTTGGGGAAGGGGATCGCTGCAGCTTCATTGGGGGCATTGTTTGAATCCTTTGGTCATCGCATCAGCTTTCTGAAACTGGATCCTTATCTCAATGTCGATCCTGGCACCATGAATCCATTGCAGCATGGTGAGGTTTTTGTCACCGCCGATGGCCGAGAAACCGATTTGGATATTGGGCATTATGAACGATTTGTGCACCATCCGCTGTCTAAAATCAACAATGTCACGTGTGGGCAAATTTATTCAGATGTGCTCGCGCGTGAACGTCAGGGCGATTTCTTAGGTGCCACGGTTCAAGTGATTCCACACATCACCGATCAAATCAAACATGTCATCTATCGTGCTGGCGAAGGCTTTGATGTGTTGCTCGTAGAAATTGGTGGTACGGTGGGAGACATTGAGTCGTTGCCTTTCTTAGAGGCCATTCGACAAATGCGTATTGAGCTTGGTGCCAAGAGTGCTTATTTTGTGCACTTAACGTTGGTGCCGTACATTCAATCCAGTGGTGAAATGAAAACGAAACCCACACAACATTCGGTCAAGGAACTCCGATCCATTGGTATTCAACCCGACATGTTGATGTGTCGTTCAACGCGGCCACTTTCTTTGCATCAGAAAAGAAAGATCGCATTGTTCACCAATGTCGAAGAAGAGGATGTGATTGCATTGCCCGATGTTGAAAGCATTTACAGCATTCCGCTTTTGCTTCATGCGGCACAAGTGCATCATCGCATTTGTCAGCAGTTTGGCATGGAGGGTTACGAGGCCGACTTGTCTGATTGGCAACATGTTGTTGAATTACAGCGTCAACCATCGGAGAGCGTCACCATCGCCATGGTCGGTAAATATACGGATCTTACGGATGCCTATAAATCTTTGAATGAAGCACTGGTGCATGCAGGCATACGCACACAGGTTCGAGTTGACATTCGTTATATCGAGGCAGATACGCTGGATGAAACCAATGTGCAGGAGCATATGCAGGGTGCAGATGCCATATTGGTACCAGGCGGCTTTGGTGACCGAGGTGTTGAAGGGAAAATACATGCCATCACGTATGCGCGTACACAAGGTATTCCGTTCTTAGGCATCTGTCTTGGGATGCAGTTGGCAGTTGTCGAATTTGCGCGTCATGTGTGCGGCCTTGACGATGCAAACAGTACCGAATTTTCAACCAGCACCCCACACCCCATCATCGCCATGATCACCGAATGGACCTGCAACAAAACAGGTGCCAAAAAACAAGCCTCCAATACAGGCCAAAAAGGTGGCACAATGCGATTGGGCAACCAACTTGCTGACATCAAGCCAGACACCAAGTTTGCACACATTTATCAAAGCACCCAATTGACAGAGCGTCATCGACATCGCTATGAAATGAATCCAACCTACATTCAGCATATCGAAACGCAAGGCATGGTTGTGGCGGCGGTGTCAGCACAAGATGGTTTGGTGGAAGCGGTTGAGTTGGCAGACCATCCATGGTTTCTCGCCTGTCAATTTCATCCAGAATTCACGTCGAGCCCAAGAAATGCACACCCGTTGTTTGTGGCGTTTGTTGAAGCTGCTTTTGCTGGACGACACAACCAGAGCGCAGCATCGTGTGCGATAGGAGGTCGTCAATGTCTATCTTGATGGATGATTTTAAAGGCCCAAATCTTTGTGTCATGGCTGGACCATGTGTGATTGAGTCTGAAGCCATGTTGCTTGATATGGCCCATGTTTTGGCCGATCTTGCGGAAACGTTGCATGTGCGTTTGATTTTTAAAGCATCCTATGACAAAGCCAATCGCTCATCCATCGACGCTTTTCGCGGTATTGGGATTGAGGCAGGCTTACAGGCCCTTCAAAAGGTTAAAGCAGAAACAGGTTTGCCAATCATCACCGACGTGCATGCTGTCGAACAAGTGGCTGCGGCCGCAGAAGTTGCCGACATCATTCAAATTCCAGCTTTTTTATGTCGACAAACCGACATCTTGGTTGCAGCTGGTGAGACCAATCGCATCATTCAAATCAAAAAGGGCCAATTTGTCGCGCCACACGACATGCGGTATGCTGCTGAAAAGGTTGCATCAACGGGCAACACAAACATTCTTCTGTGTGAGCGGGGCACATCGTTTGGTTACGGTCAGTTGGTGGTCGACATGCGTGGGTTGAAGTGGATGCAAGATTTGGGTTATCCTGTTATTTTTGATGGCACTCATGCGGTTCAAAAACCTGGTGCCCTTGGTGGTGCGACAGGCGGTGATCGATCTATGGTGTCGGTTTTGATGCGTGCTGCAGTGGCAGTTGGCATTCAGGGTGTCTTTTTAGAAACACATCCAAATCCGGATGTGGCATTGAGTGACGGTCCCAACGCGGTGGCTTTGAAAGATGTGGCATCATTGTTGAGGTCGTTGCTTGACATTCATCGTGTGGTTTCAGAGTCACCCGCATCCACATAACAGGCAGTATTATGGCAATCATTCAAAAAGTTCAAGGCCGTCAAATTTTTGATTCTCGCGGTTTTCCAACCACAGAGTGTCTCATCACCCTGGATGATGGTACATGTGGTATGGCTTCTGTGCCATCTGGTGCTTCGACAGGTGTGTTTGAGGCATGCGAACTCAGAGACGCAGACTCCTCCAAATACGGTGGCCGTGGCGTTCTAAAGGCTGTTGAACACATTGAACAAGTGATTGGCCCTAAGATTGTGGGCATGCATGTCGACGAACAACATGACATCGATCAGTGCATGTTGGCTTTGGATGGCACAGAACAAAAACAAAAACTGGGTGCCAACGCCATACTGGCGGTTTCCCTCGCTGCTGCACGCACTGCCGCCAACCATCATGGTGTGGATTTGTTTGGTTATCTGGGTGGCCAGCAGGCCAACATATTGCCGACCCCGATGATCAACGTCATCAATGGTGGGCAGCATGCAAACAATGGGCTCGATGTGCAAGAGTTCATGATTGTGCCCACTGGATTTGCTTCATTCTCTGAAGCCATGCGTGCCAGCACAGAAGTGTTCCATGCACTGAAGCACATACTTCGAGAAGCAGGCCATCACACAGCTGTTGGCGATGAGGGTGGTTTTGCACCACATTTAAAAAGCAACCGAGAGGCGATGACTTGGATCATGCGAGCCATTGAAAAGGCCAACTACATTCCTGGTGAGGACATGTATTTGGCTCTAGACCTGGCAAGCAGTGATTTTTATAAAGACGGTTGTTATCACTTGGCTCATGAAAAGAAAACATACAGCATGGAGGGATGGATTGACCTCATGGCAGAATGGCTAACAGACTTTCCAATTTTGTCTTTGGAGGATGCCATGTCTGAAAAAGATCACGATGGCTGGGCTCAGTTGACTGAGGCCCTGGGCCGTGAAGTCATGCTGGTGGGTGATGACGTTTTTGTCACACAACAAAAACGCTTGCAGCATGGCATTGATCAGAAAATGGCCAACAGTGTTCTTGTGAAACCCAACCAGGTTGGTACGTTGACGGAAACGCTGATGACCATTGCATTGGCGCAAAAGAATCAGTTCAACACGGTCATTTCTCATCGATCTGGCGAGACCGAAGACACATTCATTGCAGACCTTGCCGTTGCGACCCATGCTGGTCTCATTAAAACCGGCGGCTTGTGTCGCTCAGAACGTATGGCCAAGTACAACAGATTGCTGCGCATCGAAGCAACGCTGGGCAACAATGCAGTGTTTAAGCGTGTGTCATCATTGGCCACCATCGGTCAGCCTTGAGCGTAAAATGGCTGTGTCACACCCTTCAACATCACACCGTATTTTCATCATGGTGCTCTTGATGCTTTTATTGTATGTGCTGATGAGGGATGTTTTATTTCGTAAAGATCCTGTGATTCAATTGGTCACGTTGCATCATAGGATTCAACAGGATCAAGATCGCATCAAGAATATTCGTGAAGAAAATCATGGTCTTGAAAAAATTGTACGTCATCTTCACAGGCACGATGAGATTCTGGAACGTGAAGCAAGATATGTCGGTGGTTTGGTCAAAGCAAATGAAAAATTTTATCAGCTTGCACCACGTAAAACAGGATAGAAAATATGGGACATTGTTTGATCACAGGTGCGAGTTCGGGCATTGGTGAAGCATTGGCTTATGAATATGCACGTCATGGCCACTCCCTATTGTTGCTTGGCCGAAATTCAGATGCACTGAAGGAGATTCAAAACACCATTCAAGCCAAATATGATGTGCCTGTGTCCATCAAACCCATAGATTTGACCGCGACCCATGCAGTCGATGAGGTTCTTGCATGGATTGATCAATCGAATGTGTGCGTGCAGCATCTGGTGAACAATGCAGGGTGTGGTTATGTTGGTGCGTTTTCCGAAGTGCCATGCACACATCATCTCACGGTCATCGACTTGAACATTCGTGCTGTGGTGGCCTTGACACATCGATTGTTGCCACGCATGAAGTCAGTGGGGCATGCCACAATCCTGAATGTTTCATCGATGGGTGCTGTTTTACCAGGGCCTTACATTGCAGTGTATTACGCCAGCAAGGCTTTCATGCATAGCTGGAGTGCAGCTTTGGCCTTTGAGCTAAAGGGAGAAGGTGTACAGGTGACGACATGCGCGCCAGGCCCTGTTTCAACACGCTTTGGGGAACGCGCTGGATTTAAATTGTCTGGTCGACAACGCACCATCAGCTTGGATTCAAAAACGGTGGCGCAGGAGGCTTATATGGCCACAATGTCTGGTCAAAAGCTTTGTCATCCAGGCCGTTGGATGAAATGCTTGCGATGGTTGGTGCCGATCATGCCCAAAGCGATCTTGACACGAGCGATGGCATCGGTGCTGCAGGAACGCTTGAGCAGCGTTGAATCATCCGATTGAGTTTTGCGCTTCCTTTGTTTCGCGTGTCATGCCGTGTACCAGGAATCCATAATGATGTTTGTCGATGTACAACCAACTGTTTTTGGGCCAGATCAGTTTTGAGAGCTTGATGTGCTCACTTTTGCCCCGTGCATTAATCCATGCAGAAGCCTCAAGTGTGTCATGCTGGGACTCGTAATGCATTTCCATGTGCACACGGTTGTCATCAGTCTGATGACACCATTGATAGTGATGCTTGGTTGGTTGTAATGGCCATGTATGATGTGCCAATATCATCGCTTCTTGGCCAAGCCCGGAAGCCAATTTTGGGAAGGGCGCTTGCGTTTTTGAACACTTTTCTACCCAAGAAAGGCCAGAGTTGGGCAAGTGCGTTGGCATGTTTGCAAAAGGCACGGCATAGTCTGAACGCTGCCATTCAATCAATGTGAGTGACACCGACTTTGACGTGGGTTGGGCATAAACCATCATTGTGCCCATGATGAGTCCAAATGGGTAAATCAATCTTATTGAAAACACTTACATTCCTTGCTTGTGTGACGCTACCTTCTAGAATATAATCCTTTGTGACTTGATCTTCAAGTTAAACGCGTCACCACCATAGGGTAAACAGCCATGATTGAAAATATGGAACACATCCAATCCATCTTGAACACAGCAAAACCAACACGATCCGAAGCCGAAGCCGCTGTGCGCACATTGATTGCATGGGCGGGGGATGATCCCAATCGACCTGGTCTGAAGGAAACGCCTCAACGGGTGGTGGATGCCTATGGTGAATTTTTTGCTGGTTACCATCAATCGATTGACCAAGTCCTTGGTAAAGTTTTTGAGGATTTGAAAGGCTATCAGGACATGATTTTGGTCAAAGACATACGATTGGAATCGCACTGCGAGCATCATCTGGTGCCCATCATTGGTGCGGTACATGTTGCTTATGTGCCAGATCATAAAGTCGTTGGTTTGAGTAAAATTGCGCGCCTTGTTGAGTTGTTTGCCAAACGTCTTCAAGTTCAGGAGCGGCTGAATGCACAGATTGTTGGCGCACTACAACAGCATTTGGCGCCCAAAGGTGTTGCAGTCATGATTGAGGCTCAGCATCAATGCATGACAACACGCGGGGTGCATAAAAGTGCAAGCACCACAGTGACATCGATGTGGCGTGGCTGCTTCGAAGAAGCTGGTTGGCAAAAGCGATTTTTTGCGTCACTTTGATGGATGCATTTCATCAGGCACCACATGCCAATCATTTGTGATCGGATTGAACAACACCATACAGATTTTTTTGGCATGTTGGGCGCAAGCTTGTTTATACCTATGCATTTTATCGTAGTAGGGTGCCATGATGGTTTGAATGGACCGGTCACCTTGTTCATATATTTTATAGTCAATGATCCAAAAACAGGTTTCTGTTGAAAAACATAAGTCCAATATAAACTGCCTGCCATCATTGGTGTATATGGGTTGTTCACAGTGCAAGGTGACTTCTTGAGCAAGCAGCCATTTGACGCGAGGTTGATGAAGGACAATGGGTATGATGCGACGGAGATTGGACTCGATACGTGCATATTCATCATGGGGCATACGCAAGTCGATACAGAAAGCCATCGTCTGCGCATGTAGAAAATCATGGCATAACGATTTGGTCTGCATCAAACAGGCCATCAGGGCATGCACCACTTGGCCCCATCGCTGCTCAAACGTTTCAAGTTTTGGTAGAGACACAGGACGATGTTGAGATTGCATGTCGTGAGCCATGGCGCAAAGGTTGTCAGGCATGGGCCAATTTTTATAAACTTCGCAGACGTGTGGCACGGGGGAATGGCACGAACGACTCAGCTGACGCTCTTGTGGTTGAAGGTGGGGCCACATCAACGCAAGTGGCGCCCTGCTTGGGATGCGATCTGCTTCCTTCAATGTGCCGGACCAATGCAGACTTTTGCGTGCACGCGTGGCGGCAACATAAAGCAATCGGATCAGTTCTTGTGTTTCTTGTTTGTGTGCTTTCTCATGCAAATAGCGGTGAGCGCTGCTGTGGTCACCATGTGTCGATTTGGAGGGCAACATCAACAAAGCATGCGGATGCTTACCTTGGTCAAGCATCAAAATCTTTTGTTGTCTGGGTGGTGTGATGGTTGCAACGCCTGGCACAAAAACATGATCAAACTCCAACCCCTTTGCTTGGTGAATGGTCATGACAGTGATGCCCGCTGTGTCTGTATGACCGGCTGATGCCGTGGTTTTGGTGAGTAAATCCATCAAGGCAGGATAAAAATCATCGGTGAGATCATGCGCACACTGCTGCAAGCATTGAAAAAACAACAATGCATCTGCGTCTTCAGGTGCGTCAGCATGTGGGCACACACTTTGCCAATATTTAAATAAAATATCGTGCAATGAAAGGACGGGTGATTGTGCAAGGCACCATTGTAGCAGTTGGATGATGGCGTCATATTCTTTTTGGATCTCATGAAGAGTGGGATGATCCGACTGCGTGGTCAATGCTTGCCATAGCGTGCGTTGTGGTGCCAGCGTTCGTAGTTGATACAGTGTTTGATGTGGCATGGCGATGCGTGCAGAACACAATAAGTTTGCCAATGTGAGATCGTCGTATGGGTGCCACAGAAATTCAAGCATCATTAACAAATCTCGAACGATGTCAACGTCGCACAATGCATCCAAGCCGTCACGTTTAAAAGGCAAGTGATGCGATTTTAACGCTTGCACAATGGGTTGCGCAATGCGTCTGCTTCGTACCAAGATTGCCACAGAGGTTGCACCCTGTTTGCACAGTGCTTGACATGTTTTGGCGATGTGGTCTGCTTCGGCTGTCATAGCATCATCGAGCCACCAATGGGTATGAACAGTGCCTGGTCCTTTTTGCATGGCAACACAAGCATGATATGGAAAAGCACCCAGCTCTGAATCATGTGTTTTGGGAAAAAGTTGCTCAAAAAAGGCATTGAACCAATTGATCAGTCCCGATTGACTACGGAAGTTCGAGGTCAATTGAATGCATTTTGGCCGAACGGGGCCCAAACCATGATCCACCACCTGCCCAAACAAACTGGCATCTGCCTGTCTGAACCGATAAATGGATTGCATTGGATCCCCCACAATACAAAGTGTGTTGAGATCGTCATGTGGATTCCAGCTGTCAACAAGTGCTTCAAGCAAGGACAATTGGGTGACAGATGTATCTTGAAACTCATCCACCAGCAAATGTTTGATGGCAACGTTACGATCCAACCAAACATCTGAGGGGCAATAGCGTGTGTGTTTTAAAATGCCAATGGCGTTGAGTGCGGTGTGGGTAAAGTCAGCTGTGCGTTCCGACAGGCATGTCCAATTCAAATGCGCCACAAGTTGAGGCAATAAAGTGGTCATGCATGACAAGATGCCTTGATAGTGTACCGGATAATTTGGATGGGGCAACTGAAACATGTTTTGGAGGCATTGTAAAACATGTGCATCGTCCAAAAGGCCCTGGAGACAGGCCAGCATGTCTGCTTTATGCAGTTTGAACGCGGTTTTTTCTTCAGGGCATGATGCTGCAGATGCAGGCGGAAACCCCTGTTTGATCGTGACTGTTTTGCGTGGGGCACCTTGTTGTGTCAAACACAGCACTGCCAGTGCTTTAAGGCTTTGATACGTTTGTAGGAGTGCTTTTTCTTGGATGGGTATGCTGTCCAATGCAAGCCAAGGGAGATCACGTTGTGCCATGGAAAATGCGATGGCTTCACGCCATGAGGGTGTCAGCCACGTTTCTAGCGCAGCAATCAATGCTTGACAGGTGTCTAAACAAAGCATGCGCAAATAAGTTTGATTGGCAGCAAATAAGCTGTCTGCATCACCAATGTGGAGATATGGCAACCATTGGTCACGTTCTGCCAAGGCCAGGGCACACAACTGCTCGACATGCTGCGTGTGATGATGAAAGTGCTGCAACAATGTTTTGGCATGAGTGTCTTGACGCACCATGGCCTCTTGCAAAAAGTTTTTTGCAACACGTCGATACAGGGTCATGGGTGAAAGATGTGGCATCGGTGGCTGTAAACCAGACTGTTTACATATTTGATGGCACAATGCATCCATGGTTTTGATTTGAAGTCGATTGGGATTTTCAAAGAGGCGCCATTGTTTGCGTTCGTTTTGCCGACAGGCCGCATGTGCCAATGCTTTGGTTTTTTTTTGATGTGGTGCAAGACTATGATCCGGTTGCTGGGTCATGGCCAATGCTGAAAACACCCGTGAGCGCATCTCTGCAGCCGCTTTTTTTGTGAATGTGATGGCCAAAATTTCTTCAGGCCCATGCTCACATGTTGCCAAGGCAGCCAAGATACGCTGCACCAGCAATTCTGTTTTACCAGATCCTGCAGGCGCTTGAATGATCCACGAAGCGGTCACGTCAATGGCTTTTGCCCGTGCATTTGCATCAGTCATGGTCGTTTTCATGGCGCACCTCCCGATCTGTGATACGGCACAATTGTCTATAGTCGCATGTTTGACAGGTGTCATGACCATGCTTTGGATTTTGTGTTGCATCATATTCAACAAACCCAGCGATCAACTGTTCAAGATGGATTCTAGATTGGGCCACAAACTCTGACCACGATGCAATGTCCTGTTGTTTTGAGATGAATGCATGACCCTCAAGAACTTTACCACCTTGGCCGTGTATGAGACCGTAATCTGCACTGTAAAAGTTGCGTTGACTTTGCAGGTAAATGGGCATTTGTGGATCTTCTGGACGATCCCCAAGCCAATTGCTCGGGTGTGCATGACCGGTTTTAAAATCCATGACGCGGAGACCTTTTGGGGTTTGATCGACACGATCATACCTGATGTTGAGTTTGTATTGACCAATTTGAATGCGCTCAGACAATTCAGTCGCCACCACGGTAAATGCGTTGGTTGTTTGTTCACATGCCACAAAGGATTTCAGTAAAGCTAAAATCTCGGATTGCTCAATATCAAGCACCATGGGTTGTGCAAACCATGGAATTTGACCGTATGTTTGTTGCATGGCGATTTGGATGTGCTTGGTGAGTGTTGATTCAATGTTGATCTTTGTCATCTGCTTGAGTGCTTCTTGTCCACTGCAGTCGTGCCAAAATTTGGCCATGACTTGATGGCATACAATGCCCCTCAGTCGTTTGATGTCGTCCCTGGCAGTTGGTACGTTGGATTCTAGTTTCGCATGATGTTGCCAAAAGGCTTTCATGGCACAGTGTGCTTGATTTTGAATGATGCGTTGGTTGATGTTGCCAGAGTAGGGTGCCTTTTTCAAAGTTAAAAGCGCATCAATGTATTTGGGTTGATGTTTGGCATGCATGCGTTGTTTGGGAAGGGGGATGGTATTGTTTTCTTCAACATTCTCTAAAAAGTTGGCCGGTTCCTGTGCAGTTTGGCCCATCATCATTGGGGCACTGTAGTAGAGATGAGTGGCATTGTGCTGCCAGCTTTGTCGGGTTTGATGGCATTGTGAGACCATATGACGTGGATGCCACAAGGCATCCGATTCAGGACGATGCGGATGCAATGCACTGTGTATGGCCGTATGCTGTGGAAAGTTTTGGCTGGTTGCGCCAGTGACCACCAAAACATCTGTGGTTTGACCTTGATACTGATTGGGTGTGGTGATCTCAATGTCACCCGATGACGCTTGTTGTGGTTGAAAAACAATCGACTTCATATGGTGCTCCAGCTCAAAAATGGCTGTTTCCCACGATAAGTCGTAAGCGCTGTATGTCATCCCATTGGGCCATGATTGGAGTGCTTTGATAAAGCGTTGCACAACCTGATGGGTTCTGCTGTCCATGCGATGCACAAAGGGCCAGCCAAGCGCTTTGAGGCATGCGTACATCCATGTGCACCATTGTGCTCTTGATTGTTGTGTGGGTTTTTGATGCGCGGTGGCCAATACATTGTGCCACCATGCTTTCAATTTGGGCTCTCCATGTTCACCAACCCATGTTGTGATTGCTTCTTTGTGAATGCGGTTTGCGCCATAGGTGGCCAAAAAAAGTGCCAAGGGTTGTAAGAAAAGCAATGTGGTGGACCAGCGTGCAATGCGTGCTGTGATCCATGATTGATCAAAATCATGGTGGTTTTCATCGGTCAATCGAAACACATGAAATGCGGTTTCAACAGGTTTGAATGTTGATAACGACTGCAGGTCTTGTTTTATGATTTTTTTGGCAGTATGACGAAAATGTCGACATAAATGATCATGCCAACCATGAATGTCGTCAGGTGCATGCACCAAAAGCGTGATGTGTTTGTGCTCATGGGTTTCTAAAAGTTGGGCGATGCATTGTTTTTCATGTTGTGCATCGATGGCAATGATTTTTTTGGTTTGCGCATGAGGTTGTATTGCATAATGAAAAGTACAAGTGGTGTGCCTTGTGAGTGCATGCATGTGGTGCTCAAGTTGGGGACTCATTTGGTGAAAACCATAGAACATCAAGGGGGGGATGGATCCCTCAAAGGTTTCATCAGATAAAACTGCGGAAGTTGCTGACCAAATTGTGCTTGTATCCAAAAGATGTTGTGTTTGTAGATGTGCCTGGTACGCAGACAGCAACCCAGCCATGCGTTCGGACGGGACGTATTGAGCCAACTGGCCTTCAAGCCCATAAACATGACCGTCTTGCCAAAATTTCATAAAATCTTGAGCGGCATGCCAGGCTTCAATGGTTGTGGCATCATGAAACAACCGTTGATAAAGCACAACCAACACATGCATCATTTCAAAGGCATGCATCACCACTCGCGTATCGTTTAAATGCTGTCGGAAACACAGGATGATCCAATGTTGATACGAAAGAATATGGGGCAGAACGCCAAAGTCAGAATCGTCAAGATTTCGCTGGCGTAACCATTGTGCCAATTTCTCACTTGGCGTGATAACAATCATGAGTTGTTCAACCATGGTCTGCTTGTTGTGTGTGTTTGGCTATGCATATTATTGATCAGACGACCCCCGTGCTTAAGTGGTTGATACAACATCAAAAAAAACAAAGGTCAAAAAAAAAGCATTTTGTCTAAGGGGCTGTTTTTTAGTTCTTTGAGTGTATATCTTTGTGGGATATCAACACATTTATCCACAGAAAATGTGGGTAAGTAAAGTTTTGATAGAGTCCATCAACTCTGCAGCAGATATCTCAACCGATACTGTCATTCTAAACCAAAAAAAACAGGATCAAAAGTATCATTTTTATGAATAAGGATTCAACCACAAAAGCATCAGGTGTGACACACAATGGCAGCGATGTCAGACAAGTATGCTTTCAACGTGTCGAAGTGCATGGTTTTACCTTGAACATTGTCATGGGTGAAAATCAGCCATTGATCGGGTGGTTGCAGTTGGTGACGATGTGGTGCATGCATGCTGAGTTGGATCAAGGCAGTCATGGCTTTTTCTGATGGATGATGTAAGGTGAGACATGTATGTTTTGGTGTGACTTTGATGGTGTGCACGCATGATTCGATAAACATGCATCGAATGCTTGCCATCTCAATTAAATCAACAAGTGGCTGAGGCAATCGACCAAATTTCTGGTACATATGGCCGATGATTTTTTCGAGCGTGGCTTCAGAACGCGCGCGCGCAATGTTGGCGTACCACTCAAGACGCAATTGAGGATCACAAATATAATCTTCTGGTATCAACGTTGGGCCATCGAAATAAACACTTGTATTTGATTGGTTAGACAATATTTTTTCGGGATCTAAAGGCGCATCTGGATTGTTCTTCAGCCAATCCATGGTTTGTTGCATCAATGCCATGTAGCGCTGAAAGCCAATTTGTTCAATATGACCGCTTTGGTTCTCGCCAAGAATGTTGCCAGTCCCTCGAATTTCCAGATCCTCCATGGCCAAGGAAAACCCAGATCCTAATTTTTGAAAGCGTTGCAAGGCAGCCATTCGCTGTATGGCCTGTTTCGACATGTGCATTGCCTCGGGCACAAAAAAATAGGCATAGCCTTGCTGCGCACCGCGACCCACACGCCCACGCAATTGATGTAGCTGAGAAAGGCCAAATAAATCAGCACGATAAACAATGATCGTGTTGGCGTTTGCGTGATCGAGGCCAGAATCGATGATGCTTGAGCTGAGCAATACATCGTGATGGTGAAGATAAAATTGACGCATGACGGTGGTCAGCTTTTCTCTTTCCATTTGGCCATGTGCCACAGCAATGGAGATGTCTGGAAACCATTTTTGTAATTTTTTTTCCATCTCAGGTAGAGCTTGTACTTTGTTGTAACAGACATAGACTTGACCACCTCTTTGAATTTCTCGGGATATTGCTTCTTTGATTTTGTCCTCTTCTGCGAGCGTATACATGCTGGTGAGGACGTCTAAGCGATTTTCAGGCGGGGAGGCCAGTAAAGAAATATCACGCACCTTAGACATACTTAAATGCAGTGTTCTTGGGATGGGTGTGGCGGACAACGATAAAATATCCACTTCAGGATACTGTGCTTTGACTTTTTCTTTCTGTTTGACACCAAACTTTTGTTCCTCATCGATGATCAACAGCCCCAAATGTTCAAAACGTACTTTTTGGGACAACAGACCATGTGTGCCAATGATGATGTCGACACGTCCTTCACGAATGTCATGCAAGCGTTTTTGATTGGTGGCCGCAGCACCGATCCAATCTTGCACAAGCAATTCCGTGTTTAAAAAACGATGTTGAAACCTTTTGATGTGCTGCTGAGCCAAGATGGTGGTTGGTGCCAACATCATGACTTGTTTTCCGGATTGGGCCACCAACCACGCAGCCCGCATGGCCAGCTCGGTTTTACCAAAGCCAACATCGCCACACAGCAGACGCTCCATCGGTTTGTTACAAAGTGTGAGATCATCCATGATGTGCTGGGTGGCGTCTTTTTGATCCGAGGTGTCTTCGTATGGGAAGTCCCCTAAAAAAGACTGCCACGACGTCGTGTTGAAGGTGTAAAGTGGGCGTTGCACGCTTGCACGTTGGCCATACAGACCGAGTAAATGACTTGCGCTGTCTGCCATTTTTTTGATGGCATTCACTTGTTGTCGATGCCATTTTTTACTGCCAAGCTTCGACAAGGGCAATCCATGGCCGTGTTGATGGATGAGTGTGATTTGATCGAGTTCGTCTGCTGGCAGATAAATTTTATCATCATCGGCATAGGCAATCACACACAGTACATTTTGATCGTGTGATTCGATGCCAATGAATTGACCAATGCCGTGGGTATTGTGTGCGATGAGATCGCCAGGTTTCATTTGCAGAGATTCGAAAGTTTGTGTTGGTGAGGAGACAGGTTTTGCGTGTTGAAGCGTTGACTCTGGATGCAGTACATCCAAACCGATCAGCGCATGTGTTGTGTTGATCATCATGCTGTATTCGAGTGGCACGATGAAAGCAAGGGATGTTTCATTCTGGCAGTCGTGATTGAGCCAATCATAGAGCCCGTTTTTTTTCAGTTTTGGTGTTTCTGCAGTGTGCCATTTTGCCAGCCATGCGGCGTTGGGCAGCACGATGGCATGTGGGGTTGTGTCGGTGGTAGTCTTGGATGACATCCAAGTTTTGTCTTCCATCCATTGTGATTTCAAATCAGCAGATGGGGGTGCCGCACAAATTTTGTGGTTGAAGCATGCTGGTTTTTGAATCATGTTGACACATTTTTTTGGGGGTAAAAAAACATGGTTGGGTGCCAACATTGGAAGATCTTGCGAGTGCTGGTATGTTTGCACAATGTCGTTGTGTGTCTTCTTCATGGTGGCATCACAGCCGTTGTCAAATGTCCAACAAGCGTCCTGTCCCAGTGTCAACCACGAAGTCAGTGCTTGATGGTACAAGCACAGATGATATTGATAGCCAGGGAAAAGCCTTTTTTGTTCGATTTTTTTGGCAATGGCCAAACGAGTTGCCTCGTCTGGGCACAATCCCATGAGCCTATTGAGCATGGCTTTGTGATCATCAGGATTGGCCTCATGAATGGCATACGTTTTGATGCTTGACTGTAATGGTTGGCCATCCTGGTGCGTTTTAAAGCGGATGGTTTCAATGGTGTCATCAAAAAACTCGATACGAAAGGCATGTTTGCTTTGTGCTGGAAACAAGTCCATCATGCCTCCTCGCATGGCAAAGGATCCAGGGTTGCGTGTTTCGTCATCATGCACATATCCCCAAGAAATCAAATCTTTTTTGAGTGCCTGGGGATCAATGGGGTCGCCCGTGTTGAGGGACAAATGATGTTTCATGATGAATTCTGTTGGTGGCAACTTTGCCATCAATGTTGCGCATGACATCACGACCCATTGAAGTTGACACAAATGAAATTGGTGGCGCACCGCCATCCTTTGACTGATGATGCTTGGCGCAGGCCATTGCATTTCGTAGGGCAAAGTTTCCCAGCTGGGAAAATACATGCCTCGATGTTTGGGCTTTGACAGTGCATACATCAAGGCTTGCATCATGCGTGCACGTCTTTCGGATTGCATGACGATGATCATGGGGGTTTCTTCAGCACACACCCGTGCATACATTTGATGCGCCAAGTTAAAATCATCACATTGCGCTTGAATCATCGATGTTGTTTTTGTGGCACACATGTCTTGCGATCCTCTGCAAATCAAAGGACATTTATAACACAATCGCCACACGCTTGTGAACGTTGTCAGGTCAAACAAGCCGAAGGTGTCCATTTTGGTTCATGAGCTGTCGCAGGGATGCAAAGCATGTGCGTGGCTTCATCCTAAAAGTTGACGCAAATGTCTTCGAATGAGATGAGTCACGGCGCTTGCGCCGCATGATATCATTGAATGAAGGGTGATGGTGCAATGTTTGATTGTTGCTTTGGGGCGGTGTGATGATTGCATGGCACCCTGCAATGTAAGACGCACATGGATAGGGGCATGCAAAGATTGAATTGTCGTGAACAAGGTTCCTGAAAGGTTGCGAGAGAAGGGTGTTTTGATTAAGATGAATGGAATCACGCATGGAGCAAATGATGACGGCACTTTGGGATACTGATCTTGAGTTCATTCATAACCGAATCGCTGAGGATGGGATTGTGGCCCCCCTCAATCGGCTTGTTTACAATGGGTATCGATGGCTTGGATGGCAGCTGATGCTGCCCAGCGTCTGTATCAGCATCCTCATTCTGAGCTTGTCATACTGGTTCATGGTAGGGGCGACGCAAACTGGGCTTGATGTTGTTTTGCTCATTGCCTCGTATACCACGTGTGTTGTTGGTTTTGCTTTGTATCTCAAAAGTATCTTATTTGCCGACACCAAGCATGCTTTCTTGATGCAATGTCGGCATCGAAGCCTGCAGTTGTTTGGCATGTTAATGATTTACACCGTTTTGCCTTATTTGATGTTGAGGCTCTTGCCTTTCATTGGTTATTTTTTCACATTGTACTTCATCATCAGTGCCTTGTTCTCATTTTTCATTGTTTTTCAGAAAAACACGCGTTGTTACAAGGCCCTGGTCGAGAGTATGGCCATCAGTTATGGCCGGTGGATGACAACTTTTTCTTTGCTGGGTTTGCCTTGTTTTTTATATTTTGTGATCAGCGAGGGGGTGTTGTATCAGTTTCCAGTTGTGCTGGGGTGGTATGGATTTCGGTGGGCCATTGATTTGCTCACCTTGTCCGTCGTATTGCCCTGGCTGTGTTTGTCCATGACGTTTTTATATCGGTTTCTGATGATCGGCCATCGGCGTAAATCAACACAAAAAAACTCAGATGATCTTGCGAAACGCAAACAACAAAACTCTGGAGATTAAGGATGCTGAGTGCGCTTAAGACCTCCTGGTTGAGGCCATATCCCAGTCATCAACGCTCGAGCAATGCCTTGGTTGCTGCCTTTTTTGCGGTGTGTTTGCGTTGCTGCTTGCCATTGATGGTATGGTTGCCTGCCTATATGATGGTCGCACACATCATGGTGCATCAAGCATGGATCGTTGCACACTTGCCTTTTTCGTCGCTGCTTCTATTTAAAATCTTCTACCTTTTATGTTTGTCTTTGCCGGTGGTTGTTTTTTTGTATTTGCTGTTCTATCGCATGCAATGTTTGCTCGATGGACATCAACCATCATGGTCAGAGTATCGATCAGTGCTGCAATCACGATGGATCGCCATACTGAATCTTCAATGGATGATCTTGGCGATTGGCCTGTGTATTGTATGGGCCTCGATGTTGCCCTTCATGTTTGTGCTGCTGCTGTTGATGTTGCCATTGATGTTTACCCCCATGCTGATTGTTTTTTTCAATCATGGTGCATGGTCTGCCATAGCCGCCGCTTATAAACTGATCAGAGGGCGTTATTGGTTTTCGTTTGTGGTCATGGCCAAAGGTCAAATCTTTTTTTCAGTCTGCATGATGATTGCTGTTTTGCCTTTGCATCATGTCTATGCGAACATGCCTACGTGGCTCCAAGCCTGTATGGTGTATGTGTTGGGTTTCATTCAGCTCATTTTTTTCATTGGTTGCGCATTGTTGCTGATGCATGAGCTGATGTTGTCCAATCCTAAACAAGCGGATCGTATGGTCAGTGCGCTGTCTTCATGATCTTACCGCCACCCAAACACAGATTGTTTTTGTAGAAAACCACATATTGTCCAGGCGTGATGGCACGCTGCGGTGTTTCAAAGACGACGTGCAACCGATCGTGATCCACTTTTCTGACGCAACATGATACGAGTGGTCCGCGATGCCGAATGCGTGCTTTCAGCTCAGTTTCTTGATGGCATGCATCTGGCCAATTCAAACTGGGTTGTGCGCACCAAAGCGCCCGACTATAAAGCAACGGATGTTTTTCACCTTGTACGACCATCACTTGATGTCTTGTCATGTCTTTTTTTGCAACATACCAAGGCGTTTCATGGGTGTGCTTGCGCCCACCAATTTTTAAACCTTTGCGTTGCCCAATTGTGAAATAAATACAACCATCATGTTGGCCAATGACTTCACCGTGCTCAGTCACAATGTCACCAGGTGTGGTCAGCAGGTGGTTTGACAGAAAGTCATTGAACTTACGTTCACCGATGAAGCAAATGCCTGTGCTGTCCTTTTTTTGTGCCACCACCAACTGTTCCCGTGCCGCAATGGCTCGCACCTCTTGCTTTGTCATGTGCCCAAGCGGGAAATACGCATGCTTCAGTTGATCGCGAGAGATTTCAGCCAAAAAATAGGTTTGATCTTTGTTGGTATCCGCGGACATGGCCAAGTGGACTTGACCGTTGTGTTTGATTTTTTGAGCATAATGGCCAGTTGCCAAACCGATGGCATTGAGGTCAAGAGCCGTTTGAAGCAAGCAATCAAATTTTATGAATTGATTGCACAGCACATCTGGATTCGGGGTCAAGCCTGCGCGAAGATCGGATTTGAAGACATCAAATACCATCGACATGTAAGCTTCAGAAAAGTCTAGGATATGGAGTGGTATGCCAAGTTGGTCTGCCACACGTTGAGCGTCTGCCAAATCATTTGAGGCTTGACAGTATTGTGCATCATGTTCATGCCAGTTTTGCATAAAGATGGCAATCACATGATGGTTTTTTTTGAGAAGCCAGGCTGCTACGGCTGAGTCAACACCGCCAGAGAGACCAACAGCAATGGTGGGTTTTTGCACAATGTGCTCCAAATGAACGATTACGAAAACCTGAACATGATATCATTTTTGTGAAAATTTAACAATTGCCTATATTGTTTCTACCGATGTGAGGGCGATTTTATACGGTGAGCAAAATCATTTGGCATCGTTGACCTTTGCCAGCGATTGTGGTGAGATGAGGGCGTTCATCATCAAGGAGACAACGTCGTGTTCAAGGGTCTAAACATTCCAGATTACGGTCAAGCGATCACCAGGGACACCCAAGGGCAATGGATTGTGCCGGATCAACCCTATGTTTGTTTCATTCGTGGTGATGGCATTGGTGTCGACATCACACCTGTCATGCTGACAGTGCTCAACCAAGCCGTTGAGCGTGCTTATCGAGGGCAAAGAAAGATTGCATGGGTTGAATTGTTTGCAGGTGAGAATGCTTTGCAACATTATCCGGGTGAATGGCTGCCAGAGGAAACATTGGCGGCGTTGAGACATTTCAAAGTCGGCATCAAGGGACCCTTGATGACGCCAGTCGGTGGCGGCATTCGGTCGTTGAATGTGGCCATTCGGCAAAAACTCGACTTGTATGTCTGCCAAAGACCCGTGCGGTATTTTGCCGGCAGCCCCAGTCCACTCAAGCACCCCGAGAAAACCAATATGGTCATTTTCAGAGAAAATTCTGAGGGCATTTATATTGGTGTTGAATGGCAAGCTGGTTCAGATGAAGCAAAGCGCATACTGTCGTTCATTGAGCAAGATCTTGGCGTGTCACACATTCCGCATACACAAGATTGCGGCGTGGGCATCAAAGTGAATTCGAAGGCAGGCAGTGAACGTCTGATACGTAAAGCAATCGATTACGCCATTGATCAAGATCGAGACTCAGTCACATTGGTGCATAAGGGCAACATCATGAAATACACAGAGGGTGCATTTCGTGATTGGGGCTATGCTTTGTGCAAAGCGCATTATCAGGCAACATTGATTGATGATGGTCCTTGGTGCCAAATCAAAAATCCAAAAACGGGCCGGATCATCACGATTAAAGATTGTATTGCTGATGCTTTTTTACAGCAGATTTTACTTCGACCAACCGATCATGACGTCATAGCAACCATGAATCTTAATGGCGATTATATATCTGATGCATTGGCTGCACAGGTCGGTGGTATTGGCATTTCACCTGGGGCAAATCTTGGTGATGATGTGGCTGTGTTTGAAGCCACACATGGCACCGCGCCAGGTTATGCAGGTAAGGATGTGGTCAATCCAGGTTCATTGATCTTATCGGGTGAGATGATGCTGCGTCATATGGGCTGGCATGAAGCGGCAGATTTGATCATTCAGGGTCTTGAACGTGCGATCCAAAACAAAACAGTCACCTACGATTTTGCTCGATTGATGGAGGGTGCTGAA
>CBFIDA010000016.1:0-20143 GCA_965661085.1 Candidatus Comchoanobacterales bacterium | reverse complement strand
ACACCACCTCTAAAAATATGCATGTGCGAATGCTACCATTTTTCGCCCTTAATGGGAAGCATCACACCATGAAACTTCAAATTCTAAAAGACTCACGATGAGGTCGAGCATCCACCAATACATTTTTGGCGCTCTTGTTGCGTGATGCAACGTTGATCGGTGCTGCAGCAGCAATAGGAGACAACATGCATGCGCTTCAGTAATAAAGGGGAAGCAAGGTACTTTTACATCACCAAAGCGCTGATCTGGCATCGTGGTTTTACATGAATGTCCCGTGTCGGAGTGACATCAAATCTTGTGCTTAGATGAGCGAAATACTCAAACAAAAAGTCACTGACCCAGTGTACTTCCATGAAGAGAAGTATTGGACGCATCATTGCCAAGACGCAAAATCGTTGTATTGTGGCATGATGCCAACTTTTCTCGATTGCCAAAGGCTCCACGAAAACATTGATTTTCTATGCATCACCTTCATGCCTATTGAAACAGATTCATTGCCCCCCATGACGCAGTCACAAAATACACTTAAAGTTTTTTCTGAGCTGCACTTAAAACATCTCCTCCACTGCAATAGACAGCCAGAGACATCGCTTGTTTGCCCCCATAAACCCAAGACGCACATCATGCTTACCCTGGACCACGAGGACTGTCTTTCTGTTCGTTGTCATTTGCCTCATGGCTTCTTTTGGAACTGCTTGATGCATCTGAATTTGGCGTATGAGGCCCCACAGAACTTGATATTTCCATGCTACCTTGAGGCGTTGGTGTCCCTGTGACGCTATGAATATATGGATTTGTCCCTTCTTTTGTCATGACATTCTGAATCAACCAACGTATGGCGGCAATCAACATGCGTGGCACCACAGAAATGATATGGGGCACAACACCAAGTATTCCTGAACCCATGACATGACAGCGCTTCAAAAGTCGATAAGGAAAGTTTGATGACTTTACGTTGCGTTCTTTACCAAACATCTCTCCCAGCAGCGCAGGGACCAAGCCAATCACTATGGGAATCGATGAAACAAGCGCCACCAAACTACGCACAAAAAAGTTCAAAGGGACATTGTAACCACTTTCAGTCGTCTCTAATTGATCCACCATGGCACAAAACACTCGAGACAACCATCGCACAAAATAGTAAGGGTAACTGGTGGGAAGAAATTTACCCAGGACCGGTTCTGGTGACGACAGGTTCCGTTTTTTACCTCGGTTGTTTATGATCTTTTGGGTGGTTGCTTCTTTAATTTGATCTTGACTTCGAGTTGTGGTGTCGAAACTCAAGGTGGATTCGAACTCAAGAAATTCGCGCATTGTGACACGCGAAACCTATGCGCCTGTTGAATAGAAATTTGTTTCATACATGGGTTGATTCATTTTAATGTCATAGCCTGTCATTATTCTGAAAAATCTTTGAATGAGACTTTGTTTTGGTGTTGTATTTTTTTTTCCCATAATCGGTGCCTCTTACTGATGAGTTTCATAATATAGTACAAAAAAATAATCTGGGGGTTTTTTGAATGCAGAGCGTGACAAATTTTGAGTCATGTTGTTGTACAGCAATGTACTTGCTGATCATCATGGCATCTGAAGACGTGCATCAAACATCTCAAATCACACACACTCTTGAGAACCGTATCACATCATAAAAACGAAACAATTAGTGTGCATGACGGTTTTCATTTTGACAGGTTTGTTCAATTTGTTATGATGTCAACAGCACTTTCATTTGCAAATGTGCTCTCATAAATTGAATTCAAGGCATTGGCATATGGTTTTACTCAGCCACCTTCATCAACCCCTGCCATGGATGGTCATTACAACCTTCCTGATTGTTGCTTTTTTTGTGTTCACACTGCGACAATTTAAGCTCAAAACACAATCCATGGCCAATATGCAGAAGGACCTCCATACATTGCACACCACACTTCAACAGTTTGTGTTGACCGACCAACAATTTAAACAGAGTCTACCGCAACATTTCACCCAACAACTGACATTGCAGCAAACGGCACACATGAAAGCCATGCATCAACAGATGGATGACGTGCGTAAACAAATGCAAATGGCACTGATGCAACATGGGCAAACCCTAGAAAAGCCCTTACAGCAATTGACACAAAATGTTGAAAAGCGCCTGACCGAAATCACGGACCATGTCGATAAACAACTGAGTGGCGGGTTTGAAAAAACCAACACCATCTTCACCCAAGTCATTGAACGCCTCTCTAAAATTGATGCCGCCCAACAACGCATCTCTGAGCTCTCGAACCATGTTGTTGATTTGCAAACACTTTTGGCGGACAAAAGAAGCAGAGGCGCCTTTGGTGAAATTCAACTGGAACACATCTTGAAAAACGCACTGCCATCACAGCATTTTTCTTTGCAACACACCCTGGCGAATGGCAAAAGAGCCGACTGTCTACTGATACTCCCCAAGCCAACTGGCAACACCGTGGTGGATGCAAAGTTTCCGTTGGAGAGCTTTAAAGCCATGCTGGACCAGCACAAGAACCCCGCACAACACACCTTGGCACGGCAACAATTTCAAAAAGACATTCGCCATCATATTGACAACATTGCAGACAAATACATTTTGCCACCTGAAACCAGTGATGGCGCCATCATGTTTTTGCCCGCAGAAGCCATTTTTGCAGAAATTCATGCCAATTTTCCCGACATTGTGCGTTATTCTCAACAACGTCGTGTTTGGCTGACATCGCCCACCACCTTGATGGCCATTTTAACCACAGCATCCGCTGTGATCAAAGATGTTGCAACCCGACAACAAGTGCACATCATACAAAATCATCTGGCCAAACTGGGCCAGGACTTTCAGCGATTTCAAAAACGCATGGATGCACTCAACAAACACATCCATCTGGCTCAAAAAGATGTGGACATGGTCCATACCTCATCCAAAAAAATCACCAACCGTTTTTTTCAAATTGAACAAGTGCAGCTGGATGCCACAGAAACATCAGAAACAAGCCGCATAGAAGAAACCAGCACCACTTAATCCATTGCATGTGCCATCAACCCACCTCAAAAAACCGCAAGAAATTTTCTGTTGTTGAAGACTGAATTATGGCCAAAGGTACATCGCGCACCTTTGCAACGGTCTCTGCAATATGCTTGAGATGCAATGGCGTATTGGTCTTGCCACGGTGCGGCACAGGCGCCAAGTAAGGGCTGTCTGTTTCAATCAGCAATCGATCGATGGGCACCATCTTTGCTGCCAATCGATTGGCTTCTGCCCGCTTGAATGTCACAATGCCTGAAAAAGAAATCATTCCCCCTAGCGCAATGAATGGCTGCGCCTCCTCCCACGTGCCCGTGAAACAATGCATGACAAACCGGATGTCCCGATGAGCGCTCAGACAGGCATGGACCTCATCATAAGCATCGCGGCAGTGGATGATCAGTGGCTTGTTGGTCAGCCTTGCAACTTCTATGTGTTGCTCAAAACGCGCCATTTGTGCTGACCGGGAAACAAAATCATAATGAAAATCCAAGCCTGTTTCTCCAATGGCCAAGACATCGGGACGCTGGGCATGGTGCAACCAATCCTCCAATTTCGGCGTCACATCAAACGACTCATTGGGGTGATTGCCCACTGTAAACCAAACACGATCACGTACACCGACGGTTGCCACCATGTCTTCAAAGGTGTCATGCCTCAAACCGATGCACAGACACCCAAGCAATTGATGGGTAGGAAATGCGTCAAACAATGCCTCCATACCCAAAGGGGTGACATCTTCCAAACAGTTCAAATGGCAATGCGAGTCAATCATGGTTTTTCTCCATCGACGCATGGGATCTTAAACAATCGGCCACATATACGTGCCATGCAGGCAAATGCGGCAATAATGTGGCATGCAACATGCCAATGTTGAGCTGGACATGCTTTTGAAAATCAGCCTTGATGCCAAGCAACAAATCATAATGCTGACGTCTATCTTCATAGCTTGAGGAGGCACCATGCGTGCACGCATCCCTAAGGTGCAAATCACGCAAACAAAGCATCAAAAAATCCACTTGTAGGATGAAATGTGGGTGATCCTCTTTGGTCATTGGCCATTGTTGTGCGAGCCAAGACGCCACCCATCGCATGGCACTGTTCAACATCTCCGAATCTGATGAATCCCATGTGTGGCATGTTTTCAATTGCGACAACCGATGCCAACAAAACCGCATCTTGTCGGTCGTCTCACCAGACTGAATATCGGGCATCGGCAATGTTTCGTTGCCAGGATGCCTTTGTGGCAATGTGATTTGAAAACACCGGCTTTTGATGGTTTGCAACAGGGTGGCCTCATCGGAAGCATGCAACATAAATAATGTTGGGCTCACCGGCTCTTCAAGCATTTTCAGCAATCCATTGGCTGCTGCATGAGACAACGCATGGGCATCTGAAATGTAGACCAAGTGCCTTGTATGACTGTGGCGCTTGCGAGACAATCTTGCTTGCAATTGACGCATGGCCTCAATGCCAATCAAACATTGTGTTGCTGTCAATCCCACATGATGTATGTCTGGATGTGCATTTTCCTGAAACCACACACATCGGCTACAGATCCCACATGGCCGATGTGATTGTTCCGCCGTACAAATGTCACGATGCATCAAATCTCGAATCCATTGTGCAGCGTATGCAGCGGAAGGATGGTAGAACAGCCACGCAGAAGAGCGTTCAGGATGACGCTGCATCCATATTTGACACCGTTGTTTCAGATCAACAACTTCATGCATGTTTTTGTTCCATACGTGCCTTCAATGCCAAACTGATCTGCTGCATCACACGCTCGAATGGCTGATCCGCATCAATGCGCACAATGCGTTGGGGTTCGGCTTCTGCCAAGGCCAAGTAAGCAGCACGAATGTTTTGAAAAAACTCTAGCTGCTCGAGCTCAATACGGTCTTTCTCTCCCTGCAAACGTTTGAATGTGATCTCTGGATCGGCATCCAATAAAAATGTGACGTCTGGCTTGAACCCTTGAAGCACCCAATCTGACAAATATTGAATACGCTGCATACTCAAGCCTCTTCCCCCACCCTGATAAGCAAAGCTGGCATCATAAAACCGATCGCTGATCACCATTTTCCCAGCCGCCAATGCAGGTTGAACCAAATTTTGGACATGTTGCATTCGGCTGGCAAACATCAGCATCAATTCAACGTCATCGGCCATGGGATCCGATTGCCAATGGGCCAACAGGACCTGCCGTATGGCTTCAGCAACAGGCGTACCACCAGGTTCACGTGTCAACACAACATCTTTGCCCATGGCAGTTAAATCTTGATGTAGACGTTTGGCAACCGTCGACTTACCCGTTCCTTCAATGCCTTCGATGGTGATGAACATATAGCCTCCATCAAGATGGTTGTTGTTTCAGTTTGGCCTTCAGCTTTCTTTTGGCCCGCAGATGATCTTTGAAATTCGTTGTAAATGTGTGATGCCCAAGACCATTGGCCACATAATACAATTCGTTTGTCTTGGCAGGATGACAAGCAGCCAACATGGCAAGACGACTTGGAATGGCAATGGCTGTGGGTGGCAAACCATGATGACGATAGACATTGTATCGACTTTTAACAGAACGATCAACCACGTTGGTGCGGCGCTTTTCTTGCGGCAAATACAACAAAGCGGCATCAATTTGAAGACGCATGCCTTTGTTCAGGCGATTGACGATGACACCTGCGATGCGTTTAAATTCTTCAGGATAACTGGATTCCTTTTCTATCAATGAAGCCACGATGAGGCGCGCATCCAAACCATGATAAGGTAAATCTTTGGGGCAGGTAGACGTTTTGGCATATGCAGCATGAAAAGCTGCATATGCCTTACGTAAGATGACCGAAGCATCCGCACCAGATACAAACGTATACGTTGCAGGATACAATTTGCCTTCATAGGGCAATGATGCCCCGTCAGAGATGTTCTCAAAAACATCTGCATCGGTCATACCCTTATAATGGAATTTAAGGTGGGGATTTTCAGCCAATGCTTGGACAACCTCATGAAAGGTGGTACCTTCAACCACACTGAATCGACGCAACCGGCCACGCCCCATCAACATATCATGACGCAGTTGAAGATATGTGGTGTGGGGCAAAATGACATATTCGCCAATTTGAATGCGATGGCTGCTTTGTGTCAGACGCATGAGTCCCTCAAATAAGTACAAATGTGAGCATGTATCTTGATGCGCCATTCGATGCATCACATCAGAAAAATGATCACCCGGATACACGTAAATTGCAGAAGGCTGACCACCTCGGGCAATGGGCATGAAAAATACAAACGCAACCAGACACGTCAATGCAATGAAAAAAATACAGAAAGTGGCCAAAATCCATCTTGGGCCGCTGACATCACCCATAGGCTTTAAAAATCAAACACCCATTGGTTCCACCAAAACCAAATGAGTTGGACATCACATATTGAAGCGGCATGCGCTTGGCTTCATGACGTATCAAATTCAGTGACAAACCGACATCTGGTGCATCACAGTTGATGGTCGCTGGCACACATTGATGGCGCAAAGCCTCCACGGCAATGACAGCTTCAATGGCACCTGCTGCACCCAACATGTGACCCAGCATCGATTTGGTAGAGCTGATGGCCACATCTGCACCTTCACCAAACACTTCAGCAATGGCCTTGGTTTCGACCAAGTCATTGAAATACGTCGATGTCCCATGTGCATTGATGTAATCGATGTCGCTCGGTGCTAAATTTGCATCTTGTATGGCTTGAGACATCACACGTTTGGCACCATCGGCCGATTGATCAGGTTGCGTTGCGTGAAATGCATCACCTGTCATGCCAACGCCAACCACTTCAGCCAAAATGTTGGCGCCTCTTTTCTCTGCATGCTCAAGTGACTCCAGCACCAAGATCGCTGCACCGTTGCTGAGGACAAAGCCATCACGGTCTTTGTCAAAGGGACGGGAGGCCTGTTTGGGCGCATCGTTGTTGGTGGACAGTGCTTTCATGTTACCAAAACCTGCCATAGAAAGCATGGTGGAAGCATGCTCTGAACCGCCCACCAGCATGGCATCGGCATCGCCATAAGCGATCAAGCGCGCAGCCAAACCAATGTTGTGTGTCCCCGCAGCACAGGCCGTCACGGCAGCAAAATTGGGGCCTTTGCACCCAAACCGAATGGATATGTGCCCAGCGATCATGTTGATGATGGTTGAAGGCACAAAATTGGCTGACACACGTTTGGGACCATGTTCAAACAAAGTTTCGGCCATGTCCTCAATGTACTGCAAGCCACCAATGCCTGAACCGACTGCAACACCAATCCTGTTGAAGTCAACAGCGTCGCAACTTAAAAGTCCCGATTGCGCAACGGCCTGCTCTGCAGCAATGATGCCATACTGAATGGATGGATCAAGTTTCCGAATGTCTTTTTTGGAAAAATGATCCTCTGCAACATAACCCTGCACCAAGCCTGCAATTCGGGATTTGAGTGCATCCGCGCCAGGTGTCGTCAAATGCGTGATGCCGCTGTGCCCAGTCATTAAGTTGGACCATACCGTCTCGACATCTGATCCCAGGCAGGACACAACACCCGTACCTGTGAGCACCACACGTTTCTTAGTCATCACATATCCGATTGATTGGTGTTTTAATTTTGAGTTTCGGTGGCGTGTTTCTCAACAAAAGCAATGGCTTCACCAACTGTGGTGATTTTCTCAGCTTCCTCATCTGGAATTTCGATACCAAATTCTTCTTCAAGGGCCATGACCAATTCAACATTGTCCAAAGAATCGGCACCCAAATCCCCAACGAATGATGCGTCGTGATTGCTGACGTCCGCTTCGCTGACTTCCAATTGATCCATGATCACACTCAGTACTTTTGATTTTGTATCTTCACTCATTTTATGCTCCTCTATAAATTTCATGTCACGCTATATGACGATGCAATCATATACCAAAAAAGGCCCATTGGCAAAAGAAAATACGCCCCTTCAGCAGAATCATGCAAACGCTAAACCATGAGCAAACCACCGTTGATATGAAAGTTATGCCCAGTGATGTAGCCACTGCTTTGGCCTGCCACAAAAGCAACCAATGCAGCCACATCTGAAACTGAACCCATACGTGCAGCAGGCACGTTTTTTAAAATATCGTCAATTTGATTCTGAGCCAGCGCATCGGTCATGTCAGTCTCTATGAACCCGGGGGAAATGACGTTCACCGTCACACCGCGACTTGCAACTTCCTGTGCCAACGACTTTGAAAAACCAACCAAGCCTGCTTTGGCGGCAGCATAATTGGCTTGACCAGGGTTACCCTTGGTGCCAATGACCGATCCTATCGTAATGATGCGGCCCCATTTCTTTTTCATCATCGGCTTTACAGCCAATTTTGATAATTTAAACACTGCACTGAGGTTGGTGGCGATCACTTTGTCCCACTGTGCTTCGTTCATGCGCAGCAGCAAGCCATCAGCCGTGATGCCAGCGTTGTTGATCAACACATCTGGTAGGCTGCCACATTTTTCTTTGATGTCTTGGTAGAACGTGGTCAACTGCTCCAAATCGTCGTTCACATTGAGCACCATGCCCAAACCACCATGGCATGCAAGTGCGTCTCCGATGCTTTTTGCGCCTTGAGGAGACGTAGACGTACCGATCACACGATGGCCAGCTTCGGCCAGATGATGGGCAATGCCACGACCTATGCCACGTGTCGCACCCGTTACTAAAATTAATTTTTTTTCATCCATTATGCTGTCTCCTCATTAAATTTCACGATGGCAGAGCCCCATGTGAAGCCAGCACCAAAGGCTTCAAGCAATGCCACATCACCTGGTTTGATCTGATTGGTTTTGAGCGCATGATCCAAAGCCAAAGGGATCGAAGCCGCTGATGTATTGGCGTGACGGTCAATGGTCTGCACAACTTTTGACATCGGCAACTTTAACATTTTTGCAGTGCTTTGAATGATACGAAGATTGGCTTGATGTGGCACCAACCAATCGATCTCATCGCGCCTCAAGCCAGCCTGTTGGAGGGATGACGCCACCATAGACTCAAGTGTTTTGACGGCGTGTTTGAAAACTTCTCGGCCTTCCATGGTCAAGAATCCGCATGGATCCAACGGTTGATACAATCCACCTGGCACAGCCAGTAAATTTGCATGACGTCCATCCGCAGAAACATGCGTCGACATGACCCCCGGATTTTGAGATTGTTGCAACACCACCGCACCTGCCCCATCACCAAACAACACACACGTTTGACGATCCTGCCAATTGACCACCTTAGTCATGGTATCCACACCAATCACTGCCAATGTGGTTGCTTGACCGGATGCAATCCATGCATTGGCCATGCTGAATGCATAGACGAAACCTGAACATGCCGCATTGACGTCCAACGCAATCCCAGGCGACATGTCCAACTGCTGCTGCAGCAGACACGCGGTGCTTGGCATCATTTGCATGGGCGTCATGGTGGCAACAATCACGCCATCGATCGTGCTTAAATCAAGCCCCCCGCTGGCCACAGCGTCTTCAAGCGCGGCCATCGCCAATGTCAGTGTGTTTTCATCATCACCAACCATATGGCGCTGACGGATGCCCGTGCGCGATCGAATCCAGGCGTCTGACGTGTCAATTTTTTTTGCCAAATCATCATTGGTGACCACCATTTTCGGCAGTGCAGCTCCTGTTGCAATGATTTGTACATGGTCAATCATGATGGGTCACCTCAGCGCTGGATGGCACCGAATTGTCTGATGCGTTGGTCTTGACCAATCCAGCCATATTGGCCTGCAATGCCGTCAGCAAATCATTTTCAACAACGGTTTTGGCGGTATGCAGCACAGCATGCCAATCCTCAACGCTGGCGCCACCATGTGCTTTGACCACCAGACCCTTAACGCCCAACAAAAGCGCGCCTGTATCTTTTTTAATGGGCCCAAGCATGGCCCGCAGCACAAACCTCAAGATGGGATAAAAACATGCAAGCCAAACATGCTTACGACACAATGTGTGCAACGTTGACTTGATGTGCTTGAGCAAACCTTCAACAGTTTTAACAACAATGTTGCCAACAAACCCATCCACCACAATCACGTCAACGGGGCAACCAATCAGGCTGTGCCCCTCTACAAAACCACCAAATGTGATGCGGGTTTCATGCTCGAGCAAGGCGGCAGCTGCTTTGACAACCGCATTGCCTTTGATTTGTTCAGCACCAATGTTCAACAACCCAACCTTGGGGCGGCCATGTTGACTGGTCAATGCATTGAATGCTGCGCTGCCAAGCAGTGCGGATTGATGCAGGTGCTCAGGCTGCGCATCAACTGTCGCCCCAACATCCAGCAAAAGCGTACCCGAATCGCCAGCATGCATGGCACCAGTCATGCCTGCTAGCACAGGGCGCTTGATGCCTGAGAGTGTACGAAGCACAAATTTTGACATGGCGACGAGTGCCCCTGTATTCCCAGCACTGACCGCAACATGGGCATCCCCTGATTTCACCAAATTCAGCGCAAGTCGCATTGAAGAATTTTTTTTGTGTTTGAGTGCCAAGACAGGCGACTCATCCATGTCAACAACCTGATCAGCGTGGCACAAAGAAACGTGCTCAAGCTCTTCCAATGACTTTAAGCGAACAACATCACCAATCAAAATGAGCTTGACATCTTCGTGTTTATTTAAGAAATGACGGACAGCTTTGGTGGTCACATCGAGCCCATGGTCACCACTCATCATGTCGACGGCAATCGTTATCTTGGACCCTGCACCCACTGGCTTAGTCCCCAAGGATGGGTTCACCTCGATAAAACATGGTGTCAGTCACATGATGACGTCGGTGTGTTTCACCGCTGGCAGCATCGACAGACAGAGGGCACGTGGTCATGTGTGTGTGTGCTCTTCTCGTTCCACGCTTGGCGCGTGATTTCTTGCTCTTTTGTACGGCCATTTGTCGGCTCCAAAAAATGAAAAAATCAATATACTGGATTCAGTCCGTAAAGTCAACTGAAAAAACACCTGCGGTCATGCGCTGCCGTCTTGGTAAACTTCGTGCTTTTTCATCACCGCAGAGAACATCTCGTGCAACAAAAACCATGACAACCACTGACGCAAAACTTCTGGTGCCCAAGCTTCAAGAGGGTCAAAATGATGCCACTGCCGAACAAATGGAAAAATTGCCAAATCAAGCCAACACATCTCGCCACAAAACGTAGAGCCATGCGCGGACAGTCTGTCTGACCAAGCATACAACCATTGACGTCCTGCCTCACGACTTTCTTCAAAACTGAATTCACCATGGCGCTCGGGATATTTGGTGCGATACACCCATGGCAAAAAATCCTTATCGAAGGATTGCAGCCAAATGTTGGCCTCAGGTGCATGAGGCTTGGCCAACCATGCATGACATGCGGCATTTTTAAAAGCCCATGCCATGATTTCTAGGCTCTCATCAAGCACCAGGTCTGAAGAAGTAACCAAAACAGGCACAGTTGCCTTTGGAGAAATGTCAAACAAGCTTCTGGGCTTGCGCTTAAGGTCAACTTCTCGCAGCGCATGATTCACGCCTGACAAATGCAACGCCATCCGTGCCCGAATGGCAAAAGGACACCGTCTGAAAGAATACAGTATGGGCAGCATGATCACACTCATGTAAAACCTTTCTTTACCCTATCAAAAAACAAATCGCTCGCCAACCCAGCACCCTCAATCGAGCCACAAAACATGCACACAACGCCAGAGACCAACCACCACACCCATGTGGGCATGGCGCATCAAATATAGCCCCCTCGACATCTGGCCAGAAAGATCCACGCTGATTTAAGACGCGCACCACTCATCTTGAAACCACCCGCTGAATCCAGAAAAAGAGCACACAACATTTCCCAAAGATCCTAGAAATGGCCTGTTGACAGTTGACGACCACGAATCGTTCAAGCCATAATGGAAGCATTCACATGACGTGCGACCCATGAGACATTTGATCACTTTTCTGTTCGTTGGCTTCATTTGTTGTGCCAATGGCATGACAACAAAAACGCCCAGCACAACTCAAAACACCATCCAAAAGCTGATTTCTGCATACGCCACCACACCCAAAGTCGTCACCTTTGGCGATGACACTCTATCGATTGTGCTGGACAGCACATGGCATTTAACGGGAACATCTGGACACACGACTCAACGCAAACAGGCTGCGTTCTATCTGTCCAAAGCACATCCATCAACCTATTTAGCCATCCAAAAGTTACCAGCATACGGCAGCACACCACAAGATGTTTTTGATGCCTGGATCATGACCCTCAAACAACACAACATCATCAACAGCGCTCATTATGTTTATCACAGTTTGCCCATGCTGACGTTTGAAGTAAAAAGTATCACGCAAGCCAACAGTGCTCAGTACACACTTGGCACCATCACCCAGATTGCACCCCAATCATTTTATTTGGTTGCATTCAACACGCACCAGGCCATTCTCCCAAGTGCAACCCGCCAACAATTCCTGGATCATCTTCATAGCATTCAAAGGCACCCACATTGAACACTCCCAAACTCATCCTTGCCTCGAGCTCTCAGGCACGTCAGGCACAACTTTCGCAGATGCATGCACCATTTCTCACCTGTCCTCCCGACATCGATGAGTCACAAAAACCTGGCGAGGATGTCAAGGACCTGGTGCTTCGTCTGGCCCAAGAAAAAGCCAGCAAGATTGCCCATCAGTACCCTCAGCATTTTGTCATCGGTGCTGATCAAGTTCAGTGGTGTGATGGCAAGATCCATGGCAAGCCACATCAACGCACTCAAGCCATCGAACAACTGCAACGCTCCAGTGGTAAAACCACCTATTTCTATTCTGGCCTCTGCACCATGCACCAAGCGCACATGATCACAAAACTGGTGACCACAGAAGTCACATTCAAAAAACTCACATTACGACACATCAATCGCTACCTTGATTTAGATCAGCCTTGGCACTGTGCGGGGAGCATTCGAATTGAAGGCATGGCAACTTGCCTGATTGAAAAAATTGCATCGGATGACCCCATGGCCATCATTGGGATGCCACTGATGACCATTGCAAGCATGTTGGAATCTTTGGGTTTTTCCTTCCTAGATCATCAAACTTCTGAGTGCTGAAACCAATCAAGCAATGCCAAAACCGTTGGCAATAAAACCACATGTGGTGCGGTTTGCAATGTCTCTGCCAATGCTTGCCCCCCGGTGGTCATTCCAATAAAATCGACACCAGCGTGTTGTGCTGCATGCGCATCGTTGAGGGTGTCACCCACCATGACTGCACGATCAGCTGGGCAATCAAAACGGCTCAACAACTGCATCAGCATGTCAGGATCTGGCTTAGAAATGGCTTCTCCCGCACAAATCGTGTGATTAAAAAAAGCGCCCAACTCATGATGAAGCAGACTTTGGTTCAGTCCTTGTCGCGATTTTCCTGTGGCGATGGCCTGTAATTTTTGACGAGATTGCCCCCATTGCAGCATGGCCTTGACCCCCTCGAAAAGCGGAGGTTCAGCATGCTGCCCCCCGTGATAATAAGATTTTTCAAATGCAGACCTGAAGGTTTCAGGGGCCACAGCATTGCGATACAAATGAGCCAGCTGTGCATTGAAGCTCATCCCAATGCCTGCCCTGATGACCCCATCCTCAACACGAGGCAAACCCAAAGAAGCTGCCGCATCTTGCACTGCAGACACAATTTGACCACAAGAATCAGACAAAGTGCCATCCCAATCAAAGACAATCAGGTCATAGGATCTAACTGCGTGAGACATGCTTTAAACTCCTTGGGCAGTGGGGCTTCAATCGTGATGATCTCACCACGAACCGGATGAAAAAATGTCAATGAGGCCGCATGCAAACAAAACGACAACCCAGGCAGCAAGCTGTCGCTTTGAGCGTGAATTCTACCATAAAGATCATCGCAAACAATGGGATGGCCAACATGACTCAACTGGGATCTCAGCTGATGCTTGCGTCCAGTGTGTGGCCGCAAGGTCAACAGCGAAACAACGACACCTGAAGATTGACCCGTTATACCATAAAGTCCCATCACTTGACAATGGGTTTTGGCCAACTTGCCATCACCCTCATCCACGCACTTCATGCACCGTTGGCCATGACGCATGCATGGCTGCATCCGATGTGTCAGCATGGTTTCAGATGGCATAACATGCCCCCAGACCAAGGCCTGATAAACTTTCGTTGTGGTACGTTTACGAAACTGGTCGGCCAATGACACAGTGACCACTCTTGATTTTGAAAGCACAAGCACGCCAGATGTCTGCTTGTCCAAACGATGCACAAGCGTCAACGACTCAACATCTGGCATGGCATCTCTCAATCTTTCAATGATGCCTCGCTTTGCATGATGACCTGCGTGGACAGGCAGACCTTTCGGTTTATTGAGCACCATAATCACATCATCTTCATAAAGGACAGCATGCTCAAACCAATCTGGCAAGGGCTGCGACCCTTTCTCAGCTGGCTTTGCCTCAACAAGCATGGGAACACGCACACGATCGCCCAACACCAACTTTGCCATTGGACGCGCTCTGCGCCCATTAATACGCACTTCACCAGATCGAATGGCACGATATACTCGAGATTTGGGGCACGATTTTAACTTTGAAAGCAAGAAATTGTCCAGCCGTTGCGCCACGTGCTCAGCCTCTATGTTAAAATAGACAATTTCTACCACGGCGCCAATACCTCACGTAAAATTGGCCATATCATCTGACCCAAAATTTATGATTATAGGCTCAATGCCAAAGAATTGCCACTTCAAAGCATGCAGACGCAGGGCCATCTCATCCAAATTTTTGGTTTGAAATACTTGATCACTCTGCCCAGCCAATTTTGACGGTCTCTCGAGTTTAACAAACCACATTCAAAACAATGTCCTTCATGATGGCCGTTTGCTGCAGCCTTTTTTCCGCATCTTTGATCGATCCTCATACAAATGCATCTCTGAAACCCCTTACAATGCATGCCTCATCGCTCAAAGGTACTGACTGATCAACGGCAATGATGCTGTCAGAGAGCATGCCCAGGCATACAGGGAACAAACGACAAAATGCTTGCTTGGTATTGTTTTTTCCTGGTTCGGTTTGTTGTTCTCAGACAAGTATGTTTCTTTTTTCTTCATTCAGAAAAATCTACAAAAAGGATACAGCCACTCAGGTGGCGGATTGTATAATCGCCCTTGCAGCGAAAGGATGATTGAAGCAAAAGGAGCCGAAGCACAGGTACAAGCTATAGTCAAAGAAGCAAAGAAATCTAGCAAGCGCATCAGTGTGAAGGGTGCGGGCTTCAGTCAAGGTGAAAGCTTTATGCCACCTACCTCACATAACGGTCACATCATGATCGATATGAAGCGCAACAACCAAATCAAGATGATCGATGAATCGAAAAAAATCATCAAAGTGGGCGTGGGCGCAACATGGGCAGTTGTTCAAACCTTTGCCAACGAACACAAAATGGCCGTTAAGGTGATGCAGGCATCCAATGTTTTCAGTGTTGGGGGCTCATTAGGCACCAACATCCATGGATGCGACCATCACAATGGCACAGCATCAAACACCATCAGATCGGTCACATGTGTTGGGCCCGATGGCAGCATTAAAACTTTTTCGAAAAATGAAAATTTTGAAGAATTTCGTAAAGCTTTTGGCACCTTTGGGTTGCTGAACATCGTGACATCTGTTGAACTAGAGCTTACGGATAATGAAATGTTGTTTGAACGCGCTGAACTTGTTCAACCCGACGAGTATGCTGGTTGGTTTGCTCAACACAAAAACGACCCACGCATACGAATGCATTTGTATCGCCTGTCTTTGAAGGAAGCCAAGCTACTGCAAGAAGGGCCAAGAGGCACGAGATTAGAGAGAATTGCAATCAACTTTGCCCGCCGTAGCCGTTTTCTACAAACAAACTATTGGCAATATACAAAAAATCAGTTGTTGAACCCTGCCAATGCTCAAGCTCAACAGACCACCAATGAAATCATGCAGCCAGCCATCAATGCGATGATGAATGACTCCATCAGTGAATCAGAATGGCTTCAAGAGTATTTTGTTCCCGCAACAACGCTTTCATCTTTTCTTAAGCGGTTAGGCGCTCTACTTGACGCCAACAATGTACACTTGCTCAATGCCACTGTGTGTTTTGTAAAAAAAGGATACCATTGGGTTGCTGCCTTATGCACCTGAAGATCGATTTGCTGTGGTGATTTGCTTCAATCAAATCCTTCAAACCTCAAAAATTGAGCAAACCAGAGACTGGGTCAGGGAGGCTTCAGAATTGGCCATACGACATGGTGGCGCGCCTTACATGGCTTACCAATCGTTTTTAACAAGAAATCAGTATCAACGCACCTACGATGAAAACTCCATTAAGCGTTTCATCCATATCAAGCAACGACATGATGCAAAAAATGTATTTACAACTGGCTTGCACAGCAAATATCTATCGCAAAAGACGATAAACAAAACCAACATATTCTTGCAGCTGAAAAAATCGCAAAATTATAGGAATTCATTCACAAACTTTCTCAATCGAATATTGGTACGTGTCAACGCTGATGATTTTTTTCAAATATTAGATGCACAAAAAGACTATCTCGATTATGAGGACATGTATGTGACAATCCAGAAAAACATCTCTTCCGCCATGTCAGGTTTTGTAGGAGACATTCAACGTATCTTGAAATCGTTGCGAGAGATCAAAGAAGATCTTATTCAGCAAGCCATTCATTTCCACCAGCCAGATTCAAAAATTGATGGCATGCTTGAAATTGGTTATCCTGGTCGATTTATTTCACAATTTCAAAAATCACATTCAATGACTGGAAAAAACTATGTTTTGGTTGAGCAAGAATCAATGAGTGATTACATCCAGACAGGATTTCCAAGGCCTTACACAAAAGCGTTTAAGCTTGATTATAAAAATCCCGTCAAAGCCATAACGTCTTTTTTGAAAAACGCAGGTGAAAGTTCGGTAGAAATCATCACATGTTTTGTAGGGTTACACCACTTTCCTGTAAATGCATTGAATCCTTTCATGAAGAAAGTTTACAGCGCTTTAAAACCATCAGGAAAATTCATTTTGGTAGACCACAATATTGAAAACAAACAAGACCGACTGATGGCCGAATTGGCACATTCCGTTTTTAACATCGCAACTGGAGAGACTGTAGAAAATGATATGCGTGAAACTGGAACTTTCAACGTATGTCATATTGGCAACGGGTATGTGAAACATCAGCTCTTAAGCCTATGGAGTGCAAGGAGACACTGATTCGAGATGGTGACCCCAGCAAAAACCAAATGATCTGCATGCAAAACCTTCATCAAATCATAGGGCTGGGGACGAAAAAGTTCGCCCATCACGAAACGGGACGGCATGAATGGATTTAGCTGTGAACCAAAGCCCTTAAGTTGAAAAAGACCATCATAAAACGCACTCTAAAAAAATGATGGTCTTGCATCAAGTTCAGAAGTCATCTAATATGATGTCGTGGCTAAGATGGCCACCAATTAAAGAGTTCATTAAAAGTTAGCTTCAACTGCATCTCACGCTGAATGGCCTGACACAAAAAAAAGAAAATGCGCAGTGTATGCTGGTTTTTAATGCTGAACATATCATGACCACGGGCTTTAAAATGTTAAACACCATATTGATCAACGCCATTGACTATGAGCGCAGCGAGCTGCGCGTTGCAGTACTCAAAAATGGCATTCTTGAGAACCTCATCATTGAAAATGAAACCACAAAAATCACCAAAGGCAACATCTACCTTGGCACCATCACCAGTGATGTGCCAAGCTTAGAGGCATATTTTGTTGCGTTTGGATCAGACAAGCATGGCTTCTTACCCTACAAAGAATTGCCTTTGTCTCAGGGCGAAACTCAACCCAAAAAAATGAAAGTAGGCCACAACTTACTGGTACAAATTGACAAAGAGGAACGTGGCACAAAAGGCGCTGCCTTGACTGCTCAAATTTCAATCGCAGGACAATATTTGGTGGCCATGCCCCATTCTCCAGAATCGCTTGGCATTTCTAAAAACATCGCCATGGAGCAACGTGACGCCATACGCAAAACACTCGGTGATTTACAAAAACCTGAAGAAATGGGATTGATTTTACGTACCGCCGGGCAAAACCGTTCCATCGATGAATTACAAAATGATCTGGATGGCTTGATTTACCTCTGGGAGCAAATACAATCTTCGGCCAAAAAAGCCAAAGCCCCCGCATTGGTTTTTCAAGAATATCAAGGTATTTTCAAGATCCTAAGAGAAACAGTGAATGCTGAAACACAGCAAATCATTCTCGACAACGAGCAGCTGGTGCCAACCATCAAGGATTTTTTGAAACAAATCATGCCATCCTTGCTGGATGCTGTCACACTACACAGCAGCCAAGTGCCAATTTTCACCCACCATCAAATCGAAGATTTCATTGAATCCCTATATTCTCGTGAAGTGCAGTTGAAATCTGGCGGCAAACTGTTCATTGATAAAACAGAAGCACTGTATGCCATTGACGTCAACTCTGCGCAAGCCACAGGGGCATCAACAATTGAAAACACCGCGTTTGAAACCAACGTCGAAGCCGTAGAACACATCGCACAATTGCTCAAGCTGCGCGACATCAATGGGATCATCATCATCGATCTGATTGACATGACCGATGACAAGCACAAAGCACGGGTCCTTGAAGTGTTCCATACGCAATTAAAAAACGATCCTTCTAAAGTTCAAGTCAGTGAGATCTCAAAACTGGGTCTCCTGGAAGTGTCCCGTCAAAGAACACGACCTTCCCTTGCAGAATCTCATTTGATCACATGCCCACAATGTCATGGACGTGGTTTTGTACGCAGCACGGAGTCCTTTTCATACTCCCTGCTCCATATCATCGAGCAACACGCCATTCATGGCAAAACATCACACATTCTGGTTCAAGTACCGGTTGAAGTGGCTTCCTATTTGTGCAATGAAAAACGTGGCACATTGACCGCCATTGAGTCAAGACAAGGTGTGGCCATCAACATCATTGGCAACCCACACTACATGGTGCCAAAATATCAGATCAAGAGGATTCGAGCCACCGATGCAACATTTGGTGACCCTTCATACAGTCATATCCAGGAACCGTCAACAGACCTCGATCAATCTCACTATGCCAAAGACTCCAACAAACAAAAGCCCAAGCAAAAAGCCATGGTGACTTTTGATGATAAAAAAGCCGCACCGACTCGTCGCAAGAAAAGCACGCTGACCAAAGGCGGTTTGTTCGCTAAAATCTTAAAAGCATTGACAGGTCAATCTGATGACAAACCGTCTGGCCAGCAGAAAAAACAATCAGGCAGGTCACAAAAGCGTCAAGGCACTCAAGATGGTCGACGTGGCCGTCAAGGTGGGCAGCGACAAAATCAGCGTAAACAAGGTCAAAGACGACACAACAATCGTCAGAAGTCAGGCCCGAACAATCGTCGGGGCCCAAATGCCACAAACCCAAAATCTCAAAATCCAAACCGTACTGGAGGCAACAAAGAACAACCCAACCAAAGTGCCAACTCAAAAAATGCTGGCCCCAAACAACAGCGCCAACCTGCTGCCAAAGCCACAGGATCCACCAACAGCAATCCATCGCCTCAAGGCAATGTTGCACCCACACAGGTACCCTCAAAAAGCACCACTCCTCCTCCTAAAAAGCAAGAGATAAAAGTGCATCAACAGCAGAACGACACAACCAAGTCCAAAAAAAGTGATCAATCTGTCACAGAATGAGCATCGTATTTGTCAGGTGGGCGGCATATTTTGTGTCACCTGCCTGATCATGCTCTAGTGAGTGAAGCAGGATGTTGTATCCGCTTCAAAATCGATCAGGTATGTTTTCCAACCATTCAGGGGCGGCAGTGATGTCAATTTGATGACGCCCACCCGTGATGACCGTCAAAACCATATCGATGCTTGGACGCATCCCAATGCTTTTCAACAAGCTGGGCCACTCGACAAAGCATGTATGCTTTTCAATCAGCTCGGGCATATCCAGAGCCCATAAAGATTCGGGGTCTGTCAATCGGTATAAGTCCATGTGCATCACGCCATGC
>CBFIDA010000015.1:0-22400 GCA_965661085.1 Candidatus Comchoanobacterales bacterium | reverse complement strand
GGGTAGGTAAGGTTTTTCGCGTTGCATCGAATTAAACCACATGCTCCACCGCTTGTGCGGGCCCCCGTCAATTCCTTTGAGTTTTAGCCTTGCGGCCGTACTCCCCAGGCGGAGAACTTAACGCGTTAGCTACGGCACTAAGTTGTTTAAACAACCCAACGCCTAGTTCTCATCGTTTACGGCGTGGACTACCAGGGTATCTAATCCTGTTTGCTACCCACGCTTTCGTACCTCAGCGTCAGTATTGGTCCAGAAAGCCGCCTTCGCCACTGATGTTCCTTCCGATATCTACGCATTTCACCGCTACACCGGAAATTCCACTTTCCTCTACCATACTCTAGATGCCCAGTATCAAATGCAGTTCCCAAGTTGAGCTCGGGGATTTCACATCTGACTTAAACATCCGCCTACGTACGCTTTACGCCCAGTAATTCCGATTAACGCTCGCACCCTCTGTCTTACCGCGGCTGCTGGCACAGAGTTAGCCGGTGCTTCTTCTGTAGTTAACGTCAAATAATCGAGGTATTAACCCAATCATCTTCTTCGCTACTGAAAGTGCTTTACAACCCGAAGGCCTTCTTCACACACGCGGCATTGCTGGATCAGGGTTGCCCCCATTGTCCAATATTCCCCACTGCTGCCTCCCGTAGGAGTCTGGGCCGTGTCTCAGTCCCAGTGTGGCTGATCGTCCTCTCAGACCAGCTACAGATCGTCGCCTTGGTAGGCCTTTACCCTACCAACTAGCTAATCTGACGCAGGCTCATCTAAAAGCGCCAGGCCCGAAGGTCCCCGGCTTTGCTCCATAGAGATTATGCGGTATTAGCCAGAGTTTCCCCTGGTTGTCCCCCACTCTTAGGTAGATTCCTACGCGTTACTCACCCGTCCGCCACTCGCCATCACAAAATCCGAAGATTTTGCATGCTGCCGTTCGACTTGCATGTGTTAAGCATGCCGCCAGCGTTCAATCTGAGCCAGGATCAAACTCTTCATTCAAAGTTTGTCGTGACCAAAGGTCACATATGTCTGCAAGCAAAGCTTGCTTTATATCTGGCATTCAAAAAAATTTTCAAGCGCCCACACAAATTACTTTGTGAGTTGATTCAGTTGTTCAATAACAATCCCAAATATCAGGGAATGAGTGTCATACTATCACCAAATTATTTTGAGTCAAGCTTTAAGTGTGTTTTTTTTTCATTAATTTCTGACCATCCCCACACAATCAAAATTTGATGTTTTTTTTCAGAGAACTAGACAAAAACACCCCGAAGAAAAAACTGCCACACAAACACCACAAGCACCCCATTCGCTGGCATTGCCTGACAAACACCCCATGATGACACAGGGCATCTACTGTATTGTCGTTTTAAAAGCAACATTTTAACCTGAATACGACATTGGGGTCCGACCCAACCAAATTCACTGCCCCAATGTCTTTATCATCACACGGAGGAGTCATGTTTTGAAGCATCGTGCGGATCTGTTGTGGCGTTTGATTCGCTGCACCCAAGCCAAAATGAGCCACCCACGCGCCAAACATTTGGGCATGAGCATTTTGATTTCTCAAACTTTGGTGATGGCCTACTTTTCACAAACACAAGCGCAACCCATGAGAGACCCCATCAGCCCCACATCAGACACCGCTTATTGCCTCAAGCCCATTCGGCCAACATCTTTTTGGCACCACCAAAAAAGAATTTTTAAGTCATTGGCCATCAGCACGCATCGCGCCAACATGCGCACCACCCACTATCAATGGACCCCTCATCACACCTTAGTAACATGGCACACGGACAGCATCCCCTCTGAAACACTGCATGCCCCATGGCCTCAGTGCCAACCGCCTCACATCAACCACATGCCATCCAAACCCTATGTTTTGGATTGGCATTGTGGCGCCATATGATGCATGCGCATGCACAGAATACGCACCCTACACACACAGTTGCCAAGCTATGGCATTGCTTTCATGCTTGCCTGCACCACCTTCACTTTGGCAACGTACGGTTACATTTGGAACCAACCCATGCAACACACCATGACTCAACAGCCCTTACCTCTCAACCCGCCACGCCTCAGGCGCCCCAACTGTTCATGGCTTGCCGTGCTCAACACACTGCCACCGGCACAAGCCCTCACGATCAAGCAACAATTACACATCACACTGACAACCGACATGGCCACTTGGTGGCACATCCTCAACACCCATGCCACATGCACGCCAGATGTCCAATCACTGGACATCACTCCTGTGGCCAACACTCTAGGACAGCGCCTGCGCATTGTATTGACACTGAACCAAGGCCATTGATATGCATAAAAATTGGACCATGACGCTATGCCTGATCGCCCTGCCCATGTGGGGCATGGGCCATCTCACACCCTTAAAACAAAACCACAACCCCTTTGAACCACCGCATGCCAACGTCACGCACATCACACTGGATCAAAGCCATACCACATGTCAGGCATTGCTGACCCGCTTGGCCAGACAGCATCACATCAACCTGATCCACATGCCCACCCCACCACAGTACCTCGATGTGCACTGGTCAGGTTTGCCATGGCATGAAGCATGGCAACAAACTTTGGCGCATTGTCATTGCACGGCAACATGGCAGGCTCATACACTCACACTGACCGCCAAACCCCTCAGAACAACACGCATCTTCACCTTACAGCACACCACATTGCCAAAAGATGCCCCCTTTTGGGTCATGTGGCAAAAACATTTGGCGGCACCCAGCCACGTGACACCAGGTCATCACCCAACACAAGTGGTGCTCTGGGGCACACAACAAGAAGCGCATCGGTTACAAACCATGCTGCACACCATGGATCAAACGCCTGCCGTGATCGCCTGTGATGTCAGCTGGGTGCTCCTTGACACCATTGGCCAACAGCAACTGGGTCTACACAACACCACACAAAAACTGCTTCAAGCCAAAACATTGAAGCAGTGGTCCACAAAAACGGCTCAGCATTGGTTGACACATACGATGGGTGCATGGTCCATGCAGCAGGCATTGCGTGTGTTTTTATCGCACATGAGCCAAGCAGGACACGCCCATACCATTGCCTCCCCACACCTGGTGACACAAGATGGCCAACCTGCTCAATTCAAAACAGGCATTTTATACCCTTTTGTCACAAAAAACAGTCGGGGCAGTCTCCAGACCACTTTCAAGCCCATTTCACTCAGTTTACACCTCACACCCTACTTGCTGAAGGATGGCTGGATTGAGTTGCACATCGACAGCAAACAAGAACGCATCCAAAGCCACCAACAAGGCACCCCCATCATTCAAACACACGCCATTGCCACCACGGTGCGACTGCGCCCCAACCAAACCATTGCGCTGGGAGGAACCCTTGCCGCTGAAGCTTACGACACGCACACACAACATGGCTTGCTCAGCCAATGGCCCCTGTTTCATGCTTTGCTGGACACACAAGACATCCAGCGCCAACAACGCCGCCTGTACATTTGGATCACCCCCACGCTCCAAAAAAGCCCAAAATGAAGACACATCAGCCCCATCTCTCTGACATAAAAAAAGGGGCAGATGCCCCTTTTTTTATGCTGAACCCAGTCCATGCATTGATTTACAAGGTTTCAGCATGCGCATCCAAATACGATGCAACACCATCGGGCGAGGCACGCATGCCATCTTCTCCCTTTTGCCAGCCTGCAGGACAGACTTCACCGTATTGCTCATGAAATTGTACCGCATCGACCAAGCGAATGATCTCTTCGATGTTGCGCCCAATGGGCAAGTTGTTCAGTTGCTGCGCCTGTACAATGCCTTTTTTGTCAATGACAAAAGCACCACGCAAAGCCACATGCGCTTCAGGATGCTCAACACCATAAGCCTGACAAATGCCATGCGACACATCTGCCAACAGTGTGAAAGCCACAGGCCCAATGCCACCTTTATTGACGGGTGTTTGACGCCAGGCGTGGTGGGTGAACTGTGAGTCCACAGACACACCAAAGACTTCAACGTCACGTGCGCGAAAAGCATCCATACGATTGCTGAGCGCAATCAACTCAGACGGACACACAAATGTGAAGTCCAACGGATAGAAAAACAACACCGCATAACGACCTTTAATCGTCTCTGCAAAGTTCAAACCATCCACAATCTGACCATCGGCCAAAACCGCCGAGGTTGTAAAATCAACAAAAGGACGACCCACCAATGATGCTGCACAAGTCATATTCATCTCCTAAAACAACAGGACATTCAGTCTAACAGAAACATCGCGCAAAATCCAGCCCAAGGCAACAGGCTCAACATCCACACAGCAACATTCAGCATGGATCTACCGCGCTCCTGTGCATGCCATCATGACGCACCATCAATCTGACGCATCCGTGATTGCGAAGTTTAGCGCCGCGCATGGTGGGCTACTCGAGCCCACCATGCCTATATCTCTCCTACGAATAGTCGAGACCCTGGCTGGTCACATTTTTGCCGTCGCCGCTTGCAGAAGCGGAGAATGCATTGGCATCTTCCTGACAAGAATGCCTGCTACCAGATGGAGACGGCGCACGACCGCCGCCGGACGACCCTACGCCCAAACTCGATGCGCCACCCTGCCCCTGGCGATTAACCGAAGCATTTCTCTTCTCTGGCCAGGTGCAATACGCCACCATGGATGGCAGGCACAACGTTGCTGTCAAGCCAATGGCCATGATTTGAGTTTGTGTCAAGATTGTGGCAGGGACCATCAGCACACCAGCGCTGGCCAGCGTGGCACACAACAAGGCCAATACAAAAACACACCAATCAGAGCTTGTCATGGCTTGGGAGCCTTGCGGTTGTAAATGCTTGATCCCACCGACCACACCCAAACCAATCGCTGTTGGCAAGCCCAAGGTCACCACATAGCCTGCCAAGACAGAGGGCATCACAGAAAGTGCCATCACACAAACAGCAACCGTCACAGCAGCAAAAGCAAACATCATGTCTTTACTGTCCGGCATGGCATTAAAGTAGACCGAAACAGCCAGATGGGGCAACAATGGCAGCACACACGAGACCATCATCAACGACTGCGCCACCACTGGCGTCATGGTCACAAACATGGGCAATACCCAACACAATGCCATCAAGCCATAGGTGCCAACGTTGAGGACAAAATTGGTAGACAAAGCTTCAAGGCCATTCTTTGTGGAAGGGGCTTCAACAAAAGCCTTCCATTGGATGTACGCCCAACCTCGAAGGAGGCTGGCTGATAAAAGACCGAACAACACTGAGGAAGCCACGCCTGTCATGGCAAGCGACAGGCCAAGACCCGGCATGAAATACGCCAAACCTGCCAGCACAGCCGTCAGGCCCAAACCGGCCGTAAGCACCCATGGGCGATCCAAACATTGACGAAAGACCAAATCCAATGTGTCCAACGACAACCAAGCCTACCGCAGCAAAACAATGAAGCATAAAAAGCATGGCGTCCAAAAGCGCCACAAAATGACCTGCCATGGTGACATTCAAGAACATGAAAAGCATGTGTGGCAGCATGACAAAAAGAACACTGGTGATTGGCCACAGTGCGTAGGCAAAGATGGCACACAAGCCAAGAAAGCCAATTTGCAAGGCCCAAGGCTTAAACTGACTGAAATCTAAACCACTTGACTCTAAGAATTCTTTGAGCTTACCTGGACCAAAATAGACGGAACATCCACCGTACACCAGCAGCGATCCCCAATACAAAACAGGCTGGCACGCTTGAAAAGCAGCAACAATCAGCCTAGTATTGCTGAAAAACAATAACGCAGCACAAACAGCAAGCAGCAGAGTTGGGGCCACATCGGCATAGGCCTTCGAAAGCCATTTTTCTAAGTCTTTATGGGTTGCATTACCCTTATAAAAATACGAACCCAAAGCCAAAAACCACCTGGCTGTGAAGTGATTGATCGATGTGCTAGGCAATTCTTTTTGTGCTGACTCTATAGCGAAGGAATTCCCGCTACCTGACCGATACAGCTCTGCACCACTGGACTTTTCATCGTCGCCAAATACGTCTCCCTGTTCATCATCACTGTCTTGGCTCATACAATTTATCCCAAATTCACAAAAATTCCGCACCACGCGCGCCATGTCAAGCAGACATTTGTTCAGCGACAAACGCCCAGTTGGTCAAGCGCCAGAAGTGCTCCAAGTATGCACCACGGTCGTTGCGGGTATCGACATAATAAGCATGTTCCCAGACATCACATGTCAAAAGGGGTTTTTCGCCATCGGTGATTGGGGTGGCAGCATTGCTGGTGGAACGAATGGCCAAGTTGTTGTCGGCATCGACGACCAACCAAGCCCAGCCAGCACCAAAGGTGGTCAGCGCTGCCTGAGTAAAGGCTGCTTTAAAGTCGTCATAGGTGCCAAAATGTTTTTCAATTCTGGCCAAACAATCGCCCTGTGGGGTTTGATCGGTATTTGGGCTCAAACATTGCCAGTAAAATGCATGATTCCAAGCTTGCGCAGCATTGTTGAATAAGCCCCCTTCACTTTGGCAGACAACGTCTTCAAGCGACATGTCGGCATAAGGCGTGCCCTCGACCATTTGATTGAGTTTGTTGACATAGGCACGATGGTGTTTGCCATGATGGTATGCCAAAGTTTCTTCTGAGATGAGCGGGGCCAATGCAGATGGTGCATAGGGCAAAGCAGGCAATTCAAACGACATGATGGTCTCCTGGTTGATACTCATTCATGATACGATCCTGTGCTGCATTTGTAAATGACAGGCTGCACCTTGAAACAACTGTCACATGTTGGGCCATCAGTGCAACAAAGCACGGCAAATGCACACAGAGGCCACAATGCCAACGGCATCGGCCAACAAGCCCACCACAACCGCATGGCGCAATTTACGTATTTGGATGCTGGCAAAATAAACCGCAACGATGTAGAACGTGGTTTCGGTGCTGCCAATCATGGTTGCAGCGGTGTGTGAGATCAAAGCATCGCCACCATGATGATGAATGATGTCGACCAAAGCTGCATTGGATGCCGCACCCGAAAAAGGCCGGGTGATGATTAAAGGCAACAAATCGGCATCGATGCCAATGCCATGAAACAATGGCCCCAGCCATTGGGCCAGCAGGGTGAAAGCGCCCGAGGCACGCAACATGCTGATGCCCACCAGCATGCCCACCAAGATGGGAATCAATTGCACAACAATCCCAAAACCTTCTTTGGCCCCCACCAAAAAAGTATCAAAAACTGGCACTTTTCGAACATGACCAAAAATGGGGATGCCTGCCACGACCAATAAGAACAAAGCATCGGAAAGCATGACGGCGAAAGACATCATGGGCGCACCTCTTCAACCATCCGATAGCGAGGCAAGCGCTGGAAACACTTGGCCAACACAATCGCTGCTGCAGTCGAACATGTGGTCGCCAAAATGGCGGTGACAATGATGTCCTGAGGGGTATGCGCACCACCTGAAGCCAAGTACATCATCCCTGAAACTGGCATCAATTGGACACTGGACGTGTTCAATGCCAAAAACATACACATGGCATTGGTTGCTGTATCGGGCTGTCGATTGAGGGTTTGCAGCGATGCCATGGCCTTCAAACCAAAGGGTGTGGCAGCATTGCCCAACCCAAGAAAGTTGGCGGTGATGTTCAACAACATGGCCCCCATGGCAGGATGATCTGCAGGCACCTCTGGAAACAATCGCAACATCACGGGCTTGATCCAACGACTGACGCGATCGATCAACCCACCTTCCTCAGCAATTTTCATCAACCCCAACCAAAAAGCCATGATGCCGGTCAGTTTGAATGCAACCTCAAAGCCCATCATGGCCCCATCGGTGACTGCATTGACCAACTGAGGCACATGGCCTGTGCAAACGGCACACACCACCGACACCACAATCATACCGAGCCATATTTTATTCAGCACACAACGCACCCCAATCCTTGAACACCCCATGCTAACACGGTTGCTGATAAAATAAAATCATCATGCATGCCATCAACAGCGCAGACGACTTGACACCACCATCGCCACTCACACATGAAACACACCGCCCAACACAACAGGCCGACTGGCACCTGTGACCGACTGCGTGGCAATGGCACGATTGGCCATGCGTTCCGACGCCAACCATGCAAAACCCATGGCTTCCACCCAACGCGCACCCACACCATGAGCATCACTGGCGGTCAGCGCCACCGAAGGCAAGGCGTGACGCAATGCCGACAACAAGACACTGTTGTAAACACCACCGCCACACAGCAACATGTTGTTGATCCGATGATGGTAAGCATTGAGCGCAAGCGATACCGATTGTGCCGTCAGTTGCACCAGTGTGGCTTGGACATCTTCTGGCCTGTGCGAGGTGCCCACCAAATGGCCCGCCAACCATGACAAATTAAAATGATCACGCCCGGTTGATTTGGGGGCAGCCTGCAAAAAAAATGGATCTGTCAACCATTGCGTCAACAACGATGGCACAACACGTCCCGTTGATGCCCATTGTCCGCCTTGATCAAAAGGTTGACCTTGGTGTTGCATGCACCACGCATCCAGCAGCGCATTGCCGGGCCCTGTGTCAAAACCGATCAACGGCGCCCCAAAGATGGTCACATTGGCAATGCCGCCTAGGTTGAGCACTGCACGATTGGGGGCGGCAAAAAAAGCTTCGTGAAAAAAAGGTGCCAAGGGGGCGCCCTGACCACCCACAGCGATGTCTGCACTGCGAAAATCGGCCACAACTGGGCATCCCAACAATGCCGAAAGACGACTGGGACAACCAATTTGTTTGGTGTAGCCCCACAGACCGTTGGGTTGATGGCGTATGGTCTGACCATGCAAGCCAACACCTGCAATTTGGTCCATACGCAAACCAACATCGGCCAAAAATGCCAGCACCCCTTCTGCCATCCAGGTTGCCAGGTGCTGGTGGGCATGCATGGCGTGGTGCAACTCATTGTGATCGGGCTGCAGCAAATCCAGCACTGTTGTACGGAGTGCTTCTGGCATGGCGACATGATGCGCGTGTAAGCACCGACATGCTGATGCAGTGCGTGCCATGACCACCATGTCACAACCATCGGCACTGCTGCCCGTCATCAATCCAAGCCATAATGATGGGGTGTCTGTCATGATCGCTCCTTATGCTGCGCCATGCCCCATCATCGGATGATTTGTGGGCACGGGTCAAGCTTGAACAATTTTTGCTTGCATGCTGGCCCACACTTCATGAAAACGATCCTTGTCTTTGCCATGCAACGCAGGTGCGCCTGGCAATTTGACCTTGAGTGGGTCTTGCGGGGTGTTGTTGATCCGAAATTCGTAATGACAATGCGGCCCTGTTGCCAAACCCGTCATGCCAACGTAACCAATCAACTGATGCCGAGCCACCACTGAACCCGAGTGCAGGTGCTTGGCAAAGCGTGACATGTGTGCATACACCGTTTTGTAATGTCTGCCATGACGTATGACCACGGTGTTGCCATAACCATGCTTGCGGCCAACAAAATGGACCTGCCCCGATGCGGTGGCAAAAATGGGGGTGCCACTGGGTGCAGCAAAATCCACCCCATGGTGTGGGCGTGAGAACCCCAAAATGGGATGCTTGCGTTTTTTACGAAACGGTGAGCTGATGCGCTTAAAATGCATGGGATATCGATCGAAAGAACGCAAAATGCTGTGCCCTTTTTGCGTATAATAACCAACCTGGCCCAATGCCGTACGATAACGCATGACAGACAACGTATGACCTTTGTGGTTGTACTTGATTGCCTCAATGGTTGGCGCATGCTGTGCATTGGCACGCAACACCACATCAAAATGATCGCCAACACGCAAATCTTTTCTGAAGTTGATGCGATCGCCCAAAACATGATGCATTTGCACAATGGTTGCCGCCGACAAACCTGCAGCACGCGCTTCCGCATAAAAAGATCGGCGCAATGTAAAGTGACGAATGCGGGTCCCTTGCGCCTCAGGCGTGATGGCTTGGATGCTGTGCTGCCAATGCCCTTGCATTTTTGACAACATCAACACATGTTCTGCATCGACAGGAAACGACAACACGCACAAACGGTGATCTTTGATGCACACATCGATCACCATGTCTGGCTTCAAGTGACTCAAGACATGATGCACCAAAGGATCGAGCGCCAACCATGAGTACACTTCTCGAGTAGGCATGTGATGTCGCTGCATCAAGGTGAGCATGGTGTCACCTGAACGCACCACCCATTGTTGATGCTGCCCCATCTGCCACCACAAATGACCAGGGTGGTGTCCCGTGGATGCCACTGGAGCTGGGGTGGATTTTGGTGTCACAGATGGTGTTTGGGGCGCTTTGGCGATCGCTTGAATGAGCATCACCGGTACCAGAAAAAGCACAATGGGCAGACAACGATGCAGGCACTGATTGGGCCAAGATGCCATGAAGGATTCCTTATTGTCCATACCAATGTATCAAAATCAAAACAGTGGCTGTATGCTAACACAGGTTTTTTCGGGGGTAAAGGCCCACTCAACGATCACCATGCCAATCAGCAACGCCGTACTCAAATGGCCAAACGGTAATGATGGGTGCGCAACCATGCCACCTGGGTCTGATAATCCGGTTGGTGGGTGGCCACCCACTGCCAAAATGCGGGCGAATGATTCATATGCTTCAAATGTGCCAATTCATGGATCACCACATACGTCACCACAGCATGTGGCGCCATGCTCAACAAATCATGAAAGGTCAAATCGCCATTGGCATGACAGCACCCCCACCGAGCTCGATAACGGCGCACACGCACCTGCCTTGGGCGATGCCCCATGACCGCACTCCACGTTGCACAGCACTGCTGCACCAGATCCAATGTGGCTTGCCGAAACCAGGCATACAATTGCGCTTTCAAGTAAGCCTGGTCGTCAAGCAAATGTTGGTGTGGTGCTTGCAACAGCACAGTGGCATCGTGACACTCGATGCATGCAGGCCCCAAAGCCAACTTCAAAGATTTGGCATCGCCCAAATAAAACAAAAGCGTGCCAGACTGATAATGTCGTGGTGCTTGCAACTGCAAACGCTGCTGCTCGGCCTTGGCCTGCCGCAGAATCCAACGCCGCTTTTGTTGCAAAATCTGTTGCACTTGATTTGCGGTGTAGTGTTGTGGCACCCGCACCTCCAAGCACCCCTGCTTGATGATCAATGTTGCGGTTTTTCGTTGCATGGGGCGCACCGACACCGGCAAACCAAAATCTTCATGCTGCATACATCTCACCTTACATCCATCACCCTATCAACATCACATCACAAAGGATACACCCAGCTTGACATAACCAGATGAAGCATTTTGTTTGATGATGGTTTGGACATCAGTATTTCCATCACCATCCCCATCAACATCAATGGTTTCATGCATGTCATCCAAATTCAAATAACCACCCGCCAAGAATAACGTTGTGTTGTTGTTCATTTTGAAATGATATTTGGCTTCGATGTTGGCCGCCATCTTGTTGTTGTGCTTGATTTCTGAAGCACCCAGACCGGCAATGCTCATGCCAGAAATTTTCTGATCGGCCTCACCGACGGCAACACGGGCAGAGATGTTGTTGCCCAAGTTCATTTGGTAACCAAGCATGACCGCCGTGAAACTGTATTTACCAACCTCAATGGCTGTATCATTCGGGCTCGTTGTTGGCTCGCCTGTCATTTTGGCTTTTTTGGCTGTACCCATGACAACGAAACCAAGGCCTGAGCAGTGGAACAAATCGGCTTCGTAAAGTTTGAGATCGTCAAGTTTGACAACACGGCTTACTGACTCAGAATCACTCTGGGGTGTTGCCACAATGGCGTAAGAACCTTTGTCCATATTAATAGACTGGCCATATCCCAAAGATGCTGTCCATGGGCATGGTTTTTTGCTGTAAGACGCTGGGGCTGGGCCGTAGGCGGCCATCACAGAAGAAGAAATCACGGATGCCATGACAGCAGCAGAGATCAGTTTAAGTTGTAATTTCATGATGAAACGCCTTACCAAAATATATGCGCGCCTCATAATGGCAACACACACAACAAACATTCAAACAGATTATGCAGCACCAAAATGCTTGTCAACTTTTCTTGCAGCATGACCCAAACCATACACGCTTGATATGGTGGACAAACAACCCCCATTTGACCGATTTACAGTGCAGGACGCACGCATTCAACCATAAAAAAAACCCGCAACATGTGCGGGTTTTTTTCAACAAATCTTTTAACAAAGATTACATCACGAAGGACACACCCAACTTGACGTAGCCAGAAGAGGCATCTTGTTTGACGATGGTGCGCACACCAGAGGCAGAAACTTCTGGTGAAGTAGTAGCTGCTTGGAAAGGCTGGACAATCGTTTTGTTGATGTCATCGAGGTTCAAGTAACCACCAGCGATGAACGCAGTCATGTTTTTGTTGATGCGGAAGTGGTATTTGGCTTCGATGTTGGCCGCCATCTTGCCGTTCTGCTTGATTTCAGTGGTTGTAGGCGTTGTGGTGGCAGTGTTAAGACCTGGACCAGCAATGCTCATGTCAGAAATCTTCTGATCGGCTTGACCGACGGCAACACGGGCAGAGATGTTGTTGCCCAAGTTCATCTTGTAACCAAGCATGACCGCTGTGAAGCTGTATTTGCCAACTTGAACTGCTGCGTTGTATGGAGCTGTCCCATTCGCGATTGCTGCACCTGTCATTGTGGCTTTTTTGGCTGTGCCCATGACAACGGCACCAAAGCCTGAGCAGTGGAACAGATCGGCTTCGTAAAGTTTGAGATCGTCAAGTTTGACGCTGCGTACATTCGCAGGACTGCTGTAAGTGTCTGTTGCTGTCGCAGTCTCTACAGAGTAAGAACCTTTGTCCATGTCAAAAGACTGGCCATATCCCAAAGATACTGTCCATGGGCATGGTTTTTTGCTGTAAGAAGCTGGGGCTGGGCCGTAGGCGGCCATCATAGAAGAAGAGATCACGGATGCCATGACAGCAGCAGAGATCAGTTTAAGTTGTAATTTCATGATGAAACTCCTTGTCAAAAAGTAATGCTCACCATTCAAACAACAGCAAGCATGTCGTGCTCATTTCCGATCATATGAAGTTCTGAGATTGCTGTCAACCCCTAAATGTGCCTTGCAACGGACTTGGATTTGTGCCTCTTGTTTGTTGTTAGGGATCTCGGTAAAATGCTGCTTGATATGCTGCCGGAGCCCACAGATGCAATCACAAGATGCTTACAACGCCATTGTCCGTGGCATAGAAACCATCACACCAGAAACCGCACTGCAAGAAAAATTGGCTCTGAATCGGCCGTTGGTGGTCAAAGCCGGTTTTGACCCGACAGCAGTCAATTTGCATCTTGGCCATACTGTGCTGCTCATGAAACTGAAGACTTTTCAAGATTTGGGCCACCACGTCTGCTTTTTGATCGGTGATTTCACCGCACAAATTGGTGATCCAACCGGCAAAAACAGCACACGCCCACCCTTGACCAAAGATGCTGTGATGGCCAATGCCCAAACCTACACCGAGCAAGTGTTCAAAATCTTGGATCCTCAAAAAACCAAAGTGGTTTTCAACAGTGCTTGGATGGACTCATTGTCGGCCGCCGATTTGATTGCCTTGGCAGGGCAGCATACGGTGGCGCGGATGCTCGAGCGCGATGACTTCAGCAAACGCTACAAGACCGCACAACCGATTGCCATCCATGAGTTTTTATACCCCATTCTCCAGGGTTACGATTCTGTACAACTGAAAGCAGACATTGAGCTGGGCGGCACCGACCAAACTTTCAACTTATTGATGGGTCGCACCATGCAAAAAGCATATGGGCAGCCCCAACAAACCATCATCACCTTGCCATTGCTGGAAGGCCTTGATGGGGTCAAGAAAATGTCCAAATCGGTTGGCAACACCATCGATTTGACTGACACATCCACAGACATGTTTGGTAAAATCATGTCCATCAGCGACACTCTGATGTGGCGCTATATGGATCTGCTCAGCACGGCAACGCCCTCTGAAACAGACGCGCTCAAACAGGCCGTTGCCGCAGGCAAAAATCCACGAGACGTGAAAGTTATTTTGGCCAAAGAAATTGTCACACGCTTCCACAGCAGCGCATGTGCCGATCAAGCCGAGGCACAATTCCATGCTCGATTTGCCAAAGGTCTGCTCCCCGAGGATTTACCCACCAAAACATTGGTGATTGCCGATGCCACCATGCCCCTTGCCAATGTGATGCGTGATGTTGGCCTGGTACAAAGCACTTCTGATGCCCATCGCATGCTGAAACAAAAGGCAGTCAAGGTCGATGGTGATTCTGTGACACAGAATGTGCCCATATCGGCCGACAACACCTCCAGATTGATCCAGGTTGGCAAACGACGTGCCCTCCATGTGGTTCTGAAAAGGACACCCGCCCAAACCTGAACCCACCAATGCCAGATGTTTGGCAACCTGGATGATGCTGCCTGAACACCGGCTGCATCACTGTCAGAACGGCAAGGTCGATGCAGGCTGTTGGCGAATGTTGTTGACGCGCACATGATCACCAAAAACCAACACCCCTATCGTGTTGATCATGTCACCTGATTTTTCCGCCAAACGTACTGCTCAAGGGCGGCTCTGAGTTCTGAATCCCGGGTTGGTTTGGCCAAAACCGCTTGCATCCCAGAATCAAGGCAGACTTGCCGCCGATGTGCATCGGTGGCATGACCAGTGATTGCAACAATTGGGACAGAAGCATGTTGTGCATCAACCAGCGCTCTTATTTTTTGAGTGATTTCTGGCCCACTGGCATCGGGCAGACCAATGTCTATAAAAATACAATCGTAAAGTTTATCTTGGGCCATCTGTAGACCTTGAACACCATTTTTGGCCCAGTCAACCTCACAATGCAACGCTTTCAATTTGTTTTGGGCGGCAAAGGCAGCGATGGGGCTGTCTTCAATCAGCAACACAACCGAACGGACATGGTCGCTGAGCGCACCAACCATCTCTGGCAAGCTGCCATCTGTGCCGCCACCATCACCAACCATCCCATCTTTTGGAAACGGCGTGTTTTTGAGCATGCTTGCTGATCTGGCTGTTTGATGCAATGGATCAGACACCTGGGGTGCTTCTTCTGGTGCTGCATCAGCGATGCACATTGGCACTGTGATGGTAAAACAACTGCCTTCATTGAGGGTGCTTGAAACGTCGATGTGCCCCCCCATCAATGCAAGATAATGTTGCACCATGTATAAACCCAAACCAGAACCTTCATACACCCCTTGATAGGATGTGGTGAGCCGAGAAAAACAATCAAAGATGAGGGCCTTCTGATCCTCTGGAATGCCAATGCCACTGTCTTCAATGATGCACATCAGGTTGATGGCATCACCCGATTTAAAACGGCAGTCAGGATGTTGGTCGTCGGCCAATTTGACGATGATTCGAATGAACCCCTGCTCGGTGAACTTCAGTGCATTGGTGGCAATGTTTAACAAAATGCGATCGAGATGCAAACGTGCACCTTTGAGGCGGTGTGGCACTGCTGGATCAATGGTACAAGACAACGCCAGCTGCTTATTTTTGGCCACAGGCCTTAACAAATGCATCAATTGTTGAAGTTGTACATTGAGATCAAAGATTTCAGAGCACTCGATTGTCTGACCAGATTCTAAACGCACCATCTCTAAGATTTCATTGCATAAATTCAGTAAGGCACAAGTTGACGCACTCAATAAGGGGATGTCTTGACGCACCCCTGCAATCATTTCTTTCAAAGCGACACCTTGCTTGATGTAGGCCTTGGCCAGCAGGTCGTTGGGTTGCACGTCTTTGTTTTGTGGCAATAATTGTTTCGATTCTTGTGTGAGTGTATCCAAGGCGTTTGCCGTATCGAGTATGTGATCGGCCATGGCCAAGATACCGGTAATGGGCGTACGGATGTCGTGACTCATGTTGGCAATGAATTCTGACTTTGAACGACTGGCTTCTTCGGCTATTTCTTTGGCTGCTTTCAACTCTGTGATGTCCACTGTGGTACCAATGATGCCAATGACTTTCCCAGATGCATCCAACAGCGGACTTTTGGTCGTCAACTGAACAATTTTTTGTCCTGACGGCAACGTTGCGGTTTCTTCTTTGATCATCCTACGCTTATGTTGGATCACCGCCTGGTCATTGTGCTTGAATTCGTCTGCCGTTTTTTGATCAAATAAATCGTGGTCGGTCTTCCCAATTAAACTGTCAATTTCTTGGAGAAAACCCATGCGACACAAACTTTCCTTACCTTGACGGTTCATGCCTTGGTAGACACCCTCTAAGTTTTTCCAATAAATGTCACCAGGCAGATCATCAAGGATGATGCGTATACGATAAAGCTCTGCCTCCTTGTCAAGAAGACGCTGCTTCAAATCAGCAATTTCTTTCATATGTGTTGGATTTTTATCGGTCATGTGTGTCTCAATCCATGAAGTGTTCCGGCTTGCAACACATTCAGCACAAAGCGCCGGCCACCAAGGCCATATCTCACGCCACAACCAAATGATATATGCATTGCATTAGTATAAACAGCCCAACCCAAGATGTAAATCCAAACGGTTTCATCTCGACTGAAAGATGCAGCCCATCATGCTTTTAGACCCAACGCCTGGACGACGAGCAACACAAAACATGCGTCAGATGCTTGAGAGCGCTGCATCATGGGCGTTGATTGACCGATGCCTCCGCATCTTTTGACGATGCTTGGGCATAAAAAAACGTTTGATTTGGAAATTCTGGACCGATTTCATAAAGGTGAGACGACTGAGGCGCCAGATGATCACGCATCACCTCAAAGTCACTGGACTCTAGATAGTCAATAAAAAATTGATGACCATGGGGTTCTGTACAAGTGAAAAATTTCGGCCTCAAGCCTATGTTTGCAATGACATCGAATGTCGCATTGAACAGATGATACAGCCGCTTTTCATGATGTGTCACAGGCAGTGTCAATGCACCATGTTCAATCAAAATCACCGTCGAATCTGGGGATCTCCACTCCAGACAACGCATGAGATCCGCCCATCTCTGATGCAATGCAACGTGATGCAGTACCCAGCGCGCAATGACGAGATCAAATTTTGGAAGTGTGTCCTCCCTCAATTGCTCTGGAGACAAGTAAAGCACGTTATCGCTGCGATTGGCGTAAGGATCAAATCCATAAAGTGTGACTTCTTCGGCCAACTGCTGCTTCAAAAGATGGTCAGCAATCTCTGTCTCATATGCACCATCGTCTAAGCCATAACCCATCATGCGGATGTGTTTTTTTCGCGGCATGCGGTTGAGTGTTTTTTTAACTGTGTCATCCAACAACCGATTGTGCTCAGCAAATCCTTCTAGAGTTTGTTGGGCATCCAAATGAATGTTTCTGGCAAAACAAAATTGGATGAAATTTTGGCAAAGTTGATTCAATGTCACATTCCCAGACAAAAAATTGCCCAGTGCATTTGGCGCCTCAACTGCATAAGCATTCAGCCAAAAAGCAAACTGCTTAGACAGATAGCCATTGCGACATTTTGTATTGGCACCAGCCAAAAACGCGTTGATTTTTTCAGCATCCTGAATCATCCTGATGCATGATTTTGAATCGTTCGGATCTGCATAATGCTTCAAACTGCTCAAAAGTTTGACCTGGGGTTGTTGAGATGTCCATGTGGCCATCGAATGTCTGCCCCACGGAAATTGACGTGAGACAGAGCGGGAGGCTGCACCTGACCACTTTAAAATTGTTTTCATATGAATCTCCAATACACGGTAAAGTCATGTTCAATAAAATCTCATCTTTGCATGGAATTATTGACAACACAAGATCAACCTGCATTAAGATACAATTTATTTTTAATCATTTCCCTTAAAACGGTCACTGAATGGACTTGTATAATCCAGTGCTTTGTTTTTCAACTTATCTTTGAGCAATTTCTTTTGAAACCTTGACAGCAGCTCAGGGGCATAAGGTCTGCCTGTTTTAAAGGACAACCAGTGATCCACAATGAATTTCTGTAAGACAGAATCCAATGTGTAAATCAATTTTTGATCGGCAGCATGCTGTAGCCCAAACAAATGGATGGCTTGAAAGACCGCAGCCAATGTAAGCGATCGAGTCAATTGGATGTCCTCAGATGGCACCGATTGACCAGAATGATCAAAATTCACAGGAAAACCACCGGATAAAATACGAATGGTTGCGCCAGAGGCTGTAGGGTGGTGGATGTCTACCAGAATATTATTGTCTTTGCATGGGTTCAAGGATTCTATATGCTGCAATAATGACAAAAACTCTTTATCTTCCGAGGAACAACTGACCAAACATTTGTCTGTCTTTGATTGAGTAAAGCAATCGAGGTGTGATTTTGTGATGTCTTGACCTGTGCAACCAAAAACATAATGACATTCGGTGAACAGCGTCTTCAGATCGTCGACACAAAGCACATTTTCGACAATGTTATCTCCAGAAAATTTGGTTGCGTCATCATCGTAAACCATCAGACAACGGTGGCCCATCGAAGCAAGCTTATGCGTCAAAGCCTGACCGATGGCACCATAGCCTACAATACCAATGTTGATATCGATGGCGTTTTTTGGAAGTGCCGTAATGGATTTCTCCACCACCGCGTTAGCGATCAGCGGTGATTCCAACAACATTTTGGTGGCCGATCTTGCCATGTCGATGACAGGAAAGGGCTGAAATCCATGCTGTTCAAAATACATTAGTCCAGAAGTTGTTTTTGCAATACGGATGACTTTGTGATGGTGAGCGATGTGTGCCGGAATCAAAGCAGAGGCATACCCACCATGATCCAAAATGAGGTATTGATCAACATCACTGTGCACAGTCGATAACAGGTCTGACCAAGCCGTACGCACGTCACACAAAAAGCTGGCACTGTATTGTCCGATGCTGTTGGGTATTGTGTTATCACGATAATTGATGTTCATGGATCGGATGTATTCAACAACTTCATTGCATGTTGAGTACGCTTTACCCACCACAACCATGTTTTGGGGATGCACGCCAAGTTGGAGCAACGCTGTGACCAAATGCGCAGAATTGGTCAATAAATGATGCACCAAAACCACAGCTGTTTTTCGCAGCGGCTGGCTTTGCTCGCCGTTCAGATAATGTTGCAACAGCAGATGAAGTAAGGGCAGGTGCTCATGACGTTCGTTGATTCTGCCACAACCATGTAATTCTAGATGCGTATCTTTGTCGATCTGTGTCGTTCGTTGTGAAAAATCGCCGATCATTTTAAATTCTATAGCTCCCTTAAACATCATAAAATGATAATTTTTTTTTGCATGTGTTGCTTATTATATTCAACAAAGGAACGATCTTCACAGATTGTATGTAGCCAAGATGTCGAAGTCAATTGTTTTTTTACAACATGTAAACCCAAGACAAGAAGTTGGATAGGGATTTCATGACGCAACAACACCATCTAAAAAAATAGATGCAACCGATAGCACCTCATTGATGCATCATCATTGGGGTTGAAATCGCCGATGATGGCGCACCCAGATGCGCCAATAAGGCATCCGATGTGGCTGCATGGGTTGCTGAGCCCTGGTGACGATCCATACAGGTGATGCAGGATCAAAATCACCATGCATTGCGCATGTCAAACCAAGCATGCTGTCAAAAAATCCGTGCATTACCACAAGACCATTGCTAGAGTAATCTTGGAAAGACAAAGGACTGTGATCATGCCAACGCAAACCAAGCATACCCTCTGTTTGGAGGTCAACAATCTCTCTGTTGCGCTGCCCAATCGTCAATGCCTTAAGCCTGTCGTCAAAGGCATCAACTTTCAGCTGCACCAAGGCCAAACCTTAGCACTGGTCGGCGAATCCGGTGCAGGAAAATCGATGATTGCCCAAGCCATCATCCAATGTCTACCACACATGGCACAGGTGGCACCAGACACCACCATCACGCTCAATGGCACATCACTCCTGTCCCAACCTGAGGCCCACATGTGTCACATACGCGGTCGGCACATGGGCATGATTTTTCAAGACGCGCTCACCGCACTCAATCCGGTGGTGACCATTGGACAACAAATGACCGAAAACATGCGCCAACATCGTACGCATCGGCGCTCGATGCGCCGAAATCGTGCACTAACCTTACTGGATGAAGTGGGCATTCAAGACCCCATCAGCTGCTTCAAAAGCTACCCACATCAACTGTCTGGCGGCATGTTGCAACGGGTTTTGATTGCCACCGCACTGTCCACACAACCCAGCCTACTGATAGCCGATGAACCAACGACCGCCCTTGATGTCACTGTCCAAGCACAACTGCTGGCCTTGCTCAAAAAACTCCAAAAAACATATCACATGAGCATCTTGTTCATCACCCATGACTTATTGCTGGTCAAAGAAATGGCCGATCAGGTCCTGGTCCTGAAGGGCGGACAGATGATTGAATATGCCGACACCCAACGCTTCTTCAAACAGCCACAACATGCTTATAGCCAATCCCTGCTGCAAGCAGCCCTACCTCACCCCCCCAGGCAAGATGCCACAGACAGTCAGCCGCTGCTTAAAGCCGACAACATCCACGTCACATTCAATGGCCCCCGTACTTGGGGTGGCTTTGGTCCCAAACAAAAAACACATGCGGTCCAGGCACTGTCGATGACGTTGACCCAAGGTAAAACCATGGCCTTGGTGGGAGAATCCGGCTCAGGCAAAACCACCTTTGCCAAAACCTTGGCGGGCTTGACGCCGCATCAACGTGGCAATTTGACTTGGCATCCCGACTGCCACCACCTTCATGACGTTGGCATGGTGTTTCAAAACCCCTACGCGTCGATGAATCCCCGCATGCGCATCATGGATATGCTGGCCGAAGGGTTGCATGCCCGACGCCGCCCATGGGAACAACCCAATCATCAAGCCATTCGACAAACATTGCTCGATTGCCTCCAAGCAGTCGAATTGCCTGCCGACGCACTGGAGCGCCACCCACATCAATTTTCAGGCGGTGAACGCCAACGTCTGTGCATCGCACGCGCCCTGGTCCTCAAACCCAAAATTCTGATCCTGGATGAGCCCACCAGTGCGTTGGACGTGTCGATTCAGACCCAGATCATCCAGCTGCTGCAAGACATTCAAAAACAATTCGACATCAGCTATCTGCTCATCACGCACGATTTTGTAGTGGTCAGCCAAATGGCACACACTGTGTCGGTGATGCAACATGGCCGCTTGATCGAGCATGGCACCACGCAGGATGTTTTGACGCAACCCCAACAAGCTTATACCAAAAAACTGTTGGATGCGGTACCAGGCCAAGTCTTTGGGGTGCATGCATGACGCCTGAAATCTTTGCATACACACACCAAGGCCATTTGGGTCACATCGGCGAATTGGTGCTCAATCGGCCGCACGCGCTCAACGCCATCAACATGCACATGAGTCAGAAACTCGAGTACGCTTTACAACAATGGCAAACGCAAGGTCATGTGAAAGCAGTCTTGATTTATGGCGAGGGACCGCGCGCTTTCTGTGCAGGCGGTGATCTCAAAACACTGCTGCATGTGATCGACACCAAACAACAACCAGGGGGTAAAAAAGATTTTTTGCGCCATCAGTATCGACTGGTCCACCAATTGCACGCTTACCCTATCCCTTTGCTGGTGTATGGCCATGGCTTCACCTTTGGCGGCGGGGTGGGCATGATGGCGCATGCCACACACCGCATTGCTGACCCAGCCTGTCAATGGGCCATGCCTGAAACCAGCATCGGTTTTGTCCCCGATGTGGGCGCCATGCATTTTTTCAACCAATGTCCAGGTGAAATTGGTACGTTTTTGGCTCTGACTGGGCATCGCATCAACATGGCCGATGCACTGTATTGTGGTGTCATCGATCACATTTGGCCGATGGCCAAGCGCGATGCACTGCTCAAAACACTGATCGAATGCAACACCGACATCGACACCGACCTCAAGACTCTGTTCGCCAACAACCCAGAAGCAACCTTTCCAAAAGGCCAGTTGCCTGAATGGCGTAGCAAGATCGACGATGCCTTTCAATACAACACTGTCGGGGACATCATGGCGCATTTGGCCCAACAAGACACACCATGGCATCGCAGCACCCATCAGCAACTCCAGCAACGCTCGCCCCACAGTTTGGCCTTGACCTTGGCCGGCCTCAGGCACTGCCGCGATCAAAGCCTGGCAACCTGCCTCAACGTCGAATACTGCATGTCATGGGCCTGTTTGAAACATCCCGATCTGAAAACTGGCATCACCTCTGCCATCATCAGCAAAGACCATGCGCCCATCTGGCAACACACCGTTCCCGATGCCAGCGCCATCGATGCCATTTTGGCTGAAGGCCACGCCAACCCACTCGATCTGCCT
>CBFIDA010000014.1:0-22435 GCA_965661085.1 Candidatus Comchoanobacterales bacterium | reverse complement strand
TGCTGGCTGGACCGGTGCAGTGAAAACAAAATCAGATGACAATAAATACTTCCATTTCTCACAAAATGCATTCATCACTTCATTGAATTTGTTCACGCAAATCAAAGTACTTTTTACTGAGGCTTACGAAGCAGCATCCGAAAACACTGCCCAAGGCCAGGGATTTATTCAAGAACGAGAGGATGATAAAGCAGAAACTGATGCTACAAAAGTTGGCTTTGGTGCCAAATGCTTAAAATGGAGCAAAGTTGTCGGTCTATCATTGCTCGCCTTTGTGGGTGCTGTGCTTGCCCTGGCTGAAACTGCGGTGACTTTTGCTTCACATGTTGCTTTTTCAATCACTGGTTTGGCAACACGTGCAACCGTGAACCGTAACATCACTGGGGCCGCTGCCATCGTCTTGTTCAGCTTGATCGCATTGTCTTTCACCCCTTGGATGGCTTCTTTGAGCGTTGTTTCGCTTGAAATGATGTTCATGGGCGCATGTGCTGCACTGACTTTCACTTTTTGGCCAGCCAAAACATCAGATTTCACAATGGCACAATTTGCCAAAGACGGCATAAGAAGCTTTGGCACAGTAGGATTGATGTTCGCAGCTGTTTATTTCTCCAGCATCCCTGTCGCTTTGATTGCTCTGGCTGTGTTCGTTGTTGGCAATGACTACATCACCAATGATTTTCAATTAACTTTGTTCGGCGGTAGCAAAGTTGTCACTAACCCAACAGATGATTCTGATGTAGACTCTTTACGCTCTGAAAATGTAAACAGCGCTGCTGTTCCAGCTACTACTGATAACCCAGTTGTTTCTGATGCTAGCAATGGCTCAATAGATGATAAAAAAGCCGAAGAACAAGGAGATCATGATCGAGCAAATGTCAGCTCAGGCCAGCAAATGTATGTCCGGGCATCATCATAACACCCACTCATCCAAAAAAACCCAGGCTTGCCTGGGTTTTTTTTGCCTGACATTTTGCCAACTGCATCATTGCTTACGGCGGTGGTTTTGGATGCAATGCCGTGCCATGTGTTGTCTGGCTCACAATGGCAATCACTTTCATCACGTTTCTTGCTTCTATGGGGCATCATCCTTCATCACTGGGCTTGAACTCGCTGACTGATGCCATCATTTCAAAATGCCGTGATGATTGCCATGCCAATCAAAACCCCAAATCTGTGTTGCTTAAATTGTTCTTGTTTTTGAAACACATCATCCATCCCCAACCATCCGGCATTCATCAAAGAGCGCGTAAAACGCCCATGTGAAAACTCCAACGATTTGAGGACTTCGTGCTCCCTTTAGAAGATCAAAGCAGCCCATTTAATGCAGTCGATAGAGCACGCAATGAGACGTTGCTTAAGCGTTCTCGATATTTGAAAAACTGTCTAAAAATGCTTACAGCGGCGCTTCTGGGTGAAATGCTGTGCCATGTGTTGTATGTCTTTTGTCTGCAAGGCACCCACGGCCAACTTCAATGTCAACACACGTTGTAGGTATTGATACCGTGCTGTGGTGTATTGGCGTCGGGCTGCATCGGTGTTGGCAAGGCTGCGCAGCACATCGGTCAAGGTTTGGGTACCGACACGATAGCCATCTTGCATGGCGCTGGCTGCGGCTTTACTGGCCAGCAAAGCTTGATACGTGGCTTTGACTTGTTGTATGGCGGCAACGACATCAACATAGCCATTGCGTGCTTGTGTTTGGGCGGCGCGTCTGGCTTTGACTTGTGCATCTCGGGCCATGGCTGCATATTGACGCAATTGTTGGACCGTTGCAGCAATTTTGCCACTGGTGTACCAAGCCCATGTCATTTTTAAAACGATTTGATGGACAGAGGTTGTGGTGCCTGTGGCACCTGGCAACCAGGGTCGACTGCGTACATGGCTGGCTTGCAATGCCAATGTTGGTGCATGGCCACTGCGTCCTGCCGCCAACAGGGCATCGGCGGATGCCACAGCCTTACCAGCAACCATCAAAGCAAGATTGTGATGCAGCGCCATGGTGGACCACGCATCTGGTCGACCTGGATTGGGGTGTGGCATGGGCAACTTGCCACCCAATGTTTTGAACGATTGGGTTTGTTGACCTGTGACACCATACAAGGCTTGTATGGCATGTTGCACTTGGGCATGTTGGTGACTGACGGTGGCCTTTTGGGTCAAGTATTGTGCACGTGCGTGCAACAGATCTGGTCTTGCCACCATACCAACCGCGTGACGCTGTTTGATCTGTTGGTATTGACGATACAAAGCTTTGGCATAAGTGCGTGCGGCATCTTCTTCTGCAAAGGCGGTCATGACATTGAAATAGAGCGACGCCGCACGGTGCATGGTTTGTTGTTTGGCCAACGCCTTGGTCAGCATGGCCTGTTGATCGGCCAGACGCGCCTGTGCCAGATGGTGCCACGATGGCAAATCAAACAATTTTTGATCCAAATATAAGCCATATTGATGGGTCTGACCGTGACCGCCCTGGTGCGTTTGATGCACATGTGCATGTTGGCCCAAAAACTGTAAACTGGGTCCCCAATCTGCTTGTGCCATCCGTACGCCCCAATGGGCTGCCTCGGCATCGTGGCACACACTGAGATAGGTGGGATCATGCTTCAACGCCAACTGGACCGCACGATCCAAGGTCATGGTGGCCGCATGGGCGTGTGCCATCATCAAAACCAAACAACCATGAATGGGGCGTAAACGATGCATCCATGCCTCCCAGAAAATCAAAATTGAAATGTTGGTGTGTAATGGTTTGAGGGTATGGGGGCCTGCTCGGTCTCAAAGATGTGTTGCGTGTGCCAACTGTCGTCTGCATGGTGTTGCATCAATGTGCCAAGTTTGAGGCGGGACGCCCCCAAGGCCAGAAACAACCGACCATGACACGCAACGGCATCCATCAAGCCCTTGTTGACATAAGGCACAGCACCGTTGATCAAGACGACACTGTAGGTGGTTTCACCCCAGCCGGTGGTGGCATCGCCCATGCTGCATTGCACATTGCGGAGATCCAGTTGTGTGCACAGGGCCGCATCGCGATCGTGCACAGCACGGCTCATTTCGACGGTCATGACCGAGCAACACACTTTGGCCAATATGGTGGTAAGGCGCATGCCGGATGAACCAATTTCCAGAACGGTGTCGGTACTTTTAAGCTGAAGGGCATCCAGCAACTGTCCCATTTCAATGGGCGTATACGACATCCGATCGCCATCGATGGGCATGCCGTAATCGGCATAGTTGAGGTGTTGATGGGGGCTGTCTTGGCAGCATGCATCCCAGGGGGCCTGTTGCATCCACCCGATGACCGCATCAGAGATGCCAGCAGGTTTGAGCAAATTGACCAACATATTGTTTTTTTGTACCGCGGCATCTGCCATGTTCCACTCCAGAAAGGATCATGTTTATAGTAAGGTCATTTGCCAACAAAGGCAAATACAGACGGGTTCACCACCGTTTGTTTGCCTTGACCACAGAACGATCCGCTTTGAAGTACTTGACACAAAATTCAGCGGCAAGCTCAGCATCAAAGGGTTTACAGCTGAACACATCGATGTAAGCCGTGTTGGTGGCATTGGCAAAATGTGCAGAAATACAGGATGTCTCAATCAACTGAAACATCGACAGTCCCGCCACACGTTCATCTTCACCAAAATGCACAACGTGGCAAGGACCAAAGGCCTTCATCTCAATGAGATCGACGAGCGCTTTGGTGAACGCTTTGACGCGTTCAGGACACCGAATCCATTCAGGGTCACATTGATAACAATCAATCGAAACAGAAGTGCCCCAAGGTATGGTGTGTGGGGTGGCTGAAGCGTGCTGGGCTTTGGGCATCATGGTTGCTGTGGTCATGAACATGCCTCCTTGGATGTGCTTGTGGATAAAACTGTGCGTAAGTACTGTGGCAGACAAAAAGCGCTTTGTAGCATGTCTGGATGAAAATGGCGGCAGGCCATGTCATACTCTGCAAAACGTTGGGCAGCCTGTGCAAAGGTGATGGGCTGCGATGCGGCTTTTTGGCCCCATGCATGGTTCATGTTGCCCCCAACATAGGTTGGCACATCGGACTGAAAGAATTTGACCGCAGCAAAATGTGGCTGCATGCGTTGTTGTGTGGTGACCAGTTCATCGGTTTGCATGAAACTGACACCATTTTGGGTGACCAACAAACCGTATGCAGACAAACAACGCGAAGCATGCGCGTAAAACGTCTCGGCAAACAAAGCAGCACCAGGCCCGATGGGATCTGTCGAATCGCTCAAAATCACATCAAATGTCTCCTGGCATGTGGTGATGAAATCCAAGCCATCGGCAAAAACCAAACGTAAACGTGGATCCTCAAATGCACCAGCAGAATGATTGGGGAGATGTGTTTTGGCCAAATTGACCACGGCAGGATCAATTTCAACCATGGTGATCGATGCCACGTCTGGATATTTACAGACCTCACGCAAGATGCCACCATCACCACCACCCACAATCAAGATGTGCTTGGGGTTGGGATGCAACAACATCGGCACATGCACAAACATTTCATGATAAATGAATTCATCTTTCTCGGTGGTTTGTACAATGCCGTCCAACGCCATGATGCGACCATAGAGGTTGTTTTTAAAAATGAGCAAATGCTGGTGTTCGGTTTTTTGTTCGTACAACACTTCGTCGACCTGATAGGTGGCCGCAAAGCCTTGATGCAACGTTTCTGTGAACTTGTTCATTGAATTTGATCTCCCCTTCGTCCCAAATGCGACTGAACCCGTTTGGCCTTCAGTTCTGTTTGAATGACTTGCACGGCCGCCTCAGGCTTGGCCAAGCCACACATGAAAATGTCAAATGCTGCAAAACCGCGCTCAGGCCAAGTGTGCACAGAAATGTGGGATTCGGCCAAAACGGCCACACCCGAGACACCACAACCCGGCCCAAAGTGATGCAAATGGATGTGCAATAAGGTTGCCCCAGCAGCATCGACCGCTGCCCGCATGATGCGCTCGAGTTGTGTCACCGAATCCAAGTGGGCACAATCGTATAAATCCAACAAATAGTGTTTGCCTGCATACAAGCCATGTGCATCGGAAATCAAATGATCTTCCGTCACAAACGGTGTGGCATTGCGGGTCACATTTTCCATAGGCACTCCAAACCAGCACATACAAAAAACAAATGAATGAGCAATCATACAAAAAATCAATGGGTGGCGCAAGAAAAATCATCATTAACATCAGGACATTATGCGGTGACAACATCATGCCTTGATGCATACAGCATCGGTGGCCCTCAAGCCCGCTTCGATCGATGACGTTGGCACCGATCTTCTGTCAAACGGACAAAATCTTCTGGTGTTAAATTCTCAGGTCGCCAAGTTGGATCAATGCCTAAGGCTTGCAATGCATCTTTGGTCCACCAACGTTTCAACGTGTGCCCCAATTGTTTGCGTCGATGCATGAAAGCAACCCGCACAATTTCAGCAAACCACCGCTGTGCTTGCCCGACCAAAACATCAGACTTGGGCAACAAACGACAGACAGACGACATCACCTGCGGTGGGGGTTGAAAAGCACGTGGCGACACATGAAACAAAATTTCCACATCACAGGCATGCTGTACCATGACCGACAAGCGTCCATAAGTCTTTTGATGTGGTGTGGCCACCATACGCTCTGCCACTTCTTTTTGAACCATGACATGCATGTCTTGCACATTTGGCGCAGCCGCCAAACAATGAAAAATCAGAGGCGTTGAAATGTTGTAGGGTAAATTACCCACAATGCGCCATCGACGCTCTGTTTGGCTGAAGTCGAAGTTCAAAACATCCTGATGATGCAAACGCAATCTTGCTGCATCGTGCTTGTCTTGCAACGCTGCCACACAACGTGGATCAATTTCTATGGCGTCCATTGCTGCCACGCGTGGGAGCAGCACATCAGTCAGCGCCCCAAGGCCAGGCCCAATCTCAATGATGGGATCATTGGACTGAGGCGCAATGGCTGCAACAATACGCTGCAGCACCACAGGATCATGTAAAAAATGTTGGCCAAAATGTTTGTGATGCGAAAAATCAGCCATCAAACTTCTGGATGTAGGTCTGTTGACGCAAACGTGCCATGATCTTTGGCATCTGTTGCGTCAATGTTTGCTGAAATAAGATCATCTGTGCACGAGACAAAGACAAAGGATGCCCCTGACGCTTGATGATCTGGAGGATGTGCTGACCATTTTGCGTTTGAATCGGGCCCAACACCGTATGGCGTGGTTGTTTTTGTATGGCCGAAACAAAAGCATCTGGCAAATCACGCCATGCCATCATGGGCATGCTTTGCTTGACAATGCCAGGCAAAGAAGCAGGTGTCTCGGTGCCCGCTTCGCGCAACATGTTGGCCCAAGACTGGGCTGTGGTCTTTGCGGCTTTTATGGGCATGGCATTGCTGGGCAAATGCCAATCAACCAGCTGCAAGGCCACCCCATCAAATCGATGCGCCAGCCACCAATTGTGCACAGCCTTGCGATTTGGCCGGTCATCCTCAGACAACAACGCAGGTTGCACACGCTCAATCAAAATCTGGTCACGTACTTTGTGGCGCAACGTTGCCATCGTGCCACCACGTTTGACCACAAATTTCTTGAACTGTGAGACCGACATGTGCTGGCGTGTGGCCAGTATTCCAATGGCACGATCGATGTCAGACTTCTGCACCGTCATCTGACGATGTGCCGCTTCTGTGAGCAACAATTGACGATCGATCAGCGCTGCCAAAACACGTTGACGGGCCTCAAAAGTTGGCGCGTGCTTGTCGCCGGTGGCGATGGCTTGATCATGCATGGCGGCATCCAACATCGATGTGGTGATGATGACATCGCCCACCACAGCAGCCATGCCCATCACTGGCTGAAATTTGGCCAGCGTTTGCGCGGACCAAACCATACTCAACGCCACACACAAGGCGGCCCATCGATTTGAAGCAAACAACATACGCAACCCTTTCAACTTGGAAATAAAGCTATACTTTACCAACACTTCCGATCCCTGTCAAAGAGATCTTAAAGCCCAAGCGTGTGTCACGCGATTTCAAAGAAAGCTGCTCCGAGCGACGCAAAAAAGATGTCCAATCCACAGACCACGACCAACAGCAGCTTTGCTGCCCAACGCCAAGATGGACATAGCGGTCGTTTTTTTCATTGGGGTCAATCACTGCCATGCCTGCATGCAACCACCAATGGTTGGGCCAACGATGGCGCAATTTGGCCACCCACCATGCTTCACCTTTGACCGAGGTCCCGGATAAAATACGTTGATGCCGATAGCCCAACAAGACACGATTCCGATGCCCTGTCCATCGCACATCACCCGAATACCAGGGCCACCGATGCGACCCATCGGCCATATAGCCACTGGTCATCCATGAGAATCCTGGTGACACATCACTTTGAAAACGCATGTAGGTCAGATGCTTGAGGGCAATGGGCTGGCTTGTGTTGCACGTGGGTGTCAAACAAATGTGTTGTGGCCGCAACATCAAGCGACGCGCCACTTTCCATGATGTGGTGGTGCGGTTGTGTTGCCAACGGTTGGTCCACGACAGCGTCATATCATGTGCATCGCCATAACGGTCTTGACCAAGAAATCGTCGGTCGTCGGACATCGACAACATGTCAAGCCCAACATCGGATGTGTCCAACAGTGGCAATTTGCTTTGTGCCACATGAGGTGCCACGTGAAACATCAGCGCCGGCATCATGGTCCAGGACCATCGGTTTTTGCCAGAATTCGGTGGGCCAAATGCCCCACCCCAAGACACTGGCAACCACCATTGTTGGTGGAGGGTCAGCCATGGTACAGCCATGCTGTTTTGCTGCCCACTGTGGGCGGTCATGACACCATGAATGCCTGCATTGAGGATCATTTGGCCATGGGCCAGGTCATGCTGCCAAGTCCACTTGGGTTTTAAGACAAGACGCGTGGCATCTCTGATTCGCATGTCTCCAGCAGGTGGATCTTTGAGTTTGAATTGTGTGGCCTCAACAAACCAAGAAAACCAGCCATGTTGACTTGACGGCCATGCCCCCAACAAAGTCACACGTGGCTTCCATGCATACACGGGTGGACTGACAGGATAATCGAGTAACGACAATGTCACGGGATCCACCCACTGCACATTGGCTTGCCAACGACGAAAGGTACGGGACAATGTGACCGTCCGGTTGATACGTAAGTCATTGCTTTCAATGCCCACAGGATGATAATGTGGCACGATGTAATCGTCTGACCACCAGCGCCAATCGACATGGATCTGCCATGGCATGGTGACGGCAGAGTCATACAAAAAGCGCCATGCGCTGCGTTTTGATTTGACCGCATTGAGTGCTGAAATTTGTGCAGGGGTGGCGATGCTGGACCATGTTTGCCACAAATTGTTTTTGTAATTTGCCCAAGCACGATCATGAAACACATGAAAACCACGCCATTGAAACAAGCCCCATCGCGTCAACCACCGAAAATGTGCACCCAAACTGGCACCCGTTTTGACCGTACCACCCAAAAACCATTTAAAATCTTGCTGCGGTGCCCATTTGAAATACCAAGGCACTTGCAACTGAAATCCCATGTAATCACTGGTTTTGATGATGGGTGTCAGCAGCCCATTATGGCCTTTCGTGCCAATCGGCAAATGCATGGTGGGCATGGGAAAACGCGCCCATGATCCCAGTGACCAATAAGGATGCACAAGCGTCATTTCGCAACGATGTGTGTTCACCAACACTTGTGCCGATTTCAATGCCCAAGCAGGCTTGGGCCATGCACAGGTTGACAACGTCGCATCCAGCAAGGTCCATATGCTTTGCCCCTGCATCTGAAACACAGCGGCTTTGGCATGCCAAATGGGTGGATGATTTTGACTTTTGAAAGCAACACGTGCACCCTCAACATGCATCCGGACATGTTCTGGATCACGGTGTATCAAAGTCATGGTGTCACCACGCACCAACAAATTTGGCGCTTTCAGCACCAAACCCCGACTGGCTTTGATGCGACGCATGCGACCGACATCTGAGCGCTCCAAACACATGTGCTGGGTTTCAATTTGATTTTGATGCCAAAAAATTCTAGCCCGACCAGACATACATGCCCGATGTGACTGGCCAAACTGTAAGTCTAAAGCTTGGGTCTGCAATTTTAGAAAGGGCACGTTTGGCATGTTTGAGGTGGGCAGCATCTCTCCCATTGTACAAGCAGGCAAAAGACTGGGATCGGGCAACATGGCTGCATGACCAGCCACAACCGAAAACAACACCACGATGACAAATCGCAGCCATATCGATGACAGATGGGGTGTGCGAGGGTCCATGCAACAACCAAAAACGTGGCGGAATGGTCCCTAGCTTGACATGTGTTGGCTTTGAAAGCAAGCCAACACGTGGGTTTTGGCCACGCTGCCCCACCAGACCTCCATTGTGGATGCTCTGCCATGAATTGGCGCATGGCCAAAGCCCTCAAACGACAGGCCTGTGACGGCATACAATACAAAAATTGAGATCAAGGTCCAACCATGTTATGATGCTTTCGGTTTTAACACATGAAACGTTTGGTGCCAACATGGGCCCAAAGCCCATCGCGCTGAAGGATGCACAATCTCACTGAAAGGACCATGCCATGCCGCGTATTTCTGATTCAGATCTCGCATCACCTGCGCATTTTTCAACACTGAAACAGCACATCGACCCTGTCACACTGGCACCCCTGAAAGGCGATGCAGGCACACGCACCTACCATCGTTTTTCCATCGACGATCATCACTTGGTCTTGGCAGATTATGGCTCTGCCAAAATGGACATGGCATCCTTCATCACGTGTGCCGAACACTTTTCCGCGGCCGACCTGCCCATCCCTAGGATATGGATGGTGGACCATCAAAACGGCTATATTGTCCAAACCGATTTGGGTGACACCACCCTTTATACCCAATGCCAGAACGGCACCAAACCTTGCCATGTCTCTTACCAATTGGCCTTGGCTGTTTTGCAACAATTGCAAACCGCCACAACGCTCACCCCTGTTTTACCGCATTATGATGCACAGGCTTTGCGCGAGGAGCTGGGTTTGTTTGAGACGTGGTATTGTGAGGCCCTGTGCCAACAGCCTCTTACAACACGTGAACAAACACTGTGGTCAACACGATGTGAGCATTTGGTTGCCAACATGCTGGCACAACCCCAAGTACCTGTACACCGTGACTTTCATAGCCGAAATCTCATGATCCATGACAACACCATGGTGATGATCGACTTTCAAGACAGTGTCATGGGCCCCATCAGCTATGACATCATGTCATTGGTGTACGACTGCTACATCGATTTACCACCAGATTTCAAAAAAAACTGCTTGGCAACCCATTTTCAATCGCTGCAAGCACATGGTCTCATCCCCAGTCAGATCGGCTGGGAAGCTTACATCACCTGGTGTCAACACAGCGCCATCCAGCGCCTACTTAAAATTCTGGGTATTTTTGCAAGGTTGGGGCTTCGCGATCACAAAACAGCTTTCCTCAATGACCTCATATTGACCCATCGTCACCTTCACAGCCTTTTGCAAACGTGTCCAGCACTGGCAGATCTCACCACATTGCTGCACACACGCGCTCCGGAAGCTGCCGTGGCCACACATACGGGACAGCATCATGATTGAAACGGCAATGCTTTTGGCAGCAGGTATGGGCCAACGCATGGGGTGTTTGACCGACACCACCCCCAAACCACTTTTGCGTGTTGGCAATACAACGCTTTTGGCATGGCACTTACAACAACTGGAGCGTGCTGGAGTGCGACGTGTGGTCATCAACATCGCCCACCATGCCGAACAAATGCTTGAAGCCATTGCACAATACGATGGTCAACAACTGTCCATCTCGTGCTCACAAGAAACCGTTGGCACATGGAAAACCGGGGGGGGCATCATCCATGCCTTGCCTTTGCTGGGCGATCAACCATTTTTTGTGATCAGTGCCGACACCGTGCATCAATTTCCTTTACACAAACTTTCGTTGGCATCAGATGCTCTGGGGCACATCGTGCTCAAGCCCAATGCCAACACACATTCACAAGGTGATTTTCATATGGCGAGGGGCCAGCTGATCGCTCCCTCATCGAAACACCCCAGTCATACTTATGCCAGCATTGGGGTGTTTCGGCCAGCATTTTTCAACACACAGGCCCCTCACTCCATCGGACTGGGCACACTGTTGCAACGGGCGATTGATGCAGGACACACCATTCAAGCGCAACTGTATCGAGGCTGGCACATCAACATCAACACACCAAAAGATCTGACAAGGTTGCGCGAACAGGTGACTGACCTCAAAATACTGCATGCAATCATACCATCGGCATGAAGTATGGATGATGCTCAAGCACTGGTTCGAAAATAAATGATGTCACCATCGGCGACCACATAATCTTTACCCTCTAGACGCCATACGCCCGCTGCTTTGGCACCTGCTTCACCCTGATGTGCAATGAAATCTTGATACGCCATGATTTCAGCACGAATGAAATGTTTGATGAAATCGGTATGGATGACCCCTGCTGCCTCAACGGCACTGGCACCTTTTTGATAGGTCCAAGCACGCACCTCTTGCGGCCCTGCTGTGAAAAAAGTTTGGAGCCCAAGCAGCGCATAACTGGCACGTATGATGCGATTCAAACCTGGCTCATCCCAACCCAATTCTTCCAAAAAAAGACGCACATCTGCTTCCGACAATGCTGCAATTTCTTCTTCAATCTTGGCACAAACTGGAATCACCAATGTATCTTGTTCTGACATGGCGTGTTGCTGCAAAGCATTCAACTGCAGCAGAGAGTCTTCTTTGTTTTCCGAAACGTTGGCAATGTAAAGCATCGGCTTGATGGTCAACAAACGCAAGCGATGTGCCAAAGCCAAGGCCGACTCGGACAAGGTGACCAAACGTAATGCCATACCATGGCTCAGATGTTCAAGCAGTTCTGTGCAATCGGCCATGCTTTGCTTGGCTTCTTTGTCGCCCGATTTGGCCAATTTGGTTGCCTTGAGTTGTGCACGCTCTACCGATTCAAGATCGGCAAGCGCCAACTCGGTCTGGATGGTCTGACAATCGGCAACGGGATCGACGCGTCCCGCCACATGGACGACATCACTGTCATGATGACAACGCACCACGTGTGCAATGGCATGCGTATCACGGATGTTGGACAAAAATTGGTTGCCCAGCCCCTCACCCTTTGAGGCACCCGCCACCAAACCTGCAATGTCGACAAAATTCATCGACGTTGGGATGGTCTGCTTTGGCTGGACCAAATGGGCAATTTCTGTCAACCGATGATCTGGGACTGGCACCACACCCACATTGGGGTCGATGGTACAAAAAGGATAATTTTCTGAGGCTGCACCCGCTTTGGTCAGAAGGTTGAATAAGGTTGACTTGCCGACGTTGGGCAAGCCCACAATGCCCATTTGCAAACTTGAACTCATCATGTGCTCCCAGAGGTTGTGTTGGTGACTGTTTTGGTATGGACCTGTTGCATCCAAGTCTCAAATGCGCCTGTCAGCAAACAGTCAAAATGTTGTTGTGCCGCATGCAGTGCCTGCATGATGTTTTCTCGATCTTGTGGTGAAGGCTTACTCAACACATAATCCGATACAGCAGACTGACCACCACCGGGACGACCAATGCCAATACGCAGGCGCCAAAAATCTTTGGTTTGCATATGGCTGATCACACTCTTCACACCATTGTGACCGCCATCACCGCCAGAAAACTTGAGACGCACGGTGCCAACAGGCAAATCCAAATCATCGTAAGCCACCAAAACAGCCGCAGGCGCCATGCGATGGTAACGACAATATTGACCCAAGCCTTCACCAGAGTGATTCATGTAAGTGGTGGCACGCAGGCAAGTCAAGGTTGCGTCTTTGGCGATTTCGACCGGCCAAGTTTTGTGCTTGCTGCATTGCAAATGACGCGCAGCCAAGACAGTCTCCAACCACCAATCGCCAACATTGTGGCGCGTGGCAGCATAACGCTCTCCCGGGTTTCTCAACCCCATGATCAAGCGGATGGGCTCGGTTGGATGTGACTTCGACACTGCCGTCTTACCTCACACTTGTGCGATCAGGCTTTGTCGCTTTCTTCTGCTGTTTCAGCCGAAGCTGTTTCATCTGCATCGGTTTTGCTGCCACCCCGTGGTTTGTTCATGGTGGCCAGTGCAACCACTTGGTCTGCTTGCACCAAAGTCACGCCTTTGGGCAACGTTAGGCTGTCTGCAAAAATGGTTTCACCAAGCTCGAGGTCTTTGATGTTGAGCTCCAAACACTCAGGTATTTGTGAGGGCAAACAGCTGATTTCAATTTCATGCTGTGCAATCGCCAAAGTACCACCGCCCACTTTGATTGCCGCAGCGTCTTGCTCACCCAGGTACTGGATGGCCACTTTGACCTGTACTTGTGTCGACTTGGAAACACGCAGCAAATCCAGGTGCACAAAATTGACACCAACGGCAGACATGGTCAAATCTTTGACCATGACAGATTCAGGCTTCCCTTCAATGTCGAGGGTCATCACTTTCGATAACGCACCTGGCAATGCGATCAATTTTTTCAACTCTTGGTTGTCCAAAGTGACTGCAACGGCCGCTTTCTTGCCACCATACACCACAGCAGGCGTTTTGTGTTGACGTCGAATGCGTCGGGCAGCAGCACTGCCGTCGGTGTCTCTCAAAGTTGCAGTCAATACGAATGGTTGCTCGGTCATTTTCTTCTCCAAATGAAATTAAGTTTCTTCAAACATAGAGCTGACAGATTGTTGTTGGCTCACACGTGAAATGGTTTGGGCCAACAGGGCGCCAATGCCCAATTGTTTGATTTTGCTGGATGCCAGTGCAGCATCGGTCAATGGGATGGTATCGGTCACAATGACTTCTTTTAAATCAGATTGTTCAATGTTGGCAATGGCCTTGCCCGACAGCACAGGGTGTGTGCAATAGGCCGACACACTGTTTGCGCCGTGCGCCAACAGCAATGCTGTGGCTTTATACAATGTGCCTGCTGTGTCGATCATGTCATCCACAATGATGCAGTCTTTGTCTTGCACATCACCAATGACATTCATGACTTCGCAAGCATTGGCAGTTGGGCGTCTTTTATCAATGATGACCAACTCAGAATCGTTCAGGCGTTTGGCAAATGCCCGCGCACGCATGACGCCACCCACATCTGGTGACACCATGGTGGCTTTGTGGTAACCCTTGGTCAGCATGTCGGTCAGCATGATGGGGGAGGCATACACATTGTCGACAGGAATGTTGAAAAAGCCCTGAATTTGCTCGGCATGAATGTCGACCACAATGACGCGTTTGATGCCCACCGATACAAACATATCTGCAATGACTTTGGCGGTGATGGGCACACGTGCCGAACGGATACGACGGTCTTGGCGGGCATAACCAAAATAAGGCACCACCGCAGTGATGCTGCCTGCTGAGGCGCGACGCAACGCATCGGCCATGATCAAAAGCTCCATCAAATTGTCGTTGCATGGTGCACAAATCGACTGAATGACAAAGGCCTCAGAGCCACGTACATTTTCTAGGATTTTGACACTGATCTCACCGTCACTGAAACGTCCAACAGTGGCTTTGCCCAATTCGAGCCCAAGGCAGTCAGCAATAGACTGTGCCAACAATGGATTTGAATTGCCGCAAAATAGTTTCATAGGACCTGTCTTGCAATATTATTGATATGACCTTGGCTGGGGTGCCAGGATTCGAACCTGGGAATGCGGGGATCAAAACCCCGTGCCTTACCACTTGGCGACACCCCAATGAAAACACAATATTACACAATTATTTCTAGATTGCAACCCCTTATGTCACACATGCCACCCTTCTGGACAATGCATACAATCCCACATGGCACACAAGCCATCGATGTATTAAACCAAACACCTGATTGACCGCTCAAATCATGAGGCATCGAGTGGTGTTTTGGCATTGACTTGGGTCAAGCGCAACGTCAATGACAAGCCATCCACATCGTGTGTTGTGCCTGTGTCAATCTGTGGCTGCTCGACCATGGTGATCGCCAAGGTTTCCCGTGAAACAAATGCTTCATGCGTTTTGATTGCCGCCGCCAAGGCATCCGAGGCAGAAAATTCAATCTGAATGCGATCTGCAACGTGAAAACCAAGGTCTTTTCGTGTTTTTTGTATGCGATTGATGGCCTCACGTGCCAGACCTTCGCTTTGTAGATCCGGCGTCAATTGCGTGTCCAACACAATCGAAATCAAACGATCGGTGACCACATCTGAGTCGGATGCGGCCTCTCGAAAAATCAGCACATCGGTTGTGGCAATGTTTTCACCCAAAAGGGTCATGCTGCCATCGGCTTCCAAGGCACGTAGAGCATCGACAGACAAACCTTCAATCGCCTGTTTGATGGCTTTGAACTGCGCACCAAAACGCTTGCCCAAGACTGGTGCATTGGGCTTGGCGTACAAACGTATGTATTGATCTTCATCGCTGTCAAACACCACCGATTTGACATTCAATTCGCGCGCAATGGTGTCACGAAGCTTGGCCATTTCATCCAACAACGCCTGATCGCGGTGAATGATTTTGACCTGCTGCAAAGGTGTTTTGACTTTGATCTTGACCGCATTACGCTTTTGTCGACCCAGCAAAATCACTTGCATCATCCGCGCCACCGCCGACTCCAAGGTCGGATTTTGCAATTGAGACTTTGCCTCTGGAAAAGCACACAAATGGACCGATGCATACCCATCATCCGAAGTGCCGACAAGGTGCTGATAGGTGTACTCAGACAAAAAGGGAGCAAACGGCGCCATACATTGGGCCAATTCAATCAAAACATCATGCAACGTTGTATACGCCGCACACTTATCATGATTCAAGCCTTCGCCCCAAAAACGTTGTCGATTCAGACGAATGTAGCCATTGGTTAAGACCTCAACAAACTCAAAAAGGGCGGGCACCACTTGATAAAGCGCATACCGATCCATATGTTGGCGCATGTTGACTTTGAGCGTTTGCAGCCGTGACAGAATCCATTGATCAAGAATGTGATCACTGTCCACACGGTGCTGTGTGACGCACCACCCATCGACCTCTGCATAAGTCTGCCAAAACTTCATGGCATTGTACCAAGGCAAAAGCACACGACGCGTCATGTCTTTGACCCCAGCATCCGAAAAACGCTGCTCTTCTGCTTTCACCAATCCAGAGTGAATCAAATACAGCCGCAATGCATCGGCGCCATATTCGTCCATCAGCACATCTGGCGCGGTGTAGTTTTTGAGACGCTTGGACATCTTTTTGCCATCTTCAGCCAGCACAATGCCCTGTACAATGATGTTTTCAAAAGCAGGGCTGTCAAAGAGTGCGGCGGCCAAAACCGTGAGGGTGTAAAACCATCCTCGCGTTTGGTCTAAGCCTTCTGCAATGAATTGAGCAGGAAAATGCTTTTCAAAATCGGCTTTGTTTTCGAAAGGATAGTGCGCTTGCGCATAGGGCATGGCACCCGATTCAAACCAACAATCCAAAACTTCAGGAATACGACGGTACACACCTGGTTCGTCTGGCTTGGTGAAGGTTAAATCATCGACCACATCGCGGTGTAAATCCTCAACAGCTTGGCCACACAGCGCCTCAAGTTCCGCGCGTGACCCTATACATACTTGGGCTCCGGTCTCGTCATTGATCCATATCGGCAATGGCGTTCCCCAAACACGATTGCGCGACACCGCCCAGTCTCTTGCATTTTCCAACCACTTGCCAAAACGACCATGCTGGATGTGGCCTGGCACCCAGTGAATCTGAGCATTGGCTGCCAACATTTTGTCTTTAATGGCTTCAACTTTGACAAACCAAGATGGCATGGCGCGGTAAATCAGAGGGGTGTCCGATCTTGGACAGCATGGGTAACTGTGGTCCAATGTGTCGTGCTGAATCAGCCGACCACTGTCCTTAAGGTGCTGAATGATGTGTTTGTCTGCTGCTTTGACATGCTGGCCGGCAAAATCCGCAACCGTATCGTCGTAACAACCACGCTGATCAATCGGGCACACCATGGCGTTCACGCCGGCAGCCTGCATGATGCGATGATCGTCTTCACCATGCGCAGGGGCCATGTGCACCAAACCTGTACCATCTTCAGTGGTGACATACGTGTCGGCAAACACTTGAAACGCACCCTCCTCAGCCTGTGCTGCAAAATATGGGAAGATCGGTTCATAACGCCAGCCCACCAGCTCATGGCCTTGCCACGTTTTGACCACCTCCAAAGTGTGGCGTGTCTGATAGGCTTCCAAGCGCGCTTCGAGCACCAACCAATCGATCTGGCGCGCGGCATCATGCACTTGAACATAAGTCAAATCGGGGTGCACACACACACCTAGGTTGGCAGGCAGTGTCCAAGGCGTGGTGGTCCATATTGACAAATACAAAGGCCGATCCACCAGCTTCAGTAAAACAGTGACCGCTGGATCTTGCAGCATTTGATAGTTTGAGCTGGCCTCAAAATTGGACAGCCCTGTGCCCAAAGCGGTTGAGAATGGCACCACTTTGACACCCTGATAGATCAAGCCTTTTTGCCAGAGGCTTTGAAAGACCCACCATACAGACTCCATAAAATCGACGTCCATGGTTTTATAATCGTTGTCAAAGTCCACCCATCGCCCCAAACGCTTGACGGTTTGGTACCACTGATCGACATAACGCTGCACAATGCCACGGCAGGCGTTGTTGTAACCCGCAATGCCGAGGGATTCGACGGCTTCTTGTGTGGACTGGCCGAGTTGCTTGTCAATTTCGTATTCCACAGGCAATCCATGGCAGTCCCAACCAAAGCGACGTGCCACATGATGACCCTGCATGGTTTGATAACGCCCAATGATGTCTTTGATGGTCGATGCCAAGAGATGCCCGTGGTGGGGCAATCCCGTGGCGAACGGTGGCCCATCGTAAAAGATGTAAGGTGTCTTGTGCTGGGTTTGCTTCAGCGATTGCTGAAACGTATCGTGTTTGTCCCAGAAGGCCAGCATGTCTTGCTCCATGCTGGGGAAAGAAAACGATTGTGAAGAAGACTCAGACTGCATACCAAACCCAAAGATCAGAAAAACCCAAGCATTTTCACACAAAACGTTCGGCATGTCGAGTGCGTCAACCAGGACGACAAGCGCCATGCATGTCCATGGTCCAACCACAGTAGCACCAAGCCACATGAAGAGCATTGCAAGCTGACGTCATTTATTGCACCTGATAAAATCAAGATTTTAATCAGGATAAATACATGAGAAAACTACCAAAAGGTATGATTGCTAAGATTAAAATGCTAGAAAATATAACCCCTGATCAATTGGCAGGTGTTCTATGGGCAAAATTTGAGCAACAAACTGGCGCATCGCCATACGTCACAGATGGTGAAATCGAGTTGCCAGCGTGTATACCTCGTAAGGTCGTTGAAGCAGCCGTAAGAAAGTTGCAATTGGAAAATGCCAAGTCTACATCAACAAATGCCGTACCTACAATGGACGCAGCTGACGAACACCTTGAAGTTGTGGCGTGCGCACCGAGAACAGCGACGGAAGTCTTTCTCAACATGCATCTTTTTTGCGATGAGAATATTGCTTATTTTGATTACTTGTTCAATTTACTGAAAAATAAAAAATTGTACTTGCGCACTATGGCAAACGTTTTGGCCAACATACGCTCTACACCCAGAGGCATATTGACCGTTTTTGTTTGGAGGTTGCTCACAGCAAATCCGCCTACAAACTCATCCAAAAATGTATCTGTACACATGCACATGATACAAACTTATTGTTGCTCATTTATGCCATACTTCATGAACGAGATGTGCGCTTACAGGCCCGCATCAATTATCTTAACTCAAGAGACAATGAAAGTGCCGTAGATAAAGTCCACGAAAAAGAAGGCATCGATCAAGCCAAAGCATGGTTAGAACCCTTTATAAAGACAAACAAACACCTGTATGAGAAACACTTCACACACAGAGCCATCAAAAGAACATACATTAACAAGCCCAAAAGCGTGTACCTGACCCACGCCCCACTCTCTCAATCAGCGCTGAAAAAACCAAAAAAAGTTAAAAGCAAACGTGCACGACGCATCCAAAAAAAGAATGCCCACCTGCAATTCAAAGGAAGCGGTTTATTTGTTGATCTCGCTTATCATGCGCTCGACAAACTCAACCAGATCATGCATACGAGTTCATCGCCTATGGCCACCATGACCGATGCACAAACCCTCTTAAAAATCGAAAGAAAAAAGTGCGATGCCATTCTCAAACACACCATCAAACATATCGATTTGAAGCAAGGTCACTTCGACAAAAACGATCTCAACGCCATCGATGCTGCAGAATCTGTTGCCCATGACGTGCTGACCAACTTTTATACGGTGTTGGCCATTCAGGAAAAATGCGATACATGGATGGCAAAAAACGGTCAAAATCCTCGCCCAAAGTTGTTGCTGGCACCTGCATCGCATAAGACTCAAGATGAAAAAGCAACTGCCGGCCTACGCCAACAGCCCATTGCGTCCGCTGCATTGGTCGAGCAAAAACCCCCCAAGAAAAAGACACACAAATCACGAACAATTTCAGGCATCATGCCACATCCCGCAGGCCAGCAGGCAAGAAAACCTAAGACAATACGGCAAAAATTACGCAACCATGAACGTACTTTTTTGGCGATGTTTTCTGACCAGCCAGCGCACTACACCATCCGTTACAAAGATCTGGTGGGATTGGTTCGTGCAGCGGGTGGGCATGTTGAAACCTGCGGTCAAACTGCGGGTTGTAGAAGGCGTATTGTCCTGAATGGCAAATGGTCCACCATTAAACAAGGTGGCATTCATGCCCCGTATTCTACAGGACGAGGCAATCAATGTGTGGGTGCCAATGTTGTTCTCTTATTCCGGTGTGCATTTGATCGCGCCGGCATCACGCCCAAAACATTGGGATTGACGACACCACAATCTGCCATTAAAACAAGCAAACCAACAAATGTGGGCCAACCATCCATCAGAAAATAAGGCCTTATCCACAGTGCCTCATCGGCACAGTGACATACCTTCATGACGCCATAGGGCAGCAAGCTTGAATATGATCCGGTTTTGGTTTATAATATAAGGACTTTAAAAAATATACCTTATGACGAAGTTAACGCGCATCTTAGTTTTTCTTGTTGGACTCAATTTCTTGTTGTTGCCCTGGTGCTTCAACATGCAATGGCAACTCCATCTTTTACAAGCATTGACCTTAAGCACCTGCTTGGCATTGACTCTATCCATCATCGGCTTTTCGCTGTGTATCATGGCCGTACGCGCACAACAGCAACAAATCAACGCCAATTCTGAAGCCAAATCAAACAACTCCATAGAGGCTTTACTTGCAGGAAAGAGGAAATCAAACACGGGCGACTTGAGCACCAATCTCCCAGAAAATCACCACAAAACAGCTTCTTATAAATATTCCAAGGGGGAAGCTGGACCAGGAGATTTGGCAAAAAACAATCCTTCCATACTAAAAGACGATTCTAAGAGCCAAGCCGCGATAGAAGATGGGAAGATGCTAGCTGGACCCATCTCTCATAATCCTGCAAGCGATGCCCACCCAAAGCAGAAACACAAACGAACAGCAATCATAGAAGGCAACGATTCCAGATCAGAAAGCTCCACCCCCAAAAAACAGCCCTCAAAAACCCAGGGGCAAACAATTATTTTGCCAAATGATACAGGAGCAGCTGGATCAGGAGACCTGCAGAAGAGTGTCAACACACCTGAAAAGAAAAGCTCAAAGCTTGAAATTTGCAGTGTTGACCCCACACAAAGGATGACTGCTCAGGCTGTGACAATTAGAGGAATCACCCCACAAAAAAAAAGTAGCAGCCCCTATGACCTCTGGACAAAACTTCCTGACAAGAGAAAAGAAACATCGGCCCCTGAAGCCGACACTGCACAAGTTTTTGAACAACAGTTTCAATATGATAGTAAAGCATTGGAGCGCAATAAAAGACCGGCGCATTCATTCCCTAGCGAACAACCGACGAATTTACATTGGCATCCCCAAGCTCTTGAACGAAAATCACGTGTACTTTCAAGCGACTTTAAACAACCATACTGGCGTCATAAATTCAGGCTTGTCGAGTTTTTGGCACATATATTTGCCTATAAAAAAGGACTCAAACATGGAAGTATTCATACAATTGATGAGAGGCAGTGCATATTTGATCCTCTTGAAGCAAAACTAGGCTCTGGTCTTTACGGCAGTATCGGTTACGATACCACACGGGCACGCATTTATCTCAATTTTCAAGGCACACGTCCTGGCTGGCTTGACACCATCTTTGCAGATTTACTGCCAGGTGGGCCAGGCCACTGGGCCTTCAAAAATAACTCAGAAATTGTGTTCCTACAGCTGATCAAGATGATCCAGAAATTTTCAAAGGATAAAATAGACCTCATCATTTCTGGTCATAGCTTGGGGGCCTCACTGGCCCAGCATTGCTTTTGTGCGCTTTTAAAGAAAATCAACGCAAAATCTGAACCCGCATTGAACCAAATTGGTCGTATCCAAGTTAACGTTGTCAATGATCCTGGCGTGAATAAAACGGTTCAGAATGAGATACTTACATTTTCGTCTTTTGTTGCAAAAAACGTAACATTAGAGGGCAACATCATCCTTGTGGCAGGTGACGCCATCCAACAAATCTATCCGACAGCTCTAGGGTATCTGAAGCCTCAAGAGGCAAAAATACAGCTCATTAAAATTCATCCGGAGCAACCGGTTTCGACATGGGGGCCATATTTGACCTTCGTCATGACTTTGGCATGGTGGATGGAAGCAGGCGCAGCGCCTGCTTCCATCTCCATTTTGGCCAAACACCTTTACCAAAAACTCTCAAAAAGCTTCGCGGCCCACACAAAAAAATTACTGCAAGATATGAGCAAAACAACCAAAATCGAGTTTTTTTCAAATCTGGTAGAATTGCAAAGAGTTGCCATCATGAAGAAATGTGGTCACCAATGTCGATCATTGCACGTACTGAGCCATATATCTGGCCCCATTATAAAATGTCTACATACTTTGCTGTACCCACAACCACTTTTGATGCCAACAGACTTGCGCTACTCATACATAGAAGGAAAAGAAGGCTGGGTGGAGATTACCCCAGACAACAGATCTAATGGTTTAGAAATAAAGGGGCTCTCACCTGTCGATGAAAAAAAACCTACAAAGAGCATCATCGGATCAATCTGATACTTTTACGTCAAAGCAATGGCACATGGACAAAACCATTAGCCTGTCTTACAATGATGGCTGTTAGATCGAATGCACACAAACCAAGCTTCAAGGTGATTTGTGTGTGACACGCAT
>CBFIDA010000013.1:0-24112 GCA_965661085.1 Candidatus Comchoanobacterales bacterium | reverse complement strand
CTTCTTTTGAAATGATGACGGTCATGTGTGGGCTCGTGGTTTGTGGCTGGGATGAAAAGACTGTGATGTTGAGGATCAAGGCGTCATTATAGTCATTGGTGGTTGGCATTGCAACGCCATTGCGGTTCGATGCCAAGCCGGCCTCTTTAACATTTGGTCATTCAGATGGTACCCCAACAGTCACGATCCCAAGGGCCATGATGTTTACGTTCATCTGTTCTGAAATCAGGTGTTTTCTTTAAAGTGATCTGTGGAGTCAAACGCTCCCGTGTTCATGTTGAGGCTCATTTGAGTTAAAAGCGTGCATCACAACTGAATTTGTACAAATGTGCGCCCAATTTTAAAAAGGTGGTTCTGGGTTCGATGCGCCATTGGGCAAAACCATTGGACAACGTTTTGCTGTCCTTTTATCATGCCATGGTGGGTTATGATTGTAGAGGAAGCTTCATGTCACGCATTCGGATACTTTGCTGCGTTTTACTGACTGTTTTGATGGGATGCCAAATGGCCAGCCATCGAGATTTTTCAATGTCTGAATCGGATTGGCAGGCTTTGTCAGATGAGGCCAAACAACCATTTTTGAAACAATACGATGTTGCACATCGTCCATCGTTACATCATTTGACGGGTGTGCGTGCTTTGTCCACGCAGTATCCAACTGTGACTGTGATGTTGGAGCGAGGCACAGCATTGATGTGGCCTGGTCATCAGCGCTTGGCCATCACGCCAACGCGTTTTGATGTGCGGGCAGGGACGTGTCAACGCAAAGTATTGACCAATAAAGCACAGACCGCTGAAACCAGCTTACAAGTGTGTTACGATGGCCAGACATTGCGCATGGATCCGAGTCATTGGCACACGCCTCATCTCCGAGGCAGTTTGATGATGCATGCATCCATGATGTGGGCGCAGGGCATGACGTACCCAGCCCTCTCTTCAGAGGGTTATGCACAACTGAAACATGCCATTTTCTTTGTCAAGCAGGCTTAAGCAATGGGATGGTTGGCCATTGACACTTCTGATCAAACATGCTCTGTGGCTTACATGGATCATACCATGGCGCAGCCCAATGTGTTTGTGTCAGATGGTGAAGAAAAGAACACAGCCGTTTTGTTGACCGCTTTACACCAAGTGTTGCCTTGCCGACTTGATGCCCTCGATGCATTAGACGGTGTGGGCGTGACTGTCGGGCCGGGTTCTTTTTCAGGGGTGCGGGTGGGTTGCTTGATGGCACAAACCATTGCCATGTGGGTTCAAGCTCCTGTTTATCCGTTTTGTACGTGTGCTGTGTGGGCCGATGTGGCCCACCTTCAATACCCAGAAGCACCCGTGGTGGCTGTTGCCATGGATGCCCGGATGCAAGAAGTGTATTGGGCGGTGTATCGCTACGCAGCACCGCAGCACCAAGCCATAGAGGTGGCGCCATGCATCCTGCCTGCATCGCATGTGCCATGGCCAGAGCGTGTGTCATTGCAGCAGGCAGTTTTGGTGGGTTCAAAGGTTCAACGCGATCACAATTGGTTGCCAGGCAACGACGTCGATGCCGGGCCAGCCAAATGTTTGGCGCCCATTACGGCATCGGTCATGATCGATCGCATGCAACAGAATACAGGCATTTCTCCCATGGATGCAGCATCATTGCGACCCGTGTACTTGCGAGGTGCAGTCACCTGACGCACTGTCAAGGCGTGTTTTTGCTGCCGTGCGCACATTTGCATTCATGGCGTGTGTCTCCTGCAAAGCATTCAAATACGATGCCACCCAGTGTTGCCACTGGGTAGATCATGATGGGTGGAAGCATGAAGGATGCAATGGTGCTGATGGCGCATAGGCACAGAAAATGGACCATGGGTTTATAAAACGATCACGTGAGCGCGTATTGTAGAGTGATTGTATGATTGGGCATGTTTTGACCTATGCTTATTTGAAGCTTAAACGCTCATGCTATGCTGCAACAGAGACCAAAAGATGAGGATGCAGTGTTTTGAGTGAGATTAGAGTTTGATGGGTTGGGTATGAGTCAGCAGGGTTGGAAAGAGACTGAAACAAAAAAGCCACAAGATGTTCTTGGTGACATCCCGTGGCTTTTTTGTTATACCTCGAGGTCAGCAGGCCATTTCGCCTCATAAATATTTACGTCCCAAGATCTAAAGCTTTTACCATTACCATAGCCAGAAGTATTTTGGTAATTGGAAGAAAAGCTTTTGCTATCAGGCATAGAGACCTCCGAAGTATTGACCTTGTCACCATCTTGGGTTAGAAAGGGTTGAATGTGATAATGGTATGTGATCATGACGACTTGGCAAGCAAAAAAGGCAGACACAGCTTGTAGTGTGATCACAAGCGCAGGGATGGGCATGAACAGCATGGCTGCAAGGGTCATGGTAAAGATGAATAACCCTGTGCTGGTCAATGGCCATATCTTCGAATTTTTTAGATTTTCAGATTCATTAGACATATGAGAACAAGAATCTAAATCAACCTCGATGAGTGCACCTTCGTTTGAATCCCAAGGGCCTAAGTTATCTTCGAGTAAGAACTCACCTAAAGATTCTTCTGAACTTTCTGACTGGTTGACGCGGGCATGGATGAGGCCGATGATCAGGGCGGTCGTAATAACGGCAGTTGCGGTGGCCAAGGTGATGAGCAATGCTGGTGCTAAAAACCATGCTGCAATGGTGCCAGCAGCCATAAGTATGGCAATGGTGCCAATGTGTTTGGTGTATGCGGTGGGGTTCGGTGTAAAATCTTTCGTATTGCGCATGGTTGTAATCATATTGTTATTTTCAACGATTATAGCGCATTTTACCGTTGATGTCAATTTTGCTGTTATGCTGGAGCGACGGTTTCGATTTTACGGTGATGGCAGGTACACTGCTGTATTGGGATTTTTGTCTTCATTGGACTGGGGATTGAACCCTGGGGGAGCCACTCGGGTCAAGTGGACTTAGTGCAGAAGCGCCAGAAATATCAGATGTAGGATCTTTCACCTCATGCGCCTGCTTTGAATCCCTTATCGTGTGTGCAATGGTGATGGCATCGATGTAGTAAGCATCAAGACCTGCATAGAGGGCGCCAACGCAGATGTTGAAGATCATGAACGTCAAATAGATGGAGAAGATGATCATGGCATCCGCACCACAAAAGAACATGATGGGTGGTGCACATCCAAAGAACAGGCTCAAAGGAAATGATCGACTTGAAGATTCTAACAGATCACAGATGTTGAACATACGCCAGCAGCAATGAAATGACTTTCTTATTTTTTTAATGTTCTTAGACTTCCGGTGACTAAAGAGTTTGTTGTGACGATATTGGAAGCCGAATATAAAGGCGCACACTGAGAGCGTCAGTTGCATGATCAGCATGGTCCAGGCAATCAATGTAGGGGTGTTGGCCATCCATTGCATGTGGGGCATACTTGCCATGAAGCCTAAAAAACCTGTGCAATGCATCAAGAAAAATGACAAGAAGATGCCAGCATGACCCGCCACAAGCAACAGCAGCAGTGCTGTTGCTTTGTGTTTCATAAGCGATGGCATGAGCTGCCAGGATGAAAGCGAATGGGGCATAGGGTCAATGTCCTTTAATGTAGGGTTTGTGTCCTTTTTGATTCTTCAATGCTGCTACACATACCAAATTGACGCGCAATATTTACGACGCTACGCGGAAAAAGTGAAGTCCATGATTTGGGGTTGCCGTTCCTGTCTGCACCGACAATACACTTTTGGGGTGTGTCCAGTTTAAAGTGGTTGGCAATGATCAAGGTGATGATGGTGATGTGGAGGAGGATGCCCAGCATGCCATAGGCTGACATCACAGTATAAGGAATCATGCCAATTTCCAAAGCGAGCCATGCGGCACACGCCATCATCATCAGCAAAGGTTTGAGGCAATCTCTGGGCGAGGGACGATGGGCACACAGGTAGATAAGCGATGCCGTGATGCCGAATCCAGCAATGGTGATGTTGATCGCTGGTGCCACCAAACCAATCAGAAGCCCGACCACTGGAGCAAGTCGCAGCGCAAAGGCAATGATCAATAGCCATGCAACAACACTGAAGGTGTCATCGATTTTGTTTTTATCGGACCACAGTTCTTTCAATGCACCAAGTGATGCATTCCAGAGGAAAATAAGAATTTTACCAATGAAATTGAATGCGGATCTGAAGAAATTGAGTATGGTTTGAAGCATGATTTTTTAACCTCGTGTTTATTAATGTGACATAATTATAGTATGTTGAATGACTGAAAGTCAAGTTTCGTTGAGATGCGTCACGATGGTTTGTTGAAGCGCAGCCAAGGTGTCCCAAGCCTGTTTCGGGCTGAGTTGGTCCAAATCAAGTTGCTGCAATTGCTCCATCCATGGTGGTTGCATGATGTTTTGGGTGGTGAGCATGGTGGGTGAATGCGTGGTGCAATCGTGTTGGGCCAAGACATGTTGTGCGGTTTTGATCACATCAGGCGGTAGGCCTGCGCGGCCAGCGACTTGAATGCCATAGCTTTTGGTGGCTGGGCCTGGCTTAACCTGATGTAAAAATACAATGTTGCCGCGATCATGGGTCGCATCCAAGTGCACATTCTGAATGCCATCCAAATGTGTTGGCAGCTCCGTCAATTCAAAGTAGTGGGTGGCAAACAGTGTGCGTGCTTGATTGGTTTGAGTGAGGCGCTGTGCCACTGCTGAGGCAATGGCCATGCCATCAAACGTGCCTGTGCCACGTCCTACTTCATCGAGCAGCACCAGGCTCTGAGAGGATGCGTGGTTGACGATGTTGGCTGTTTCGATCATTTCAACCATGAACGTTGATTGGCCTTTGCTGAGGTCGTCTCCTGCGCCCAATCGGCTGAAGATGCGATCAAAATCACCGATGGTTGCCGTTGTTGCAGGCACATTGCAACCGATGCGCGCCAACACAACAATCAAGGCGGTCTGGCGCATGTAAGTCGATTTACCACCCATGTTTGGGCCTGTGATCAGTTGTGTTCGGCAGGCATCATGGAGTTGGCAGTTGTTTGGCACAAATGGGTGTTGTGCGACCTGTTCGACGATGGGGTGACGGCCTTGTTGGATGTCTAAATTTGGTTCATTCGTCAGTGTTGGTCTAACCCAGTTTTTGGATTGGCTGATGCGAGCCAGTGACGCGAGCACGTCGAGGTGTGCCAAGGATTGTGCTTGCATCATCATTTTGGAGGTCTGGGTGGCAAGCTGCTGGAGCAATGTTTCGTAGAGCGCTTTTTCTCGTGTCAAGGCCCGACTGCGTGCCGACAAGACTTGATCCTCATATTGCTTGAGTTCAGGAATGGTGTAACGTTGAGCATTTTTGAGGGTTTGTCGGGCTTGATAGTGTTCGGGCGCCAAATGTTTTTGTGCCAGAGAAAGCTCTATGAAGTAACCATGCACCTTGTTGTAGCCCAACTTTAAGGTGGAGGCGCCGGTCTCTGCTTTTTCGCGCGCTTCCAATTGCATGAGAAAATCGTCAGCATGTTCTGACAATTGGCGGAGATGATCGAGTTCTGCATCATAACCCGGTCGAATCACACCGCCATCACGCATGTGGGCAGGTGGCGCATCAACGACGGCTTTGGCCAACAAATCTGTGACATTGGGCATGGGCTGCAAGTCGATGTTGCATGCATGCAACACTTGATCCGGCATGTCTTGTAGCGTGGTTTGCAGTGTTGGGATGACGCAAAGGCTGTTGTGCAGTGCCACCAAATCCTTAGGGCGAGATGACATCAAGGCAATGCGTGCTGCAATACGCGCCACGTCTGACACTTGGCTGAGCAGTGCTTGTGTTGGCGTGATCAATGCATGTGATTGCAAGTCTTGTATGGCATGTTGTCTGGCCAGCACACTTTCGGTGTGGCGCAGTGGGTGTTGACACCAGTGCTTCAACAGACGTTGTCCCATGCCAGTGCGACAGTCATCGAGCAAACCCACCAGTGAAGGGGTGTTGCGGTCAGCATGCACAATGCCCAAATGTTCGCAAGTTTGTGCGTCGAGAAAGATGTAGTCTGAAATTTGATGCCATGCGGGCGGTTTAAGGTGGCTGAGGGCACGACGCTGCGTGTGTTGTAAATATTGAATCAACGCCCCAATTGCCGCCAGTGCGGCAGGTTTGTCGCTCAGGCCAAAACCGTCTAGCGTGTCCACTTTATAGTGGTGTTGAAGTATGCGGACGCACGTATCGGTTTCAAAATCCCAGGGTGGTCGTTTGCTGTGACATGGGTGAGGCGTGGGCAGCAGATGCATTTGGTCTTCGGCCACCAAGGTTTCGTTGGCATGTAGTTGTTGGTACACAGATTGGCACAGTGTTTCATCTGTTGTTTGAAAGTAATACAATTGGCCTGTGCTGAGATCACACCAAGCCAGTGCGTGTTGGCTTTGAATTTGGTGACGCACCACCAAGTATTGTGTCTGGTCTTGTGGCAAAAAGCGTGCATCGGTCAAAGTGCCGGGTGTGAGAATTTTGACCACTTCACGCGCCACAGGGCCTTTGGTGGTCGCCACATCGCCCACTTGCTCACAGATGGCAACTGAGGCACCCGACTGTAGCAGTCGCGCCAGATAATTTTCAGCTGCATGGAAGGGCACGCCTGCCATGGGGATGGGCACCCCGTTGCTGGAACCCCTTTTGGTTAAGGTGATGTCTAGGTATTTGGCAGCTTGCACTGCATCGTCAAAAAAAAGCTCATAAAAATCACCCATGCGATAAAACAGCAGGTGCTCTGGGTGCGCAGCCTTAATCTTGAGATATTGTTGCATCATGGGGGTGTGTTGGGAGGGGGTGCCAGTCATGCCAGTGCTCCAGACAGCTCAAGGTGGTTTGCGTAGGATTCCTGTTCGATTCAACCATAAAATTGGGGGTGGGGTCAACGTACGCAAAATGACGGTGTCTTGGTGTGGGAAATGGGGTGGTGCATCCCGTAAAAGAAAGGGTTGTAATCTCATTATGAAGTCACCATAATGTTTGCGGGAGAGACAAATCTGTAATGAGGAGCACATATGAAAGACGATAAACGCAAAGCCTTGGACATGGCGTTGGGGCAAATTGAAAGGCAATTTGGTAAGGGTGCCATCATGCGCCTGGGCGATGCACAAACTGTAGAATCTGACGTCATCCCAACAGGGTCATTGGGCCTGGATGTTGCGCTGGGTGTTGGCGGGTTGCCCAAAGGTCGGATTGTTGAAATTTATGGCCCTGAATCTTCAGGTAAAACCACATTGACCTTGCATGTCATTGCAGAGTGTCAAAAACAGGGTGGTGTCGCTGCATTTGTGGATGCGGAGCATGCGCTGGATCCCATTTATGCGCAAAAGTTGGGTGTCAATGTCGATGAGCTGATGGTGTCACAGCCAGATACGGGTGAGCAAGCACTGGAAATCACCGACATGTTGGTTCGATCTGGTGCGGTGGATGTCGTCATTGTGGACTCCGTGGCTGCATTGACCCCTCGAGCTGAAATTGAGGGTGACATGGGCGATCAGCACATGGGTTTGCAGGCCCGCCTGATGTCGCAAGCATTGCGTAAGCTCACTGCCAACATCAAACGGTCTGGTACACTGGTGATTTTCATCAACCAAATCCGTATGAAAATTGGTGTCATGTTTGGCAACCCTGAAACCACCACAGGTGGCAACGCTTTAAAATTTTATTCTTCTGTGCGCATGGATATCCGACGCACTGGTGCCATCAAGAAAGGAGCCGATGACATTCAGGGCAATGAGACTCGCGTCAAGGTTGTCAAAAACAAATGTGCGCCACCGTTCAAACAAGTGCATTTTGACATTCTTTATGGTCAGGGCATTTCCTTCCATGGTGAGTTGATCGAACTTGGCATGAAGATTGGCCTGGTTGAGAAGTCGGGTGCCTGGTACAGTTACAAAGGTGAACGTCTTGGTCAAGGTAAAGAAAAAGTTCGGGATTTCTTGAAAGCACACGCCGAAATCGCCGATGAGCTTGAACAAGCCATTCGCACTGAACTGTTGCCAAGTCCTGTTGCAAAAACGAAAGAAGAAGCGACAGAGGCCTGACATGTCAGACAAAAGTGTCATCACCGACAAGGCCAAAGCGTTGTTGGCCAAACAAGATTACAGCCACATGCAGTTGCAAGACAAATTGAACAGCTTGGGTTATGACCCTCTGGAGGTGGCCTCTGTGGTCACGTATTGCGAGCAGCAAGGCTGGATCGATGATCGTCGTCTGATTGAACGTTATGCGCATCAGCGTGTCGACAAAGGTTATGGCCCGTTTCATATCGCTCAAGCCTTAATAGCAAAAAAGATTTCTGAGAGCCTGGTGGCACAGGTTTTGGCTGGTTTTGATCACGAAAGTTGGGCCAAAGCTGCGCATGTTGCGCTGAAAAAATTGGCGCAAGGCGAAAACCTGGCTGATTTTTCTGTCAAAAGAAAAGTCATCCGTCAGTTGGTGGCACGTGGTTTCAATGACGACCAGATTGCATCGGTTCTAGGAGGCAGCATTGAGTTCGATTCGGTCTAGCGCAGCACTGAGGCGCGCATTTTTGGATTATTTTGCCCAGCGCGACCATCGAGTCGTCGACAGTGCTTCTTTGGTGCCCAATGATGCATCGTTGTTGTTCACCAATGCAGGCATGGTGCCATTCAAACCCTACTTTTTGGGACAAAATACGCCACCACATCTGCGTATGACCTCAGCACAGCGATGTGTTCGGGCAGGAGGCAAACACAACGATCTAGAAAATGTTGGCGTGACCGCACGACACCATACCTTCTTTGAAATGCTTGGCAATTTCAGTTTTGGTGATTATTTCAAACAAGAAGCCATTGAGCTGGCATGGGGTTTCATCACCCAAGTTTGTGCTGTCCCCATGGACAAACTGTGGATCACGGTGCATCACGATGACGATGAGAGTGTGCGCATTTGGCATGAACACATTGGGGTTGATCGAACACGCATCATTGCCTGTGGCGATGATTCCAATTATTGGTCCATGGGCCAAACAGGACCCTGCGGACCATGCACTGAAATTTTTTATGACCATGGGCCCGACGTGGCAGGCGGTCCACCAGGTAGTCCAGATGAAGATGGGGATCGTTTTGTTGAAATTTGGAATCTGGTGTTCATGCAGTACAATCAAGATGGCAAGGGCGGTCGCACGCCATTGCCCAAGCCTTGTGTCGATACGGGTATGGGATTGGAACGCATGGCTGCTGTATTGCAGGGCAAGCACGACAATTATGAAATTGATGTGTTTCAGGCCTTGATTGAAGCTGCGCGTGCACTGCCCCAAGGTGCAAAATTGCGTGATGTTTCCTGTCGTGTGATTGCAGATCATGCGCGCAGTGTGGCATTTTTGATTGCCGATGGGGTGCGTCCAAGCAATGAGGGTGCGGGTTACGTGTTGCGTCGCATCATGCGGCGGGCCATGTGCTTTGCTGCGCGTGATGGTTTATCGGACCCATTTTTTGACACCATGGTACAAACGGTGTGCGATGTGATGGCAGAGGTCTTGCCAAAGCACGGGCCCGCTGTCGAGGTCATCGTTGAAACCGTACGTGCTGAGGCACACCAATTTGACGAGATCTTGTCTCGTGGGATGGCTGAGGTCAAACGACTGGTACAGGCGGGACAAACCACCATTTCGGGTGAGACGGCATTCAAATTGTATGACACCTTTGGTTTTCCACTGGATTTGACGATTGATCTTGCCACATCTCAAGGCATCACTGTCGATGAAGCTGGTTTTGCGCGATGTATGGCGGCTCAAAAAAATCGATCGAAGGCTGCTCAAGCGTTTGAAGACAGCGAGGTTGCACTGCACATCGATGCTCAGACCACATTTGTGGGGCATGATGTCATGGCAAACACCGCCAATGTCTTGGCGGTGTTTGATGCCGACCACCATGCAACAGCCACGCTCAACATGGGTGAATCGGGTGTTGCGGTGTTGGATCGCTCCGTGTTTTATCCTGAAGGCGGTGGCCAGATTGCTGATGTCGGCACATTGTCGGCAGAAGGGGTGCTGCTTGATGTGCTTGATGCGCAGCGTCAGGGCGATGCCATCGCACTGAAAGTGTTGGTCAAACAAGGCACCTTGTCTCAAGGCCAGATGGTTCAGGCAGCGATTGATGCAGACAAACGGATTGCGACGGCACGTCACCACTCTGCAACCCATCTTTTACATGCTGCATTGCGGGCGCTTTTGGGTCATCATGTCGTCCAAAAGGGATCGTTTGTGAATGACCGCATGCTGCGATTTGATTTTTCCCATGCATCGGCTGTAGATGGGGCGACGCGTCTTAAGATTGAACAATTCGTACAAACGGCCATTCGTGACAACCTCCCCGTTAAGGCTGAGAATATGTGTCTGGATGTGGCCAAGGCAAAAGGCGCCATGGCGCTGTTTGATGGTCAGTATGGCGATACGGTCCGGGTCCTCACCATGGGCAATGTTTCGATGGAGTTGTGTGGCGGCACGCATGTCGGGGCCACAGGCGAGATTGGTGCTTTTCAAATTCTATCAGAAACAAGTGTTGCGTCGGGTGTGCGTCGCATCACAGCTGTGGTAGGTGCTGCCTGTGATGCCTGGGTGGCTGCCCAAAGACATTCATTGAAGGTCATGGCCGATCAATTGCAGTGTGCACCCGATGACGCAATTGGTAAGCTTGAGGAAGTCTTAGCGCAGCAGCACTTGCTGACGGCGCAACTGGACGCATTGAACAAAAAAATGCTGCATCGACAAGCACAACATCATCAAAACAGCGCCATCACTGTGGGAGATGTGTCGGTGGTGGTGTTGATCTCAGAATTACAAGAGGTCTCAGCACTGCGCCAGCTGGTGGACCAATTGCGTCAGCAGGCCAATGGTTCAACGGTGATCTTGGTATTGTCCCCCCCCAAGGATGGCAAACACACCATGATTGCAGCTGTGACCAAAGACCGATGCCACACCTACCGTGCGCAGCAATTGTTGCGTCACATTGCCAACAAAGCTGGTGGTGGCGGTGGCGGCAGGGATGATTTTGCTCAGGGCGTTTGTGTGACCACGCCAGAGCAAGATGCGCTGACCGACTGGGTTGTGGCTTGGGTGCGTCAGCAAACTGAAACCGAAAATCCTTGAGGCTGATGTTGTGTCGATTGTGGTGTGTAAATTTGGTGGCAGTTCAGTCTCCACAACAGAAAATATCCAACGTGTTGCAAGGATTGTGGCACAGTGGGCTGCACACCATCACGTTGTGGTGGTGGTCTCTGCCATGGCAGGTGAAACCAATCGGTTGATGGGTCTGGCCAAAGGCATTGCCGATCATCCTGATGAAGCGTGTTTGGATGCGGTCATGGCAACAGGTGAACAAGTTTCTGCAGGCCTGACCGCCATGGCATTGCGCGCAATGGGGGTGTGTGCCAACGCATACAACGGTGGCCAATTGGCCATAAAAACCACCAGTCAGCATCAAGATGCCCGTATTGAGTCGATCGATGTGCAACGTTTGCATGCATTGCTGAATAGAGGTTTGGTGCCTGTCGTGACCGGCTTTCAGGGGGTTGATCGGCACAATCACATCACCACGCTTGGCCGTGGCGGCTCAGACACGACAGCTGTGGCGCTGGCTGCAGCATTGCATGCTGAAAAGTGTTTGATTTATACAGATGTGCCCGGTGTGCTGACGGCTGACCCGTCTGTGGTATCGACTGCCAGGCTGAACGCAAGCATCTCATGCTCAGACATGTATCATTTGTCTGCGCTTGGTGCCAAAGTGTTGCAAATTAAAGCCATTGAATTGGCACAAAGGTACGAGGTGCCTTTGTGCATTCTTTCTACATTTCAATCGGGGGCGGGCACGCGCGTGATTTATGACCAAGAGGTGAACAGCATGCATCAGATTTCTGGCATCGCCATTGCACGATATAGGGCTTGGGTGCATTTGACCTTAACACATGGCTCGGTTCATGATCTGAGTCGGTTCTTTGCAGAGCTGGATGCCGCAGATGTGGATGTTTTGCACACCAGTTATGCACATCACATGCATCATGTGTCTGTTCGATTTTCAATGCCATCGAATGATCTGAATGCATTGCATCGTGTTTGGAAAACGACACACCCAGAGGGTCAAGACGATACATCCATCCGTATTGTGGAGGATGTGGGCCAAGTGTCGATTGTGGGTTTACATGCCGATGATCACGCGGGTACCATGAGTAAGCTACTGGCCTGCATGTCATCCCATAACATCATGGTGCACGACGTATACACCAATGCGCGTGTCATCTCATTGATGGTGCCAATGGGGCTGCTTGAGACAGCCGCAAAAAAATTGCATGGGCTTTTTTCTTCGTCAAAAACTGACCATCATCCACCCGTGTTGTCACAAAACATTGTAAATTAATAATTTATCAAATAAAACACTGGCAATCCGTGAATTTTTATGTTAAGTTACAGCAAAAATCGGTTGAAAAATAGTTTTCGATGCTAGAAAAGTCATTTTATTTCATGCTATATTGATGTGATGCAGGCTGAAGTGACAGGATATTCCGTTTTCTATCGTCCGGAATGCTTAGACAACACAAGGAGAAAGCATGCTGATTTTAACACGAAGAGTGGGCGAAACACTGATCATTGGTGACGATGTCAAAATTACCGTCTTGGGTGTACGCGGTCACCAAGTACGTATTGGCATTGATGCTCCCAGAGATGTATCGGTTCACAGAGAAGAAATATACGAGCGTATTTTACAAGAGCAGCATACCGATGGCCAAGGTGATGTCGACGGCAATAAATAGCGTTGAAGCTCACTGGTGGTCATTGTATGGTTAGTTTTTGATGGCCATCGTATCGCCACAAAACTCAATAAACGGGGCTGTGCTGTCTCATTTGCTCAACTTCATCCAGCGCGACCTACCATGACAAAGTTTGCTGATGTGTGCGACGCGTGCCACGTTACCAGGTATCGGCACGCACTACGAAGTTTAGGGCAGGCATAAGGGGGTATGGCCACAGATGGCTTGGTGTACTTTGCAAAATTTTTTAGATGCTCCGCATGATCAAAGGTCTTCATGCGCATGATTTGATTGTTTAGGCGCTGTCACAGTATCTCTGATCGTTGCAATACCAGACAGGGCGGTGTACATCGTCGGCGATGCCATACCAATTTTGACGTATGTAGGGTGTATCACTCTGTTGAGGCACAATGCACGCATGTTTGATTGAATGGAAGCCATTGTGTGCCCATGCTTATAGTATGTGTTGAATAATCATGAGAATTTTTTCGATGTGCAGATTGCATGGTCCTGCCAGGATGCATTTGGTGGTACGCCTTTTGCATCACAGCCATTAAAAAAAGTTTTCAAGGCGGAATAGCGCTTGATTCATCCACGGTGAGATGATAGATTAGAGCGTGTTTGGAGAGGTGGCCGAGTGGCTGAAGGCGCTCCCCTGCTAAGGGAGTATGGGGGAAACCTCATCGTGGGTTCGAATCCCACTCTCTCCGCCAGACGCGCCTGTAGCTCAGCTGGATAGAGTACCTGGCTACGAACTAGGGGGTCGGGAGTTCGAATCTCTCCAGGCGCGCATTTTAAAACACGAGGCAAATCATATGTCCATCAGATTCAAAGTCAGATACAGTGTTTTGTTGTGTCTCTCCTTGTCTGCGTTTGCTGTGCCTGATTTGGTGCGTGTGAAGACACATTTACGCCATTACTTGGCGTCTGGGCATTATACCCAGGATTTGGCACATGCTTGCCGGCCTGCCATGCAGTACCTTCAAAAGCGTGTGGCGCACAATCATCGTGCGGCGCAACCTCAAAAATTGGCTGTTGTTTTTGATATCGATGAAACGCTGCTGTCCAATGCTGCTTCCATACAATCCTTGGATTTTGGTGGCAATGCTGCTTTGTTCCATGCACATGAGCGCAAGGCAAACGCTGCACGCATTGCATCAACCGGTGCCATATTTGATTATGCACGTCAACATGGTGTGGCCATCTTCTTGGTCACGGGGCGTTCTTATAAGATGCAACTGCCTACCATTAAAAATTTAAAAAAACAAGGCTTGGTGGGTTATCAGAAATTGATCATGTGGCCACGTGACTCCATGACATCTGTGGGTCAATATAAGGCACATGCCCGTTGTCAAATCCTGCAACAGGGATATCACATTGTGCTCAATGTCGGCGATCAATGGAGTGATATGGATGTGCGTTGTTTGGGTGAAATGCCAGTCAAGTTGCCCAATCCCTTTTACTTCATCCCCACTTCTCATAAGCGGTCAAGTCATTGAGACAAGATGGCATGTTGGATGCCTATTCAGGTTGATGATGCGATCGATTGAAAAACTGTGTGAGGGTTTCCAGATAGATTTGCAAAATTTGATCCATGTCAGCCAGAGCAACCCGTTCATTGGCATGGTGTGCCAGGCCTCGACAGAATCCAAACTCAACAACCTCTGAACACACATGATGAATGAAGCGACCATCGGATGTGCCACCGTCTGCACGCATGCTCGGCACGATTCCGCATCGTTTGGCAATGGTTTGCTTTAAGGCTCGAGACAGATGGTTGGGTTTGGATAAAAATGCGCCGCCTGCGGAGGGTTGCCAGTTTTCCCAAGTGTGTTGAACCGCATGATCATTGAGATCTTGTGTCATGCGCTCCTGCAATTGGTCAGGCGTGGTGTTGGCAGGGTGTCGTATGTTGAAGGTCATTTTGACAGATTGCGGGATGACGTTGCCAGCTGTGGCATCACACTGGATGCCCGTGCAAACCCACTTTGTGGCTGGGAATGGATCGATGTTGCCCTGATCCCATACCTTGTTTTGCCATCGTTGTATGACACGTGCAGCGATTTCAATTGGATTGAGCGCCAATTCAGGGTAGGCGGTGTGTCCCTGTATGCCATGGAGGATTAAGGTGCCGTGAATGGAGCCCCGTCTGCCAATTTTAATGCAGTCCCCTAAGGTATGTTCGGAGGTGGGTTCACCAATCAAGCATGCATCCAAATGACCAATCTGATCAGCATGTGTTGCAAGCAAATGACGCATGCCAAATGTCCCGTCGCCTTCTTCATCACTGGTAACCAAAAATTTTAATGTGCCTGGAAATACAGGTGTGGCTTGGACAAAGGTTGTGGCTGCCACCACCAAACAGGCCAAGGCACCTTTCATGTCGATGGTGCCCCGTCCATGCAGGTGTGTGGCATCGATGTTTGCACCAAATGGGTCCAAAGACCAACTTGTCGGATCACCTGGCGGGACCACATCGGTGTGGCCTGCAAGCCCAAGTGTTGGGCCAGCGCCACCACGGTACCAGGCCAACAAGTTATGCGTGCCGCCATCAAAGGTGGACAAAGTTTTAAAACCATGCTGTTTGAGTATGTTGGCAATCAAGCTTTGACAGTCGGCATCTGAAGGTGTCACCGATGGCCTTTTCAGGAGAGCCTGCGCAAGATCCAGTGCGGATTCATACATGTTTGTGTCCATGAATTTTTTAATGATGTTAACATGATGATGGTCTGTTTGGCCATGGATTTTGCGTGATGAGATTGTTCGTTGACATGGGGTTGACATGCCCATCCTAAAAAGAATGTCGATAGGCCTTGAAGAATACAAACATGGCCCCATATACTATTCAAGTCGAGCCAAAATGCTCATCACGTATGTTTAGGAGAATAGACCATGACCGTGACAACCACAACAGGATTGGACAGTAGTACCATCACCATGATTCAGCAACAAGTGAAGCCCCTCGCTGGATTGGTGGTTTTGGTGGCCAATCAAGAAACCACATCATCTGGCGGCATCGTGTTGTCTGCCACCAACAAAGAAGTATCTGGCAAAGGCTACATTGTAGCTGTGGGCCCAGAAAAGACCGATGACAACGGTCAGACCATCCGTATACCTGTTCAAGCAGGCCAAACGGTTTACTACAGCAAGTACTCCGGTACTGAAATCAACATACAAGGTGTTCAAGCAACCATTTTAAAGGTTGAAGACATTCTTGCCATCGAAACTGCACAATAAGGAGCACATTATGACCGAAGCTGTCGATATCAAACACGGCTCAGAAGCCAGAGAAACCATTGCACAAGCAGCAAAAACTGTTGCTGATGCTGTCAAAGTCACATTGGGGCCAGGTGGTCGTGTCGTGGTCATTGATCAGGGATACAATGCCATCAGCACCAAAGATGGTGTGACGGTTGCGAAAGCAGTCAAATTGCCTGGGAAATTGAATACTCCAGCACAATTGATCATCAACATTGCACAAAAAACCAATGATGATGCAGGTGATGGTACCACAACGGCCACTGTCCTCGGACAACAGATTTTTGCTGAAGGCAACCAGGTCATCATCACAGGTGGCAACGCTGCTGACATCCGTCGTGGCATCAATAAAGGTGTTGAGACCGCTGTCAACGCGCTGAAAGAAATGTCCATGCCATGTGAAGATCACGCAGCCATTCAGCAAGTGGCGACCGTTTCAGCCAATGGCGACACCGACATCGGTGACATCATTGCCAAGGCCATGGAACAAGTGGGTAAAGATGGCGTCATCACTGTGACCGAAGGCAAGAGCTTGACCGACCAGCTTGATGTTGTCGATGGTATGAAGTTTGACCGTGGTTATCTGTCACCGTATTTCATCAACAACCAGCAAAACATGTCTGTGGAACTCGACAATCCTTATGTGTTGATGTTTGACAAGAAACTCAGCAACATTCGCGAAATCGTGACCTTGCTTGAAAGCATTGCCAAATCTGGTCGTCCTTTGTTGATGATTGCAGAAGACGTGGAAGGTGAAGCGTTGGCCATGGTGGTGTTGAACAACATGCGTGGTATGGTCAAAGCTTGTGCGGTCAAAGCACCAGGCTTTGGTGATCGTCGCAAGGCCATGCTTGAAGACATTGCTGTGCTTACCAATGGCCAATTGATTGCAGAAGAGTTTGGTTTGACACTTGAAAACACGACTTTGGAACATTTGGGTACAGCCAAACGTGCAGTCATCACCAAAGATGCCACCACCATCATCGGTGGATGTGGGGATGCCAGTGCCATTGAAGCCCGGGTCACACAAATTCGACAAATGATCAGTGGCACAGAATCTGATTATGAAGTTGAGAAATTGCAAGAACGTGTTGCCAAGCTTTCAGGCGGTGTTGCGGTCATCAAAGTGGGCGCAGCCACAGAGCTTGAAATGAAGGAAAAGAAAGCACGTGTGGAAGATGCGTTGAATGCAACACGCGCTGCGGTTGAAGAAGGTGTTGTGCCAGGTGGTGGTGTTGCACTTGTCCGTGCGTCACAAGCCTTGGACACCATGTCTTTCGACAACCGTGATGTCCAGTCTGGTGTTGAGATTGTGAAGCGATCCTTGTCCAAACCATTACGCCAAATTGCCACAAACTGTGGTGAAGAAGGCTCTGTTGTGTTGAACAATGTCAAATCCAAAGATGGCAATTTTGGCTTCAATGCAGCGACGCTACAATATGGTGATATGGTTGAAATGGGCATTTTGGATCCAACCAAAGTGACGCGAAGTGCATTGCAAAATGCAGCTTCCATTGCCAGTCTGATGATCACCACCGAGTGTTTGATCACACCATTGCCGCAGGAAAATAATGCCAATGGCGGTGATGCTGCCGGTGGCATGGGCGGCATGGGCGGCATGGGCGGCATGGGTGGCATGGGTGGTATGCCCGGCATGATGTAATCCTTGCCCATCGCAAAAAAAACCCGCACATGTTGCGGGTTTTTTTTTGCTCGATGATGGAGCGTGAGTGATGATTTTGTTAAAATCATGCGATCTTGCCTTTTCTTTTCATGAGATTGAACCATGCCAGAATTGCCAGAAGTTGAAACGTTGGCGCAGATGCTACGAGGCCATGTCCTTGGGCTACAGGTTGACAGTGTCATGGTCCGTCGCCGCGATTTGCGTTGGCCAATTCTGCAACATTTTGAAGCCAATGTGACACACCAAACCATCCAGTGTGTGAGCCGACGTAGTAAATACATTATCATGACGCTCAACTCAGGTGTTGTGGTGTTGCATCTTGGCATGAGTGGTCAACTCAAATGGTTGTCTAAATCAGCACCTTGGGCCAAACATGACCATGTGATTTGGACCATGGGTTCGATGTCCTTGCGTTTCTGTGATCCTCGTAGATTTGGCAGTGTCATGTGGTATGCTTGTGATCGTGATGACCCGAGACTGCAGCATTTGGGGCCAGAACCACTGACAGATGCATGGCACGCCGCTCATTTGCTGCAAGCAGCACGTCGCAGCAAGTCCCCCATCAAGCACATACTGATGAACAGTCGGCATGTGGTTGGTGTAGGCAATATTTATGCCAATGAGGCTTTGTTTATGGCAGGCATCGATCCAAGAAGACCTGCACAATCTTTGCTGGCAAAGGAGGCGCAGGCATTGGTTGATGCGACAAAGTGCGTGCTTCAAAAAGCCATTGACCAAGGGGGCACAACCTTGAAGGATTTTGCGCATCTTGATGGCAAGGCTGGTTACTTCCAGCAAATCCTGAATGTGTATGGGGGTGCCAACACTCCATGCAAGCACTGTGGTACAATGCTTGAAGGATTTAAAATGTCCGGTCGACAAACTGTGGCATGTCCCACATGTCAATCATGACTTAAGAGCAAAGATGGTTTTATGCTGCGCTGTGAATGGCTGCCTCTGGTTGTGCCAATGTTTTGACGTCAAACGCAATGCCATCTTCGCCATCATGGTGAAACCCCGCACAGATGGCATGGCCGACAATGCAGCTGCATGTTTCATTGTAAAAAATCATGGGGACACGGTGACGTTCCCATGGTGGAATGCGCCAATCTTGCATCAATTTTTTGATCGATTGATGATGGTTTTTGTTGTGCAGTTTGATCCGCTGGCCATGTTCCCTAAACCGAACCGTGACGGTTTCAGAATCTGTAGGAGGGCGCATGCATCCTGCTGTTGTGATCAGGGTCGTATCTTTGCTGAGTGAGCATGGGATGCTGAGATCAACCCAGGTTCTGATGCTGAATTTTTGTGGTGTGGCTGGACACAAATGCATGTGGTCGTCATGATGACGCAGGGTCCACATGGGCGTGATTTTTAATGCTGGATGTCGGCCACGGCGTTTCTTGCGGCATTGTTCGACAAAAGGCATCATTGTGGTGTGTGGCACATCGATGGCATGGTGTTGTTGCAACCAATGAGACAACATGTTGAGTTGTCTGGCTGCACTGAGTTGTGACGTGTTAAGATGCAGTGATGTTCCGCCACGCATGTGTGCCAGAACATCCATGATGGCCATATCTTTCGCTATGTCCACATGGCATTGTTGTTTTTGCGCCATGGTGTCCATGGCCGATGCCATGCCAGGCCATTGGGTCTGAATGATGGGCAGCAGTTTTTTTTCAATGACGTTGCGCTCAAAGCGCATGTCGAGATTGCTTGGATCCAACACCCATGGGCATTGGTGATGTTCGACATGATCTTGCAATATTTTTTTAGGGAGTGACAGAAGAGGTCTGATGAGTCGCCCTTTACCAAAGGCTCGACAGGCCCGAATGCCGACCAAACCAATGGGTCCAGATCCGGTGAACATGCGTTTCAATTGCGTGACCAAATTGTCTTCTAGGTGATGCGCCATCAACAAAACATGTTGGCTTGTGGTGATGGTTTGCGCCAAAAAATGATGGCGGGCATCACGCAATTGGCATTCCAAATTGCTGCTGTTTGACCCAACATGGTGCACATGGGCGGTTGTACAAGGAATGCCAAGCTGCTGAGAAAAACTTAAACAGTGGTGTGCCCATCGGTCTGCATCATCATGCATGCCATGGTGCACGTGCATGGCTTGAAGAGAGGCAAAAGACGACATGATCTGACCGCAAGCATGCAATAAAGCTGTGGAATCAACGCCACCACTGTATGCCACCACAACATGTGTTCGGTGGTCAATGCCATGATGTAAGCACTGACGCTTAAGATGTTCAATCAGCGTCATGTGTCAATGTGTTTGAGCATGAGCTTTTCATACCGCTTATCGAGTAAGGTATCGATGCTTTGTGATTGAAGTGCGGCAAGATGCTGTTTGATGGTCAATGCAATGTGTTGTGCTGTTTCACGATGATTGCGATGTGCGCCCCCATTGGGTTCGGGGATGACGCCATCAACGAGACCCATTTGGTGAATTTTATCTGCAGTGAGGCCCAATGCTTGTGCTGCCTCATCGGCCTTATCTGCACTCTTCCATAGAATGCTGGCGCAGCCTTCTGGTGAAATGACAGAGTAGACACTGTACTGCAGCATCAGTGTCACATCACTGACCCCAATGGCCAATGCACCACCAGAGCCGCCTTCCCCCACAACAATCGCAATGATGGGGGTGCGTAGTTTTGACATTTCATAGATGTTTTGTGCAATGGCGCCACTTTGATTGTGCTCTTCCGCATCCATGCCAGGATATGCACCAGGTGTGTCAATGAATGTGATGATGGGCATGCCAAATTTTTCAGCCATTTTCATCAAACGCAGTGCTTTTCGGTACCCCTCAGGTCTTGGCATGCCGAAGTTGTGTCGCACTTTTTCTTTGGTTTCACGACCTTTTTGATGACCAATGATCATCACTGGCTGCTCATCAAATACAGCAAGTCCACCCAAGATGGCCTGACCGTCTGCCATGGCGCGATCACCATGCAGTTCAATGAATTGTTGAAAGATCAGGTGGGTATAATCTTTAAAATGCGGTCGGCTTGGATGTCTGGCCACCTGAACAATTTGATTGGGTTTGAGTTTTTTGAAAATGCTTGTGGTCAGTTGATGGCTCTTTTCTTGAAGCATGCTGACTTCTTCGGCAATGTTAACCTCTGTGCCTGATGTGGCATGTTTGAGTTCATGAATTCTGGCTTCGAGTTCAGCAATGGGCTTTTCAAAAGGCAAAAACTCGATGTTTTGGTTATCATAAATCATTGATTGCTCCAATAAAAATCAACGCCACCATTTTACACAAATTGTGGCAAAAAGCCAGAGTTTCTTTGATGAGTGGTGCACATGGATTGAGACAGTCCCTAAAAAAATGTTATGTTGAGATCAACCCGTTTTAGGATCCATGCCATGCACGCTGCACGTAAGCCCATCATTGTGATGGGCATTGAATCTTCATGTGATGAAACTGCGATAGCTGTGGTGCACGAACACGATGGTGTGCTGGCGCACCAGTTGCACTCTCAGATCGACATACACCAAGCCTGGGGTGGCGTGGTGCCTGAGCTGGCATCCAGAGATCATTGTTTGCGTATTTTGCCACTGTGGCAAGCTGCCATGCGCGACAGTCAGATTGATGCCAAGGCCATCGATGCCATTGCATACACTTGTGGTCCAGGGTTGGCAGGTTCCTTGATGATGGGAGCCACTTTTGCCATTACCCTAGGGCATTTGGTGGGGAAACCCATTTTCCCAATTCACCACTTGGAGGGGCATATTTTATCGGCCGTGCTGCCGGACGCAACATTTCCAGCTTTGATTTTGTTGGTCTCCGGGGGGCACACCATGATCATTGAAGCGCGGGGCCATGGCATGTATGCCATTTTGGGTGAAACGTTGGATGATGCAGTTGGTGAAGCCTTTGACAAGACTGCAAAATTGTTGCATCTGCCTTATCCTGGCGGGCCTCATATTGAGGCCCTGGCGAAGGAAGGTGTCGCGGATGCATTCAAATTGCCAAGGCCAATGCTGCATGATGGCACATTGAACATGAGTTTCAGTGGTCTCAAGACAGCGGTATTGCATGCTTGGAAAGCGTGCGATCAAAATCAAACAGACCGAGCCAATTTGGCTGCATCATTTCAATCCGCAGTGTGTGAGGTGCTGACGAAAAAAATGACCCTTGCAATGGCACATTCTGGCATTCAACAAACCTATTTGTGTGGTGGTGTGGCCGCCAATCATACGATACGATCCAGCATGTCAAAAGCGGTCACCGACCAAGGTGGCCAGCTTTGTGTCCCGCCGCTTTCAATGAGTACCGATAATGGCATCATGATTGCCTATGCCGGTTTGATGCATATGCAGCAAGGTTTCGCAGCATTGGCATCGGATCAAATGCTTATTCAGCCCAGATTCGATTTGGTGGCATACACCTCAGAATGGTGTGTTCGATCTTGAATGCCATGAGGTGGGCTGCCGACATGTTCAAAACTGAATCTTTTTTTCAGTCTTTTGCACCAATCTCTTCATGTTGCTGTGGTGTGCCATCACAACGATGATGCATGGCAAAGTGAGACTCCATGGATGTGCCATGGGAAACAACCAAGGATAGAAGGCCAAAGCCATGGACGCAAGGATGGATGCCAATGAAACCAGGCGGGTGACGCGTACAATGCCCCCCCAAATGCAAAGACCAACGAGCAAGCCAAAGGGCGCCAAGGCCAAAGCTATGCCTGCTGTGACGGCAACACCCTTGCCACCACGAAAACCAAAGAACAGCGGAAAAACATGACCAAGGCAAAGTGCAGTGGTCCACAAAGGCATGTTGGTCATCGAGGCATGCGACAACAACAAGCCATAGATTGGGATGCACCCTTTTAACATGTCGAGCAAAAGGGTGCACCCAGCCAAAACAGCACCATGGGCACGCAGGACATTGGTGCTGCCTGCATTTTTTGAACCCGTGGTTCTGGGATCACGTTTGCCCATGATGCGACACAAAAGGATGCTGGCATTGATGCCACCAATCAAGTACATCAAGAGGGTTAAGATGAGCATGTCCATACCAGTGGTGACTCCGTCAATTTTTTTGCAGTATGACGAACAGCATGAGAAAGATCAAGTTTAGAAGACATGCGTGGACCTTGACCATGCCCACCTGAAAAAAATGTTGTAAGGCAGTTCAATTGCGGCGTGATTTCAATGAAGTCGATAGAGATATGATGCGTCCTCTGTACGGTACAAACATGGGGCATCATGCCTATGGATCAAAACGTATCAGGCAAGTTGGGTGGATCATTGCATTGGGCTTTTAAGGTGAAGCATGATCCAAGCGTATCTATACGGGTATGATTCAGTGTTTTTAGTATTATTTTCAGTTGTGTAAATGCCATAATTAAAGTTAATTGTCCTGAATTTCGCTTGTATGGTGCATGAAACATCCATGTGAAGCACAAAGCCTGATTCAGATGTTTATGTGTCGGCGTGGTAGCGGAAGAGGTGTTATGTTTTCAACATCTTGGCCTTCATTGTTCATGTGTGTTGCCCCAAGTTGTGATGGCATGGAGCATGCAATGTCCATGTGAACACAAAAAATCAATTTGAGGCAAAGGATTTTGTGATTTGATGTTTTGGGCAGAAGATGGCATTGATGGTCATCACAGCGTCCAATATTGGATGTCAAGCCATTGATAAGAGGTGTTGAGCGATGAATCAGTCAAGGCATTGCTTGACATGTGTGCCGAGGATAAAACCATAAGGTAAATTGGTCGCAAAAAGAGATGCGCACGCTGCTCAAGTAACGGTGTCTTTTGAGTGGGCAATTGAAGTGTGTTGAGGATTGGTGTTTGGATACACATGTGCCATAATGAGCATCCATACATGTGAGAGTTGAACGTGGATAAGTTGATATGGTTGGATCTGGAAATGTCTGGATTGTGTCCCAAAAAGCATGCCATTCTTGAAATTGCAGTCATCGTCACTGACCTAAAATTGCAATGGTTGTTGGAAGGGCCCAATCTCATCATCCATCAGCCCAATGCTGTTTTGGATGCGATGGACGATTGGTGCACCTCCCATCATGGTGCATCCGGCTTGACTGACGCCGTTCGAGCAAGCAAGTTGACATGTGCTGAGGCAGAAAAGCAAGTTTTGCAATTTTTAAGCAATCATGTGAAGGCAGGGACCAGTCCCATGTGTGGCAACAGCATTGGCACCGATCGAAAGTTTTTAGAGCAGCACATGCCATCATTGGCATCGTTCTTTCACTATCGTAATTTGGATGTCTCGTCATTTAAAATTGCACATGATCTTTGGGGCACCGATCCACGCCCGTTCCCAAAAGACGATCGTGATGCACACCGTGCCATGTTTGACGTGCATCAGTCCATTGAAGAAGCCAGGTATTATCAAACATTGTATTGGATACCAGGAGAGA
>CBFIDA010000012.1:11981-40495 GCA_965661085.1 Candidatus Comchoanobacterales bacterium | reverse complement strand
ATTGACCAGGACCATGATAAGTGATTTGGCCACCACGATCGCTTTGTACAATTGGGGCAGGCAGCGCGGTCAAGATGTGCTCAGGGTTTGTTTGAACACCCTGGGTGTAAACAGGATGATGTTGTAGCAGCCAAATTTGGTCTGGTGCATCAGGCAAGCGTGATTGTGTGAGGGACTGCATACGCTCAAGAGTTTGCCCATAGTCTTGCAAGACATCAAAGCAATGTAGGCAAACATCTGTAGTCTGAACAGAGGACATCATGCAATCAAACCTGTTGAAGCCCTTTGGGTGGATGGACAAACAGTCGAATGCGATCAACCAGGGTCATGATGAACGATCCTTTTGGATTTGGTTGCAAAGCAAAGACAGGCACGCGCTTGATGGTGGAGCCATCCTCAGACAGCACCAACCAATCGCCAAGGGGCTGGTGTGCTTTGATCGGCGCAATCAACGGTTTGGGCATGACCAATTTGGTTTGGTAATGAAACTCAGCATATTTGGGCACGGTGATGAAGACTGAGCCATCGGTGATGACAGGTGTTTGAGATTTTTGGCCCATCCAAGTTGCAACATGTGCAATGGGGGTGTTGGCAGAAAGGATTTTTTTGGTGCTGTAAAAATGAAAACCATAGTTCAACAGTTTTTCAGATTGTTCTGTTCTCGCAGCATCCGATTTGGCACCCAAAATCACAGAAATCAGACGCGTGTTTTTTTGTTTGCCAGAAGCAATCAAGCAATAGCCTGCAGATTTGGTATGGCCGGTTTTCATGCCATCCACAAATGCATCGCGCCAGAGTAAACGGTTGCGGTTGGGTTGTTTGATGTTGTTGTACTTGATCCATTTTTTGGAAAACCATGCGTAGTACTCTGGAAATTGGGCTTGCCAAGCTGCAGCAAGACGGGCCAGATCATGGGCGGTGGTGTAATGTTGTGGATTGGGCAAACCGGTGGCATTGGCAAAATGTGTGTGATGCATGTCTAAGTTTTTTGCCACCTGATTCATCAAACTGACAAAGCTGGCTTCGGTGCCAGCAACATGTTCAACCAAGGCAATGGTGGCATCGTTGCCAGATGCCACCGTGATGCCATGGATGAGGGCCTCGACGGACACTTTTGTGCCAGCCTTGACAAACATTCTAGAGCCTGGGGTGCGCCAGGCATTTTTACTGATCAGGACCTGATCATCCAGGTGGATCTGTTGTGATTGCAACGCATGCGCAATGATGAAAAGTGACATCAGTTTGGTTAGGCTCGCAGGCTCGACACGTTTGTCCATGGCTTTGCTGGCCAAAATTTGTGCAGATTTTGGATCCATCAAGACAAAAGCCTGACTGTTCAGTGTGGGAGGGGTTGGCATCATGCTGAGGGAGGGCATGCTGAATGCGGCCATACTGGGTGCAAGGGCAAAACTTTGAGAAGTGAACAAGAGACAAAATAAAAGGGCAGAAAAACAAATACGACGCATGATGGGTCCCGAGAAGTGAATGATAAGGCATCACGCCTTTGAACAGAATCAAGGGTACATCAATTGTTTGAAGAATGCCAGGTTTGAATGTGATTTTGCCCAGGTTGTGTTTGATGTGAGGCGGCATATTGACGTGAGACTGGATGGTGTGCGTGTATGATGATGGGTCGATCCAGCAACCAGGATGGCGATGTGCATCATCTCGAGTCGCATGTCATCGTCGGGTTCATGCTCGGGTGTCAACGTATGATCATGGGGTGTATATGGAGTTTTTTGAGTGTTTTTAGGGTGTTTTCATATGCTTGAGCGCTGACGGGAGTCGTGCGGACTTTAAACAGATTGTCTTGCGTCACCATGTTCAAGCGTTGCAAATGCGGATACTGTTGTAACCATGCCATGTTGGCTTTGGCATGTTGTCGATCGTGAAAAGCGCTCAATTGCAGTGTTGGCATGGTGCTGATTTGGGCCACATGATGTGATGGCGTCGGCGTTGTGTTGTCTTCAATGGCTCGAATGTCGACATGTGCTGTGCCAGACTTCAGCACGCCGAGTTTTTGTGCTGCAGCGTAAGAAAGGTCCATGATGCGATGCCCATGAAAAGGACCTCGATCGTTGACGCGCACAATCGCAGATCGACCATTGTCCAGATTGGTGACATGCACATAGCAAGGGATTGGCAGCTCAGTGCTTGCGGCCGTCATGGCAAACATATTGTAAGGCTCGCGCGTTGAGGTCAGTCGACCATGAAATTTGGTGCCGTACCAAGATGCCAGGCCGCGTTTATGGTAGCCTTTTGCCGTTGGTAAAACATGATAAGTTTTGCCAAGCACATGATACGTGCGGGCATTGCCAAAGGCACTCAATGGCTCTTTTTTAGGGATGGGATTGGGGGTGTTTTGCACATCGATTTCTGTGCTTGGCATGCCATCGGCCGATGCCGTGTGCAAATATCGATAAGCACTGCACCCTGACAGCAGCATGACCATCATGACAGTCGGAACATGATGACGCAACATAGATCTGTGCATTGCCAATCCTTGGATTTCCTAGTAATCTGAGTGTACAATTTTAAATGCAATTTTGCAATTTTTTCAATGAAAGAGGACAAAAATTGGACGACACGCTATTGAGAGTTTATGGGGTGCATGCGGTGCAAGCCATGCTCACAGCACACCCGGACCATGTACAGAAAATGGTATTTCTAGATGTTGCTCAGCATGCCAAGCGCCTGAAGATGTTGTTGAATGTGGCACCCAAAACATGTGTCGTTGAAGTACTTTCTGCTGATGCATTTGAGCAAACGTTGGCGATGCCCAACGCAACGCATCAAGGTGTGTTTGTGGTCATGACACCCATCACGCATCCCAGTTTGCAGACATTGATTGCCAACCAGTTTGCACCCATGACCATTGTGGCTCTAGATTGCGTGCAAGATCCCCATAATCTTGGTGCTTGCATGCGTACCAGCTGCGCCATGGGTGTGACAGCCATCATCATGCCCAAAGACAAATCTGCCAAGGTCAATGAGACGGTGCGCAAAGTCGCCAGTGGTGCTGCTGCATGGTTGCCCATTTATCGTGTGAGCAATTTGTCCCAATCGCTTAAAATGCTCAAAAAAAATGGCTTTTGGTGTGTGGGCAGCAGCGAGCATGCGCATGACAACATCCGTGATTTGTCGTTGTCAGGTGTCTCGAAAGTTGTGGTGGTGGGCAATGAGGGGCAGGGCATGCGACGCTTGACCACCACATTGTGCGATCATTTGGTCCGGTTGCCCACACAGGGCCCACTGCAAAGCCTGAATGTGTCGGTGGCGCTTGGCATGATTTTGTTTCATGTACAAGATGATGCCTGAGCTCTATGGCAGGTGCCGTATGACCAGATCATGATCACAAAGTTGCCATGCGCGCGCATGCTACAAAGGATTTCAAAACCAGATGATCTGTGCTGGTCTTGCATCGACAGTCATAGGAGGCGCCCTTAGACTTACAAAACAACCACCCATAAGGTGGGCACCACCACTGACTTCATAGACACCACTCATCAAGGTATGCATGCACGTCCTGCGTGATCAATGGCCATTTATCTGCGTGGCTTTGCTTTTCTAAGTTGTTGCGTCATGCTCATCTGATTACACCAGGGCAAGACGCTTAGGATTTTATCATATCACGCATGGCGTGTCGGGGAAAGCGTGTTGAAGAGCCCCAAGCACATTTTGATTGGATTGTGTTGTCATGGTCGGGGGGAGAAGGCTAGTCGGTACATGCTTTACTGCTGCTTTCTTTTTGGTCCTTTTTCTTTTTTTATGATATGCTTCTAGGGCGGCCTTGATCCATGGGGCGTTGTGCGTGTCGGCTGCCATCAAGGCCACTGCGGCAGTCATGCTCTTGTGCCACTGCTTTTTTTTGGGGTTTTGACTGCGTGGGAAGTGGTGGTTTTTCATGGTGAAACATGTATGCCACAGGAGATCCAACAGTTTGTGAGTTGATGATCTGGGCATATTTGTGCTGCCGGTGACCCATGTGTACTGGTATTGGATCTTAGGCAAGATGGCAGGGTTGTTCGTTTGTCGCTCACGATAGACCCAACACAAAAAGGCGTGGATCGATGGGGTAACCTCGGTGTGCGTGTTTTTTTGATCATTGTGATATTTTTTCAGTGTTCTCTTAAATCTTTGGCCTGCATCATATTTTGAGTCAGATGTTGATGTGGTGGTGCCCTGGGCCCATGTTTGCACCGCCTTTGCATCTGCGGGGTGGCACATCAACATCAGGCGCAACAAAAATACGGTGGACAGATTGCTTGCGCAACCCGCATGCTTCAATAAATTCTCAAATTTTTCTTGAGCGAATATTTTCTGGTGTCGGGCATGCAATTTTGTGCGCCACGACTGGCTGGTGCCATCCTTGGCATCGAGAATGTGTTTGATGTGTGCCGGATTTTTATGTTTGGCAATGTGTCGAAAAATCCACACAAACAGTCGTTGCATGGCTTGATACCGGTTGTCATGGCCGTTATGATCCATGGCATCATGCGTGCAGTAAAATTGTTGGGTCAGGCGTTGGAGCAATGACAATCGGCTGACCTGAAAAAGACCATCGCGGGATTGGGCCAAACATGCAAATTGTGCTTGTTGTGTCATGGTGGGCAGCATTTTCAGCGTTTGTAAATCGTGCGGCGAGATGGTCGTCGGTGTGATGCGATAAAGCCATTCATGACGCTGTCCCAACCACAACAGCATCAGGCTCACACAGGTCAACAATGCGAGCGCAGTCCAAGACATGATTTGCATTTGAAGTCCATAGACAACCAGCATGGACAAGACGACGCCGCTCAAGATCAAGACAGCACATGCTGGCCAAGATATGTTGGTGCGATTGATGCATGCTGTGCGGATGTCATCCCAGTCTTTCAAGATGGTTGCATCAAAAACTTTGACGTCTTCATTTATGGTGGTCTGAGCCATGGGCAACTGAAATTCCTGATTCAGTGATGGGCATGATGATAGCATGCGCAGGTCCTATGGGTAAAGGATTGGCCCCTGTCCCGTTTCGAAGCACCAAAAGCAGCATGATCAAAGCACGGGCATGGGTTGAGATCATGTGTCATCAAGGTGGTGTCCCAATGGGATGGCTACGATGCCATGTTAGGATGCCTCATAAAAAATGGATCAAGCACGCAAGCATGAAAAGCCTATTCGTGCTTGGCTTGCATCTGTTTTGATTCACTTAACCCGTTGGTTGTTTCCTGGAGCATGCCATGTCCATGCCTGGAGATGATGGCTTCGGTTGTCTCATTGTGGATGTGTTGCGTGCTGCCATGTTGTCGGGCATGTGTGCCATAAATCAAAGCCGATGGAGGAGAAAAACCTGCTGGCCAATGGCCATGCAGCCATTCTGATGGGGCAGAGCTGGGTGTTGTGTGTCCATGCATTGATTTTATCAGTCTACTGTGGTACTTTATGCCAATTCCTTCCAGATTGTTCTGGTTTATCATCCATAAGGAGCATCAAAAATGTCCAAAGACACCACCCATCATTACGAAATCATTGTCATGATTCATCCTGATCACGTCACTGAGCAAATGCAAGAAGTACTGGATCGCTACAAAGCAGTCATCACCAAGCATGCTGGCATTGTGCATCGTGCAGAAGATTGGGGTAAAAAAGCATTGGCTTACACCATCCAAGATGTGCGAAAGGCCAACTACTTTTTGTTGAACGTTGAATGTTCAAAAGAGGCCATTGAAGCGTTTGCGGAGTTCTTGAAATTCAACGACGCTGTCATCCGAAAAATGATCATGCGATGCAAACAGGCCATCACTGAGGCATCCGTGATGGTGGCCCTGAATACGGAAGATCGTCAGCGCCCCAAACATGCGTATGCCAAATTCCCCAAGAATTACATGAATGTCGAATGGATGAAGCAGCACATCCTTGAAACAGGCCGCATCATTCCATCTCGCATGACAGGCACCAGTGCCAAAACACAGCGTTTGCTCAGCCACAGTGTCAAAGTGGCACGGATATTGGCATTGCTACCGTATTGTGATCGACACAAGTAAAGCAGGTGAGGCGATGTCCATGGTAGGATTTTGGCGCAAGCAAGGACAATACGTGACAGCATACCCCACCTGGAGTCTTGCGGGTTTGTTGTTGATGTCATTTTTGGTGGCCATGTTTCACTGGCCTTTGGCATTGCCCATTTTTTTGATCTCTGGGTTGTTGTCGTGGCACTTGCCTGCCCGTCAGCATCCCCTGATCATTCTGGCCGTTATGGCTCCGGTTTTTCAATCGATGTTTGGCCAGGTTGATTTTTACATCATCAACTACATGGTGATTTTGTCGATACAATTCATCATGGTGAGTGTGTTTAAAGGGTGTCGTTCTTGGCCCATCACCATTGAACTGACCACATTGGGCCTGATGGTCTTCCTGTGCTTTGTGATGCATGCATTCCCAGCATTTCAGCATATGATTGAGCGGATGTTGATGGCGCAGCAGGCACTGTTGGTGCGCCCTGAGTCTGCAGTCCAAGCACAGCAAGCAATGATGCAAACCAAGCCTTATCTGTTGGGCATATTTGCGATGATTACATTTGCTGAAGGCATGTTGTACACGGCATGTTCGGCATGGTGGCACAATCAAACCACGTCGAAAAAGCGTCAAAGTTGGATGGAGCTGCGCCTCAGTAAAACTTTATTGTCGGTTGCCGCCTTGGTGGTTTTGGGTTACCTGATTTGGCCAACCGCCACCATTTTGCAAGTTGGCTTGGTGCTGTTTGTGCCTTTTTTCTGTGCCGGTACCGCGACAGCCTATTGGCTCTATCAACACAGCATTTTCAAGAAAAAAGTAAAATATTCTGGTGTCATTTGGTTGATTTTCATTCTTTTATACGGTACTTTACTCCCTCTGGCACTGGCCATCTTGGGTTTGCTGGATGTTGGCGTGGATTTTCGTAAGCGGGTCCTGCTGAAACAAAAACAATGATTGAGGTGAATCTATGAGTCAAATCGAAGTAATTTTGTGGAAACGTATCCCCAACTTGGGTACCGTTGGTGATCGCACCTTTGTCAAGGCGGGATACGCAAGAAATTATCTGTTGCCACAAGGCTTGGCTTCTCGTGTCACAGAAGACAATATCAAAGCATTTGAGGCGCAGCGTGCAGAGCTTGAAAAGCAAGAGCAAGGTTTGTTGGCTTCAGCCAAAGAGCGCGCAGGACAAATTCAAAACATTCGACTCAAAAAAGAAGTTAAAACATCTGTGGATGGCAAGTTGTATGGTTCTGTCACACCTCGAGATGTTGTGACCTTGGTGCATGATGCAGGCATTGACATCACGCGACAACAAGTCCATTTGGCTGCAGGCAACATTCACCAAGTTGGCACCTATGAAGTGCACTTACAGTTTCATTCGGATGTGATGGTGACCATCATGCTAGACATTGTCTCTACCAATCCAGAGTATGAAGCCGAGACCAATGTGAAAGCAGCAAAGGCTGACGACACCGATGCAGACACTGAAGACGAAACTTCAGAAAACGTTGATTCAGCATCTTCTGAAACCGAAGTAGAATAAGGTTTGAGGTCAAATGAGACATCCCAGAATGTTGTGATGTCTGCGCATCTGGTATGTTGGCGATTGAGGTGATATCATGAAAGACATGAACACAGCATCGGCCAATGCCAAAACAACGCAGTTTGTCAAACGTCCTCCGCACTCCATTGAGGCTGAAAAATCGGTCATCGGTGCTTTGCTATTGGATTACCGAAGTTGGCATCATGTCAGTGATGTGTTGATCGCAGACGATTTTTATTTGGTAAATCACCAGATCGTTTTTTCGACGATTGAAAAATTATCGAAAAAAAACCAGCCGTTTGATGCGCTGTCTGTGGCAGAAACCCTGAAGTTGTCTGGGCAACTTGAAGAAGTTGGCGGCGAATCGATGCTGTTTGCGCTTGCCAACAGCACGCCTTCCGCATCCAATATCATGGCATATGCCAGCATTGTGCGCGAACAAGCCATCTTGAGATGTTTGGTGCAAGCAGGGCAACACATTGCCAATCTGGGTTATGCGCCTGAGGACAAAGAGGGCAAGATTCTGCTCGATGAGGCAGAAAAGTTGATTTTTGAGATCAACGACCGTCGTCAAGGCAGTGAGACAGGTCCCGAGGGCATCGATCAAATTTTGGCCAAGACCACCGCTCGAATCGATCAGTTGTTTGAAGCAGGGGATGCCATCACAGGGTTATCAACGGGGTTTCGTGATTTGGATGAGATGACTGCAGGTTTACAGCCTGGTGATTTGGTCATTGCTGCCGGCCGTCCTTCCATGGGTAAAACCGCTTTTTCAATGAACATTGCAGAACATGCTGCCATCACTTCTGGCAAGCCGGTGTTGATTTTTAGTTTAGAAATGCCATCAGAATCATTGGTCATGCGTATGTTGTCGTCCCTTGGGCGCGTGAATCAGCAACGCATTCGTACGGGTAAGCTGACGGATGACGATTGGCCAAGATTGACTTCTGCCGTCAGCATGCTTTCAGAAGCAAAGTTGTTCATTGACGATACGCCTGGACTCTCTCCGAATGAAATGCGTTCAAAAGCTCGACGCATCACGCAAAAAGAGGGGCCTTTGAGCTTGATCGTTGTGGATTATCTTCAATTGATGCAAATTCCTGGCAGTAAAGAAAATCGCACCAACGAAATTTCAGAAATTTCACGTGGACTAAAACTGCTGGCCAAGGAACTCAATGTGCCATTGGTGGCCCTTTCTCAATTGAATCGCGGCTTAGAGCAACGTACCGATAAGCGCCCCATCATGTCTGATTTACGAGAATCTGGTGCCATTGAACAAGATGCCGATGTGATCTTGTTCATCTATCGTGATGAGGTGTATCATGAAGACAGTGAATTCAAAGGCACGGCAGAAATTGTGATTGGTAAACAAAGGAATGGCCCCATTGGTAAGGTGCGGTTGACCTTTTTGGGTGAATACACCCGCTTTGAAGATTATGCCAAACCACAATGGTCAGATTAGAGGGTCGTTATGACAGTCTTGAAAGAAGCACGTATTTCTCGTCAAGCCTTACAGCATAATTTGGAGGTCTTTCGGGACAAAGCAGGCTCACGCAAGTTGTTGGCCTGCGTCAAAGCCTACGGTTATGGACACGGTTTTTACGAAATCATGCCCATTTTATCCAAGGCAGATGGTTGTTATGTGCACACATGGGATGCTGCATTGCGATTGCGACGCGACTGGCCACATTTGAAAATAGTCTTGGCAGGGTTTCCAGGCTCCGCAACCCTACTGGCGCATTTGGTTGAAGAGGAAATCGACTGGGTGATTTATGACCACAGTCAATTGGCGCTCATTCAAAGCCTACCCAAACAAAGTAAGTCCGCAATTGTGTGGTTGAAAATTGACACTGGCATGCATCGTTTGGGTTTCTTGCCAGAAGAAGTGCCTGCTGTCATGGCCATACTCAATCGCACCCCTTGGATCAGAGATGTCGTTTTGATGACACATTTTGCGTGTTCTAACAGCCAGAATGCTCCTAGGAATGCAAAGCAGTGGACAACGTTTCAATCGGTTTTAAAAGATTATCCCCATCACTACACATCTTTGGGCAATACAGCGGTTGCACTGCAAGATGAGCTTGAAAGTGGTGATTGGTTAAGGGTGGGTGTTGGCCTTTATGGGATCTCACCTTTTTCCCATACGACAGGTACGGCACATGGTTTGAAGGCCGTGATGCAATTTTGTGCACAAGTCATCAGTGTTCGACCTTGTCAGCAAGGGCATGCTGTGGGATACGGTGCCACCTGGTCTAGTGATCGAGATACCACTTTGGCGGTTTTGGCTGTGGGTTACGGCGATGGCTATCCAAGAGCGATGCCAACAGGCACACCTGTTTGGATCGATGGTCAACGTTATCCCTTGGTTGGACGCGTTTCCATGGACAGCATTGTGGTCGATCTTGGGCCGAATACCACCGTACAGGTTGGTGACTGGGCTGAATTATGGGGCAATCACTTGCCGGTTGAGGAAGTGGCGCAACATGCGGATACCATACCTTACGAACTGGTCACATGTGTTGGCAGGCGTGTTCGACGTTGTTTGATAGATTGAGATGCATGATGGATAGAAAACAGGTACATTGGCGTTGCCGCAGAGCAACATTGGAGCTTGACTTGTTGTTGAATGGTTTTTTTGAGGCGCACTACGACCAGTTGTCCGAATCTGAAAAAATGGCATTTCAGCAATGCCTGAAGGTGGACGATCAAATTTTGATGGGATGGCTTTTTCAAGGCCAACCCTGTGACGATCTACAGCATCAGCCGATGGTACAACGCCTGTTGGATCATACAATGGTGTGATGATTGCCGATGCATTGCCAGCATCGGGACGAACCAATATGGGTGCGATTGTCGGCATTGTTTGCCATGGCAAGTGCAGGCCCTGTGGCGCTTTTGGAAGGATACAGCGGGCTGCGATCAGGCAGATGGACGTGCTGAATGAAAGCAATGAGTTGTTCAACAATGTCTGAATGGTCCCCCAACACTTTTGTATACCGATCACGCCTGTCACCATGCATCAACCAAGTTGTCCATAGGTGTTGAAACCATTGCGATGTTGTGCTGCTTTGTAGAATCAAGCATGGCAAATCAATGCGGCGCACGGCCAGCAGATGTTTGCAACTTTGCAATGAATCGGCTGCCAAATGTGTGCTTAGGCCAGTGATGGAGCGTGTTGCCATCTGAAGGATGATGCCACCCAGTTTGCTGTGTTTTTTTGCCAATTCGACACTGAGGCCACAGCCCAGACCGCAGCCATAAATAAAAATATTTTCAGGGGCGATCTGTTCATATGAGATCAGCCATTGGTAGACTTTTTCAATGGCTTGATGTGCAGATTGTTGAGAGGGGGGGCCATCAGAGTGACCATAGCCAGGGTAATCGTAAGTCAAAATCGCCAAACGATGGCGAAACAATGTGGCGTAAAAATCTTGATCATCGGTCATCTGAGACACGTGGTCATGTGAAAAAAGTAGGGTGGCAATGGGATGTGCTGGCCGATAATAAAGCATGGAAATTTCTTGGCCTGGTCCCAGTGGAATCTTAAAACAAGGCGGTGCCCATGTTGATTTGGGTGGGACACCTGAAAAAGACAGATGGCGTCGCAGATACAGCATCCAGATGCCAAGCACCCAAGCACTCAGCATGCACAATAAATGCATCGGATGTGATTGGGCAAAGGTCAACAGTGGCAAGCGCATCATTGGAACTCGTGAATCATGTTGGCATCACGTCAAATGGTCTGGCATGTGATACGCCTTGAACAGCTTTGGTCTAAAGGGATTGGTGGCCTCTGAGGTTGTTTCAATCGCTAGCACCACAGGCAAACCATGTACATTGAAAAGTAAATGTGGGGTATGTCCACCTGGGTGGGTTTCGATTTTTGCAGTGTCCAACAGTCTGAATAACGCCCAGGGACCATGGCGACTGATCATCCGACTCTGCCCAGCGGTCTTGGAAATGGTGATGCCAACCATACGTGATCTGGTCATGGGCCACTGTAACATCATCATGGCCTGTGTTTGTGCATCCAAAACGATGTTTTTGTCTGCCAAGTCCAGGGTGGTTTGAAAATTGCTGCTGGGGACTTGGAGAGGCGTTAAACTGAAAGGCACATGCAGAGCACCATTGGGAAAAAACATGGCCTGTAGCGCACGGCTTTGGGTGAAGAATGTCAGAGCTTCTTGACGGATTGGAATCGAATGGCCATGAAATTGTCTGAACTTGAGGCGACTGTGGTGAGGCGCCACAAATGGTACAAGATAATGTTTTGCAAACAATGTCAGAATGCCGTGTTGGGGGCCATAATATTGAGAGAAAGCATGCAGTGATGCATCTCGGAGGGCATGTGTTGCAAATGGATAATGATTTGCCAGGTGATTGTCAAAAAACTTTCGCCCAGTGATCTGCCACACAGCATCAATATGCTTGCCAGCAGTGTTGAAAAGTGTTTGAACAATCGATTCGGCCATGGGCATCCATCTGGCACGTTCATTGGGCGCCATTTCGTCCATCAAATCAAACCAAGTCAAAATGGGTTGATTGTGCGTTTTTTTGTTCAAAATCTTGATGCTGAGTTTGAAAGCTTGTACGCCTGAGCGATCTTTTTGTATTTGTTGCAGCTGATGGTGCACTTGATCCAGAGTGGTCATCCACTTGAGATCATGCATCAGCTGATCGGTTTCAAAGACATGTTGGATCATTTGCTGATCTGCTGCATGCATCAATGATTTAAAAGGCTGTGTGGCGTGCAGCGCTTTTTGAACTGCATGCCATTGTTGCTGCATGGCCAGCTGACCATGGGCAGCTTGATGCAATGCTTGAACCTGACTTATGAGTGTGTGCGGCACATCTTGCTTGATTCGGGGGGGGATGGCCAACCAAAACGCAACATAGTGTTTCAAGGTTGCACGTTGTGCATCCATCACACATGCTTGTATGGCGGCATTGGCCTGTTTGATCTGTCTTTGTTGAGCAATGTGTCGACACAATGTCGGTATGGTGTTGAGCATCACATGTGAAAAATATTGAGGTGCCAGCGTGCCTGCCAAGGTCTTCGGGTGCTTGAAATCAATGTTCTCCAGGGCTTTGGGCCACGGTTGTTGTTGTAAATGTTGGGTGGGCAAAAGCAGTAAGACGGCTTCTGACAATGTCAGATGCCTCAGTTGAGCGTTTGTCCAAGACGCAATATGAGCTTGTAGAGCTTGGGTTGTGAGTTGTGGCAACAAAGTCTGCAGCAAAGCCATACGTTGGTGCAACACATGGGGTGGCAGATAGTCTGCCCAGACATGCTTGAGCCATGATCTCAGTCGTGGTTTTTCAGGGTTGGCGTCATGCAGCATCGCATGGTAACGTTCAAATAAATGATGCCGCATGGAAGGTGTTGAAGACAATTGCCAATCGTGTAAGAAATGGTTGTGGTGTGTTTTGAGCACCACATGGGTGATCACATCTTGTTGGGCCTGTGCAAAACGTTGTTCAATGTCATGCGTCCATGGGGTGGTAGGCTTCCCCAACATGGTGGGTGCCGGGTGTGCCCGTTGCCATTGCACCCATTGCTGCACGTGTTGCAGTTTTGCCCATTTCGGCGCATCGGCCTCATACAAGACAAAAGCAGGCATGTTGGACGTGGCATGTTGGGCATGAACGATGCCAAACAGCCAATGTGCATGGCGCCCAAAAAGCATCAGGGCCATGAAGCAGAGTGTCAGGACTGTGGCCATCATGCTTTGTGGCAAAATCGATGCACTTGGTCCAGAAAAAAGAGGTTTGGATGAGGTGGGCATCTGCAGTATACGGTGACAAAAATAGTTTTGATCGAGACAAAAATTGCCAGTTTGACAAGGTTGCACGGGGGTGCGTTCTTTCAGCAGGCATGGACGTAAGAAATCAATGTAACGGCCATCTTGTGTGGCCGAAACAAACAGGATGCCATTGCGTACATAGTGTGGGTAGATGGCCAATTGGCTGAGCCACCAAAACATGGGCTCTCGCAATTTTTCAAGTTGAATCGGAAAATCTTTGATGAGGCACAATCGATGGTGTTGAGATTCATGATGTAAACGCTTGATCAAGCATTGATTCAATTGATCAATCCAGGCTTTAAAAGGTTTGTTGAATTGAGGCAAAGAAAAAGTCGTCAAGTCGCGCATGGAAAATGACCAAGTATCCTGGCGTGCACGATCATCGAGATGCTCAAAAAATGGTGAGAAGCCGGCAACATGGTCCATGTGACTGAAAATGACATCGATGGTTGGATTCTTTTTGGTATGTTGAAAAGCAGCCAGGCATTGATTGATGGCGCCAAGAGTTGTTTCTTGTTCGGCTTGTGTGGTGGTTTTGAGCGCAGAAATGGAGGTGACGATGAAAAAACGTTGCCATGGATGCTGATGCCACCATCGTCTTGTCAGAAAACGTTGCAGATGCTGCAACAATACTTTGCGCTGGTTGGGGGCAAGGTCAGGATGCAATGTGGGGGACAAAACGCAAACAATTTGCCCATCGCCATGCCAAAAGTGGATGTCAAAAGGTAAAGGGTTTGTGGTCTTGGGCATGATGATGGGCTGTAGAGATTCTGTGGCCTTTAAGCAGGTATGTCGGCCACTGTTTGCCTCACCAATCACGGCAATCAAACGATGACGTTTGTGTGAGGCGGGTAAATCTTGTTTTAAGCATCGCCATTGAAAAGACAGTTGGCGTTTCAACAGCCGGAGACATGCGGCTGGCTTGAGCGTTGCCAGATTGGTAGGGCCACCATCAAAGGTGGGGGGTAAAATGAAGTGTTTGTAGAGGCAGCCACCCACAGCAATGCAAATCGCATAACACCATGTGTCCAATGCGGACAATGACGCCAAACGTTGCATGAATGCTTGAAGGTCAAACACCACCACAATCAGGCCAGCAACGCATGTGCAAGCCAACGGCAACCATGCCAAGACTGTTCTACGATTCATGGTATCCTCAATACAATAAGTGGTGTAAAAAAATGTGGTGTAAGTGTTGCATGCCAAATTGATACAAACCAACAATGTGCGCGCAGCTGATCATCAGACACATCAGGCCAAACCACCATTGATGTTGATGCGCTTGTTGATGTTGTTGATGATGGGTGTTGGTCAGTGCTTGCTGTCGTTGGCAGCGTAAGGCTTTGCTGTGGGTGGTATGTTGCTGCTGAATGCAATAATACAATTGACGGGTGGCGTGCTCAGCAACCGGTTTATCTGGATGCACGGTCAAGCCCAAGCGAATCAAGACATAAAAAACCGTCAACGTTTCTGCGCACAGGATGGGGTTGTCGAGCAAACATTCCAGCAAGGCAAGGCAACTGTGATCTTTTTGAAGCGCCTCTTCAACTTGGGGCGATGTTTCAAGCTGAAAATGAAGTGGCCATTGGGTGCTTTCTTGGATCCATGCTGCCAACAGCCATTGTGTTGTGAGGACAACATGTGTCTCGAATCGGTGCATCAAGCAGTGTTGTCGGAAAGCTGCAAATTCATGACCACAGATGGCCTGCCAGGTCAACGGTGCATCTTGATGTGGTTCAGGCGCCAGGCGATTGACCAAACTGATGAGCGGTGATGCTGCTGCAATCAAACCATTGATTGAATCAGGTAGGGTGTATAAATGCGACTGGATTTGATCATGCTCAAATAGATGCGGACCAAGTTGATGATCGGATGAGACATGATGTTGCATAAACAATCCTAAATCGATTCCAATTCGAGCTGGTGAATGTGGGTGCGAGCCTGGAAAGCACGGGCCACCGTCCCACCATCCAAATATTCGAGTTCTCCACCAAGTGGCACGCCATGTGCAATGCGCGAACACACAACATCACTTTGATCAAACATTTTTGCAATATAATGTGCGGTGGCTTCGCCTTCTATCGTTGGGTTGGTGGCGATGATCACCTCTTTACACTGCTGTGCTTGCGTCAACAATTGATCCAAACCAAGCTGATCTGGGCCGATGCCATCCAGGGGTGACAAACGACCATGCAATACAAAATAAAGACCTCGATGGCTGTGTGTTTGCTCTATGGCCACAATGTCACTGGGTGATTCCACCACGCAAAGCACATCTTGTTGACGTTTGGGATCTTGACAACAGGCGCAAAGTGGCGCTTCTGTCCATGTTCGGCAACGTTGACATGTTTGAATGTTTTCCATGGCATTGCGCAACACTTCTGACAAATGCACTGCAGCCGAGCGTTTGGATTGTAACAACTCAAAGGCCATGCGTTGTGCCGTCTTGGGGCCAACACCTGGCAGGATTCTGAGGGCTTCAATCAGTGTTTGGGTCAATGGGCTGAGCATGCATCATCGCTCATCTTGGTCGTCGTTGTTAAACATGCCATCTAAGTTCATATCTTTGGTCATGTTTTGGACTTGCGTTCGAGAAGCTTGCTCAATCTGTGAGACAGCATCGTTCCATGCTTCTGCCATGGCGGCCAGCAAAGCTTTTTGATCCAAATTGGCATCGTCACAAGTGATGGTGATGGGGTCAATGCGATGATCACCGGTTAAATAAAGGGTCACAGGCCCACTTTGGCCCTTAAACTTGGTATCCACCAGGTCTTTACGTGCTTTTTGCATGTTGTCTTGCATCGACTTGGCGTTTTTGAGGATTTGCCAAAGGCCAGGCTTGTTGGGTTCCATTGTGAGCTCCATCATGAAAATGTCTTGCTTTCAATCTAGCAAAAACCAAGGGTCACCTCAACCAAAATCACACCAGATGTGAAAGAGGCATGTGCCTGAAGGGTCGGAGTTGGTGTTTGGGTCACTCGGTGGTTTCAACAGCCACCACTTTGCCTTCAAATGTATCCAAAACCTGTCGGACGGTGGGATCGGCATGTGCTTTGTTGTTGGCATGTTCATGCGCCTGCTGTACCCGTTCTTTTTGGCGATCATGGGCCGTTTGCGTCGCGCGTGATTGGGGTGTTTGCTTGATCACCTCAACGGTTGCGGGGACTCCTGATGCATGCAGGGCTTGTTTGATTTTTTCGATGTGTTGTGGATGCAGCATGGCACGTTTGCTGCTTTCGACAGTTAAAATCAGGTGCTGATCTTCATAGGACTCAAAGCCAAGATGGCTCACCAAGGCTTTGGTCATGCCGGTCAACGGCAGTGCCAGGGCAAAGTCAGGCCAGGTTTCTTGGTTGAGCGTGCTGGGAGGTTCAACAGGTGCTTTTTTTTGCTGTGCTGGTGGTTTTGCGCGAGGTGTGTTGCGGCTTTGGGCACTTTGCGGTGGCGTCTTGACAGTCTGGCGCTCAAGCGCTGTTGTCTCTGGCGTTGCAGCATGTGTGGTTAAGCTTGAGGCACGTTTGGGGTGAAAAGCCAACATGTGCAGCAAGGTCATTTCAAGACCCATTTGGGGGGTGGGGTGACGATGCAGATCATCCATGCCTGTCAAGGCAATCTGATAATAGAGCATGATGGCTTCTTGCTGTTGCGTTTTTGTCAGTTGCGACCACGCATCAAGATGGTCGAAGGGTTGCGATGCAGACGCTGTGGAAACCACTTGTGTCATGGCGTATTGATGAAGCCATTGCATCAGCTGTGATAAAATACGTTTGGGTTGCAGGCCATGTTGCATCATGGTGTCCATGATTGATAGCACAGCATTTGCATCACCCGCAATCAATTTGCATAGCAGATTTTCGATTTGATGTTGTGCACTCAGGCCCAACAGTTGCATGGTCAGTGCTTCAGTGATGTGGCCATCGCCCAGCGCAATGAGTTGATCTGTGCAGCTCAATGCGTCACGCAAACTGCCCTTGGCCAATTGAGCAATGTGTGCCAAAGCTTCGGGTTCATAGTCCATGGCCTCGGCCTTCAGAATCATGGCAATGTGATCGGATATCTCTTGCTGTGAGAGTGGCGTGAGATGAAATTGAAGGCATCGTGACAGCACAGTGATGGGCAGTTTGTCAGGGTCGGTGGTGGCCAGTAAAAACTTAACGTGGTTGGGGGGTTCTTCAAGCGTTTTCAGCAACGCATTGAAACTGTGGCCGGATAACATGTGCACTTCATCAATCAGAAAAATTTTAAAGCGGCTGGTATGGGGTGAAAATTGGGCGTTTTGTAGGAGTTCTCGCGTGTCTTCAACTTTGGTTTTGGAGGCGGCGTCGACTTCGATCAGGTCCATCGATTGGTTGGATTGTACTGCCTCACAATGTTGGCAGCGCTGACAAGGCTCGGGCACAATACCTTTTTCACAGTTAAGCGCCTTGGCAAATATACGGGCAATGGTGGTTTTGCCAATCCCGCGTGTCCCAGTGAACAAATAGGCATGGTGCAAGCGTTGCTTTTCAAGGGCATTGGACAAAGCAGTGACAACATGTTGTTGACCAACAAATGTTGAAAAAGATTGTGGGCGCCACGTTCGGGCAAGTGCTTGTTGGCTCATGAAAGGGTACAGTGTTGAACAAGAAGCGCCGGGAACAGCCCAGCACCCGAGGGCACAACTGCCGCTGCTTCCTTCCGGACCTGACGGGGTTTGCTGCGCTTCGCCGCGGACGTACCGACGCCCATACATATTACAGTTTTTCAAGCAAGTTGCAAGGCTTATCACTCAGGGCAGGGCCTATGGATGACAAGCCCTTTTGAGAAATACAGCGGCGTTTTTCAATGACATTGTATGTTTTGGTCATGCTTTTTATGAGTTGTCAGGGTTTCATTTTGACCCTATGTAGGGCAGTTGATGCCCATGTTCATAAAACATCAAGCTTTTCAGCAGTGCCCGCATTGTGTGTACAGCAGCCACCCTCATTCAAACAACATCACAGTGTCAATGCGCACGTGCTGCTTGATTCCGGCCTTTTTCAGTTGCAGACAATGCACGGACATCTCTACAGCCGCTCAGTGCACAGCAAAGCTCGGATTGCGAAACGCTGTCACACTCGTTGAGCCATCGGCACTGTCGTTTGTCCATCCCGGTCCACTGTGTTTTGTTGTCTCTCGCCATGCCCTCTGATTCGATATCACCGAACACATCGACAAAGACATCACCTGTGGTCACGCAGAAGGCGTTCCTCTGGCTGGGGATGTGCATCAAAATGAGGTCAAAATCAGGATTTGATGCATGTCTCATGATTGCGCGCTTGGTGCATTTTTAATGGCGCAGTTTTGCTGGTTGGGCTTGGCAGTGGGGGCGTGAAGCAAGTGTGTGTTTCGTACTCGGTTTGTTTGCTTGGTCCTCAATTTTGGCGTGTCACCTCAAGGTGTTTGGTCATTTGATAGATTGTTGTCTCGAGTGGTATTTGTTAAGGCTTTTGGAGGGGAGATTGTCAATGCCGGGTCCTTTCCTATAAATGCTTCCTTTGATAGGTTGGTTGCGCTAGGGTCCGTTTCAACTTTGAAGCAAGCATCCGGATGGTTGAGGCACAGATGGTTGTAAATCCAGTTGCTGAGGTCTCGAATGAAATAAATCAAGCCAAGACAAAGCGTCAGCGTGATGCTTAAAGTACTGGGTATGTTTTTGGACCGCATAAAGGCCAGTTTTGTGGCGCATTTGCTGATGCATGTCCCCAAAGCACTCATGCAGGACGGCACCCATAAAGACAAAACATGCATGCCATCAAACCAATGAATGGGTTTTGATGTCTCGTTGGCAGTGCTCGGGGTTGGTGGCTGAAAATACACTTGAAGATAGTAGCTGCTGCCCAGCCATTGTGCCACGGCCATACACAGGGCTCCCACCACCATGTAAATCAGGTATTGGCTGGACAGATATGTGATGATGGTGGCTTGCACCACCAGACCGGCGTTGGCCCAGGTGTCGAGCAAACAAAGTTTGATGCAGCTTTCTTTTGTGTTTTTGCTGAATCTGATCAATAAGGCGCACAAACATGTGCACGCCATCAAACATAAGCAAATTAATACAGCATGTTGTTGAAGCAGCATGGTCATTGACAGCCCAGTGATCCAGTGTGTGCTCAGCAGCACACATGGCATGAGCATGACACCCACAAACAACACCATGCCGTAAAAACGCATGGCAGAGGACATCTTCAGTGTGTCAAACAGGCGATGGATCATGTGGTCCTTTTTTTCAAGCTGTTTCACGTTGTTGCGTAAAAAATCGTTGAGGATCATCGCAAAAATGATGAAGGTTGTCAGCAAAACGGTGCCCATCCAGGGTATGCCGCCGGCAAGCATCATGGCTTGTAAGCTCCAATAGGTGATGCATGTTTTGCCTAGGATGTCGCCCAGCTGTATGAGGGGTGACCAGTAGCGCCATGTTGCTGAGGGCTCGCAAGTGGGATCAAAAAAAAACATGATGCGTTGTGCTTTCAAAAGCAATTGACAGAGGGCCAGTGTCACAATGGCAAAGCGCGCATGTGGTGAGCTTGTGATGATGCTGAATAGACACATCAGGGCTGCAATACCAAGGGAGGTGATGGTGTTGATGTAACCCGTCCATTCGATCAAGGATTTGGGTGTGACACTTTGGGTCGCTGCAGACATGAAGGATGCTTTTGTTATGGAAATGTTAAATCAGACTAACGTAAGATTGTTAACAAAAGCTTAATGGGAGGTTCATGTCTGTATAGGCATCGCTCAAGATCGATGTCTGAGTTCACGACGGGTCACCATTGTGCATTAAAAACCGTGGATCATTGGGCATGCTGTATCCATCACCATCACGGTGGTTTCAATGGAATCAGTGCAGTGATTGATACAAATGCGAGGTGCATGCTTGTAGTTTACTGAGCCGTTGCCTGGTGGCTGGGGGACAGGTTGGCAATTGATCCATGATGCTTACGAGATGTTGGGTACGCTTGTGTGCAGGCCAAAGGGGTTGATTGTAGCCTTCACAATGTGACCAAATCACGGCATCACAGCCGATCAAGGTGCGCTGAATTTTTTCTAAAATCGGCACATCACCACTGCCCACCATGGTGATGCAGTCGCTGATGCAGGCACCCTCAAAGCCCATACGCGTTCTCAAGACATTGTGAAGCCAAAACGCAGATTGAGTGACCACATCGGGACAGATGTTTGGAAAATGTAGGTGTGCAGGCATGATGCCTTGTAAAGTAGGATGCAATGCTTCAAATGGTTTTAGGTCGGCTTCCAACGCCTCAAAAGAACGTGTGTCAGAGATGCGATGCGTGTGAGAATCAGATGGTATGCGACCATGCCCTGGAAAATGTTTGCCGACTGCCGCCATGCCTGCTTCATGCAAACCTTCAATCCAGCTTGCCGCCAAAGCCATGACAACAGAGGGGTCTTGATGAAAAGCCCGTTGCTTTTGGCCAATGATGCTGGCTTTTGCATCATGAAGATCCAGCACAGGGCCAATGCTGAAATCGATGCCAACAGCCTGCAGGGCTGCTGCACTGGTTTGGGCCCAAGATTTGGCTTGGGCACATGCCAGTTCTGGGTTGCGGTCATGCTGTTGGCCCAGTGTGTGCATGGCAGGAATGGCTTCAAACCCTTCTTTAAAGCGTTGGACCTGGCCACCTTCTTGGTCCACCATGACAAGCAGGTCAGGATGGCCGGCCATACGAATGTGTTGGGTGAGTGTTTTCAGCTGCATTGTGTCGTGGTAATTTCTGGCAAATAAAATCACACCAGCACATTGTGGGTGTGACAGTAAGGTGGCTTCATGAGGGTCCAAATGATGACCCATGAGATCAATGATCAGTTGAGACACGTCGACACACTCCTGGTTGTCAGGGTTTGAATGAAAATTTAGGGTAGGTGTCTGTGCACAATAAGAAGTTGTAACAGCTGACACGCATCAGCCAACGCATCAAGCCTTCCATGAAATCAAACAGTGGTTTGGGGTAATGGGCTGTGATCAACAGATATGGAAAGACAAACAGGTTGATGATGAGGGCCAGCAGCATGAAGAACAACAACAGGATGCTGTGAGGCAAAGCAAGCAGCCATTTAATGAGTGGCAAAAAACGACTGAGATCTTGGTCTTTAGGGTTGGGGATGTTCAGCGTGATGTGGTCACATTCTTCAAGTGATGGGATGTTGGGGACAACAAAAAAAGTATAAGCAATGATGCGCGCATAGAAACGACTGGCGTGCAGATTCCATTGATACCACCAAGTTGGATATTTCTTTCGAAACAACAGCGTCAACAGCAGTGGTGCAAACAGAAAATGGCGCCCTGAAACACCGATGATCATGAGCGTGATGGCTGTCAATGTGAATCCAGTCAAAAGTAGCAAGATCACCGGCATAGAGGAGTGGTGCAGTCCATGTATGAAACGGTCTATGAAGGATGAGGGCTGATGCAGCGCGATTTGACGTTGAGATGGATGTTGTAAAATCAATTGCTCATGCAGGCTTTGCCGTACTTGTACGGAAACGCCATCTTGCACAGAGGTCGATTTGGGTGTTGGACGCACATGGTCATGATGTGCGGCGTGAGGGGCATGATGGGTGATCTGGTATTTGAAGCCAAACGATGACAGCAACACAAAAAGCATGATCAGCACAAAAGGCGTGCGCAACGTATGCAAGCGATTGCGTTTGGGTGTATAACGGATATTGAATTCAAACCCTTCCATGTGTTGCTCCGTGTTGGATGATGACAACATTACAGCATGACTGATATGGTGAATCAAGCTTTTCACGGGCGTCATCAACCATCTCTTGATCGTATTTAAAGCCATTGAGCGCGAGAATGTTGCCTTGTACGCTTAACAATCCGGATGCAATATGGTAGGTTGATTTTCATTTGGGGCGCGTGCCATGAAAGAGGCCTTCAAAGTCTGGTTGCAAGCGGTCGTATGTGGCCTCCAATCTTCAAACGATCTGCCCCCCACATTGTTATCAGATCCTGTCATCGAGCGCTGCAAAGACCCTGAGCATGGTGATTTTGCGACCAATTTGGCCATGGTGCTTGCCAAAAAAGCGGGGATGTCTCCCAGGCAGTTGGCAGAAATGATGGTGCGTGCTGTGCCTTTGCCGGCATTGTTCCAAACGGTATCCATTGCCGGCCCGGGTTTCATCAATGTGCGCGTTTGTCCTCAACATCTTGCCGATGCATTGATGGTCCAGTACGGGGATGAACGCTTGGGTGTGGTGCCAGTGACCGATCCAGAAACCATTGTTGTGGATTATTCATCGCCAAACCTGGCCAAAGAAATGCATGTTGGGCATTTGAGAACCACCATCATTGGTGATGCGTTGGTGCGTGTCTTGTCTTGGATGGGGCATCGTGTTGTTCGCCAAAATCATGTGGGGGATTGGGGCACACAATTTGGCATGTTGTTGGCATTCATTGAACAAAACCAATGGGATGACATGGCCCTTTTGACGCGCCAATTGTCGGATCTCGAGGTGTTTTACAAACAAGCCAAGCAAGCTTTTGATGCGTCAGAGGCATTTGCTGCGCGTGCGCGCGAAATGGTGGTTAAATTGCAACAGGGTGATTCGGATTGCCTGCGATTGTGGGCGCTTTTTTCTAAGGCATCCATGCAACATTGCCAAGATGTGTATGCGGCACTCCATGTGTTGTTGTGTGGTGAAGATGTCCGAGGTGAGAGCGCTTATGCGTCCTGTTTGCCAGAAATCATTGCCGATTTGGCACAACAAGGTTTGCTTAGGGAGAGCGATGGCGCAAAAGTGGTTTTTTCTGAGACCCTGACCAACAAAGACGATCAGCCTTTACCGTTGCTGGTTGAAAAAAAAGGGGGCGGATATTTGTACGCCACAACCGATTTGGCAGCGCTGCGGTATCGCATTGAGCACATGCATGCCGATCGCATTCTTTATGTGGTGGATCAGCGGCAAGCCTTACATTTTGAGCAGATCTTTGAAGTGGCCGCACGAATGCCTTGGCGTCGGGTGGCCTGTCATCATGTTGGATTTGGTACGGTCAATGGCAAGGATGGTAAACCTTTTAAAACCCGTGATGGCGGGACCACCAAATTGATGGATTTGATTACGCGCGCCAAACATGAGGCAGCGATGCTGGTGGCTGAGAAAAATCCAGCCATGTCTGACGTGGAACGACAAAACATTGCGGATGTCTTGGCCATTTCTGCCATCAAGTATGCTGATTTGTCCAAAGTGCGTACCAGTGATTATGTATTTGATTTCAAATCCATGTTGAGTTTTGAGGGCAACACTGCACCTTATTTGTTGTATGCTTACGCACGTTTGCACCAACTGTTGGCCAAAGCGCCAGATGTGGCTTTGACCAGACCAACGTTGACAAACGATACAGAGCAGGCATTGGCACATCACTTGTTGGCTTTTTCAGAGCGCGTGACACAAGTGGCCACTCGGCATCAACCACATGTTTTGTGTCAGTACTTATACGATTTGGCAACATTATTGATGCAATTTTATGAGCGGTGCCCGATCCTCAAGGCCGATGCCACAGACATGGCCAGCCGCTTACTTTTATGTCGGTTGAGTGCACGCGTATTGAAACAAGGCCTGGCGCTGTTGGGCATCACAACACTCGATCGCATGTGATGTTTTTTTGTGCTGCACACAGATCTCACCCACAAAGTAATGCATTGGGTGCATGAATGGCTGTCGTGCTGCGAATGTTTGGTTGCCTTGCTTTGTCAGTGTAGGGTACGCTTTGTGATAGACGCGTCGTTTGAATCAGGGTGAGGGGCATGCGTTTTTGCCGAGCACGTCACTTTTAAAGATAAGCGACCATTGCTCCCCTCGATCCGAAGCAACCCAACAAAACTTTAGATTTTATGCTGTGGCTGGCGTATTTGGGGTAAAATGAACCTAGGGCAACTGGCGCCAAGACCATGTCGTGGCAATCGATGTGTCAACCGGCTTTGCTTGATGCTTTGATGATGGTGCATCCGCTTGCTTTGGGGTGAAGCCATGGTCTTGTCATGCAACGGCACATGGCAGCTGGCTTGTTTACAAGCAACACACAAGGGGTGATGACAAAAGTCTGTTTCGTTGAGTAGGGGTGGGGTTTGTGTTTGAGTGGCTCCCCGGGACGGATTCGAACCGCCGACCAAGTGATTAACAGTCACCTGCTCTACCGCTGAGCTACCGAGGATCACTCAGGGATCATACCCATGAAATCACGAGGCGTCAACAGTTGGCCAACCAGATTCTAAAAATAATATGATGGTGTGCGTGTTTGGGTGTGTTAAGCTGATTGGGGTCTTGATTTGAGGTTTTAACTCAAGAGGGTTAGGCGGGAGATGCTATGCAAATTTTGGTTACTGGTGGAACAGGATTGATTGGGCGTGCATTGGTGCCCAAGCTGCTGGATTTGGGGCATCAAGTCGTGGTTTTGGGGCGCTCAGAAACAAAAATTCGCCGTACTTTTGGTGAGGCAGTAAAAACGTGTACCTGGGCGATGCTTTCTGATTGGCAGCCAGACTCAGCAGGCCCCATTGAGGTGGTGATCCACTTGGCAGGATTCAACATTGGTGCATGTTACTGGTTTTCTACCATCAAAAAACGCATCATGGCATCACGCATCGATACCACCACGCAGCTGGTGAAATGGTGCCAAAAACAAAGTCATCGGCCGCGTTTGATGTCAGCGAGTGCAGTGGGTATTTATGGCACGTATCCAGATGCCAAGCTTACTTTCGATGAACAAAGTAAGATCTTGCAACAGCCACACTGCTTTTCTCAAACGGTGGTTCAAGCTTGGGAACAGGCAGTCATGGCCTATGAAGGGTCAAGTGTGCGGTTGCGCTTTGGTGTTGTGATGGACCGTCATGGTGGCGCTTACCCAAGATTGGCTTTGCCATTTTTATGTAAGATTGGCTGTGTCATGGGCACAGGACAACAACCCATTGCATGGGTATCGCTGTCTGATGTTATCGGCATCATTTGTTTTTTACTTGAGCGTAAAACAATTGAGGGGGCAATCAATTGCACCAGCCCACAAACGTTGACACATCTTGCTTTTTCTCAAGACATGCATCGTGCCTTGCCTGCCTTTTTTTGTTTGCGATTGCCTCCAGCATGCTTGAAGCTGATGATGGGACAGATGGCAGAAGAGTTGTTGTTAACAGGACAGGTTGTGGTGCCCCAACGCCTGATTGATTTGGGGTACGCATTCAAGCACGCAGATTTTCGTCAATGGCTGCAATCGACACATCACGCCACGTCATCATAAATCGCACTTGCATATGGAATGTTTTTGGTCTATAATATCTAAAAAATTGGATAAAAAATGAAAATTAAAGAATTCATTCATCGGCTGATTGTTAAACCCTGGGATTTCAGGCATCCCAGCGCATGCCACCAAATGTTCAAACATGATACTGAAATTCCATCTGTTAAAAAGAAGGTCGCAGACGCTGTAGACGCCATGTTGCAGAGTGCCGTGTCGCAACAAAACAACGATCACCCCCTTTTACAAAGGGACCACAGGGGATGTACGCCATTATTCGATGTTTTTGATCTGAGGTTGAATCAGGAACAAGAAGACGATAGCGAATCCTTACCAAATCATGAAGCGCTCTTAGATGTATTCATTAGATATGTTAAAGATAAACCAGCATTGCATGAAAAGATCTTGTATGACAAGAATGATGCTGGGCAGTGTATCGTGGGCTTGACGAAAGCACAACAACATGACTCAGACGATGCTGAACGCAAGAAACCGTCTGAATACCAGAATTTTTGGAAAACATACTTTGTTACATTGGCACAGCATGGTAAAGAACAAAAAAAAAATGGCGCTCTAAAAACAAGAGTATTAGGCAAGGAATCGTCAGATGGTGCGAGTGTTGTAGGTGCACGCAGCCATAAAAAAAGTTTGAGTGTCATGGCATTTGCTTTTCCTTGGCAAAAAATTGGCAATTGGCTCAACTTTATTTGGCCAGGTCAAGCGACCGACAGAAGCATGAAGTTCAGGCTTCTGGAAATTTTACATGACCAAGCCTTTTTAAATGTGCCAGATGACGTCATCCGCAGTGATTTTGCCGATGCGCTTAATAGCCGTCGTATGTACGAGCCCGATAACTTTCTGGATCAATTGCGCAAAATTGCATCGCAGTTTGCAGTATTTGGTTTGGTTTTTGTGGCCGCACCCTTTTTATGCTTGGGGCGTTATGCCAAACACATCTTTGATATGGTCCGGGATGATTTGGCCAACTCTGGTTGGAAGGCAGGGCTCCTAACATCATTGGGATTGTGTGTGACATTGCCGCTCATTGTGATCAATATGGTTTTTATGTTGCTTGTTGGGATGGTGAGAACAGCATGGTTTTTATGCATGCAAGCCTGGATTCAGACCCAAAATTTTTTGGGCATGCTGTTGAAGCTCTTGAAGCAACACCCCATAATTCCAGCTTACTTGTTTGGCATGTTCTTGACATTGTGCATGATGGTGATTGGTGTCCATTGGCTCTCAAGCCCATGGTGGTTTGTTCGTGTCACTGCCATTGGGCATCTTAGTTTGATCACTTTCTTTTTCTTCTTAATGTTGTACATTTTTGTGGTGGCAACTGGAGAAGAGAACGCAGCCATACTCGATTGTTTTCCCAGCTACATTTCAGTTGCAACGTTGACATGCTTCAGTGGGATATTTTTCTTGCCCATTCCAGCTGTGGAAAATTTGTTTGTGCATTTGTTGGCCGTCAATGCCTTCACTTGCATCATTCCCATTGTGTTTGTGGTCATCATTGCTGCCATCATGGGTTGGCGTCATCATCATCGTGACGCATCAGGGGCAGCAGTCGTGGACGATGGTGTGTCAAGGTCAGCAAAACCAGCCGGACTACTACCTGGTCGTCGATCACGAGCAGATCCAAGACAGTTTGAGAAAATCTTCAAACCAGCAGCTAACACAGGCTTCAATCCAGCTGCGGACTGGAAATATGGATAGGCCAAAAAAACGAATAAAAGAGAATGACGAAGGCTTCAATCCAGCTCCGGACTTGAAACATGGCGATTAAAAAGTTGGTGAATTTTTTTTAAAGACCTAAACCATTTGTATGTACCAAACAATGAGTTAGTTTTGACCTCATTTGAAAAACCTGCTTTTCTCTATCATTTTGATGCACTCGAAGACCCTAGGATTGATCAAAAAAATTGGGATGGGGTGAAAAAACTCTAAACACCATTATAATGCAAGAATTTTAATGGGACAGCCCTGTTTGCAGAACGAACAAACAAACGATATTAAGGATGGTATGCGAAACTGCCTGGTGTCATTTCTCTTCAGCCGATGATAGGACCCATAATCATGAGGCAGTAAGGCGCCATTGGTCACCACTGCGAGCCATATACCAAACGGCTTCCACAAATAAACGCAAGGGACGTTGCTGCTTTGTATGCATTCCTCTCTCATGCCTTAAAAATAATAAAATTTGTTCCCATGATCGGGAATTGATGTAAAAGTCCATCTGGATAGCGCCTTCAGTTTTGCACAAAGAAGCCACCCCGCTGAACTAAAATTTCAAATTTTGTCCACAGATCTTAACCATTGCGTTAAAAAAACGACGAGGACGCGTGGCACAATCAAGACCTGTAGTGCCTAACACCTTGCAATACAGGTAGGTTCCCCCCACCCCGAGCATCCGTCAGCTGGCATGCAGCCATTGCTGTATGCGCTTCAGGGCTTGTGTGAGTGCGGCTTCACTGGTTGCAAAAGAAAGTCGGATGTGGTTGGGGCAACCAAAGCCTGAGCCTGGCACCACGGCCACATGGGCTTCAGTCAGCAAGCGTTCTGCCAGTTCTATATCGTTGCTGAGATGCTTGATGTCAAGCCATCCAGCAATGTTGGGAAAGGCGTAGAATGCACCTTCGCTTGGATCGCATCTGACTCCCTCTAAGGCATTGAGACCATCGAGCAACAAAGCGTGGCGTTTTTGGTAGCAGGCCAGCATGTCTTTTAAGGCATTTTTTTCTGTTGTCATTGCGGTCACAGCAGCATGTTGAGCGATGGCATTGGGGCAGCTGGTGGTTTGAGACTGATAGGTTTTCATGGCTTTGATCCAGCTTGAATGCCCTGCGGCGATGCCAATGCGCCAACCCGTCATGGCGTAGCCTTTGGAGCA
>CBFIDA010000012.1:0-11971 GCA_965661085.1 Candidatus Comchoanobacterales bacterium | reverse complement strand
CCATGAATCACCAGGGTGCGGTCTTGCAGATCTGGGCAAGCCATGATGAGATTGCAAAAGGGGGTGTCGGTCCAGGTCAAATACTCGTAAATGTCGTCAGAAAGCACCAATACATCGGGGTGTTGGCGCAACAATGCACCGATGTCTTCCAGTTCTTCTTTTTTGTAGGTGTAGCCACCAGGGTTGTTGGGGCTATTGAGCATCAGAAGTTTCGTTTTGGCGGTGATGTGACGTGCCAAGTCTGTGGCCAGAGGTTTGCGACCTTGCTGTGCCTGGCAAATCACCGGTATGCCATCGTTCATTTTGACCATTTCAGGGTAAGACACCCAATAAGGGGCTGGGATGAGTACTTCATCACCAGGATTGAGTGCCGTGGCAAGGGCATTGAAAATGCTTTGTTTTGCGCCATTGGAGACCACAATGTCTTCGGGATCAAAGATGAGATCGTTGTCGCGCTTAAACTTTTCGGCAATTTTTTGTCGCAGCAGCAGTGTGCCGTGAACCGCGGTGTAGTGTGTGTGGCCATCGTCAATGGCTTGTTTGCCAGCGTCACAGATATGGGTGGGGGTGGTGAAGTCGGGTTCACCAGCACTCAATGAAATGACATCGATGCCCTGTTGGCACATGCTTTTGGCTTTCATGCTGATCTGGATGGTCAGGGAAGGTTGGATGCATTGCATGCGTTTGGCGGGGATCAAGTGACACTCCTTGAGGTTATGGGACATGACTTGCATGTTTTTTGCTTATTATTCATAATCAAGCCGAATCTTGTCAAGCATGTCGTGCCCAATTATGTCGCAATCTTTCATTCTACAATCGCCCTTCGAGCCATCAGGTCAGCAACCAGAGGCCATCGAGCGTTTGTGTTCGGGATTGCAGAAGGGCCAAGACATCCAAACCATGCTCGGTGTGACGGGATCGGGCAAGACTTTCACCATGGCATCGATTGTGGCCACCATGCAACGGCCTGCGCTGTTGTTGGCGCCCAATAAAACATTGGCTGCACAGTTGTTTACAGAAATGAAACGTTTTTTCCCAGACAACGCCGTCGAATATTTTGTATCCTATTACGATTACTACCAGCCTGAAGCCTATGTTGCGGCAACGGATACGTTCATTGAGAAAGATGCGACCATCAACGAACAAATTGAACAAATGCGTCTATCTGCCACCAAAGCCATCGTGGAGCGACGGGATACGATCATTGTCTCGAGTGTTTCTGCCATTTATGGTTTGGGGGATCCGCAGATGGTGCTGGACATGGTTTTGGCGTTGCATCAAGGCCAGGTCATGCCCCGAGATGCCATTTTGAAACGACTCACTCAAATGCAGTATCAACGCAACGATTACAGTTTGCAGCGTGCAACATTTCGTGTGCATGGTGATGTCATCGATGTGTTTCCAGCCGATTCAGATCAAGCTTGTGTGCGCATTGAAATGTTTGACGACGACATCGAAGCTTTGCGCTCGTTTGACCCTTTGACAGGCGAGGTGTTTGCCAATCTGGAGCATGTGGCCATTTTCCCCAAATCGCACTATGTGACCCCCAAGGAACGACTGTTGGCCATGATGGACACCATCCGAGAAGAATTGCACAGTCGTTTGGCATATTTTCGTGCACACGATTTGTTGGTGGAGGCGCAGCGTTTGGAGCAGCGTACACGCTACGATCTAGAGATGATTCAGGAGTTGGGCTATTGTTCTGGCATTGAGCATTATTCCCGATACTTGTCAAACAGGCAGCCTGGTCAGCCGCCCCCAACTTTGATTGAATACTTGCCCAAGGATGCCATTGTGTTTGTGGATGAATCGCATGTGACGTTGCCACAAATCGGGGGCATGTACAAAGGGGATCGTTCACGCAAGCAAAATCTGGTCGATTATGGTTTCAGGTTGCCCTCGGCCCTCGACAATCGCCCCCTTCAGTTTGAAGAGTTTTTGGCCAAAGTGCCACAAATGATCTGTGTGTCGGCCACGCCTGGTCAGTTTGAATCTTCCAACAGTCGTCAAATGGTTGAATTGATCATTCGGCCAACTGGTTTGGTGGATCCCAGCATTGATGTCAGGCCTGCGCGCAGTCAAGTCGACGATTGTTTGTCTGAAATCAACGCTTGTGTTGCCAAAAAACAGCGCGTTTTGATCACCACCTTGACCAAAAAGATGGCAGAAAATCTTACCGAGTATTATGGTGAGCAGGGTGTACGTATTCGTTATTTGCATGCCAGCATTGACACGCTGGAGCGGGTAGAAATTCTCAAAGATTTGCGTGCAGGTGCGTTTGATGTTTTGGTGGGCATCAACTTGTTGCGAGAAGGCCTGGATTTGCCCGAAGTCGCTTTGGTGGCCATTTTTGATGCCGATAAAGAGGGATTTTTGCGATCTGATCGTTCCTTGATTCAAACCATTGGTCGTGCAGCCCGTAATGTTGAGGGTCGAGTCATTTTGTATGCCGACCGACAAACTGGATCCATGCAACGTGCCATCGCTGAGACCGATCGTCGTCGTTGCATTCAAGAAGCTTACAACCAAAAACATGGCATCACGCCACGCTCGGTACACAATGCGGCCCTGGCTGATTTTGATGGCGGGGTATCGTCTCCAGATGCACCATCGCCCACGGAAGATGTGACGCCACCGCAACCACAAACCGCCGCACAATTGCAGGCCGAAATCAAACGTTTGGAGCAGGACATGCTCGATGCTGCCGAGGCTTTGGAGTTTGAAAAAGCAGCGCAGTTGCGAGACGCGTTGCATGCTGCCAAAGCACAGTTGTTCACACCACCCAGTGTCTGAGTGTTGTATGCCTAGAGGGCATCACCCCATGTGACATCCGAGGCTGACAGGCGTACATCAGATGCGTTTCAATCTAGAGGGTATACGGCATTTGAGGAGCCACATGTCTCGTACCCAACAGGCCATGGGATGCTTTCATGATGCCATGCACCCAGTGCAAACAGGCTCGCAATCGCGTCCGCATCTGCCATTTCAGATCTTCATCGTCATCGCATGGCTTTTGGGCATGTGCAGTGTGCTGTGGCAATCTTGGTGGGTGGTTCTGTTGTTGAGCGGTGTTTTGCTGTGGTGTCGTTTGACCCATCAATCTTGGCAAAAATTCTTGATTTTAATGGGGGTCTCAGTCCTAGGGCATGCACATTTGGGTCACAGTTGGTGGCGTTGGACACATGCGGTACAACAGGTTCACCAACTCACCCATGTGACAGGTCATGTTGAAGCTGTGATGCACAAATCCCATCAAACACACATCATGCTGAAGGTTGACACCGCAGTGCCAACCTCTTGTATGGGCCAACGATTGCGATTGCTTGGAAACCTACATGCGATTGAGACCAAAGATGTGGATCGCTTGGCTGCAACGGTGCGTTGCCGTGCTTATCATGGTCGAGCAAATGGGTTGATGCTGGATGGTTTGTGGTCCGGTTGGCAGCGCCACCAAATAGGATCTTGCCATGTCTTGCAGTGGCGCCGCTTGCCTGGTTCAGATGTGGCATCGATGGTGCATCATGTGCGTCAGTATTTTCTCAAACGACTGGTTGCGCATACCTCGCTTCAGTATGAGGCCATGTTGCGTGCATTGGTGCTGGGCGATCAATCGGGACTGGATGCCAGCACATGGTCTGCATTGCGTTGGACTGGTACCGCGCATTTGGTGGCTGTATCTGGCCTGCATATTGGCTTGATGGCGCTTTTATGGGCGCGAGGTTTTGGTTTCATATGGGCGCAAGGTGTGCGGTGGTGGTGGCGTGTGCACCGTCAATGTTTTGAGCGCATTGGCGCTTTTATGGGGGCATGGGTTTACATGTTGCTCAGTGGTGGTGGGGTCTCAAGCATGCGAGCTTTCTGGATGGTGTGTTGTGTTGTCGTGGTCCATATGTGTCGATGGCGGACGCCCCCAGAAGTGATTTTGGCCATTGTGATCCTGTGGTTGTTGTTGTGGCAGCCTGCCATGATGGTGGCGGCAGGTTTTTGGTTATCGGTGTTGGCGGTGGCTTTGTTGTTGGTTTCTGACGCACAGCGTATGTGCCGACAACATGTTTTCTGTTGCATCCTATCACACACTGCTTGGCGTCTGTACTTTGGGATGCTGCCACTCATGGCAGTTTTGGTGCTGCCATTGGGCACGCTGGCACTGTGGGTCAATGCCTGGGCGATCCCTTTGTTTTCAACATTGGTGGTGCCTTGTGGTGTGCTGGCGACCTTGCTTTCACCATGGAGCACTTGGGCAGATGCCTGTTTGCAGGGTTTGGATGTGTTTTTCCAGTTTTTTTTTCATTTGTTGACCTGGATGCAGAGGATGGTGGGGTATGCCGTATTTGTGCCGGTGGGCAATGCTTTTCAACTCATGTGTTTGGTGATGAGTTGTGTGGCTTGGTTGTTGTGTCGTTGTGTGCGGACATTGGGATGGATGCTTCTCGTTTGTGCCATGGGTTATGTTGCGGCCACACCTCGTGTGATGAAGGGGTATCTGTGGTGGACGGTGCTGGATGTGGGACAGGGCCTGTCGGTCGTGCTAAAAACCGCACATCATGTGCTTTTGTATGATGCGGGACCCAGGGGGCAGGGCGTGCAGGTGGTGCTGCCGTGGTTGCGACAACAGGGTGTTGCGCAACTCGATGGGGTGGTGATCAGTCATCGTGATCAAGATCACATGGGTGGGTTGGCTGCCATTGCGGGGGCCATACCCATTGATCACCTTTGGGCACCGAGTGGGCGTCCACTTTTACAGCACAAGCATCACATGAGTTGTGGCATCCCAAAAGTATGGATATGGGATGGCGTCCGCTTTGTCTTTTTAAATGATCCTGAGATGCATGCAACACATAAAAATACGCGATCTTGTGTTTTGAAAGTGGTGGGGTTGGGGGGCACCTTGTTGTTGCCAGGTGACTTGGATCATGCCGGAGAAGCGATGTTGTTGCGGCATTGGCCCAAACGTCTGCTGCGCGCCAATGTGCTTGTGCTCGGTCATCATGGCAGTCGTACGGCGTCCAGTCCAGCGTTCATCGATGCCGTTGCACCGACCCATGCCATCGTTTCAGCAGGATATTTTGAGCGTTTCCATCATCCCGATCCAGGGGTGATGGCACGCTTGCATCGTTTGGGGATTCGGGTGTGGCATACGTTTCATTTGGGGGCCATTGGCAATACAAATTCGGTGCCTTGGCAGATACGTGGTCGACGGCTGCTGCAGCCTGAACATGTCACCAAGAAAACATGTTTGCATCGTTGGTGGCATTGGCTTGGTAACACCGCTTTGGCAGGCGGGATGGCATGGGTGATCAGCATGGCTTGGCGGGTCGTTGGGTTTTGAATATGCGCTGATATGGGTGTGTCCGTTCGTGCATCCTGTGTTGGTGAGCGTTTTAAAGGGGGTCGATTCTGGTGTGTGGGTATGTTAAAATATAACTCAAACATTGCAGGATGCACACATGACACCGAAAAACGTTTTAATTCTTGGGGCGGGCAACATTGGGCATGTTGTGGCTTTGTTGTTGGCCGAACAACAGGCTTATCATGTCACCATTGCCGACATCGAAGCTTTGGACGACATCAATCCGCCGCACAGTGCGGGCACACAAGAGATCGACAGCATTTTGTTTGATGCGCAAGATGCCAAAGCTTTAAAGCCCATTCTCAAATCTTTAAAAATTGATGTGGTCATTTCTTGTTTGCCCCACTATCTCACATTGCCCATTGCTGAGGTGGTGGCCGATCATGGCTGTTGGTACTTGGATTTGACAGAAGACGTGCGCGCCACAGAGGCTCTGGCGGTGTTGGCTAAAAAAACCAAAGCAACAGTGGTTCCTCAGTGTGGTTTGGCCCCAGGTTTCATCAGCATCATTGCTGAGCATTTGATTCAAAGCATGGATCATGTGGACACGGTTAAAATGCGTGTTGGAGCATTGCCCAAACATGCCAGCAATGCATTGCAGTATGCACTTTCTTGGTCTACCGATGGCCTGATCAATGAGTACATACAAGATTGTCGGGTGTTGCGCCAAGGTGTTGTGAAGCACATACCAGGTTTGACGGGGCTCGAAACCATCAAGATTGATGGCATCACTTATGAGGCTTTTCATACCTCGGGTGGCATTGGCTCTCTGGTTGAGTCTTATCAAAATCAAATCCAGCACATGGATTACAAAACGATTCGGTATCCTGGACATTGTGCGCACATGCATTTTTTATTGCGTGAATTGAAGTTGGCACAGCATCCCGAATGGATGCGCAAAATTTTAGAATCGGCCATTCCACAAACTGAACAAGATATGGTGCTGGTGTATGTGAGTGTCATGGGTGAGGTCGATGACAGATTGGTGGAGCGCAGTTTTGCCAAAAAGTTTTATCCACGCTTGTTGCAGGCGCACCACATCACTGCCATTCAGGCCACCACCGCATCCAGCGTGTGTGCCGTGTTGGCATGGATGCACACCCAAGACCATTTGCCCCCTGGTTTACTGAAACAAGAAACCATTCCCTATGCCGAGTTCATCGACAGCCCTTTTGGTGCCATGTTCGGCTCAGAAACAGGAGATGTCCAACATGATGCAGTGTGACGCCATGCCCTCAGCTCAAAGTATTTTAGAGCATTTTGACATCGGTTCAAAGCCACTCATGGCTTGTGGCCCATCCGGCTGGATTGAAGCCAACAATGCTTGTCCGACAGTGACCTCCTACAATCCAGCAACGGGTGAAGCACTGACCAGCGTCAAGTGTGTTGATGCTGTTTTACATGAACGCATCATGCAAGATGCGCATGCCACCTTTGCGACATGGTCGCTGGTGCCAGCACCGCAGCGCGGTGCTTTGGTGCGACAGTTGGGTGAGGCACTGCGTGCATCCAAATCCATGTTGGGTGCTTTGGTGTCTTTGGAGATGGGGAAGTCGCTACAAGAGGGATTGGGTGAAGTTCAAGAAATGATTGACATGGCGGATCTGGCAGTTGGCCAATCGCGTATGCTCTATGGAAAAACCATGCACTCCGAGCGACCCGCGCACCGCATGTATGAACAATGGCACCCATTGGGTGTTGTGGCCGTCATCACAGCCTTCAACTTTCCAGTGGCTGTCTGGGCATGGAATGCCATGGTGGCTGCAATTGCAGGCAATGTTGTTGTATGGAAACCATCCGATAAGACCCCATTGACTGCACTTGCTGTGCAACACATTTGCAATCAAGTCATGAAAAGTTCAGGTTTCCCAGGTGTTTTCAACTTGTCGATGATGGCCAATGAGCTTGTGGACGCCTGTCTGGTATCGCGTCGCGATGTGCCGTTGGTGTCATTCACGGGTTCAACACAGGTGGGTCGACAGGTGGCCGCATCTGTGGCCAAACGTTTGGGGCGATCCTTGTTGGAACTCAGTGGCAACAATGCTTCCATTGTTTGTCATGATGCCAACATGCACTTGGTGTTGCCTGCTGTGGTTTTTGGGGCGACAGGCACAGCGGGGCAACGCTGTACAACACTCAGACGTCTTTATGTCATGTCGGACGTTTACGATACGGTGGTCAAAAAATTGACCCATGCATATCAACAAATCAAAGTGGGCAATCCGCTTGATCCAGGCGTTTGGATGGGCCCAGTCATTGATGCAGCTGCGGTTGCGCAATATCAACGCACACTTGATGCAGTGCGTCAGCTGGGTGGCAGGGTGTTGGCTGGTGGTGAAGTGCTGAACCAAGCAGGTCATTTTGTGACACCTTGTTTGGTTGAAGCCCAGGCCGATTGGCCCTTGTTGCAAGAAGAAGCTTTTGTGCCCATTTTGTATGTGGTGCGTTGTGATACACTGGCAGAAGCCATCGCACACAACAATGCCAGTCATCATGGTTTGTCTTCTTCGATTTTCACACAAAACATTCAGTGTATGGAACACTTTTTAAGTGCATCTGGCAGTGATTGTGGTTTGGCCAATGTCAACATGGGACCATCGGGTGCTGAGATTGGTGGTGCATTCGGTGGAGAAAAAGACACAGGTGGGGGGAGAGAAGCGGGCTCAGATGCATGGAAGGCCTACATGCGGCGACAAACTTGTGCGATCAACTGGGGCGATGCCTTGCCTTTGGCGCAGGGCATTGACTTTTCTTTGGACATAGATGCATGACACCATTCACTTTGGGTTGTTTGTGCATCCCTTGCATCGCTTTTCTCATGGGGGCGCAACATTGGTTTGTGTTACGGCGCACCACCTTGAGTGCTTTGCAACATTTTGGTGCTGGCATTGTATTTGCAGCCTTGGCCATTGAATTGTTGCCATTGGCTTTGCATGACCATACTGTTTGGATCGTCAGTCTTGGATTTTTCAGTGGTGTTGCATCCATGCTTGCCCTCAAATGGTGGTCGGGTCTCAAATGGGTTGGCGACACCCAATGGTTGGCATATTTCATTGATTTCATCATTGACGGCATGCTGATCGTTTTGGCCCTGAGCTCTGGTTTGCATCGTGGTGTGATGGTGACTTTTGCAGTGACCTTTGAGCTATTTTTTTTGGGACTGTCCTTGCCAAAACAAGCATCAAAATTCAAATGGCGCATGGCGTCAGGTGTGTGTATTGGCGGTCTTGTCATCGGGCTATCACAACCCCTTTTCAGTCCTACTGTGATGGGGTTTTTGTTGTCATTTGGGTGTGCTGCGTTGTTGTTTTTGGTCGCAGAAGAGCTGTTGGTTCAGGCCCATCACGATGTCGAAGATGGTCCTTGGCTGACAGCCATGTTGTTTGTTGGTTTTTGGGCCATATGTGTCCTCGACATGCTACAATATTGAGGACGACACCATGGCTACAACACAAGATTTCTTGAAGGGCTTGGTCGAATCCGGTTATCAGGGGGCTGTGTCACAAACCTTGGGGCGACGCATCACCCACGCTACCGACAACAGCATTTATCAAAAGGTACCATGCTTTGTTCTGAAACCAGAAAACACCCAAGATGTACAACGGGTCATGCGATGCGCTTCTCGCTCGCCAACCATGCGCTCAGTGGTGGTGCAAGGTGGCAGCACAAGCACCACAAAGCAGCGTCAGCATACCTTGGCCTATCTCGACAAGATGCCCAAATCCATGCCCATTTTGGTTGTGGAGCCAAGCATGTTGGCCTTTTTGCATGCGCATTGGCAAGATGCGCCTATCGATGTTGGACGGTTTGAGGCATTTGAAGCTTGGTTGACCCAGCGACTGCAGCATGATCGAAAACAGCATCCCACCATTGTCCAAACGTGTACCTTGTTGCAGCATTGCAGTGCGCAAGCACAGATTCCTGCCGCCGATGGTTGGGCGCGTTTGTTGCAATGTTTTGACATCACCGTGCTGCAGCCCTCTGTTGGTTGTTGTGGGATGGCGGGCGCTTTTGGCCATCAAGCCCAACACCGCAAGATGGCAACAGCGTGCTATCAGTCAACTTGGCAGGCTGTTTTGGCTGACAGTACCAATCCCTGTGCAACAGGGTTTTCTTGTCGACAAATGGCCAAGCAGCACCACCATTCTTTGCCCCATCCACTTGTGTGGTTGGTACAGCAATGGATCGATGCATGACTGCATTCATCACATGCGCTCATGGCTGTCTATCCACATGGTACAATGCGCATGAAATACGGTAACTTTATCAGTATTTGCGACCAAAACTCGAATTTTTCAATCATATTTTGGCCAAATGGTCCCTTGTCACATGGTGAGAGGGGTCTGATGTGCAAAGCAACGCTTTTATATACAATCTCATGTATTGTCTTGACTTTATTATTTTTTTTGTATTTTTGACATAAATCCAAGGAAATTAACATGCGAAATTTGCCACTACATCAAGCCATTGCGCGACAATAGAACGAAGCAGTGCGTTCACTTCTTGAAAACAAAGCCGATATGCATGCAACCAATTTATATGGGACAAGTGCTTTTTCAGCTGCTGCCGGTAGTGGCAACGCTAGGATTGTGCGGTTGTTTTTGAATGCCATGGCCGAGTTAAATCGTCAAGGCTGTGGTCATGAAGTTTTTGCACCGATTTTGGATCATTGGATTGATTTGGTAGACTCAAAAGCACGGGATTTGGGTACAGCGCATCCTGTCACACGTCTTGCACATCTTTACTTTCAAAAACTCAGATTCCGGTGGCGTGATGGCGATCATCGCGCACGTTTCATCGCTGTGCGCAATATGCTGCATGCAACCCACCAATCCAAATTGATAAGAAGGTTAAAATATTTGGTATACAGGTTAAGAAGGGTTGAGCTGATCCAGCAACATGTGCCCTTTATTCAGATCCAGGATGTGATTCATGCTTATCTTCCTGCACCAGACTTGTCACCTGATGTACCAGTGGATGCGCTTTTAGCGAATTCAGATGTGCAAAATTTAGATGCTGCGCATCCGGAACGCGCTTTACAAACTACTGTTGCGGATATAGTGTCTGCAGTCGCAAATATATGCACTGTCATGTAAACGTTGATGGTACATGATCAGCAACCCACAAACCGATTTTAGGGCTTCATTCTGCGCGTTCATGTCGTGCTGGCCACCCAATGACACAAAAAGAATTTTGTGGGTAGCATGCCATTGCAGTTGCCAGGGCTTGCCTTTTCAGGTGGTGTCTCCCATACTATAAATTATTGGTGCCTTCAGTGTATAAGGCGCCGCATTGCATGATTGGAGGATTTGGCAAATGGACGTGACCGACTTTTTAGCACAATTGTGGCAAAACTATACCGACATCAACCCACAGGCCATGGCCATACATGAGGCCTTGGCAGCATAAGGTGAGCGTAACATTGTCAACGACCACATTGCCTTTCGTACCTTTGAGCACCCTTGGGTCGACATTGAGGTGTTGGCACAACATTTTGTGCGGTTGGGTTGGCAAGAGGCTGGGCAATATACCTTTGAAAAAAAGAACTTACAGGCCAAGCATTACGAACATGATGACCCATCGTATCCAAAGATTTTCATCAGTGCTCTACAAGTTTCAGCATGCTCGGTAACCGTACAACAGATGGTTGAAAATTTCATGGCATCGTCTTCTGAGCAGACATGTCAGGCGCGCAGCTTGTTGATACAGGGACGTCTGCCGCAATCCCCCCCCGACCATGATCTGTATACATCGCTGTTGGCAGAATCTGAATATGCCGCTTGGATGTATCTGCATGGCTTTAGGCCCAATCACTTTACCATTGATGTCAATGCTTTGCAGGGTTTTGGAAATTTGACTGACTTGAATAATTTTGTGTTGGATCTGGGGTATCCGCTCAACACTTCAGGTGGTGTGATCAAAGGTGGTGAGGCTGAAGGTTTGGCACAATCAAGCACATTGGCTGCGGAGATCCCTGTGGCTTTTTCAGATGGTCAAACACGCCATGTGCCAGGCTGTTATTATGAATTTGCCGAGCGTTTTTGTTTGCCTGGCCAGGATCGATTGTTTCAGGGATTTGTCACAGGATCGGCCGATAAAATCTTTGAAAGCACTGATCGACAGTCCTGATCAAACGGTTTGTTCAATTTGCACGGGTTGTTGAAAAATACTCTGTGCCAAAGCTTCAAAATGCTGTGTGCGATCAGACATCAAGCACCTGTGTTCAGGGTGTTTGGTGGTGCAGAGCCAATTGAGTGCCTGAAGTCTTTGATGCATGGCATGGGCCACAATGGATGGGGTGTCTAGGATGTCGACATCCTGGCCATAAACATCGGCCATCAAATCTCTAATCATTGGGTAATGTGTGCAAGCCAAGACCAGTTGATCCATGTGTTGCAATGCTGGCGCACGCCCATAGTCCATCAGTGTTTGCCGCAAAGCAAGGGGTGAAGCGTTGTTTTCGATCATAGGAGCAAGTAAAGGGGTGGCCAGTGCATGCAGTTTGGGCCTTAGTGCAGGGGATGCTTGCTGGTGGTAGGCTTGAGAAGCGATGGTGGCATGGGTTCCAATCAAGCCAATCTTGCGTACATGATTGTGTTGACGTTCAAGATGCTGTAGGAC
>CBFIDA010000011.1:0-42969 GCA_965661085.1 Candidatus Comchoanobacterales bacterium | reverse complement strand
TGATGTCATTGGATGTGGATTGGATACCTTTAATTGTATCACTGATAAATGTTCTCATATGCATGACTCCGATGGTGGATAAGCTAGTTGAAAAAAACAATCTATCACTACAAATACATGATGTCAAGTGCCATGATGTTTGTAGTTGATGGATGCGTTTTGAGGCATTGACATGCGTTGTCAGCAGTGGTATTGTAGTCGTTTTTGAGATCAACGAGGTTGACATCATGCAACGTACTTTTGTGCCCAAGACCGCCAAGAAACGCAAACGCAAGCATGGCTTTCGTGCCAGAAAACAGGCTGGTGGTGCTGTGTTGAAGAGTCGTCGTCAAAAAGGCCGAGTGCGTTTGGCTGCGTGATGCAAAGGTGGCGTGATTGTGTGTTGCGTAAGCCGCACCAGTTTCAGCATGTATGGTCACATGGACAGTGCTTCAAAACACATTGGTGTTATTTTTATTGGCAAGATGTGGGTCTGCCTCACGGTCGGCTGGGCATTGTGGCATCTAAAAAGTCATACAAATTGGCTGTGCATCGCAATGCCATCAAACGATTGCACCGCACGCTCTTTCGACAATGCGATGCTGAAACACTGAAAATGGACGTGATTGTGGTGGTGCGTCGTCGCCCCACGCTGCCTGAATATCATGCCTTGTTGGATTGTTGGAGTCGGTTTTGCGCATCTTTGAAATGTTGATCACATGGTGTGTCAAAGGCTATCAACGCATCATTTCTCCCTTTTTACCGGCACGTTGCCGTTTCTACCCAACATGTTCACAATACATGTTGGAAGCGATTGCTGTACATGGTGTGTTGAAGGGGGTATATTTAGGCATGAAGCGATTGCTGCGTTGTCATCCATTTTCACGAGGTGGTGTCGATGAAGTGCCATCCAAATCATCCAAGTAACAGAGGTTAAGTTATGAAATCGTTGTCCAGTGCATTGAAAATAGCCATATTGTACATTGTGTCGTTGGTTTCAGGCATCATGTTGTATCAAGCGTGGCAACAGGCACACTTGCCATCACAAACCAACGCCAACAAGAATTGGACCACCAAAGCACACCGTGCTTGGATGGCCGAAGACAATCATGCCTTGGGTCAAAACACAACCCCCATCCATGTCGTCACCGATGTGTTGGATCTGACATTACAACCAACTGGGGGCAGCATTGTCTCAGCCAAGTTGCGTCAATTCAGCAAAAGTTTGACCGACACACGCCCTGTTCAGATTTTGAGCAATCATGGGCCCAAATATTATACTGTGCAATCTGGCATGATGGGCAATCATGGTTTGTCGTTCAGCAGCGCCAAGCAACGGTATACTTTGGCACCAGGCGCCAGTCGACTCCAAGTGGTTTTGCGTGCGCGTGATCACGAAGGGGTGATGTTCACCAAGACCTTCACATTCCAGCGTGGTCAATACACGGTAGACGTTGCCACACGCGTTGACAACATGTCAAACCACACTTGGTTGGGGCATCACTACGCTCAGATCAAGCGCGCCATGCCACCCAAAGACAGCAACAGTGGCATTGGCCGCAACACCTATGACGGCATGTCCTATTATCAAACCAAAAAACCCTACACCAAGCTGACGTATGCCGACATGCAAAAGCGCCCGTTGGACATTGCACAACAAGGTGGTTGGGTTGCGGGGCAGCAGCATTACTTTCTAACGGCTTGGATTGCCAATCCAGATCAAAAGCATCATGTGTTTTCTAGTCATTTGAAGCGCGATGACCATTATCTGTTGGGCATGATTGGACCAGAACTCACCGTCAACCCGAAAGAAAGCATCACCGAAACCGCCAAATTGTATGTTGGGCCTGAGCGCGTGCATGTGTTGCATCACTTGGCCAAAGGCCTGGATCTCACCATCGATTATGGTTGGTTGTGGTTCATTTCCAAAATGCTGATGTGGTTGATGACCCACATCCATGATTTTGTTGGCAACTGGGGGTTGTCGATCATCCTCGTGACCTGTGTGGTCAAGTTGGCTTTTTTCAACATGAGCAACAGCAGTTTTCGCTCCATGGCCAGAATGGCCGACATTGCGCCCAAAGTCAAAGCGCTTCAAGAGAAGTATGGCGATGATAAAGCACAATTGCAGCGCGAAACCATGGCGTTGTACAGCAAAGAAAAAATCAACCCATTGGGTGGGTGTTTGCCTCTCTTGATTCAGTTGCCTTTCTTCATTGGCTTGTATTGGGCTTTGATTGAAAGCATTGATCTCAGACAAGCACCATTTGTGGGTTGGATTCACGATCTTTCTGCACAAGATCCTTATTATGTCTTGCCGGTTTTGATGGGCATCAGCATGTTGGTGCAACAAATGATGACCAAAAACCCAGGTCAGGATCCCAACCAACAAAAAGTCATGATGTTTTTGCCGGTGTTTTTCACTTTCATTTTCATCCACTTTCCCTCGGGTTTGATTTTGTACATGATCACCAACAATGTGTTGTCGGTGGCACAACAAGAGTGGGCCAAGCGCACCATGCATGGTCAATCCAGCACCAAGAAAATGCGTGTTCGATCATGATGTGCGCGACATGATGACCGAGACCATTGTTGCATTGGCGACTGCGCCAGGCCGTTCTGGTGTTGCTGTGGTTCGGGTGTCTGGATCGTTGGTTCGGCATTGTATTGCCACCTTGTGGTCTGTGTCGGCGCCAACGCCTAGGCAGATGAATTATGGGGCATTGACGGATGCCCAGGGGCATCTCATTGATCAGGGTCTGTGGGTTTATTTTGCTGCTCCGGCTTCGTTTACAGGCGAAGATGTATTGGAATTTCATGGCCATGGCAACCCGCTGTTGATCGACCAAGTGGTGGCGCGTTTCTGTACGTTGGGTTGTCGATTGGCAGAGCCGGGCGAATTCAGCAAACGTGCTTTCTTGAATGACAAAATGGATCTCGTCCAAGCTGAAGCGGTGGCCGATTTGATTGCGGCACACTCCAAACATGCCATTGACATGGCTTTTCAGTCTTTGCAAGGGGTGTTTTCTGAGCGCATTGAGGCTTTGGTTGCCAACTTGATCACCTTGAGGGTGTATTTGGAAGCATCGCTTGATTTTACCGATGAAGACATCGACTTCTTGGCCGAAGGGGACGTTGAGGCACGTGTGGCAGACTTGTTGCAACAATTGCAAGCCATTCAAGCGGCGGCAACCCAAGGTGTGTTGTTGCAGGAAGGTGTACAGATGGTGGTTGTGGGGCCGCCCAATGCCGGCAAATCGTCTTTGTTCAATGCATTGTTGGGGCGAGAAGAGGCGATTGTGACCCAGCAAGCTGGGACCACGCGAGATTTGTTGACACAGTCATTGCGGTTGGGCGATTTGGTGGTCACCATGACCGACACAGCCGGCATTCGAGAGACCGATGATTGTGTGGAACAGGCTGGCATTCAAAGGGCCAAAACACGTTTGGCATCTGCCGACTTGGTGGTGGTTATGCTTGCCACAGAACATTTGGATGCCATGAATCATCAGGACTTTATGACGTCGTTGTCTCTGCCGCAGCGGGCACAAGTGGTCCAAGTGATCAACAAAATTGATCAATGGCCAAAGCAAAAAACACCTCAGCTTCCTGAGGGTGTGCTTTGTTTGTCGATACACCATGGGGAAGGTTTAGACACACTGGTTGCAACACTGCAAGCACATGCCAAAGGCATGACCCAATCGGAGGGCTGTGCATTTTTGGCACGGCGCCGTCACTTAGAGGCCCTCAAAGTTGCCACCACAGCATTGCAGCAGGGTAAAGCAGCGCTGTTGGCACATCGCGCAGGCGAGCTGCTGGCCGAGGAGTGTCGTGTTGCCCAAGATGCCCTTGGACAAATCACAGGCACTTACACCCATGATGATTTGTTGACAGACATTTTCAGCACATTTTGCATTGGCAAATGAATGAGGCATGCAGGCTGTTGCGCTGCGTCGAAGAATCCTTATAATGAAGGCGCGCATGTGGGAGGACAAAGTGTATCCAATTCAGTTTGTTAAAATGAATGGGCTGGGCAATGATTTTGTGGTGGTGGACGATCGTTTGACTCAGGCGACACCCACCCCTAAAACGATTCAAGCGTTGGCCAATCGTCACGCAGGCATCGGTTGTGATCAAGTGTTGTGGTTGACACCCCCTGAATCGGATGGGGGGGATTTTTTGTACCGCATTTTCAATGCCGATGGCACCGAAGTTGGGCAATGTGGCAACGGCGCACGTTGCATTGGCCATTATGTGGCATTGTTTCATCCCAATACACCGTTACCCATCGTGTTGCGCACTGTTGCGGGGAAACGTTTGACGGTGGATCATGGGCCATGTCCCAATCATTATCAAGCCACCATGGGGCAGCCGATGCCCATTGGCCCACAGGCCAGTTTGGATGCATTTGATACGGTGGTGTTGGAGGATCAGACGTATCGTTATGCTGCGTTGGACTTTGGCAATCCGCATATGATCATTTTCTACGAGTCTCCATGGTCTGAACTGCGCTTGTCGACATGGGGTCAGGCTTTGCAGCGTCACCCGCGTTTCCCAGAGGGTGTCAATGTCTCTTTTGTCAAGTGTGTTGGCAAAGATCGGTTGGCGATGCGGGTCTATGAACGGGGTGTGGGCGAAACACAAGCTTGTGCCAGCGGTGCATGTGCGGCTGCCGTGGCGAGTCACCTTGCTGGATGGGTCTCAGGTTCTGTTTCTGTCACCATGCCGGGTGGCCAGCTGACCGTGACATGGCCTCATCATGATGCAGAGGTGACCCAGTCAGGCGCTGTGGAGTTGGTTTTTATGGGGCAGTGGGGCTTTGAAGTGCATGACCCTGAAAACCCCAATCTGTTTTGTTTGGGGGCAGCCAAGATGACGACACAGATACAAAAAGACCCTCAATAGAGAGGGCCTTTGTGGATAGGCTAGACAGCCCATTACTTTTTGCTGGGCTCACAGTAGCTGCCACAGCAGATGTATTTGATGAGCGCACCGACGACCAAGATGGGAATCATGGCTGAGAAAAAGTTGACGATGACGATGAGGCTTTTGGCATATTCGGGTGGCAAAATATGCCCCAACAATGAAACCAAGATGGCCAAGGACACAATGAAATATTTTCCGAAATTTCGATGACAAAGCATGACATGCTCCAAAATGAACTGATTTCATCATAAGGGGTGCGTGCCTAAAAAGCAAACAACCGCATATTGCCTGGTGTGTGTTTGCGCCTTGCCACTTGAATTTTAGCCGCCGTATTGGGATGACCCATGGCAAAGATTACGCGCTGCTCACCTATCAATGCGTGGTGGGTTGCGGTATGATGTCACTGAAGACTCATCAGGAGGTGTGGGTGTGCATGCGCTTGACATAGAACAGGTTCACAAAACTTACGACAATGGCTTTGAGGCCTTGAAGGGGATCTCTCTTCAGGTCCAAGAGGGTGATTTTTATGGTTTGTTGGGCCCCAATGGTGCCGGCAAGACCACGTTGATCAGCATTGTGGCATCTTTGATTGGTGCATCGTCTGGCCATGTGCGTGTGTTTGGTCACGATTTGCAGCAAGACACGGCACGGGTTCAACAAATGTTGGGGTTGGTGCCACAAGAATTCAACATGAATTGGCATTTAAAAGTGCGACAAATTGTTGAAACCCACGCGGGTTATTTTGGGGTGCCTGCCAAGGAAGCGCGAGAAAAAAGTGCACATTTTCTCGACATGCTTGGCCTTTGGGACAAACGTGATCAAAATGCCCGAAGTTTGTCGGGCGGCATGAAGCGACGTTTGATGATCGCACGCGCGATGATGCACCATCCCAAGCTGCTCTTGTTGGATGAGCCGACGGCAGGTGTCGATGTTGAACTCAAACGTGCAACATGGGCCTGTTTGCGCCAGATGAATGCCGAGGGTGTCACCATCATCCTCACCACCCACAATCTTGAAGAGGCGGAAAACTTGTGCAACAACCTGGGTGTGATTCATCAAGGTCAATTGATTGAACAGGGCAACATGCAGACACTCATGAAGCATCTACATGCAGAACGTGTCATGCTTGAAGTGTCCAAACCGCTGCCAGCATCGTATCAACTGCAAGGTTTTGCTTGCCAACGTGTGAGCGAGACCGTCTTAGAAGTGTGTTTGAATCGTGGTACCCCGGTGCACCATGTCTTCGATGCTTTGCAAAAAGAGGGGCGCGTGGTGGCCAATGTTTGGAAAAAAACCTCGCGTCTTGAAGAAATCTTTTTGGATTTGATTGAACAGCACAAGGAGGCTTTTTGATGCAAACATCCTCAACACGATCGTCTGGTCAGGTCCAATGGGTGGGCTTTGTGACCATTTTACGCAAAGAGGTCAAACGTTTTTTACGCCTTTGGATTCAAACGATTGTGCCACCCATGGTCACCATGTCCCTTTATTTTTTAATTTTTGGCCATTTGGTGGGCCAACGTGTCGGTCCAATCGAAGGTTATCCTTACGTATCGTTCATTGCCCCAGGCATCATCATGTTGTCGATGTTGACCAACACTTACGCCAACGTGTCCTCGTCGTTTTTCATTGAAAAATTTGTGCGCAGTCTTGAAGAAATGATGTATGCACCCATCCGAACGGTATGGATTGTGACGGCATTCATCTTGGCCGCAGTCATGCGAGGGATGGTCGTTGGCATTGGGGTGTATACGGTTGCGCACTTTTTTACGGTGGTGCCGATTGCCCATCCTGCTTTGGCATGCTTGATTGCCGTTTTGTCGATGACAGTGTTGGCCTCCATTGGATTGCTCAATGCGCTGCTGGCCAATCACTTTGATGGCATCAACTTGATTCCAACTTTTGTGCTCACGCCTCTGATTTACTTGGGGGGGGTGTTCTTCCCCATTTCCATGTTGAGTCCTTTTTGGCATCACGTTGCATGGTTCAATCCTTTGGCCTACATGATTTCTGGCTTTCGTTACTGTTTGTTGGGGCAGCCGCATGTTTCATTGTGGGGCATTTGCGTATTGATTGTGGTTGTGGCCATGGTCTTTATTGGTCTGTCCATCCACCGCATTGAGCACCGAAAAGGAATCCTATTGAAATGAATTACACATTGTTTGTGCGTCAACTGACGTTGTGGGTGACCATTGGACTTTATGAAGCAGAGCGTCAAGCGCCACAGAAGATTTTATGCGATTTGTCTTTGGATTTGGTTGCCAATGGGGTCAGTGATCGCATTGAAGACACCCTGAATTATGCCGAGCTTTCTGACCACTTGGTGGCGGTGGCAGCGGCGACACACTTCAAGCTTTTGGAACCATTTGCAGCTTTTTTGATTGAAGAAATGTTGCGTTTCCATCCAGGCATTCAAGGCATTGACATGTGTTTGACCAAAGCCAATCCGATGGTGCTGCCACAGGCGTCTGGTTGTGGTCTGAAAATGTCTTGGCAAGCGCCTGGTGATTGAACCATGACCGCATCACCTGCCCCAGCATCAGATTGGCTGACAAGACTCCAAGATACCATAGGTCAAGATGGCCCCATGCCTTTTGCAACCTTCATGGCTGAAGTTTTGTATGACCGGGACGCAGGCTATTATCAAACCACAGCATGTCGCATTGGCCGTCATGGTGATTTCACCACAGCCCCAGAAATCAGCCCCATGTTGGCATGGGCCATGGTGGCACAATGGCAGATTTTGCAGCCACAACTGCAGGATGGCATGGTGGTCGAGGTGGGCCCTGGTACCGGGCAGTTGGCCATGCAGTTTTTACAGCGTGCGCATGCCCAACATTGCTTGCCAACGCAGTATGTGTTGGTGGAACGCAACCCACACATGCAAGCACTGCAACAAACGTGTTTGAAAAAAGCACTGCCAGAGGACATCTATGCCATGTGTCGGTGGCAGCACACCCCACCACAAACGCCATGGCAGGGCATGATGTTGGCCAACGAAATCTTGGATGCGCAACCTGTGCATGTTTTTGTGCAGGGAGAGGCAGGATTGATGGAGCGTTGTGTGGGCTTGGACAACAATCAAAACCTCTGTTGGATCGATGAGCGCTGTGCCCACCAAGGTTTATGTGATGTCGTACAGGCCTTGAACTTGTATGACGATGTGGGATATTGCTCTGAAGTCAATTTGAATGTGGGGCCCTGGTTGGCGGAGATGGGGCAGGGGTTGCAGCATGGCGCCATCATGTTGGTCGATTACGGTTACACGCAGCGTGAATACTATCATTGGCAGCGCCGCCAAGGCACCTTGATGGCCTATCATCAGCATCAAGCCACCACCGACATTTTGGCCAGACCAGGTCTGCAGGATCTGACTGCACATGTCGATTTTTCACGCGTGGCACATGCTGCCGTCCAAGAGGGGTATGCGGTGGCTTATTATCTCACACAGGCTTGGTTTTTAATGGGGTCTGGTGTGCTGGATGCGATGTCAGCGTGGTCAGAGTCTGAGCGCTTGAAACACGGACCCGCCCTCAAACAATTGATGATGCCTCATGGCATGGGTGAGCTGTTCAAGGTCATGTGTTTGACAAAGGGCGACATCAACATGGGCACCATGCCGCAGGATGCACAAACCCGTCTGCATTGGCCTGTGCAATCTGAGACCTAAGGAGATCCATATGGCAACCTATTTCATTGGTGATGTGCACGGTTGTTTGCCCGACTTGTTGCGTTTGGTGGCATCGTTTGACTATGATCCAGTGCATGATCATTTGTGGTTTGCGGGTGATTTGGTGAATCGGGGCCCGGCTTCACTCGACACGTTGCGCTGGGTCAAAGCACAACCCAATGCCCACACGGTTTTGGGCAATCATGATTTACACATGTTGGCATTGTACCATGGTGCGTTGCCTGCCCATAAAAAGCATGATTTGTACGGTGTGTTGGCCGCACCCGATGTCGATGTTCTGATGGCATGGTTGCGCACGTGTCCTTTTTATCATTGCTTTGCTGAGCATCGCTTGTTGCTGGTGCATGCGGGTTTTTATCCAGGCTGGTCTTTGACTGATCTCAAAGCATGCGGTGATGACGTGCACCAGGCCATGCAACGGGATCCGATTGCGTTTTTTGCCACCATGTATGGCGATTTGCCCAATCGGTGGCACCCTGATTTGGATGGCGCAGAACGCCTGCGCTTCATTGTCAATGCCATGACCCGCATGCGTTATGTCGATGCCACGTATCGTCTGGATTTGGAGGCCTACGAGGCACCACCGCATGCCAATTCACAGCTGATGCCATGGTTTGAGGCACTCGATCCGACACGCTTGGATGCACACACCTGTTTGTTTGGGCATTGGGCGGCATTGCGTGGCCAAATTGCTTCGCCATATGTGCTGGCACTGGATGGCGGGTGTGTTTGGGATGGTCGATTGCTGGCATGGTGCCTGGAAACGCAGACATGGTTTCACGTGACACATCAGGTGGACGCATGACGAGCAAGGCGCCCGCATTGTTCCTCGATCGGGATGGTGTCATCAATCATGACGATGGCTATGTTCATCGCGTCGAAGACCTACATTACGTCCATGGTATTTTTGATTTGTGTCGTCGTTTTCATCAGGCAGGTCATGTCTTGATCGTGGTCACCAATCAATCGGGCATTGGGCGTGGCCATTTTGATGTGCAAGATTTTGAGCGCCTGATGATGGCCATGCGTCGGGCGTTTGAGGCCGCACACTGTCCATTGACCGCAGTGTATCATTGTCCCCATCATCCCGATGCAGGATGCATCTGTCGCAAACCTCAGCCACACATGCTGCTTGAAGCGGCAGCGACACATGATCTGGATTTACAGCGCTCGGTCATGGTGGGCGACAAAGCCAGTGATGTGCAAGCAGGTTTGGCGGCAGGCGTTGGCCGCGTTGATTGGCTGGGTGGTCCTCAAGATGCACCACAGAGTGTGCCCACGTTGGCCGCCATCAAACCAGTCGTTATTTGAGTATGTGATTCATACGGCCATGCTTGGCTTGCCATGAGGTCTTTAATTGTGTTGAATGACATTTTTAAATATCAGAATGACATGGGAAAGCGAAAAAACCCCTTCGGTGCTCTACACCCTGCTCCACGCCCTGCTCAGTCCTCCAGGCGTCGTTTACCTTTTTCTTATGATAAGCAAGAAGAGTATGCATTTTGGAATGAAAGTCATAAGTTTTGGGATGCCATCTTTGATGGTCGCAAGGCAATGTTGCGCGCATGTGACATCTTGATTGAAAAAGCAAGTGCAGAGGATGCTGATGATGTCGGCAATCAGTTTGGTGATTTTTCAAAGGCATACACTCAATGTTACCAAAATATCACATTGTTCTTAAAGCAATCGCATCACTTCTGCCATCGTTTCGAAGTCAAACAAACGTTGTATGAAAAAATCAGTAAAAAAGAGCATAATCGAGAATGGCTCACTTTTCCGATCGATGTGGTGATGACCAACATTCGTGACTTTGGTCGCGAGGTGTATCAAAAAATATATCTTCATGGAGAAGGTCGTAACATTTGGGACAGTTATTACGCACCCTCAGTGAATCATTGTATTGCCTCACAAGGCAAAGGGCCCGGTAATATTTTTTCTCGGGTTGCAGATACCGCAAGACATGTGCGCAAAATGGCCTCTGTGATGATTCAAAGTTTGGCCTTACAGCAAAGGATGCATGTTTTTTTGAAAAAAGATTTGCCCATGAGTGTGACGCAGTCACGTTTTATTTTATTGGATGTGCTGTCAGATCACATGATTTTAAGGGGTGAGAAGGCAACATTTGATTACCTGAAACGTCATAGAGCCATGCTGGAGATGGGCAAGTTGATAACACCAACGTTGCGTCAAAGTGATCAGGATGCTTTGGCACCTTTTTTTTCAGAAGTTCAAGAAGCGTTCAATCAAAAAGGCAAGCCATCCCTTGATCTTTCAAAGCACGCAGCCGTTTTGCTGGCATTGCAGTCTCCCGAAACATGATGGGCGCTCGTAAAGATTGAACATCACATCAATCTTCTGTAAGGTGTTTTTTTTTTTTGAGTGGGTGGTGTGGATCCAGAGACTTGCCATGCCCATCATTGGAGAACGCTATGACATTCAAGGTACAGTTGCGACACAAACATTACGATTTGTCTAGAGAGCAAGACCTGAAAGAAATCATAAAAGCAGTCAAAGCCTGGAGAACAGAAAAACAATTGAAGCCAGTACGGACCATGCTTGAGGCGAGACCAATGCTGACAGAAGGGCAGTGTTTGCTTTATGAGGCGTGTCAGACACAAGCGCATATACCCACCACCATCGTGCTTGCGGCAGGCCATCTCTATAGCATCGTCAAGGGACAGATCATAAAGTTGCCACATGTTGCGGAAGAAGCCAATATGCTTTATGCGTTGTTGACACGATACCTTTATCACAGAAAACGGCACGGACGGACAGAGAAGCACAGTGTCATACTCTTGGCCCTCATACGCAAGTTCTTACCCCCTCAAAGCAGCACCAAAGATGCATACTTTGAAACGTTGTTGGCATCACAAGAAACCAAATCAGGCACCTATTTTAGCGATTGTTTGTCGGATGATTCTGATGTAGAGCAACAAGAAGAGAAGGATGTCGAGTCTAAAAACCAACAAAACAAATACTATGCGGACCGTGCGAAGAGCCATTTGTATTCAGGTCGTGCTCAACAAAAAAATCCAAGCTTGAATTTTTCCTCATTTTTGACGAAGCGACTCAACGCCAAAAAGGCAATAGAACGTCAAGTCAGGCATGATGTGAGGGATGTGAACAAACATTTATCTGAGGATGGGACGCTGACTCAAGCTTTCCTAAGCAACCTTAGGTTTCCGTTTGTGAGCGCGCAGTGTCGCGCGTACTCAGACCTTTCTACACAAGAGGCCTCGGGTTTAAAGTTTTCGGAATATATAAAAGCACAATTGGAAAAAAAAGTAGAGATAGAAAATCAAGCGAGAAAAGACTTAAAAGCTGTGAACGACGCTTTATCCAAGCATGGCACATTGACCCAGACCTTCTTGAACACACTCAAAACATCGTTTGTGGTTGCGCAATATCGTGGCATTCATTACATCACCACCCAATGGAATAAAAAGTTTCGAAAGCACCATCGCGCACTCAATGAGCTCAAGCAGCCTCAGTACAGCAGTGCGGTCTTTGAGACATGCGGGGTGTCTTCTTATGGAGATTATTTAGAGCGTTTGAAAAAAGAGCCAACTGTTAGAGACAAACTGAATGCGGCTGGGAAAAAAATTGCCACATCACTCATCAGACTGCAGCACAGTCCACCTGTATGGTCAAAGAATTTTGCCTATAAAAGCTTATTTCATCTTTTGCAATATTGGTACTCTTACGATTATGGCGGTTACACCAAGAATCTTAATCGTGAGCTTGAACGTAAGACATCTCTTTTTAAAGGTAAAATTTCTAGCACACAAAGGCCGCTTCTATCCACCAGTGATGTGCCCTATCATGCTTTGAAGTATGCTTATGGCATCAAGCTTTATAAGGGCTATGAGCATACCAGATTGCGACCAAGATGGCGCAGTGATGGCATTGCAGAGCGACCTTATTCTGGGAAAATTTACCTCAGTCTACATCCCATCATGGACTATATCACGCTGTCCCCTTCCCATGTGACATCAATGTTTAAAAAAGGCTTGATGCCACTTTCAAACTTTATTTCTTCAGAACGAGAGACCTCATTTTTGGGTTTCATGCCATCCAACCGTGTTCAAATACAGCATATTGCAAAATATCCATCTTTTTCGGGTCCATATAAGACATTTTTCTTTGAAAAATATGGATTGTGTCGTGACATGTATGATGTTTTTAAGCAGGCATTTCAGGCATCCAAACCCCATACAGAAAAGAGGAAGCAGCTGAAACGCATTTTGGGGGAATATTTGTGTGCGTTTCATGAGGTCAAGCTGCTTGATCAGGCCAAAAAAATGGCAGAAAAACTGGGTAAGATTCTGATTTATAGAAGTGAAGATGGTGGGTTTTCGTTGGACGTGCCTGATACGCCACACACCGCAAACACAAGGCTTTGCCCCATCATTAATGAAAAAAGAAAACTTTATAGAAAGTTGACACCAGACAAGGCAGCCAACAAAACTAGGCTTCTCAAGTTTGCAGAAACGAAAAGAAAATTGTTTGAAAGCTTGTCTGATGAGAAAGGTCGTCAAGAATTGGATCGTTTGTTCACCAGTAAAGCACCCGAGGATTCAAAAGCTGCCAATCAGCCGCCCAAAATCTTTCTGAAATAAGGTTCATCTGCGCTGGCAATTTTGTGCCATCTGGCACCAGGTGTTGGACGCATGCCACGGGTGTGGGGATGATTTCAGCCGTATAGAGATTTGTCTTTTTGATGGGAAGATGCGTTGGCAAAATGCAGATCCACCGCATCACACAGCATATGATAGACCATGAGATGCATTTCTTGGACATGGGCTGTGTCCGGATGTGGCACCACCAAGGCATGATCGCACAATGACAAGGCTGCACCACCATCTTTGCCCAACAAGCCAAGTGTGGTACAGCCCATGGTTTTGGCGGTGGTCAGTGCTGCAGTGATGTTGGCGCTGTTGCCACTGGTGGACAGCACCCAAACCAAGTCTCCGGGCTGCGCCAAGCCAGACAGTTGGCGGGCAAACACCTGTTCAAAGCCATAGTCGTTGCCAATGGCGGTCAGTGCCGATGTGTCGGTGGTCAACGCCACAGCAGGCAGGGCACGTCGCTCTTGTTTGAACCGGCCCACCAGTTCTGCGGCAATGTGTTGGCAATCGGCCGCACTGCCACCATTGCCACACAAAAAAATACGTTTGCCATTTGCCAAATGCGACACGATCAAAGTGGCCACATCTGCAATGTGCGTTTGCATGGCGCATACGTGTTCAAAAGCGGTTTGATGGGCTTGTAAATGTGATGCAATGCGTTGCTTCAGAGCTTGGCTCATGAGGTGGTCTCCATACGGTTGATGATACGCGTGCTGCTGTAGCCTTCCACAAATGGGATGACGCGTGTTTCTTTGACAATGTCATGCCCGACAATGTCGGTGGGTTGATAATCGCCACCCTTGACCAACAGGTCGGGTTGGAGGGCTTGAATCACCTCAATGGGTGTGTCGGCATCAAAAACCACCAAAACATCGACAAAAGACAAAGCGGCCAGCATGGCCAGACGATCTTCCAAAGGATTGATGGGGCGTTTTGAGCCTTTGAGACGTTGTATGGAGGCATCGCTGTTGACCCCTACGATCAACAGATCGCCCATGGCACGTGCTGCTTTAAGATAGCTGATGTGGCCACGATGCAGCACGTCAAAACAGCCATTGGTGAACACGACTTTGCCTTGCATATGATGGCGCATGTTGGCCAAAGGTCCGATGGTGATGATTTTGTGGGCAACATGCTGTTGGCTGTAGCTCAAAAACAAATCTGCCAAGGTCACTGCATGGTTGCCGACATGACGCACAGCATGACTGGCAGCGTGATTGGCCCATTGGCAGGCATCCAGCAAGCGGTATTGTTGTGCCAAGAAAAAACCCAAGGTGGCCAAAAAGGTATCGCCTGCCCCCGTCACATCAAAGACAGGCACTTGCGCTGTGGGCACATGATGGACGCCATCATCGTCCAAAAACGCCACGCCTTGTTCTGAGAGGGTGATGAGTGCATGGTCCAGCTGAAAGCGCTGTTGCATGGTGTGTAGGGCAGCCTCAATGTCTTGTTGGGTCGACAATGTACACCCCAACACCATTTCCGCCTCGTGCCGATTCGGGGACAACAAATGACTGCCTTGATATTTGTGGTAATCTTTGCCCTTGGGATCAACCAGTACAGGCAGTTGGCGTTGTTTGGCGGCTGCAATCAATTGTGCCAAAAATGTTTCGGTCAACAAGCCTTTGTTGTAGTCCGACACAATGATCAAATCGACATCGCGTAATGCTTGTTGCAAATGATCCGTCATGACCTGATGTTCATCTGGGTTGAGGGGGGTGCAGACCTCTTGGTCAAACCGTAAGATCTGTTGTTGCATGGCCACCACGCGTTGTTTGAGGGTGGTGCAGCGTGCAGCACTCAGATGGACACCATGCGTCTCAATGCCAGCTTCTTGCAATAACTTCAAGCCGCACTGTCCCCAAGGATCATCGCCCATCATTGACAAGAATTGTACTTGGGCACCCAAAGCTTTGACATTTAAAGCCACATTGGCCGCGCCCCCCAATTTGGTGTGACTGTGTGAGATGTGCACCACAGGGATGGGGGCTTCGGGCGAGATACGCTCTGCGGTGCCGTGGTGGTAATGATCCAGCACACAATCGCCCACCACAAGGATGTTGGGTGGTGTGTTGGCCAGGAAGTGTAAGCCAAGATCTTGAGTATGCATCAAAAATCCCTATAAAATTCAGAAAATTATAACGCAATGTCACGAAATTTCAAGTGCTCATCCATAAGGCCTTGAGGTTTGCTATGATGTTCAAGGTTTTTTCATCATATCCAGCAACCATAAGCCAATGGCATCCTTGATGTTTATGAAAAGCCTATGACCACACCAAGATTGATCAAGCATCACATGGCGATGTATGTTGTGTGGGTATCCAGCTAAAAAATCACATTCCATCAATGCGCACCATTAGGTAGACCAGTAGACGATGCGCCTGTTTGTGGCTTTTCTTCACAGATATTTGTAGAGGGCGCGATCGGGTTCACATCTTCTTGAGGATGAGACAGAGATGTGGATTCTGTCACAATTCTAGAGATTGCTTATAAGATGATTGTGTGGTGCAAGCCAAACTTTTTGATATCACAAAAATCATACGATCGTGGCGTCATGCATGCGTATTTTTTAATCGATTTTTATCTTTGAGAGGCAACCAAGCAAAGAATAGACCAAGGGTCTTGCATCATATTTTTAGAGAAAAGCTTGGCGGTTAAAATACAACGATTTTAAAATCAAATGTGGTGTGGGTTCGTGTTGATCCTTTGCCTCCTGACGTTCTTCTAACAATCTTTGAAGATGTGTGTTAACATATGGGCTATTTTCAACAGATTGGGAGTTGCGTGTGCGTATCTTGGTGACAGGGCATGAAGGTTTCATTGGTCGTCATATTTACGAGACATTTCAGGCCAAAGGCATGCAGGTTGATGGTTATGAATACCAGGAAGATGTGTTTCCAGAGGTCAAAGACTACGATTGGGTGGTGCATTGTGGTGCCATTTCATCGACGACAGAGCGCGACATTGACAAGGTTTGGCGGCAAAACCATGACTTCACCCGACGCTTGATTGCGGCTTGCTGTGCGCATGGCACGCATCTGCAATATGCCGGCTCTGCCAGTGTGTATGGGCCCTATCAGCACTTCAAAGAGACCGATCCATGTTTGCCACAATCGCCTTATGCGTGGAGCAAGTTTTTGATCGACAAATACCTCATCGATCAAGGGTGGTCACAGTTTCCAATCATCATCCAAGGATTTCGGTACTTCAACGTTTATGGCGATGGTGAAGCCCACAAAAAAGACCAACGCTCACCGGTGAGCAAGTTTGCCGATCAAGCTCAGCAAACTGGCGAGATCCGATTGTTTGAGGGCAGCGATGATTTTTTACGTGACTTTGTCTGTGTGCAGGATGTGGTGGCTGTGCATGCACACATGTTGCAGAAGCCTGTATCTGGCATCTTCAATGTTGGCACAGGGACGGCACGCAGTTTTGCCAGCATCGCCGAAAGCATTGCGCAGGCACACCAAGCCAAGGTCACGTGCATCCCGATGCCCGAAAAGCTCAAAGGTCAATATCAAACCTACACCTGTGCCGATTTGACCGCACTCAACAGTGTGATTGCCAAGACCGAATGGTTGAGTCCAGACGACTATTTGCAGGGCAAGCATCTGGTCATGGCTGAGGCAGACTGATCCGTCTATCGTGCCTGTTGGGTCAGATGTTTGGGTGCCATGTGCATGCCAGGGGTGAAAATTGGCGCGGTTGGCATTTTAAATGTGCGCTTTGATCCTATTGCCAGTACGCTGAATCAGTGAATTGGCCGGTTTTGGTGTGGCGCGATGCGCCACACCACCTCCATGCTTTTCAAGCCATCACCACCATTTCATGTAAAAAACCGAGGAAATAAAAACCCGATCGGGATGATTTGTGCTGTGGCATTGCATCAAGGGTAAAAATCAACCCGATCGGTTCTTTTTATTGTATTTTTGACTTTTTGTGTTAAAATAAACCCAGTCGGGTTGATGGGGATTGCCGGTGGATGACAAAATGAAGCGCCTGGGAAAGATGGTCAAGCAAGCGCGTCAAGCGCAAGGTTTGACGCAAGCACAGTTGGCGGCCACAGCGGGTGTCGGTGTGCGTTTTGTCCGAGAGTTGGAGCAAGGCAAACCCTCTTGCCATATTGGCAAGGTGCTGACCGTCGTTGCCATGCTGGGGATGACCATAAAAATTGATGGAGAGACACCATGAGTCGCATGTTGGATGTGTATTTGCACGATCGGCTGGTCGGTCAATTGACGCAAACAGATGGAGGTGACCTGGCCTTTTTTTACGATGCCGATTATTTGGCGATGGCGTCTTCTGGCATTTCGCTCTCTATGCCTTTACAAGAGAAGGCTTTTCGGGGTGGTGTGGTGAAAGCATTTTTCTCAGGGTTGTTGCCTGAAGCAAGTGTGCGCGATCGTTTGGCCATGTGTTTGGGGGTTTCTTCAGGCAACCCATTTGCCTTGCTGGAGGCGGTTGGTGGTGACTGTGCGGGTGCGTTGGCGCTGTATCCACATGGCCAACAGCCGCCAGAGACTTTCGATGATGCAGAAGTCTTGGACAATGACCGGCTGAGCAAGATACTTGATCTCATCAAGCGTCGTCCAATGCTGGCGGGCGAAGCAGGGTGCCGCCTTTCTTTGGCGGGTGCACAGAATAAGTTGGCGGTTGGATTTCAGGATGGGCAAGTTTTGCTGATCAAAAACGGTGCGCCGACAACCCACATCTTAAAGCCCATGATCGAGCACATCAAAGACAGTGCCCATAATGAATTGTTTTGTATGAAGCTGGCGGAGATGGTTGGTTTGGATGTGCCAGAAGTTTCGCTGCACTTTGTTGGTGATAGGCCTTATTGCCTTGTGGCACGCTATGACCGACAGGTCAATGACCATGGGGTGATCACGCGCCTACATCAGGAAGATTTTTGTCAGGCACTTGGTGTGGCGCCTGAGCTGAAATATGAACGTGAAGGTGGCCCCAGCATTGCAGCATGTCAGGATGTGGTCATCAAACATGTGGCGCGCCCAGCAGTTGACCAGATGAAACTGCTGAACATTGTGATATTCAATTATGTGGTGGGCAATGCCGATGCCCATGGTAAGAATTTTTCTTTGCTCTACAAGGGTGAAAAACCAGTGTTGGCGCCAGCTTATGATTTGCTCAGCACTGCCATTTATCCAGATTTGTCGGAAAAGATGGCGATGAAGATTGGTGGTAAATACAAGCCAAAGGATGTGTTTCGACGACATTTTCATCACTTTGTGCCAAACACCAAGGTTGCACAATCTGTCATGAATCACCAGATGCATGCGATGGCAGAGCGCATGATGGCAGCAGCGCCCACTTTGAAAGCAAATCTCATGCGGCACGGGCTGGTGTCGGATGTGTTTGATGCGATCATTGCTGTCATTGAAATGCGTGCCAAGCGGCTGATGCGCTGAGCTCAGGCAACGTTTGCCAGGTTTGGCATTTTCTGAGGTCGCCTGATCAGTTGAGCAATGCTTCCTGAGTCAGCGTTTGGAGTGCCACGTGGATGCCGGGCTCAGAGGCAGCATGGCCAGCATCATCGATCACCATCAGGCAGGGTGGGCGTTGTGTATTGAGCGCTTGCATCCGTTGATGCAATAAAAACGCATCGTCGATGGGGCAAATCAAATCATAACGACCATGGACAATGTCCATGGGGATATGCGCGATGCGACCGAGATTGTGAATCAATTGATCGGGGGCAAAAAAGAAGCCATGGACCATGTAATGTAGCTCAATTCTGGCAATGCTGTAGCTCAGTGGCCATGTGGCAAATGCCTCGGCCATTGCGCTGCTGTGTTGGTGTTTGGAGATGGCGCCTTCCCAACGGGCAAAAGCAGCACATGCCGCCTGGCGTTGTGTCATGTCCGCCTGGGTGACAGCTTGGTAGAGGGTTTGCACGGGATCTTCGCTGTGCGCCAGTTCAGGACAGGCTTCTACCAGTGTTTGCCAATGCTCAGGCCAAACCCGACTGGCGCCGCCCTCACGACAAATCCATTGGGTGCCGCGGTCACGCCCCAGAAAAATGCCACGCAAAAACAGATGGGTGATGGTCTGGGGGTGCGCTTGTGCATAGGCCAAGCTCAAAGTTGAGCCCCATGATCCGCCAAACAACATCCACTTTGTGATGCCCAAGTGTTGGCGAATGGCCTCAAAGTCCGAGATCAAAGCTTGGGTGGTGTTGTCGGTCAGTTCACCCAAAGGGGTGCTTTGGCCACAGCCACGTTGGTCCACCAAAACCACCCAATACTGGGTGAGATCAAAAAAATCGGTGTCTTTGGGTTGGGTGCCGCCACCGGGCCCACCATGAACAAACAAGACCGGTTGGCCCTTGGGGTTGCCATAGCATGCATGATAGACCTGATGCTGATCTGTGACTTGCAAGTGACCTTGATGTGTTGGGGTGGGGTGGGTGTCCATGTCGTGCTCTGCCATGTGATTTTAGCCAGGTGGCCATGTTAGGGGGCGTCCTGCCAAAAGATGCAAGTGCAAATGAAAGACTGTTTGTCCTGCTTCAGCACCATTGTTGATGACCACCCGAAAATCTTGATCGGGGCACACTTGTGCTGCCACCACACCCACTTTGGTCATGAGATGCCCTAAGATGCTGGCGTCGTTGGGTGTGGCATCGCTGAGTTTGGCGATGGCTTTTTTAGGAATGATCAAACAATGCGTGGGTGCCTGGGGGTGAATGTCGCGAAAAGCCAAACAGCTTTCGTCTTCGTACACAATGTCAGCAGGTATGGTGCGATCAATGATCTTGTCAAAGAGGGTGCTCATGAGCAGTCCAGCAGTTGTTCGTCGGCAGTGAGTGTGCGTGCTTCGGCAATCAGCATCACAGGAATCCCGTCTCGAATGGGATAGGCAAGGCTGCTCGTTTTGCACCAAAGTTCTTTTTGGTCAGGGCTCAGCACAAGGCGCCCTTTGGTCTCTGGGCACACCAAATGTGGCAGCAGTGCTTTGATGTTTGACATGCGAGTCTTCCAAAATGGCTACAAGTATTTTAACAGTCTGGCACAGACGGTTCAAGTGTTGGCCCCTGTGGCATTTGGCCGCATGGGCATCATCATGGCGATGGTGTGGTGTGTTGTGACGAAAAAGCATCATAAGGGTCTTGATTATAATTGTGGCTGTGTTAGAATCGGCGCAAGATAATGATTTGTAGTGAGTAAAAGCATGCCAGCACAGCTTCACAAAGCTTTATGGGCTGCGCAATTTTATTTTCTGCAACTCTACTGTGGTGCTGCATTTTCGGTGCTGTGTTGGGCGTTTTGGGACCCCAGGGCGGGTTGGAGTGCATTGCTGGGCACGATGGTTTATGGGCTGGCTCAAGGCGTGTTTGTTTGGATGGCGTTTCGTCATCGAGGCGCGCGGCAGGCAAAGCACATTGCAGCTGCGTTTTATCGAGGCGAATGTTGCAAATTGATGCTTTTGGCCATGTTGGGTTGGCGCTGTGTGACTTGGTTCTCACCAAGCATGTTGCCGTTTGTGTTGGCATTGATGGTGCTGCAGAGTGTTTATTTTTGGGCGCCGTTGTGGCTGCGCACTTGAGGGGAAGAGCATGCATGTCACCGACATCACGCAATCGGAATACATACAGCATCACTTGGTGAACTGGCACTTTTTTCTGACGTCCAACACCGATCCCAATGGGTTTTGGGTTTTGAATTTAGACACCTTGCTGTTTTCCACTGGGCTAGGGTGCTTGTTTTTGGTCATTTTTAGGCAAGCGGCCAAGCGTATGGTCACAGGTGTTCCAGGCAAAAAACAAAATTTGGTTGAAACCCTCATCACTTTTGTCGATGATCAGGTCCTTGAAACCATGAAAGCGCGTGATCCGTTTGTCAGTGCGTTTGCCCTCACCATTTTGGTTTGGGTGTTCTTGATGAACTTCATGGATCTTGTGCCGGTGGATTTGTTGCCCAGGCTGGCCAGTTTCATTGGAGTATCGCATCTGCGTGTGGTGCCGACCACCGACCCCAATTTGACCTTTGGTTTGTCGCTGTCGGTGTTTTTTCTGCTCATCTTGTACGGGTTTCGTTACAAGGGTGGTTTTGGCATGCTTAAGGAATTCACATTGCATCCCTTTAACACGCCTGCAGCCATTCCTGTCAATTTGGTACTAAAGTTGGTGGAAGAGCTGGCCAAGCCAGTCTCGCTTGCCCTGCGACTTTTTGGCAACTTGTATGCCGGTGAACTGATCTTTATGCTGATTGCATTGCTGCCTTGGAAGTGGCAATGGTTATTGGGAGCGCCTTGGGCAATATTTCACATTTTGATTATTGTCTTACAGGCTTTCATCTTTATGATGTTGTCCATTGTTTATTTCAGTATGGCAAAGGACCATCATTAATCTAAACGTCCACGTGAGGAGTGACATATGATACAGAACGCAGCGGCCATGGTCGCAAACCTAGAAGGCATGACTGTTTTGGCAGTTTCTTTGTTGATTGGCCTTGGCGCTTTGGGCACAGCCATCGGCTTTGGTCTGTTGGGTGGCCGCTTCCTAGAAGGCGCAGCACGTCAGCCTGAAATGGTGTCCATGCTGCAGGTTAAGATGTTTGTGGTGGCAGGTCTTTTGGATGCCGTGACCATGATTGGTGTGGGTATTGCATTGTGGTTCACCACCAGCAGTCCTTTCCTTGAGCATTTGGTCAAGTACATGCACTGATTGATTTGTGACTCGACCTTCGGAGAACCGCCATGAACATCAACGTAACATTGATTGGTCAGATGATCACATTTGCCATCTTTGTCGCATTCACCATGCGCTATGTGATGCCGCCTGTCCATCAAGCTTTGGATGAGCGCGCAAAGACCATTGCGGATGGTTTGGCTGCTGCTGAGAAAGGTCAAAAAGACCTTGAAGCGGCGACCAAAAAGCGAGACGCTTTGCTGACGGAAGCCAAAAACAATGCCAAAAACATTGTTGATGAAGCTGACCAGCGCGCCCATGCCACGGTCCAAAATGCCAAAGAAAAGGCGATGGATGAAAGCGCATTGATTCGGGAAAGGGCCAATCAAGAGTTGACGCAAACCATCGAGGCGGCGCATGCGGCTTTGACGCAGGACGTGGCACAGTTGGCACTGACCGCGGCGGAGAAAATTCTACAGAAAAAGTTCACCGCAAAAGCCAGTGAAACCATGATTGATGACTTGATTGCAGAGGGATAAAGCATGCACCACTCCAGCACCGTACGTCCTTACGCCAAGGCCATTTTTGATGTGGCAACACAGCAGAATCAAATGCAGCAGTGGCAGCAGTATCTGCAAGCGTTTGCGGCGGCATTGTCGGAAGATGCGCTGCGTGCCAGTCTGCAACATCCGGCTTGGACACCGGCCAAAACCGCCGAATTGATTGTGTCGGTGCTTGCAGATTTGGGCATCCAAGACAACAGCTTTCAGCGTTTGATGATTTTGCTGGCACAGTACCGCCGTCTGGCGCTGCTGCCAGCATTGTTGGCAGAATTGCAAGTCTTGGTTGATGTCTCCATGCGTCGACAACGTGTCGTCATTGAGTCTGCTTTCAAACTTTCTGCAAAGTCACAAGCCAAACTGACGGATTGGCTTGCCAAGAAGTACAACAAAGAAATTGTTGCCACCGTTTCTGTTGTGCCCGATTTGATTGGTGGTGCCCGCATTCGTGTGGGCGATCAAGTGATTGATCTGTCTGTGCGCGGTCAATTGCAGCGCCTCAAACGACAACTGATGCATTAAACACAGAGGAAAACCATTATGACCATTAAAGAATTGAGCCCAGCTGAGGTCAGCCGCCTGGTGCGTGAGCGCATTGAGAACGCCAACATCAGCCAAGAAACACAAGTCGAAGGCACCATTGTCAGCCTGAAAGATGGCATCGTCCGTATTTACGGTCTGGACCAAGTCATGTCGGGCGAAATGATTGAGCTGCCTGGTGAAAATTGCTATGGCATGGCGTTGAACTTGGAAGAGGACTCTGTTGGTGCGGTGGTGCTCGGCGACTACAAGCATCTCCAAGAAAACGATCGTGTGCGTTGCACAGGTCGCATCATTGAAGTGCCTGTGGGCCCAGAATTGCTCGGCCGTGTGGTCAATGCACTGGGTCAACCCATCGATGGCAAAGGCCCAATTCAAACCAAACAATCCAAACCCATTGAAATCGTCGCCCCTGGTGTCATTGAAAGACAATCGGTGGATCAACCGTTGCAAACAGGGCTTAAGTCGATCGATGCCATGGTGCCCATTGGTCGAGGTCAGCGTGAATTGATCATTGGTGACCGTCAAACAGGTAAGACGGCGATTGCCATTGATACCATCATCAATCAAAAAGATCAGGGCATCAAATGTGTTTATGTGGCCATTGGCCAAAAAGCATCGTCTGTTGCGGCCATCATCAAAAAGCTAGAAGACCATGACGCCTTGGCACATACCATTGTGGTCGTTGCCACAGCAGAAGAGGCCGCAGCATTGCAATACATGTCGGCCTACTCAGGTTGTACCATGGGTGAGTATTTCCGTGATCACGGTGAAGATGCTTTGATCGTTTACGATGATTTGTCGAAGCAAGCGGTGGCGTACCGTCAAATTTCATTGTTGTTGAGACGTCCACCAGGTCGTGAAGCATTTCCAGGCGATGTGTTTTATCTGCACTCCAGATTGCTTGAGCGTGCGTCACGTGTCAGTGCCGCTTACGTCGAAAAGTTCACAGATGGCGCGGTAAAAGGTCAAACCGGTTCATTGACCGCGTTGCCCATCATTGAAACCCAAGCGGGCGATGTGTCGGCTTTTGTGCCCACCAATGTGATTTCGATCACCGATGGCCAGATTTATTTGGGTGCAGACATTTTCAATGCCGGCATCCGTCCTGCGATCAACGCAGGTTTGTCGGTGTCACGAGTTGGCGGTGCAGCACAAACACACATCATCAAAAAATTGGGCGGTGGCGTGCGTTTGGCTTTGGCACAGTTCCGAGAGCTGGAAGCGTTTTCACAGTTTGCTTCCGATTTGGATGAAGCCACACGTAAGCAGCTTGAGCGTGGTCAGCGCATCACTGAGCTGTTGAAACAGCCACAATACCAGCCCCTTTCTGTGGCATTGATGGCCGCTTCATTGTTCTTTGTGGAACATGGCTATTTGGATGACGTTGCCGTGACCGATGTTGTGGCATGCGAAGCCGCTTGGCACCAGTATTTGACCGACAAATGTACAAATTTGGTCGATGGCATCAACCAAACACCAAAATTGACGGACGACGTGGTGCAAGCCTTACACGATGCGGCCACCGCCTTCAAACAAAACCAAACCTGGTAACCTAAGGACGATTTATGTCACAAATTGCCAAAGTCAAAGCGACGATTCATAGCACGCAAAAAACCAAGAAAATCACGCGTGCCATGGAACTGGTTGCCGCCAGCAAATTGGGCAAGACTCAGCAACGCATGGCCAAAGGTCGTCCGTATGCCGACAAAATGCTTGAGGTCATCCAGCATGTGGCACAAAGCCAGAGTGAATACCGTCACCCTTATCTACAAACGCGTCCTCTAACGCGTGTGGGTTGCATTGTGGTTTCTTCAGATCGGGGTCTTTGTGGTGGCTTGAATGCCAATCTTTTCAAAGCCACGCTTCAGCACTTCAAACACTGGCTGGACGATGGCGTTGATGTCGATTTGTGCCTCATTGGCAGCAAAGCAGGTCAATTTTTCAATCGTTTGGACCACAACATTTTAGGCCATGCCAATCACCTTGGCGACGCACCAAGTGTCCAGGACATCATTGGGGTGGTCAAGGTCATGTTGGATGCGTATGCCAAGCAAGAAGTCTCGCATGTGTTTGTGGCCTACAACCGCTATGTCAACACCATGGTCCAAAAACCAAGACTGTTGCAGCTGTTGCCTTTGCAGGCCATCGATCTGCCAGATGCAACAGAAGCCCCCGCCACAACCACAAGGCGCTGGGACTACATTTACGAGCCAGACGCCAAGTCGGTGATGGACGTGCTGTTTGATCGTTACATCGAGTCACAAGTCTATCAAGCCATGGTTGAGAACATTGCTTGTGAGCAAGCTGCTCGGATGATGTCGATGAAAAACGCAACCGAAAATGCCGACAACATCATTGATGATTTGAAACTTGCTTACAACAAAGCCAGACAGGCGGGGATCACTCAAGAATTGTCTGAAATTGTAGCAGGTTCAGAAGCTGTCGAATAACTTATTGATGCGAAGGAGCATAGTATGACAAGTCAAACCAACAACGGTCGAATCATCCAAATCGTGGGTGCTGTTGTCGACGTTCAATTTGAGGGAGGCCAAGTGCCTAAGGTTTATGATGCGTTGAAGGTCACTGAAAGTGGCACGGTCCTTGAAACGCAGCAACAGTTGGGCAACAACGTTGTGCGCACCATTGCCATGGGTGTGACCGATGGTTTAAAGCGTCATCAAACCGTTGAAAACACCGGTGCGCCGATTCAGGTGCCCGTGGGCAAAGAAACACTTGGCCGGATCATGAATGTTTTGGGTGAGCCCATCGATGAGGCAGGCCCCATTGGAGAAAAAGAGCGCGCTTCCATTCACCGCAAACCGCCCACATTTTTGGAGCTGGCACCCAGTGATGAAATCCTGGTGACAGGCATCAAGGTCATCGATTTGTTGGCCCCTGTCAAGAAGGGTGGTAAAGTCGGATTGTTTGGTGGTGCTGGTGTGGGTAAAACCGTCAACATGCTTGAGCTGATTCGAAACATTGCCATTGAGCACAGTGGTTACTCTGTGTTTGCCGGGGTTGGTGAGCGCACACGTGAGGGCAACGACTTCTACCATGAAATGAAAGAGGCCAAAGTCTCCGACGACACCAATGCAGACGCCAGTGTGCTGGACAAAGTGGCCCTGGTTTACGGGCAGATGAATGAGCCACCAGGGAACCGTCTGCGTGTTGCTAAAACCGGTCTGACCATCGCTGAAAAGTTCCGTGACGATGGCAGTGATGTGCTTTTGTTCATCGACAACATTTATCGCTTCACGTTGGCCGGTACAGAAGTGTCGGCACTGTTGGGCCGAATGCCATCTGCGGTGGGCTATCAGCCCACATTGGCTGAAGAAATGGGTGCGTTGCAAGAGCGTATCACTTCCACCAAATCTGGTTCGATCACATCGGTGCAAGCCGTGTACGTGCCAGCAGATGATTTGACCGACCCTTCACCTGCAACCACGTTCGGACATTTGGATGCGACCATCGTGTTGTCACGTCAAATTGCTGAGTTGGGCATTTATCCTGCCATTGATCCATTGGATTCGACATCACGTCAGTTGGACCCATTGGTGATTGGTGAAGAGCACTACCAAGTGGCGCGTGGTGTTCAGGCCGTATTGCAGCGTTATCAAGAACTGAAAGACATCATTGCCATTTTGGGGATGGACGAACTGTCAGAAGAAGACAAGTTGATTGTCACACGGGCACGTAAGATTCAAAGATTCTTGTCTCAGCCTTTCTTTGTGGCTGAAGTGTTTACAGGCACACCAGGCAAATACGTTGATCTCAAAGACACCATTGCCGGTTTCAAAGCTTTGTTGGCCGGTGAATACGATGCTTATCCAGAACAGGCTTTTTACATGATTGGCTCGATTGAAGAAGTCAAAGAGAAAGCAGAAGCCCTATAACCCTCGGAGCAGATTGCCATGAGCACATCTTCATTGATTCAACTCGACATTGTCAGCGCCGAATCGGCGCTGTACTCTGCCAAGGTTCGCCGTCTGACAGCACGCGATGCACTCGGTGATCTGGGCATTGAGCCTGGTCATGCACAGTTGTTGGCACCCTTGACTGCAGGGGCTGTCTCGATTGAACGTGAAGATGGCGCAATGGAGCAATTTTATGTCTCAGGTGGCATCATTGAGGTTCAGCCTGACTGTGTCACCATTCTGGCCGACACAGGTCTGCGCGCTGCAGATCTGGATGAGGCCGCTGCCATGGAAGCCGAGCAGGCTGCACAAAAGAAAATTCAAGAGGCGCACAGCCGTATGGATTATTCAACCGCATTGGCCGAATTGTCTGCAGCTTCCGCTCAGCTTCGCATCATCAGAGAACGCAAACGCAGTTGATATGATCATGGCGCTGGTGATTGGCCATTGTTTTCTTCATTGCTCAAAGATGTGACTTTGAGGGTAACCCGTCGTTTCAACAAATCTGGTGCTTGAGTGATGCAACTTCTCAATGCCCCCATACTGTCAGTCATATTTTGTACCCTTTGAAGATGATGTTGCGCATATCGCTCGCCCACATGCGCAATGCATAAGGCAACCACCATCAATATGATCGGCACCAGCGGCATGCCAAAGCTGATGGCCTGCAGCCAGTATGGTAAGATGTTCGGTTGACAACCTGTCCAACAAACCAACATCAACACACCACATGCCACAATCAGGCTACCATTGCGCCATCACTGTGCAGCAGAGGCATGTGTTCTCTGGGCCTCCGACTCCAAAACATCGAAACGCAAGGTCGCTTTGTTTTGCATGTTTTTTTGGTGTTTTTGAATAAATTCTATGATGGTACGCAGCGGCCTAATGTTTTTTGAGCACCAACATCTTAAGTTTGTCAACTTGAGCTTCAAACGCACACAATATTGGTTTTCCTTATGCTTTGTATAGGTTTGTTCGGATGTGATGTTTGCAGGTTAATCATGCGCGTATTTTGGTCGCATGGTCTTGACTGTAACCGTAGGGCATTTTGATTTATGATCGGGGTTTTCTATGATGCTTTGATATGCTTGTGTACCCGTACGGATACGCTGTAAAACAGGTCGCGCGATATCATTGTACAGGTCACCTGGATACACCAGGGGGCTTTTGGTAGACAATATAGACTTTGCCCAGTCAACCAATTTGTCCTGAAAGTCATTGCGTTTCTCTTCATAATACCACTTTCCATCGACACCATGTGGCGCTTCTTCACCCTGATGGGGCAAGGTATGAGATACAGTCAAAGTACAGGTGATGTCTGAAAGCCCAGTATTTTGGATCAGAGTGTGTAATTTTTTACGCCAGGAGATGACACTCTCGTGTGCATTGGTCCGGGCGTATGATGATGGTCGTATCATGCGACCCCTATTTTTTCTGATCAATGGCTTTGTGGCGTGGTTGCTTGTGGCGTGTCAATCCTCGCAGTGAGTGAAAATTCACAGGTGTCTTTGTTTGGCTTGTGCGTTAGCTCGTAGCGCCATGGGAATGTGAGAGAATATTGGGTTGTCGACGATTCCGCCATTTTGTTAAGTTGACATGAGGTACGACCATGCAATGTAAAATCCGATGCCTCTGGCGGTTCACCTGTGCTTTGATTTGTTAATTCTTTTGATTCTATGGCTGATTTCGGTTCCGATATCTTCAAGTTCTTGCTGTCTGTCAAGAGGATATCTTTAGAAGGGTAATGGAATAAGGCTTTGCCTTTCTTCGGCCATACAAATGTAGCGCTCCTAAGAAATAGTTTGCCCATTTGAGCTGTTGTGTGGTAGAAAACCCGTCGGACAAGATTTTTTTTACTTTGTTCAATTTCAAGAAAATTGTTGTATGCTTCTACTGTGGTGATTGATTCTGTGGGTTGTTGAATACCAAGCTTGCCCAAGATAAAGCAGATCAGACGATGTTGTACTTTTTGCATGGGTTCATTTCTAGGGAATAAGCGCGATATATCTTCTTTAATTGCTTGGTCTAACTCCTTATCCTCGAAACTTTCACCGCTCTGCTTTTTTACTGGTTTGTCGAAATCGACCCCAGTTGCGTATATGAATGGATTAGCGTCAACAAAAATAGTCTTTAATTTCTCTTGATCCAATTCACCGGATGGTGCCTTCATTTCTTTGACTGCTGAATTATTTGGGTTTGTAACAGACACAGTATTGGTGCCATGTGGATGCAGGTAAAGGACCACCATGCATGCCAAAAGGCCCACCACCGCCAGAGGCCAACCGGCGGGTGCCAGCACGGCCAACCAGCCCAAATACTGAGGGAGCATGGCAACCATAAGGACGAAAAGACCCAACAGTGTACTCATGACACCGAGTACCAAAACAGAGATCTCTAGATTGCTGTAGGGTGCACTGACTGACTTATTGACTTTGATCTTCAGGTCATGATGACCTGTGTAGAATTCATAAGTTTTATTGATGAAATCTTTGATTTGCGCATCGCTAAAACGTATACGATTGGGCAGATTGAGTTTAAGGTGGTGCGTCCATTCAATGGGTCCATTCTCGGGAATCGATACCTCAAGAGTGGTTTGGCATGGGTAGGTCGTCGTGACCAGATCACTATTGTCGTGTGTTTCCAACGATTTAAAAATGTGCGTTTTGCAAACGCTGTAGGTGCTGGCATCTTTGTTTTTCATATTCCACGACTCTTGCGTGGTGTTGGGATTAATTCCAAGCCAATGTAATGGTGTTGGTACAGTATGATAATGTAACGCCCCACCTTGATGGATGCCATTGTACAAGTTGGCGTGCAGTTTTTGATAAGCATCAGATTGTGCTGAAACATCTTTCTTTGCAACATGATTGCACAATGCTTCAATCAGCTCAGATGCATCAGACTTCTCATCAAACCAAGGTGCCTCGGTCGTAGGTGCACCAGGTGCGCTTTTGTCTTCAGATATTGGTTTTGGTCTAAAACCAGCGTTTTTGATGAGTGCGTGCAGGAAAGGTTTGGGGTTGGATGGCAGGGCACCCGCACGCTTATGATCATTGTGAAATTGATCAAAAAGAGTTGCGAATTTTGGTTTTAGTTTACCCTCATCTTTCAAGGTATCGAATTGTTCAGGCATCTTCCCTTGGATGGTGATGTGCATTGGGTTGCCAGCTTCGCTGGTGGTGTGTTTTTCATCCATCATGTTGTTTGACTCTTTTCTTACTGCTTGTGATCATTTTAATACAGCCACCTTAAAGCAATCTGAAAGCATCGCTTTCATACAAAATTCATAAAAATATAGTACAATCATAATGATAAAAAAAGAAAAGACAAAATGCAAAAAGAATACAAACAATACGCTCGACCTGAAATCTCTGTCGAGGCAAGGGTGGATTTTAAAACACTGGACGATGTGAATGTACAAACGGCCCCTGGTGTCAATGAAGCCATCCGCACCTTCCAATCCGGTATTGCACCTGCGCTATGCCCCATCTTCCAGAGCATCATGCAGCGATTTGGGATTCAAGAAGGTGCCACAAAGCATGAGATGGCACAGGTGAAGTTGGCCATAGCGCAAGAGGCAAAACAGCCTGGTGCAGATGCCAATCAAGTGGCTTGGCTGGAGGCTTTGACGCGACATGAAAATTTTAAAAACCTCAACGCTGTCATGTCTGAGCCGGGTGTGGATCAAATGCTGCACATGCTTGTGGTCATGCAAAAATTGGCTTTGCAAACCAAGCCCAAGGCAAAGCGCGCATTGACGTTGGCACTTGCTTTGGCCACACAAGGCAACACGCTGAAATTGCCTGTGACCCTGTTTCCGGTCAATTTGTTTGTTTTGCAATCGGGACTCGAGCAAAAGGATGCGGATGGCGATGCAGTTTTTCAGAAAGGGGCACAGCGGATCCAGTGCATTCAAACCACATCTCAAGACAACGGTGTGTCGATCACGCTGCAAAAAGAACATGCTTTGGTCGATTCAGCACAGCCCAAATCAAATTTCATGACGCGTTTGTCGGCGCGGTTTGGGTACAGCGCCAAGCACAAACAAACCGTTAAAATCAGCTATGTGTGGTCAGACAACGATCTGCGCATGCATGCAAAAATCGGATTCACACCACTGCCCACATCATGCACCTATCGGCCCGACAGGATCAAAGCCTTATTGGCCATGTGTGGTTGGCAATTTTCGGCGTCGCCTGCCAAGACTGATCAGAAGTTGCCCATAAGATCTGCATCGATGCATCATGGTCCAAACCAACCAGCGCCTTTGCCTCCGGCATCAACATCGATATCGGAGTCTACATCGCCATCTGAGTCCATATCAGATGATGAAAAAATTGGCCGTACCCCGTGATGTGGTGGCGTGGCGCAACAGCTTGCACCAAGGGCGTAAAGTGTTTATGCTGGGCATGGCAACATTTTAACTGGTTTGCGCATGCAACACATCCACCACAAGACCCACGAAGTGCTTCAATCCGAGCATCCCACCCATGCGGTGATTTTTTTGCATGGCCTGGGGGCATCCGGCCATGATCTCATACCACTTGCACACTGGTTGCAAGCGCGCTTGCCCGATGCCGCATTGTTGTGGCAGTTCCCACATGCGCCGCAACGTTCGGTCACTTTAAATCAGGGCATGGTCATGCCCGCATGGTTTGATTTGTATGAGGTGTCCGAACGTGCCAAAGAAGACACTGAGGGCTTAGAACAAGCACGCAACACCATCACCAACATGATTACCGATTTGGGGCGACAAGGCGTGCCACCATCGCGCTGTGTGGTGTGTGGTTTTTCGCAAGGGGGCGCATTGGCCTTGCATACAGCATTGCATCACCCCGAGCCTTTGGCTGGGGTGGCTTGTTTTTCAGGATATTTGCCACAACGGGCCAAAGTCACACAACGCAAGTCTGCGCCCACATTGCCCATTTGGCTGGGCCATGGCACGGCAGATCAGGTGGTGCCTTTGCGTTTTTTTGAGCGCTCCAAAGCCACTTTGATGACGCTTGGATGCCCAAATCTGGTGACCGAAACCACACACATGGCACATGAAATCACCCCAGAGATTCTACAGGCCTTTTTGCAATGGCTGAAGCCATTGATCACTGCACCCGCCGAAGGAGTTTGACATGTCTCAACCTGTACGCGTGCGTTTTGCACCCAGCCCAACCGGTTCTTTGCACATTGGTGGTGCACGCACAGCCCTTTACAATTATTTGTTTGCCAAACACCATGGTGGTGATTTTATATTGCGTATCGAAGATACCGATCAAGCCCGTAGCACCGAAGAGGCATTGCGTGCTCAAATCCGTGATCTTCAGTGGCTGGGATTGGATTGGGACGAGGGGCCAGATCCAAAAACACTGGTGGATCAAGGTGCTCATGGCCCATATCGGCAAAGTCAACGTTTGGACATCTATCAAGCCATCGCAGCACAGTGGTTGGAGACAGGCCTGGCATACCACTGCTTTTTGACCGACGAAGAAATCACGGCCCAGAAAGAAGCCGCCATGGCGGCAGGCCAGCCTTATCAATTGCAAAGTCCTTACCGAGATCTCTCTTTGGCCGATGCCCAAACACGTTTGGCAGCTGGAGAAAAAGCCACTGTGCGTTTCAGGTGCGATGCGACACAGTCTGCCTATGTTTTTGAGGACATGGTGCGAGGCTCGGTCACATTGCCCAGTCATATGGTGGGTGATTTTGTCATTTTGCGCTCATGCGGCATGCCTGTTTATAACTTTTGTTGTGCTGTCGACGACGCCAAAATGGGCATCACGCATGTATTTCGGGGCGAAGAACACCTCCCCAACACATTGCGTCAGTTGATGATTTATGATGCGTTGGGCGTCACGCCGCCTGCATTTGGGCATTTGTCAATCATTCTGGGTGAAGATAAGAAAAAACTCAGCAAACGCCAGGGGGCTGTCAGTTGTGATGCCTTTCGGGCAGAGGGTTTTTTGCCAGAGGGCCTTTTGAATGCCATGGCATTGTTGGGTTGGTCGTCCAAAACCAAGGAAGAAATTTTCACCAAACAGCAGTTGATTGATGCATTTTCTCCCAAACATCTCAATGCGGCCGCGCCCATTTTTGATCGGCAAAAATTGGCATGGATCAACGCCAACCACATCCGTCAGTTGTCGGATTCGGCATTGTTTGAGCTGGTCAGGCCATTGCTGCAACAGGCCAATTGTCAATGGCCTCAGGAAACCTGGTGGGAAATGGGCATCACACAGCTGTTGCGTACCGAGCTTGTCGTGTTGCATGACATGGTCACAGCCATGCAGCGTTATCTGGCCACCACACCGTGGCAACCGATGGCCGACACACAAGAGGCCATGGCTTGGCCTGAGACCCATGCCGTGGTGACGATGTGGTTGTCGTTTTTGGAGGCCTGTGATGTGCCTTATCCCACCCATGAGATGGTGGTGGATTGGCTGAAAGCCATCCAGAAGGCGCTGGATGTCAAAGGCAAGACATTGTTCATGCCGTTGCGTATCGCCGTGCTGGGTGTGTCACAAGGCGCCGATGTTCGAAAAGCTGCACCCTTGATTGCAACCGAAGTGTTACAAGAAAGAGCCAAAGCATGCTTGACTGCCATGCAGGCAGTACAAACCTGAGGGTGGCAGATGGAAACTTGTTCGATTGCAACCTGGAATGTCAATTCGCTGCGTGCACGCATGCCCCATGTGGTGGCATGGCTCAAAGACAACCCCGTTGACGTTTTGGCGCTTCAAGAAACCAAAATGACCGATGATTTGTTTCCAGTCGAAGCTTTCTTGGAACTGGGCTACCAGAGTGTCTTTTGTGGTCAAAAGTCCTACAATGGTGTGGCCATTTTGTCACGAAGGCAATTTGAGACACGTGGCATCAAAATCCTGCCGCATGCACCAGGTGATCAGAAAAGGTTTTTATCGGTGCGTGTGGCAGGCATACAGGTGGTGTGTGTTTATGTGCCCAATGGTTCAGAAGTGGGGTCAGACAAATACCATTATAAACTGGCATGGTTGGATGCCCTACAAGCATGGACCGCTGCCGCGTTAAAGCGTTCTGAGCCTTTGGTCATGTTGGGAGATTTCAACATTGCTCCATATGATGAGGACACTTACGATCCAATGGTTTGGCAAAATCAAGTCTTAGCCAGTGCACCAGAGCGTCAACATTACCAGGATCTTTTGGCTGCTGGGATGACGGATTTGAGCATGCAAATGGGCATGACGCCAGATCAGAGATTCAGTTGGTGGGATTACCGTGCGGGTGCTTTTCGTCGCAACCATGGATGTCGCATTGATTTGATTTTGGCCAATGCGTTTTTGGCGCAGCGTTGCCACAGTTGTCACATTGATGCCACACCACGTACATGGGACAAGCCTTCTGATCATGCGCCAGTGGTCGCTGTTTTTGAGCATGGTTGTGATGCACATTGATGGATGCATGTGTTAACATGAAGGTTGATTGTTTGTCTTGATTGTCAGAGGTTTTGATCATGGTTCATCCAAAGCAGGCCCATCATTTGGCGCGCTTGCTGCCCATTGTATTTGATGTTGAAACAGGTGGCGTTCGGTTTCAGACCGATGCGCTGCTTGAAGTGGCCGCCATTCCCCTTGAATACGATGCCGATCAAGGTTGGCAAATGGCTCAGCCTTTACATTTTCATGTGCAGCCTTTTGAGGGCAGTCGGCTTGATCCAGATGCCATGGCCATTCATGGCATCGATCCAGATCATCCATTTCGTGGTGCCATCTCTGAAAGCAATATGTGCACCCAATTGACGGCAGGTTTGAAGCCATATTTGGAGCGTCATCATTGTCATCGTGGCATTTTGGTGGGGCACAACGCGCATTTTGACCTGAACTTTCTGATGGCCGCAGCACAACGTTGTCAACATAAATTGCCCATTCATGCCTTTACATGTTTTGATACTGCAACGATGGGGGCATTTTGGTATGGTGAAACCGTTTTGGCACGCATTTTGGCCAAAGCCGGCATTGCTTTCGATGCACAAGAAGCCCATTCAGCATTGTATGATGCGCAGGTCACTGCTGTGTTGACATGTCAATGGTTGAATCAGCGTGCTCATCTGCCCAAGATCAAATGAGTCATTTGTGATGTCATTGCGCGGCCAATGTCGACGATTGCCTCTTTGATGCGGCAAGCTTACCGCGCCAAAATCGAATAAAAAATTATTATTCATTCATAATATTGACACATTATATGTTTTCTGTCATAATTGTAATGTTTGGCTGAACAAGGATGTGCCATGCCATGGAAGAAAATTGAGGGCAAGCTCCCTCACGAAAAAGACGTTGTTGTAGGAAAGATGTGCGCCGTCGGTGGTGAATCATTTCAGGTCTTGGAAGCATTCCAAACCAAAACCACCATGGGGCATCGTATTTTTTTAATCCAAAACCAATCTGGGCAATTCAGGCTGTATTTGCCACATGTGTCGGATGCAAAACACGATGAAAAAATGGATCCAACCGGCTATATTGAGCGTTTGGCACCAGAGATCTTTTTTCAGGGCGGTTATGTTGTGGCCGACCGTTTGGAAACATTTCGGCTTGGAGACCGTTTGTGGCAGGTGATCGATCATCAGGCGGAGGGCAGTGAGGCACATGTGCTCAATGTGCGTGATCCCCAATCGATGCAACATTACATTGCCAAAGTGTTCAAGCCAGACATGCTGATGGACAAGACCAAAGTGGTAGAGGCTTTTTCCAACTCCAAAGGGGATTTAAAAGTCCGTATGGCCAAGCAAGCACGCCACGAAGCAAAGATTCTGAAACGTTTGGGCCGGCAAGTGTGGTGTGATGGGCATGTTGTGGTGATGGAGAAAATGCCGGGCACCACTTATGCCGCCATGTCTGCCAAATGTCGTAAGGCGCAACACCCCATCCCCACAAGTTTGAAATTGAAAATGGTCCACGCCATTTTCAATGCCATACATCAATGCCATCAATCTGGCATTGCGCACCGAGATTTGAGTGCCGACAATGTCATGGTCGCTTTCACGCATCGTGGTTGGCCTTGTACATTGGATGACATCTTGTATGTGTCGAGCATCAATGTCGATGATGTTGACTGTCATGCACATTTGATCGATTTCGGTCAGGCTGTTTCGGGCATATCCCAGCGTGTCAGACAATCAAGTCAACTGTATCAGCTTTCTCAAATGTTGTTGTATGGTACATCAGATCAAACACTTTCTGGGTTTAAAGTGGAAGCAGCGATTGAAGATGTGTACAGTGCAATGAAGTTTGTAACAGGATTTGGTACGGCGGATGACAACATGTTGCATGAAGCATCTGATTTGTCATACCGGATGGCAGATATCAGTTCAAAAGCACACAGCATGAGAGCGATCAATCAAAAATATCCTAATATGCTGGCGGAACTTAAGACAGTTTTGCACCATCACCCCAAGCTCAGAGCATTGCTTCAAACTTACTATCAAAATACATTGCGTGCCGCTGCGAAGCGCTATCATAAACCTGGGGTGTCTAAACCATCGTTGCATCATGTCATGCAACCATTTTGCACCTTGTTGCAGGTTTTATACACCATGACCAGCATACAGGAATCGATGTCGGGTCAACACGCCAAACCGATTGTATGGTTGCGCTCAGGACAGCAGCGAGCATTGAATGCTGCACTTGATGCCGTTTACACACATCCAACCGATCTCGATGTCCTTGAGGAAGCTTTACGGCACTTGACACCCCAAACCCATATTTTACATGGTGACATTCGTAAAGATCTCATGGCATTCGTCGATCGTGTCAAACGGCTACAGCAAGCAGCCTCTTCGCTACCAAGAAAGGCGGGATCAGGTTTGCCTCGTATGCATCCAGTCCACGGGGTTGGCCTGACGGGTCTGGCTGTGGCAGATGCATACATGTTGCAAATGTCTATGTTTGGCATGTGGCACATTTTATCCATGAATATGGTGGTTTTGTTGGTATCCTTGATGGTGACAATTGCGGTACAGCAAGCTGGTGCCAGCCGTTTGCGAACAGAAGATGCATTCAGCGCAGGGGCAACACCACAGTCGGTGTCCCGGGCAATCCTCACGGCATGTCAGCGCGATCCAGAAACCATGCAATCCAAACAATCTGGATTGGCACACGATGATGCCAAAGAAGGTGATCGACATGTTGAAGGGGTACGGTGCTGAGTCGTGCAAGAACCCCTTTGCAATTTTGACATGCGCAATTTGCAGTGTGTCGCTATGCACCGCCGCTAAAATATGTCAATACATGATCGGTTTGACTTCATGGTGTACATGCATATGTTGCATCTTGTTAGCGCGCGTGCTCAGCCAAAATGTTTACCAATTGGATGATGTGCGATAGGATTGCTTGCATTGCGTTTTATGACGGCATGGCATACATCATCCGCATCTACTTTTCTTGACAGGGAAGACGCATCATCTGGCATTTAAGATTTCTTTAAGATGCGTGGTTTATGATATATTTTCATCTAAAACATAAGAAAACGCATGCAAGTAGTCAATCAACAACATTCAAAAGGTTTTTTTGGGCGTATGTTGGCCAGCCTCAGTGACAAAATACAGTTGTTGTCAATGGTCATTGGGCGATCGCGTCTGGTGTTGTTTTTTTTGTCTTTCTTGCATTTTTCTTTGGTGCCCATCGTCGCACAGGCCGCATTGACTTATTTGATGGCTTACGTGATATGGGGTGTTTTGATGGACTGGATGGTGCATCAAAATTGGTTTAAAGCTCTGCGCCAGTATCAACAATACATCTTATTGTCTTTGTTGTACATTGGTTATACCGTAATGGTGATTTTTGAACTGGAGCCAACATGCCATTTGGCCGTGTATTTGGGCATGGCCATACCCATGTTGTGGGTGATGCTGTTGTCCATCAGCGCTGTGTTGGTCTGGTACTATGGTTCCAGAGAGATTCCAAAGAATGAGGAGCGTGCCTCTCCCACATCATCTGATTTGTCTTGCCATATCATAAATTTATTTCTCACATTACTTTATGCCATTTTATACATTGGCGATACTTATGTGTATGGCAACATTTTGGCACTGACGACTGTGGTCACTGTCAGCACGATCGTCAGTGGTTTGATGATGCTATATATTTATGGAGAATACCATAGATTGAAAGCAGCCAGTCCGAACGCAGCCAGTCCGAACGCAGCCAGTCTGAACGTAGCACCGCTGCAATATGTGAAACTATTGGGCATACAGGCCATGACGCTCTCATGCATGTTGGGCTTGGTGGGTCTGATTGGTTGGAGTTCAATGACGTATTCCACATTGATTTTGTTGGCTGTATTGTCTTACACCATTGGGCATGCGATCGATCTGACGCTGCGCGTTAATCATCGCCCCAACTTGGACTTCGCCACCCAGGTCGAATTGGTTTTGCCTCATGTGTTGAATGTGGTCATGGCTGTGCAATTGGTTCTCTACACCCGTGTCATTTTGTTGGGGCTGCAGATGAGTTTTTTGCAGATGCTGCCAATCTTATTGCCCCTGACTTTGCTGAGTGTTTTCTACATGAAAAAAGAGTACGATGTGTGCCATGAACGACTGCAAAAAGCAACGCAACGAGGTGAAACCCTGTTGGCGCGCATCTTGCGCTTCATATGCACCAGTCTGCATTCTTGCTTCGCACCTTTGGGCGCATGTTTTCGAATTGACCATATTGGCAACGCAAGATCTTCATTGAGCGATGACTTTGAAGCGCCAAGCTCAGTGCATAGCACGGTCCCAGATTACCAAGATGCTACATCCCCTGCGTTGCCAAGATTAGGTGCAGCCGGTTAATCGGGTGCATGGTGCACATGCCTTGGCGCTTGAAGATGTTTCAGATTGACCGAACACATCACATATCTTTGGCCAAAATGTTGTAAAGGATGTTGGATGGCGTCAGGGCATATTTTAAGCCCATACGGTGTGGCCCAATTCTTTCCCCTTGATATCGCATGTTTCAGATGCAGGAAAGATTTAAGACACTTTTAATGATTCTGTTGTATGATTAACACATAGAGTATGAACAAAAGAGTAAATGTATGAACAATCAGTCGCCGACAGAACGAAAAAACACACTGTGGGAGATTCTTGCGCTGCGTTTGAAAGTGATGACAGTATGGTTGGGTTGGGTGCGCATCATCTTGAGTGTACTCGTCTTATTGCATTTGACTTTCTTGTCAGCCGTTGGCAGCCCAATCATGGCGTTGGTCATGTTGGCCATGTTGTTTGCGACGTTGCCAGATTGGCTGGTTGCCCAAGACTGGTTTCAACGTTGGTCAAAAGTCACAAAGACATTGACGCTCACTGTTTTGTACAGTGGTTTCATCATTGGTGTGACGATTGGGCTCAGTCAGGCTTTTGGTTTGTCTGCCATATTGGGTTTCAGTCCTTGGTGGCTGATGCTGGGTTTGATGGTATTAAGCATCTACAAGATATGGGATGGCATTGAAAGCACCCCTAAAAATAGGCAAACCACCCCAGAGATCATGAGTAAGCATCGTATGGTTTCTGAAACCCTTGGCCTCATATTCACCCTGGTTTTTGTGGATTATTATGTTGGAGGCATCTTGCCCACGATGACGCTCATGATGCCTTGGGTGTTGTCTTTGGTGGTTGTGGGAGGGGTGGCAGTGTTGGCCTTGGTGGCCTGGTCCAAATACAATCATTTTCGCAACATGCAGCCCAATGTTCGTGCATCGGTGCACAAGGTATCACAATCATTCAACAATTCAGTGCCACCATTCGAACAGTTGCTGCCATGGCTCATTGCGATCGCCGTCTCCATGATACTGATCATACTGCCTGGTATGGGCTTGATAGGATGGCCCTTGGTCACGGCATTGATCGCGGCCATCATTTGTGGCGCTTATGTGATCAATGTATGGCGCTCTTTTTCTAAGCCCACCAAGCTGGATGTGGCTTCAATCATTGGCCTGGCGTCCTTTCCCGTGGTGGCATCTTTCACGGCCGTGTACACATTGTTCATGATCCAGCCTGTTTTATTGATTTTGGGGCCATTGCCAGCTGTTGCCATCACAGTTGTGGTTGGTCTCGTTGCGCTTGTGTGGGTGAGAGCGAGCGTGCAAACCATGCGTGAAAATATCACGGTTGCACAGAAAAATACCAGTACACCTTCTGCCCAAACAGTTTTAACGAAGATCATACGCTTCATCATCAATCTCTTTGTTGGCCTAGGAAAGGCCTTGATGACTGGGTCACGCTTTATGGTTGATCTCTTTGTTGGCCTAGGGATAGCCTGTATCAGAGGCATGCAATCATTTGGCAATCAAACACAAGTCTCACCGTTAAATGCCCCAAGATCAGCAGGGAACCTTGGGGGGGCATCAGGGCAAGGAAGTAAGGTTGGCAGAGAGGGCGAAAACAAGCACGAGGGTCATCCCCAGGGTGACAGTCCACGTGGTGGGCCCCACATATAAGTCGTGAAACCCTTGGAGCCATTGGGTTTGGGCATCATTGCGCTGATGTCAACAAGTCGTTGGCGCTGGGTAAGATGGCATCGACAAAGCTTTCGGCATCAAAATCTTGCAGGTCGTCCAATTGTTCGCCCACACCCATCATACAAATGGGCAGAGCCAGCTCATGGGCAATGCCCAGCAACGCTCCACCCTTACCAGTGCCATCGAGTTTGGTCATGATCAATCCCGTCAGCGCCATGGTCTCATGAAAATGGCGCGCTTGTTGTAGGCTGTTTTGACCAATGCTGGCATCCAGCACCAAGAGCGTTTCTTGTGGTGCCTGTGGATCAATTTTTTGCATGACTTTTTTAATCTTTTTAAGCTCTGCCATGAGGTTGTGCTTGGTGTGCAGTCGACCAGCAGTGTCGGCCAGCAACACGTTGATGCCCTGGTGCGTTGCCGATTGCAAAGCATCGAACAAAACGGCACCGCTGTCGGCACCGGGCTGCTGTGCCACCACAGGCACCTGGCAGCGTTGCCCCCACACTTGTAGCTGATCAATGGCTGCAGCACGAAAGGTATCGCCCGCAGCCAACATGACGGTGTGTCCTTGCTGCTGAAAGCGGTGTGTCATTTTGCCTAGGGTCGTTGTTTTACCAGCGCCATTCATGCCAATCATCAGTATTGCGGTGGGTGTGCTTTGTGGCGTGATGGTGAGGGTGCGTTGCAGCGGCTGCAACATGTCGATGAGTTGCCGTCTGAACACAGGCCAGAGTGCCGCACAAGACACAATGCCTTCTTGTTGGCATTGTGTTTGTAAGTTTTTGATGATGTGTTGTGTGGTCGACAGGCCCACATCGGCGGACAACAAAGCATCTTTGAGACGTCTGAAATGCTCAGGTTGCAGCGTTTGATTGCCATGAAAGATTTGATGCAAACTCTTTTGGAAATGATAGCGTGTATGCTGCAAGCCTTGGCGCATTTTTTTTGTCAAAGACGCTTTTTCTGTCTGATCACTCCTGGGTGAGGACGGCGTATCAACGGTCTGGGTGGCTTTGTCAGGGGATTGGCCTGATTTGGGTTTTTTGAAAAATTCAAACATGTCGGGGTCTGGGGTTCGCTGGTTTTCAATCAATGTTCATGCTAACATTTTAAGCATTTGATGACAAATGATCGGCAACGGAGACAGTGTATGCAAATCAAAAAGTGGCTTGGGTTGTGGTGTGCCACCCTATGTTTACCCATGTGGGCAACGCAGGTTGTTGAGAAAACATTGCCCAATGGCATGCAGGTGCTGGTCATGCCCGATCATCGTGCGCCTTTGGTCAACGTTCAAGTGTGGTATAAAGTTGGCAGCAAGGATGAGGTGGATGGCACCACCGGCATTGCGCACTTTTTAGAGCATTTGATGTTCATGGGCACCCAGCAATTTCCAGGCGGCAAGTTTTCTGAGCGCATCCAAAGTTTGGGTGGGGTGGACAATGCTGGCACAACCTCTGATTTCACTTATTATTATGAGACCGTGCCAAGTCATGCCTTGGATCAAGTTTTGGCGTATGAGGCCGATCGGATGCGTGGCTTGCAGCTTGAGAAGCCGAGAGTGATGCGTGAAAAACAAGTGGTGGCCGAAGAGCGCCGCATGCGCATGGAAGATCATCCCACTGCATTGGCGTACGAGCAAAGCATGGCCATGTTGTTTGTGCGCGGGCCATACCACCATATGCCCATTGGATGGATGTCCGACATTCAACATTACACCATGGCCGATGCCCAAGCATGGTATGACCGATGGTATCATCCCAATCATGCTGTCTTGGTGGTGGTCGGCGATGTGGTGCCTCAAAAAGTGTTCAAACAAGTGATGCGTCATTTTGGCCCATTGCAACCTCAACCCGCCCCCAAAGTGAAGCCCAAACCCATACCGCCATTGCGCGGTGAGCATGTCTTTGTCATGCAGGATCCCAAAGTGGTGGCACGATATCAAACCTTTCAGTATCGTGTGCCCAGCTTGCCAAGCCTCAAAACAAAGCCGGATATGGCCTATGCCCTTGAAGTCTTGTCTGCTGTCCTCACTTTGGGCGACAGTGCCAAATTGCGTCAAGCACTGCAGTTCAAGCACGCCTATGTCTCATCCATCTACACAGATTATGCCCTCCTGAGTCATGATCCCAAGCACTTCATCATTGCCATGACGTTGTTGCCTCATGTGCAACGTCAAGTGGTTGTGCATGCTTTGGAGGAGGCTTTGCAGGCCATGCGCACCCAACCGGTTTCAGCCCAGGCATTGGCCCGCGCCAAAGCACAACTCATTGCCAACCACACATTTGCACAAGACGATATGACAAATTGTGCCACCACCATGGGTGCCTATGCCGTATTGGGGTTGTCGACCACAGAGCGACAAAACTATGCCAAACGCATTCAGGCGGTCACCGCTCAAACCGTGATGCAGGCTGCCCGTCAGTACTTAACACCTCACCAGCGCGTGGTCACCCAAGTGAATCCCTTGAAATCGTCAGCATCATCGCATAGGAGCCAAGCATGATTGTGTTTGAAACATTCAAAATGTCTTATCGTGTGGGCATCATGATGCTCACCAGTGTTGTGGCGTTTGCCGCCAGTCCCAAATCGAACCAGATCTCCTTGCCGCTCGAAACATGGC
>CBFIDA010000010.1:0-45297 GCA_965661085.1 Candidatus Comchoanobacterales bacterium | reverse complement strand
TTGATGGCAGCCTCATAAGACTCTTGAGCCCAATTTTGCATCAGCGCATTGACCTGACGGATTGTCACACCCAACACAAAGGCCACCACGATGATCATGCCCCAGCCCAGCCCTTGCACCGCATACTGCATTGGCAACCCCAAACCAAACAACAAGCCATATCTTAAAATACGATAGCCTGTTGTTGGATTGAAGAAAAACACATCGAAGTGTTCTAACAGCTTGGTAAAAAATCCCAAAGAGGGAGCTTTTTGGGTAGCATTTTCTAGCAAGTTTTTGTCTCTAAATCAATCACGTGTATCATGCCACAGTTGAATCAAACTGTAAAGTGTCAACATGGCGTGCCCCAACATGAGGCCCCGTTCAGTGTATGATGCCAGATTGAAGGATGCAATCTCATCCAACCCTGCAGCACATGCACCAACATTAAAAAAACAACAAAAATATGGCAAAAATCACACAAAAAGGCAGGACTGGTGTTTTTTTTAAGAAAACCTTAATGGGCAGACATCACAATATAATAACATATAAAAACAACAACATCCGCAAAAAACATGAAAAACTTTGAAAACGACATCAAAATTGCAATCGGCAAACTGAAACAGTTGCACAAGAAAAACACCATTTCAGCAAAAAAAATGACACTGATTGAGATTGATCATTTAAAAATCAATCACAAAGACCTCAAAAAAGATGATCCACTGACACTTTACAACAAAGCACAAATCATTCTTGAAGCCATCAGTGAACACCTTCATGATACCCCTGTACAAGATCAAGAAAGGGGCCTTGAAGAATACAGCTTTTACTTACAAGACATTGTCAATCAGTATCATAAATATGAGAACCATATTCTGCACAAGGATCGTTATGCAGCATCGGTATTGATTGATGCCATACAATTGTGCGCGCTGCCCAATCAAGCTCGAACGGAAGAACTTGCCGCAGCATTGCGGGCCAAAACAGAAATCTTATGTGAAATTGGCAGCAATCAAATTTTGCATCAACTGCTGACGGCATTCAAACAACACACGAAAGAAGATGAGTTCTTTTTCATCATGCAAATTCACTTCCTACGCAAAACACTCAAACAAAAAGGTAAGAAAATCAAAAAGCCTCAGAAGGTCACCACCCATTGATGCATGAACCCCATCATCAAGCACTGGCCCAACGCATACAACCCGACCACATAACACCCAGCCAAAACATCATCCAACACAATGCCCCAACCCCCACTGCAATGACGATCCACCCATCCAATCGGCCAAGGTTTCCAGATGTCAAACACCCTAAAAGCGATAAAACTCAGAACCATGGCCAACCAGGTATGCGGCACCCACAACAACACCCATAGCCAACCAACCACTTCGTCACAGACAACACATTTGGGGTCTTTGTCTTGCAGTGCTTGCGCTGTTTGATCGCTTGCCCATACACTCAACAGCAAAAGAAGCAGCCACCCCATCCCATAAAACCAGACACCCCCTTGTGATAAAAGCATGAAAAAAGGCAACGCAGCCAGTGTGCCCCAAGTGCCCGGCATCCAGAGCCCAAGACCCAAGCCAAACCCCAAGCTGAACACATGAATCCATTTACGTTGGCACAATGCCTTGGGCCATATGTCATCATATCGATGCATGCCAATCCTCCATCATAAAACATGGCGCCAAAGCCATAGATGACATCGTAACACGGCTTAAAACCACTTACGAAACAAAAAACCCAACAACCTGAGCGGTGGTTGGGTTTTTTGCATCTGGTCTTGATGTCGATCATGCCAACACAGGCATCATCTTGAATCAATCAGTCGTCTTGTTGTAACAAAGGTGCCATCAAGCGATTCATACGTTTGACAAAAGAGGCTGGATCTTTGAGCGACGCACCTTCAAGCAACTGAGCCTGCTCAAACAACAAACGGCCCCACTCTGAAAATTGCGCATCGTCTTGCTCTTGAATCAAACGCTGTACCAATGGGTGCGTCATGTTCAATTCCAGCACAGGCTTGGTCTCTGGCACAACTTGACCCGCAGAGGCCAAAAGCCTTTTGAGGTGTTGACTCATCTCATCTTTGTCTGCCACCAAACAACACGGCGAATCGGTCAAACGCGTGGTTGACCTGACCGACTTCACCACATCTGTCAAGGTCGATTCAAGCTGGGTCAACACGGCTGCATGCGGCCCTGTTTTTTCCTCGCTGGCGTCAGATGCCTTCTCTGCGTCTGTGCCATTTTCAACCGTCTTGGAAGCCGCGTTTTCATCTTTCAACACCGAATCCAAATCACCTTGCATGATCGACTGTAATGGTTTGCCATCAAACTCTGTCAAGTGCGACATCAGCCACTCATCGACTTTGTCAGACAACAGCAACACTTCCAAGCCCTGGGCCTTGAAGTATTCCAAATGCGGGCTTTGCTTGGCCGCAGCATGATTGTCGGCAATCAAATAGTAAATTTTGGATTGGTCTGATTGCATGCGTGCAACATAGTCGCTCAGAGAGACATTCTGTGTGGCATCTTCATTGTGCGTTGAAGAGAAACGGCACAGTTTGAAGAGACGTTCCCGATTTTGATAATCTTCAGCTGGCCCCTCTTTCAATACAGCACCAAAAGCATTCCAGAAGGTTTGATAGGCTTCGGGCGTGTCTTTGGCAAGCTTTTCAAGTTTGGTCAAAACACGTTTGACACAGCCACCGCGGATCGCATCCAATTTTTTGTGATCCTGAAGCAATTCCCGTGATACATTCAAGGGCAAATCATTGGCATCCACCAATCCTTTTACAAAGCGTAAGTACATCGGCATCAACTTTTCAGCATCGTCCATGATGAAAACACGCTTCACGTAAAGTTTCACACCCTGCGTGCGTTCTCGCATGTACAAATCAAATGGTGCATATTTGGGAATGTAAAGCAGCATGGTGAAATCTGAGCCACCTTCAATGCGCTGATGCACCCATGTCAAAGGCGCCTGAGGGTCACTGGTGATGCTGGTGTAAAACGCCGCATATTGTGCCTCAGTGATGTCTTTCTTTGCTTTCACCCACAAAGTTTCATCATCGTTCAAGACGTCTTCTTTCACAGTCAACGCATCATCTGATTTTTCGTCTTGGTCGTCTGCATCGTCGGCGGCCAAAAAGACAACAGGCACATGAATGTGCTGAGAATATTCTTTGACCACTTGCTTGACATGCCATGGATCCAAAAAGGCCTCGGCATCATCCTTCAGGTGCAGATGAATCGTGGTACCAACACCTTCTTTTTCAAAGGCACCCACTTCATATGTGCCATCACCAGTAGAGATCCAACGGGCCGCCTCATGCGCTGATGTGCCTGCTCGACGTGTTTCAACGACAACACGATCGGCCACCACAAATGCGCTGTAAAAACCCACCCCAAATTGTCCAATGAGTTGACTGGCTTTGGAGGCTTCTTCGCCCATTTTTTCAAGCACTTCTTTTGTGCCAGATTTGGCGATGGTGCCAAGGTTGGACAAATCGTCCATGTTCATACCAATGCCCTGATCTGCAATGGTCAAACACTTGTTTTCTTTATCGATTGAAATCTCGATGCGCTGTGTGGCTGCGTCCATGATGTCTGGATTGGTCAGCGCTTCAAAGCGCAAACGCTCAATCGCATCCGAAGCATTGGATACGAGCTCTCTTAAGAATACTTTTTTATCGGTGTACAACGAACTGGTCACAATCTCAAGCACACGTTTTACATCGGCTTGAAAGACCTTTTTTTGCGTTTTTGTTTGGGTTGACATGTTTTCACTCCTGGTTGATCGGTACAGTGTGCAACATGGATACATATGGGGGCACATTGGCGCAATTCAAGTAAAAACTTTACCAAAATACCGCCAGCTGGCCCCTCATCATGTCAAATCGGATTTGGAGTAACCTTTTTGTAAAACTTCGGAGCGCATCTGTTTGATGCCTCGACCTTGCAGGTGCCTGATCTTTTCTCGTGTCAACATCAGAAACTGGCTCAATTCATCAAATGTATTGCTTTTATAGCCCAAAAAACCGAAACGTTTGATGACAACCATGTGTTCAAAATCTGGCAAATGATTGACCGCTGTCAGCAAGTCTGCGTGCATCGTATTCAACATGGCCAAATCATCGACATCGCGCAGTTCGTCATCTACCAATTGATCGGCATAAGTGTCATTGGAATCCATATAATTTTGATCGAGTGAGCGCACCTCATAATGACGCGGCAACGTTTTGGCCAATGCCTCAGACTCAACAGCCATGGCTTTGGCCACATCCTGAACGGTGTGCGTTTGATCCTCTGAGGCCAATTTTTGCTCGGTGCGTGCATACGCCGACAGCATACGCACGACATGGGCTGGCAACCGCACTGTCCGCCCTTGCTTCATGATGGCACGCTCAATGCTTTGTCGAATCCACCATGTGGCGTAAGTCGAAAAACGAAACCCTTTGCTGACATCGAATTTTTCAACCGCACGAATCAACCCAAAGTTGCCCTCTGCAATGACGTCCAGCAAAGGCAAATCACGCGAGTAATAACTTTTTGCAATCTTCACCACCAAACGTAAATTACATTCCACCATGTATTTGAAGGCCTCTGGATCATTGTTGGCCACTTTCACCATGACGGCATGCTCTTCTTCTTTGGAAAGCAATGTGCCACAACCGATGTCTTTCAGATACATGGAGGTTGGATCAAAGGGTTTCTTGACTCTAGACGAAGCATCTGAAGCCAAAATGTTGCCTGTAGCTACCTGGTTTTTGCCGGTATTTTTTTTATCGTCTTCTTTCATGGTCGATCCTTGACTCATTGGATTCACCTTAAATGTCTTTTGATTTGCTGGGGAGACAGTGGGCGATTGTGATGGCGCACTTCAATGTAAACCCCCAATTGCTTTTGAGGCAACATGCCGACTTCGGCAATGCGCTGACCTTGCCTGACCTGTTGCCCAACGTGCACAAGGTGACGACGATTGAAAGCATAAGCAATCACTTCATCGGCATGATGGGTTTTAATCAGCAACATATGACCGTATCCTTTGATGCCATCGCCACCATAAACCACACGCCCTGCATGCATCGCCCTGACAAAACGTGCTTGATGACTCAAAATGAATGCACCATGATAAGGATAAGCCGCCGCAATAAACCGTCCATGACGCAAGGGCGATTTCAGAGCTGTCACATGCACCGTTTTTGGATGCACGGCTGCTTGACGTGTCGTGTGCGCCACGTGCCGAACATGTGCTTTTTCAGTGTGTGTGTGTGGCACACGCAAATCAAGGATTTGGCCTGCTTTCAACACATAAGGCTTTCTCAAATGATTGTGGTGTGCCAACCGCTCTAAGGGCAGCTGGTACACCCAGGCGATCAAATTCAGATTGTCCCCCATCTGCACCCGGTATTGATGTGCGGCCAATCGGTTTTGGTGCATCATTTCAACAGGGGCTGGGTGGTGCTTGATCAACCCACATCCGTTTAAGAAAACAGCAACAATGCTCCACCCCCAAACTTTCATAGTGATGCCCAATTGGCTGAAAACAAAGTTGCAACCTTGTCGAAATCACGATGTGCCAAACGATCCAAGGTCACAGGTGTCACAGAGACATGACCATGCTCAATCGCATGAAAATCGCTGCCTGCTGTGACATTAGAGGGTTTGCCTGGCAAACCAATCCAATACCGTTCTTGACCTCTGGGGTCGGCGGTGTGCAACAAATTGTTGGCGGGCATGCGACGCCCAAGCGTGGTCACCTGCAGCCCTTTGATCTGGTGTCTTGGCACATCAGGAATGTTAATATTGAACAACACATCGGGAATGCGGTCGGCTTCTAGGATATGACGCACAATCTTTTCGGCCCAATGTGCCGCCGTGTCAAAATGACGATTGCCAGCCAATGAAAATGCCATGGCCGGCAGCCCTGCACACACCCCCTCCATGGCTGCTGCAACCGTACCTGAATAAAGCACATCGGTGCCCAAATTGGCACCTGCATTGATGCCAGAAACCACCATGGTAGGCGTGTCTTCCAACAACCCCGAGAGCCCCAAATTCACACAATCCGCAGGCGTGCCCTCAACGATGATGCATGGATCGGCCAAACGACGTACTTTGATTGGGCGATGTAAGGTCAAGGACTGCCCCGAACCACTCCTATCACGATCTGGCACCACAGTATGACACGTGTGAAACTCCGACAAAACATCGGTCAAAGCCACAACACCTGGCGCACCATAGCCATCGTCATTGCTGATCAGGATCACAGATTTTTTTGCCATGGTTCATACCGGATTGCGAAGCTCAATGTAAGTATGCTCGATTGAAAAGGTTTGGGCAAGTTTTTTGCCCAAAGCCTGGACGCCATAGCGTTCTGTGGCATGATGCCCAGCCGCAAAATAATGCACACCCAACTCACGCGCCAAATGATACGTGCTTTCACGCACCTCACCGCTGATGAAGGCATCCACACCTTTTGCATGCGCCTGAATGAGCGCATCTTGTGCCGCACCCGAGCACCAAGCCACTTTGGTGATGGGCGCATCCCGTTCACACGCAATCACCAAAGGCGACTGCCCCAACACCGATTCGAGATGCGCAGCCAACGCTGTCACCGATTGAGGTGCACAATGCCCCCAATGGCCGATGGATGGCGACAAAAAGTCCAAATCCCCCATGATTTCAAAAGACAGCAGCTCGGCCAAACAGGCATTGTTGCCCAAGACCGCATGCCCATCTAAAGGCAGGTGATAGGCAACCAGAGCCATGTCGGCCATCATCAGACGTCGACACCGCGTATAAGTGGTGCTTGTCAGCTGCTTGACAGCGCCATGCCAAAAAAGGCCATGGTGCACCAACAACATTTCTGCACCAAGCTCAACAGCTTGTTCAATCGCATCAAGCGAAGCAGTGACTGCCGTGGCAACATGCGTGATGTGCTGTGTGCCTTCAACCTGGATGCCATTGTGGCAATAATCTTTGAAACGATTTGGTTCAAGCCACACATCCAGTTCAGACACCACCTCATTCAGTGTCAATTTTTTCATAATTGCCCTCATAAGCATTGGCTGGGACACGCCGGATCGTCACCCCAAGCTGTGAAAATTTGTCTTCGATACGCTCGTATCCTCGATCAATATGAAAAATCTCACCAATCTGTGTTTCACCTGGCGCCATGATGGCGGCCAAAACCAAACAAGCTGATGCACGCAAATCGGTGGCCTCAACCATCGCACCGGTCAAAAACGGCTTGCCCTCAATCGACAACACAGAGCCAGACAGCCGAATGTTTGCGCCCATACGCTGTAGCGCTGGTACGTGCATCATGCGATTGTCAAAAATCTGTTCCGTGATGGTCGATGACCCCTCGCCGACCGCATTCAAAACCGACCACTGTGCCTGCAGATCGGTTGGGAATCCAGGGTAAACTGCTGTGACCATGCTGACAGCTTTGGGACGTTGTCCATCCATACAAAGGGTGATGCTGTCGGCTCCAACATCAATGTTGGCACCGGCTTGCCGCAAATGCTCGAGCACCGCTGTCAAATGGTCGGGTCGTACCTGCTGCAAGGCAATGTGCCCACGCGACAGTGCCGCTGCAATCAAATACGTGCCTGCCTCAATGCGGTCAGGGATGATGGTATGGGACGCACCATGTAATTTGGCCACGCCCTCAATCACCAGATGATCTGTCCCTGCACCCTCAATGTGTGCCCCCATGGCATTCAAACAATCAATGAGATCGGTCACCTCAGGCTCTTTGGCAGCATTGGTGATTTCTGTTGTACCATTGGCCAAAACAGCCGCCATGATCAAATTCTCGGTGCCTGTGACCGAGACTTTTTCCATGTGAATGGAAGCGCCGACCAGGCCATCTTTGGGGGCTGTGGCTTTGACACAACCATTTTCCACCTCAATGGTGGCACCCAACTGCTCCAAACCGTGCAGATGCTCAAAAACAGGCCGAGCACCAATGGCACATCCGCCAGGCAGACTGACAGAAGCATAGCCAAAACGGCCGAGCAATGGCCCCAACACCAAAAAGGAAGCGCGCATTTTTTTGACCAGCGCATAAGGTGCTGAAAACGTCTCAACATCCTTGGCACACAGTGTGAGGATGTTTTTTTCTGAGTACAACACCGACACCCCCAACGTCCCCAACAATTCAATCATGGTGGTGACATCCGTCAAATGCGGCACCCGACTCAGGGCCAACGATGCATCCGAAAGCAACGCTGCTGCCAAAATGGGCAATGCAGCATTTTTTGCACCTGAAACGACAAGGGTCCCTTGCAAGGGACGATGTTGATCGGAAACACGTATATGGAGTGCGCTCATGAGCTTAAGCCTTTACAAGATGATGATGCGTCGATGCCGAAAGCGCCGAGGATCTTGGCATCATATCGCCAATCCATATAATTTTGCAAGCGCTGTCAAGGATTCGGGCAAGTGTTGCCAAACCACTTTGCTGGGTCGTGTTACTCGGTTCACATGACAGATGAAAACAAGCAGTGCTGAGTCAAAGGCTGTCAGCCCTTGACAATCAAAAGTTTGCGGAGGTGTGGCGGCTTGCAGCATCACATTGACGTCGGCAATGGCAGCTGCCAAATCTGAAAAATAAAAGGCACCTGTGAGGGTCACCCGATGGTCATGGTGTTGCATGCTCAAGGCTCAGCCCTCCATAAGATCATTGGATAGATTTTTAAGGCCGTGTTGCTCGATCAGAGGTTGGTATGTTTCTTTCAACTGCTGCATGATACTCAAGTGGTTGTAGTGGAAATCAATGACTTTCCAGCTGTGCCCCACTTTTCTGAAATACACCATACATTCATCAACGCCACCATTGGGGTGTGTGACAAACATGACCACTTGGGCATAACGATCAGAAGGCTTTGGTGGTACCGCGCGCAGTAAGATTTTACTGCCTTTCAGATCGGCCAATCGCTGCAAATAATGCGACGTCATGCGGCGCTCTAAGGCCTGAACAAATTGTTGTCGCTGAACGGGCGTGGCGTGACGCCAGGCAGCACGACCAGCCACCCCTTGTGCGATTCTTTTGGCATCGATGAAAGGATCTATTTTTTTCACCAATACGGCCATGTGGGATCGGCTGTGTGCATCAACATGGTGTTGGACGGTTGTGACCAATTGTTGCAACACTTGCTTGGGCAAAATATTGGCTGCATCAAGTGGACCTGTCAAGACCCAAAGAGCCATAAGCCATGTCCAAATTCTGGTTGCTTTCATGTCAACTGCCTCCGCTGTGAGATACTGCTGCAACAATTTTGGTGATGAGGTTTTCCAACACAAATGCAGACTGAGCATGCATGACTCTTTGATTTGGTGCCAGATAAACCGTATCAAACCCAGGTGTGATTTCAAGATAATTGCCACCAAGCACCCCACGGGTCACAACCCCAATCTTTGAGTCATCTGGCACTTTGACCGCATCCATGACACGAAACGTGACCACCGCTTGATAATCCTGATTGAGCGCAATCTGACTGACCCGGCCAACACTGACACCAGACAATTTGACCACAGCTCCAATACGCAAATGCCCAACATTTTCAAACTGAGCTTTCAATGGATAAGTATGACGATGCATCCATCGCAAATGCCAATCACTGAACCGCAATGAGAACACCACAGAACTGACAACAATGACGACGAAGGCCATCACCTGCCATTGAACACGACGATCTTGCATACCAAACTCCTTAATCCATCAAACACCAATGCTGCTGGGTACAATCCAAGTGGTGATTAGAAAATCAAAAATCAACATCAGCAACGTTGCGCACACCACACAGTGCGTGGATGCTTTGCCAACACCTTCAGCATTGACAGTGGCATTGAACCCAAAATAGGTCGCAGACCAAGCCACCAACAATCCAAACACCCCTGCTTTGACAAACGTCATGAGTAGTTCGAGCTTGGCCTCAATGACGTATTGCAAATTGACAAAAAAACCAACCGTGTTCAAATGGTAAAAATATTTGGCCATCAGAAAACAGGTTGCAATGGCAACCACATTGAAGAAACACACCAGTCCTGGCAAAGTCAAGAAAACCGCCAAAAATCGAGGAAGGACAATGTTTGACATCGGATTGATGCCCATGATTTCCATGTTGTCGATTTGACCATTGGCCTTCATGGCGGCGATTTCTGTGGCCACAAATGACCCCGAACGCCCGGTATAAACCAAAGCAGCCAATATCGGCCCCAGCTCTCGATACATAGAAATCGGCAAATACTCTCCCAAACTGGATTCAGCACCGAAACGATTTAAAGACAAGAAGCCCTGAACCGAAAACACCATCCCTGCAAAAACTGCCGCAATGAAAATCAAAAACAATGCATCAAACCCCAACATACGAATCTGATTGAAGAAGTTTTTAAAAAACCAACGACGCGAAGATGGCAGCGCAGCAAAAACGCGCCCCAAAAACAGAAAAAAATGACGCATGAAATGCATCGGGCGAATGTCCATCATGATGCTTGCTCCATGTTCAATTGTTGTGTCAAAGGCGCACATGGATAATGAAAAGGAATGACACCATCGGGGTTGCCATCCAAAAACTGGCGCACATACGGATCTTGACTTGAAAAGACCACCTCTCGACGGTCAAACATCAACACTTTCTTTTGCCCCAAAACGCAGACATAATCCACCATATCCCCAAGCGTTTTGATTTGGTGTGACACAATGATCGAGGTGGCACCATAAGCATCTTGCAAGCCGAGAATCAATTGTTTCAGCACACCACACGAGATCGGATCTTGCCCTGTCAAAGGTTCGTCGTACAAAATCAAAGAAGGGTCTAAGGCAACAGCACGCGCCAGAGCAACACGTCTTGCCATACCACCAGACAATGCATGCGGATACAGATCAATCACGCCACGCAACCCGACCGCTTGCAGTTTCAGCAAAACAGCTGTCCGAATCGCTGTGTCAGGCAAACCAGGCAAATGTTCGTAATAAGGCAATGCAATGTTTTCGCCCACAGTCAAATCCGGAAACAAACCAGATTGTTGAAACAACATGCCCATCTGACGACGCATGGCAAACAAAGCAGGTTTGTCATGCACATCGACCGGCGCATCATCAACCCGAACTTGACCCGACAACACTGGTGATTTGCCTGTGATGGCATTGAGAATGCTTGTTTTACCGCAACCACTCAAACCCAAAATCAAAACCGAAGCACCACGAGGCACGCTGAAGTTCAAGGATTCAAATATGATCTTAGACCCATAACCCAATGAAGCATCAACAAAGCGTACATGGGGCACACTGCTGAAATCTGATGTCATGGCTTGGTCCCCATACAGTCCGTCATCCTTGGTGCTGCCAACAATGGGTTGGCAGTGATCATGCCTTTGCAACCAAATTAGCACAAGCAACAATGTCAGTGCAACCACCAAATCAGGGCCGCACCCTGACCAAATGTGCGTACATTCAATCTTCGTCCATCTTTCAAACCACTCAAGCACCAGACATCACCCGACATCAGGTGGGATTTTGTCTCTTGTTGGGGCAGCCAAAAGCCCGCACGTTGCCAGCACACGCAACGCACTTGAACGCAGGCATTGACCTACAGCCTCATCCTAGGTCAAACAAGGCGACAAATGTATGTAGCGATCTGGCAATTTTATCTTCGAAAGGCTTCACATCGCCTCAAAATACTTTATAATTTGCCTGATTGAACCAACAACCAACTTTTGGGGAAGTAAATGCACAACGCCGAAACCAACATGCCCACCGAGGCACAAATTCTTGCCATGCAAAACGATGCAGCCACTTACATGAATGACACACAGCTGTCATTTTTCAAACATCGCTTGAAAACATTGGCCATTGAAACCGAACAGCACATTGAGCAAGTCAGACAAGCACTCTCAGCAGAAGAACGCAGTTCAGACACTTCAGATCAAGCGACACAAACCGAAGAACGTTCTTTGCAACTCAAAATCATTGACCGAGAACTAAAGTTGCTCAAAAAAATTGAATATTCTTTGTCTCAAATCGACAACAACGAATATGGTTTTTGTGAGGAGACCGGTGAGCCCATTGGCCTACCCCGCTTGCTGCTGCGTCCAACCGCCACACTCTCAGTGGATGCCAAATCGATTCTTGAAGAACGTGAAAAAGAGTTCAATGAAGACGTCACCGACGAAGAGGCCTAAAAGGGCATGATCATCACGCGATCATCGCCTGTTGACGGATGAACGCCAGCATGTGATTCAAGCCATTGGCGCGGGTTGGGCTCAAATGACTGCGCAACCCCAATCGATCTGCAAACCCATGATCGTATGCTTGAATGGCAGCCAAAGTGCGATCTTGATACAACAAACACATGATGGCAATCAGCCCTTGAACAATTCGAGCATCGCTGGTCGCTTGCAGTCCAAATCGCCCGTCTTCAATGTCCGCCACCATCCAAACTTGCGCCTGACACCCCCGAACCAAATGGGCATCTGTCATCAAATCTGCTGGCATCTCAGGCAGTGCTTTGCCCAAATCTATAATGTACGCATATTTTTGTTGCCAATCTTCCAGCCAATCAAATTGACTGACCAAATGCTGCTCTGCTTCATGGATGGTTTGAAATGTTTGCATGATGACTGCTCCACACCCTAAAAATATAACGGCAAAAAGCCACGGCATCAACAGGGATTGATACCATTCGTATTTTCCTCTTTCTCTTCCAACACATCAAGATGATTGCCATGATGCCGTGGAACATCTGTTTTCTTTCTGTCTTTCAAAACAAAAACCCAATGATATACAGAGATTTGTTCATATTAACGCATGCTTCACTCACTTTCAACCCATCAGGGCCCAACCCGATGCAACACAGCCAGCGCCACAATGCGTGCACCAAGAAAGGACAACGCCACCTGTTGGCTGTAATCAAACTGACCAGCACGTTCCTTTGCGCTGAACTGCATGAAAAGTCAGCTCATACCATGGCATCAAACTTCCAAAGCTATCGGGTGAAAATGGTGCCTGATATGAGCCACACTGTCATGAATGATCCTGACGCACAGCACTTTGTTCAACCGCGTTGTCCAAATTTTGCTTCGGCTTACGCTCCATGTTATGCCTTTGTGATCTTCTAGACGACATTGAATGCTGGATCACAAAACCAATGCCCCGAAAATGCGTCGACCATTAAGTGCCATCACGATGGAACGCATGAACATTCAAAGCGCATCTGCTCAACTTCCAGAAGGCTCACAACTCTGCAAAACGACGCAGAAGTTTGCAACGACCGACACTCTGCCCACACATCATGCAATGCTGGCAAAAAAACCAGGAAGATTGATCACACATGCAGCCCTTCATCGTGTGAGACTCAGTGCCTGGCTTGTTTTTTTGCTTGCGTGGTGGATTGGTCGGGATTGTTTCTTTTTGTTGTGCCTGATTTGACCAGCTTAGCTGGATTGAAGACAGGCTTTTGTTGATCCATTTCTGTGAGCAGTGCCTCGGGTCGATTGGCAGATAAAAGCGGTGACCCAATGTAATCCGACACCAAGTTCACCAAATGTGGTGGGCCTTGTAGTCTTGCCATGACATCATACCATTGTCGTATGCGATAAACCTCAAACTTAAGCGCTTCAAACAACCCAGCATGATACCTGGCTGGCAAATGCTCTCGGCGTAAAATCTTATGAAGCAGGCTGACACAAGATTTGGCCGCATCATTGTCAGGCGCATGCCAGTCCTCCCAATCATCCCAATTTGATACGGCCTTGAAATAAGCTTGCCGTAATTCCCGAAGCATTGGGAAAAATTTACCAAACTCCTGTATCTTTTTGGGCCGATCTGACTGTCCATACACGTCATCCAATTTTTGGGAGAAATCAGGACGTGGTGACAAGAAGAAAGACAAAATGGGCAACATGACCGTTTTCTTTTTTAAGGCTTGATGCATGGCTATCGTGTCTTTGCCCATTTTAAGCAGCGATGCCCCTCTTTCAAGCAAAGCAGCAATCACCTGCAAGTGTGTCTTTCTTATTGCATACCGCAATGCGTCACCATATTTATGCTCAGCATTAAAATCTGCCTTATTTTGAATCAAGCACACCGCAATGTCTTGGTGGCCTCTGTTTATGGCTGCGATCAAGGCAGTTTGGCCACGACGATCACAACGATTGATGTCTGCCTTGTTTTCAATCAATTTTAAGGCAATGGCCTTGTGCGCACATTTTATGGCGCAAAGCAAAGCCGAATCGACCCGTGTATGACAACAACGGATAGACGCCTTTTTTCTATCAAAAAATCAACAACCCTTTCATGTCCTCCTGCCACAGCAACCATCAGCGGCGTCATGGTGTGTTTGTTCACAACCTCCATTTTGGCATTTGCCTCGATCAAGATTCGGACAACCTCGGCATGGCCTTGGTATGCAGCACAGATCAGAGCCGTATACCCATATGAAGATTGAGCCTCTTGATGTGCACCAGCTTTGAGAAAAATTTGAACATGCAAGGCATGACCTTGCAGTGCAGACAAGATCAACAACTGGTCAATTCTACCTTCATGGGCATGCTGAACCTCCACCATTTCGCTTCTTTTTACTGGCAACCCATCATCGTTGTTGTCATCATCACCCCATACTTCTTGAGATAAGCATGGTGCCCTGCCATGCTTTCGTTCATACAGCATGTTATGGCGGGCGCTTGATCTCGCATCAACAAGATCAACGGCCAACCTCACTGGTTGCTGAGGCCCAGTCAGTGTTAAGGCACGACCATCGGCAGATGAGAGGGTTTTCTCAATGGCTTTGACGGTAGGGGGTGGCGTAACCATCTGTAAAAAAAAGCCCCCACCAAACCTGTGGCCGCCTCTGTTAGGACCATGGGATGATGACTTCTCATCCATGCCATGCTGACACGCTGCCATCGCATACACAGAACCTTTACAATCAGAAGGCTCAATGCCCCACCCATGATCAGACATCATCTGTGCAGAACATGAGGCAAAGGGAATACGACCCAACGACTTCGAATTTTTTTGTTCGGTGTGGATGGTGTGACCTATCGTTTGATACCAAATCACATTTCAATTTGAAAATCATTGGCTTGTCAAGAAAATATGGTCCATCGTGTTGAAAAACATTCATACTCCCCTATTTTGTTTGGCAGAAGCAGTCACAATCCCCGGAAATACAAACACGCCATCATGTTCGTAGCAATGAGGAGAACGAAAATAAAATTGTTGTACAACATGGTTTGCGTCATGGATGAAAAATTGATTCAAAATCACTTTTTAGCATGTTGAGACCAGAAGCATTGTTGGACATTTTGGGCTGCTGTCAATCAAAGCAAGTGCGTTTTGCCTTCACGATGTCTGGTTGAGTGGCATGCGCATCCCCTCTTCAATAGTGTCAAACTGGCGCAGAACCTTTAAATGTGACGGCCATGGGCTTTATCTCAAAACACATCAGACACACCCAGGTTATTGGCAACACGCCACCAAATGCACATGCTGTGCCACAACGCAATCAATCCGGCACAGTCAATGCCTCAATGGGCGCAAGACAATGCTTGTCATTTCCACTAAAAAATGTTAACATTTATTGTCTTATAGCCAGATGACTGTCATGATCAACGCCACACGTTCAGAATCCAATTTACAGTCTCTGCTTCAGTCGGCACATGAGACCATTGCCATTGAAGCCAATGCAATCCTCAGCCTCAAAAATCGACTCAACAACAGTTTCACTGAGGCCTGTCAAATTTTATTGCAATGCAAAGGTCGTGTGATTGTCACAGGCATGGGCAAATCAGGCCACATTGGCATCAAAATAGCCGCCACCCTTGCCAGCACGGGCACACCTGCTTTTTTTGTGCACCCTGGTGAAGCAAGTCATGGCGACTTGGGCATGATGACACCACGTGATGTCATTCTGGCCATCTCATATTCGGGCCACACCGAAGAAATCACAGCCATTTTGCCTCGCATCAAACAAATGCGCATACCCTTAATCAGCTTGACTGGACGCGCCAATTCCAAACTGGCCAATGCGGCAACAGTCAGTTTAGACATCAGTGTCCAAGAAGAGGCCTGCCCTTTGGGTTTGGCGCCCACTTCAAGCACCACAGCTGCACTGGTCATGGGCGATGCGTTGGCCATTGCGCTTTTAAAACAGCGTGATTTCACCAAAGAAGATTTTGCACTGGCACATCCGGGCGGGCATTTGGGCAAACAACTGACCCTCACCGTGGCCCACACCATGCATCAAGGCGAAGCCATACCCATATCGCATCCAGATGATCGATTGAATCGCGTCTTGATTGAAATGAACCAAAAAAGACTGGGTCTGACCTTGATTGTCAATGCCGATCGAAAACTGGTTGGTATTTTTACCGACGGCGATTTGCGTCGAGTCTTAGACCAAGGGATTGACATTCATGCCACTTTGGTCAAAGATGTGATGACACATCAGGCCGTGACATGCCCCACATCCATGCTAGCATCTGCAGCCCTTGAGACCATGAAAAAAAATCGCATCACCGCCTTGGTGGTCACCGATGTGCACAATGCGCCCATTGGTGTGGCCCATTTGCATGACCTGCTTCAACTGGAACAACCATGATCACACCCATCACAGCGACTGTAAAAACTCAATTGAAAGACATTCGATGTTTGATCTGTGATGTGGACGGCGTCCTGACCACTGGTGCACTTTTTTACAGCGATCAAGGCGACGCATTCAAGGTTTTCAATGCCAAAGATGGCCTTGGTTTAAAAATTCTCAGCGAATGTGGCATCACGTTGGCAGTGATCACTGGCAGCAACAGTCAGGCCATACGCAGTCGCCTCACCCCGCTTGGCGCCAAATACATCTATCAAGGCTGCGACCACAAACAAAAAGCATTTGAAGATCTTAAAACGCAGACAGGCTTTACAAATGCACAATTTGCATACATTGGAGACGACTGGCCGGACATCCCGATCATGCGTCAGGTTGGCTTTGCTGCAGCACCATGCAATGCTGTAGGCCCAACACAAGCTGTTGCACATTTCATCACCCAAGCCAAGGGTGGCGAAGGTGCGGTTAGAGAACTCTGTGAGCTGCTATGCTTGACCTTACACCCCGAAAAACTCCAAGACATCTGTCAAACATTTGGCCTGACCCTCAAAGATTTGGCCGCGCCGCACGCCATATCCTAATTGGGCTCGCCATCAGCCAAACTGCATGGGCACTGCACTTCAAAAACATCGATCAGTGTTTTTCTTTTGATGCCAAGCAGCATTGCCGATCACACTTGAAGGCCAAACATGCCATCATCGATCTGGCCAAACGTCGCATCGAAGCCTTTGGCATGCATGGCACATTTGATCAACATGGACACTGGCGCATACGTGCGGATCATGCATTGTATTTGCAAAAGAAAAAAATGCTGTATCTCAAAGGCCAATGCGTTTTGACGTTGGACGATCCGCACAAAAGCCATGTTGTTTACAAAGGCCAAAACTTTGTATACAACAATCGCACAAAAATCCTCACGTCACACGATACAATTGACATTGTCAACAATCATCAGCACATGCAAGCCAAGGGCATTGAAGCCAACATCAAAACCAAACAGGTCAAAATGTTGTCCCAGGTGACCATGCTGATGCCGCAATAACCCCAAGATTCACGGTACGCACCATGTTTCCACTGCATATTGTCTTGTATGAGCCTGAGATTCCACCCAACACAGGCAACATCATGCGCTTATGTGCCAACACAGGATGCGCTTTGCACTTGATTGAACCACTCGGTTTTAACCTTGATGCAAAAAAACTGAGACGTGCTGGTTTGGATTATCACGAATGGAGTCAAGTGCAAGTCCATCGGCACCTGGAGGACTTGTGGGCCAACTTGCCTGATACAGCACACTGTTTTGCCTGCAGCACAAAAGGCAGTGTGCACTACACCGATGTGGCATTCAAAGCTGGTGATGTGTTGATGTTTGGACCCGAAACACGCGGCCTGCCCAACGATGCGTTGCATCATGCCAAAATCACCGATCGCATACGCATTCCGATGCAGCCACAGAGCCGCAGTTTGAATCTGTCAAACAGCGTCGCAGTCATTGCCTATGAAGCACTCAGACAAATGGACTTCTTAAGCTTAAATTGACGCATCATGCCTCAGCTTTTGGACCTCTCGACAACAACTGCGTCAAAGCATCGGCCGGCTGCACATGGCCTTCCACCACTTGCTGCACCGCCACAGCGATCGGCAACTCCACCATATACTGTGCCGCCAACGCCAACAAGGCTTGCACATTGGAAATCGATTCGATGGTGTGCATGCCCAAAGCCGCTTTGGCCTCTGACAAGGTGCGACCTTGTCCCAACTGCAAACCCAAACGACGATTTCGAGACAAATCACTGGTGCTGGATAAAATCATGTCACCCAAGCCTGCCAACCCCATGAATGGCTGAACCCGCGACCCCAAACATTCTGCCAAACGGACAATTTCTGCCAGCCCACGGGTGATCAAAGCGCTTCGCGCATTGGCCCCCAAACCCAAACCATCAGAAATGCCTGCGGCAACGGCCAAAATGTTTTTGTAAGTGCCACAAAGCTGCACCGCCTCCAAATCCAAAGAACGATAGCAGCGCAGCGATCCTCCATGGAAGCAAGGCAACACATCGTCCAAAACACCGACTTGATCACTGGCCAAAACCACTGCAGTGGGCATACCATTCGCCAATTCTTGCGCAAATGAAGGCCCAGACAATGCCACCACTGGTGTGGAAGCGCCTAAAACTTGGCGTACAGCATGATGAAAAAACATGCTGTCTTTGTGTTGCAACAGCCCCTTGCAGCCCCACATGATCACTTGTCCCTGATGATACGGTGCCACCAAGGCAAGAAACTCACCAAAAGCACGACTTGGCATCATACAAACCATTGCTTGAGCATCAGAAAGTGTGGCCGACAAGTCCGAGCTCACCATCACACCATCGGGCAACGTATGGCGTGGCAAATATCGATCGTTGATCCGCGAACGCTGCATGAGTGCGGTTTGAGCTTCATCACGCCCCCACATACGCACATGATGGCCGAGTTTGGCCAAGTGAATGGCCAACGCAGTACCCCAGGCACCTGTGCCCAGAATGGCGATTTTTCTTGATTGCTCTGACATGGTGCACTCCCAATAAGTTGCATTGACTATAGCATCCCATCTCTTAAAACACCAGCCATCCAAGCTTTGGATTGTCAGACAGATGGTGCACAGAATGGGCGGACTGATCCCCTTTTGAGCTGAAGCTTAGCGCATGCGCCATCCTCTGAGATGTTGATACATGCAGTACATTTTGGTGGGTGTTGCCGTGGCATCAAACGGGACTTTGTTTCAACAATGGAGAAAGTGCTGTCATGGCGACTGCAAGCACGGCCTGCTTTCCCACCTGAGGATTGGTTGCAGCGCCCGTATCGCGCTTTAAGCGGTCTGAAATCTGATCGAGTCGCCAGCCACAACTCGCTTTGATCTGATGATGCGACATGCCTTTGCCTGCACGTCCAATAATTGAAGCACTGTTGATCTGTGATGGCCTAGTGGGTTTGGGCCATAAATCCCACGTTTTCTATCGAACAACGTGCTGTGCGCCTACCACTCCCTCGATTCCTGACTTCAAATCAAAAGCTTGGCGTGATGCATGCTCGCGCTCAATCAAGTCAGACTTAACGCCCCTGTCCTTGAGTGCAGAACTTTGAATTTTTTCATCTGCAGGCAGAGCACTTCCCCCAGTGCCTGCCGCAGGTACTTTGGCATCACCACCCTGATTTCTTCTAGGATCCTCCGCGTGCGCTGCCTTCAACGGCTGGGCAGGCCTCTTATTAGAAGCCTCTGCAAGCGCTTTTAAAATGGCCTCTATGAAGGTTTTGTCTAGGTCTACTATGTATAAACGAACGACATGCTCTGGCAGCTTACTATCATTATTTGTTATCGTGGGATCGGCACCCGCTTCAAGCAACATTTGCACACTGTCCAGACGCCCTTCGCGACAAGCAACATGCAATGCCGTATCGCCATCTTGATTTTGTAGATTGGGATTGATGCCCTGTACTCCAAGCAACGAGTTCACAATGTCCTCACGCCGTGCGCGACAAGCCCACCAATCGAACCCTTTCACACCGAGATCAATGTCTGCCTTACAAGCAAAGTGTAATGCCGTATCGCCATCTTGATTTTGTAGATTGACATCGACTTTTGCTTCAAGCAACATTTGCACACTGTCCAGACGCCCTTCGCGACAAGCAACATGCAATGCCGTATCGCCATCTTGATTTTGTAGATTGGGATTGATGCCCTGTACTCCAAGCAACAGGTTCACAATGTCCTCACGCCGTGCGCGACAACCCCACCAATCGAACCCTTTCACACCGAGATCATAGTCTGCCTCACAAGCAAAGTGTAATGCCGTATCGCCATCTTTATTTTTTTGATTGACATCGACTTTTGCTTCAAGCAACAGTCCTACAATGTTCTCACGCAATATGTGAGGAGCGAATTTCGAACAGCGATCATAGTCTGCCTCACAAGCAAAGTGTAATGCCGTATGGCTATCTTTATTTTTTTGATTGACATCGACTTTTGCTTCAAGCAACAGCCCCAGAATCTTCCTATTCCCTCGGAGGCAAGCGGCATGGAGTATGTGCTCGTTGAATTCTTGGGAGTAATTATAATTACGCAGCCACTCCTTAAACTGTCTGTCCGCAGCAAAATACAATACCAAGCCAACAACGAGCACAAAAAACCCCAAGGACATATAGGCCAAGCCAAGAGACAGACCAAATGTCATCAGAGGCACCTGAAAATACCACATGAGAGGCACCTGAAAATACCACATGGCGATAAAAGCCAACATCGCAACTGGCAGGGCCCAAAAAATGATGGTTCTGATCATCGTCGAGAAATTGTATTCACGGATGATTGGTCTAAACAAGTCTTTTACTTCTTGCGGGGTTGGATTATTTGACATGTTGAGCTTACCTTTTAAACATTTTTAAAAAATAACACAAAATAAACCTTTATGCAAGTTGTCATGGCTTGGGAAGCAAGACCATTTTTTGGCTGCGCCTCACCAAGTAAAGCGCACATCGTATGGCCGAACGACAGCGTTTGCCGATGGCTTTCTTGCGCCCACCACAAAAAACAATCGGGATGATGTGTGGCATGCAAACGACATGATGGGCGTTGACGTATGACAAAGACGTACGCTATAGTCAAAAAAATGATGATGAAACCGCCATGGCTTGCACAAATCAAAACACTTCATTCGTTGTTGGCCTGACTGGCAGCATTGCCTCCGGCAAAAGCACATGTGCACAATATTTTCAGTCTTTGGGTGCAACGGTTCATGATGCAGATGCGGTTGCAAAAACATTGCTGCAACCTGACACAATAGGTTGGCAAGCATGCTTGAAGTATTTTGGACCATCCATCCAACTGCCAGACGGCACATTGGATCGCAAACAATTGCGACAACGCATTTTCCAGCATCCCGAAGCAAAGCAATGGTTGGAAACTCTGCTGCATCCTGAGATACGAAAAAATCTAGATCTGGCTTGCCAAAAACCCACAGCCACCTATCATATCTTGATGGTGCCTTTGCTGTTTCAAAGTGACCATCCATATTCATTGCATCGAACATGCGTCGTGATTGCCGATCCCTTGCAACAAATTGAACGTGTCATGCGCCGAGACCAAACCAGCCGTGAGATGGCGACATCGATCCTATCGCAACAGTGGTCAAACGATCGACTCACTGCGCAAGCGGATGATGTCATTCATAACCTTTCAGATTTAAACACCCTGCAACAGCAAGTGGCAACAAAACACCAACACTACATGAAAATGGCATCGCGTGCACAGACCAAATGATTCCAAACATCACAGACCATACCGCCACACCTGACATATTGACCAGTGAAAACAGAGCTTTGCAACTTAACGCTTAACACGATATGATGGTGAGAGACACCATCACTGCTGCACATCATGACACGCCACTTATCCGCCACACATCATGCACCCAAGACATCGTCACAACAGCCAAACACGCTGCTGTTTGAGCATCCGTGCCAAACCATTGTCAAAACATTGCTCAAGCTCGAACACGCCCTCCAAGCGTTTGCTCAGCACACACAAACCCATGATGTATCCAGCACCATGGCACATTTGATGTGCCTGATCCGCATGGTGTCACGCGCCGACGTGAAGGCACAAATCACCAAACACATGCATCAACAACATCGGCACTTACTGAACTTTAAGGGACGCCCACAAGTCCATGGCCCCACATTGGATCAGACCCTGCATCACCTTGAGGCACATTTGTCACACTTAACCCATGCCACCTCGTTACTCGACGCACAACTGATTGATCATCCCTTGTTGAAGACGCTACAAACCGATTGGCTGCAAGATGGTGTGTTGGCACGCCATTGCAATCATGCTTTTCATGCTTGGTGTGCATTGCCATATGCCGCATGTCAACCCACACTCGAGGCTTGGCAAGCAGCACTGCAACCGATCACCGCAATGGTGAGCATCTTACTGAAACTGATACGACAAAGCGCAACCTTTCAAGATGTGACGTGCCACAATACCACATTCACCAAGCATTTATCGGCCAATCTCAATCTTGCCATGGTCCGTATACGTTTGCCCAACACCGTTGGCATCATTCCTGAAATCAGCGCAGGACGTCACCAAATGACCATACAATTTAAAAAAAGTGTGATCGAAGCACATGATATGACGCAAACACATTGCATGGTGACCACTTTTGCATACGCATGCTGCCATCAACCCTGACACCCTCAAAATGCATCCCCGAGGCTGTGTGACACGATGCACCGTCTGCACACAAGTGTGCGAACATGCCTCGGCGCATTTCGAACCGCCTGCCCACCCAAGCCGAGGACTTGCAAGCCAAGCACAAAGCACGTATGATGATTCCAGTTGCATGTATGGAGACACGCCATGAAAGACACCAAAGCAAGCAAAAGCACCCCCAAAAAAACGAAAAAAACACAACTGCCGTTTGACCCAACATCTTTGTTGTCTGTCGACAGCTGGTTGAGACTGCTTTATATGATGTTTTTTGGTGCCATTGGCTACTTGGTGTGCATGGGCATTCTACTCATTGCACTGTTTCAATTTGCAGCATTTTTGTTGTCTGGCAAAAAAAATGCAAACTTGCTCGAGCTGAGCGAAAATTTGTGCGACTACATTCGAGAAATCTTCACCTATTTGACATTCTTGCACGACAACAAACCCTTTCCATTTTCTAAATGGTCTGGCAAGTGACACGACAAAAGCCAGTGTTTTGAAAGCCATGTGAGGTGGTGATGTGCTGCTTGGGCCACAGACCCAAGCCATCGCTCTGGACGAGGCGCCTTGCTGGCAAACATGCCACATCGATTTCAATCGGGCATCATCGAAGTTTTCCACAACAATGCTTGTATTTCTTACCTGATCCGCAAGGACATGTTGCATTGCGCGCGACGAACGTGTGTGCCGTTTGTTGCGCTTGTGCCGATGCCAACAAAGCTTGCACATCAAATGTCAACAACCGAGCAATTGAAAAACGTTTCATTTCTGTCAGCATGCCGGTGAACAAGTCAAAAGACTCGCGCTTGAACTCTTGGAACGGATCTTTTTGTGCATAACTGCGCAAATGGATGCCCATACGCAGTTGTTCCATGGCAGACAAATGTTCTTGCCAAAACATATCAAGGGCTTGCAGCACAATGACTTTTTCAACAAAACGTGCTTGGTCTTCGAGCTGCACTTCTCGGTCCTGAAACATCTGCCGCGCAGCATCGATCACCTTGGTCAACAGCACGCCACGAGATACGGTGCTGTCGGATCGCAGATCCACAGACAGATGAAACTCTTGATACAAACGTTTTTCAAGGGCTTCCAAACGCCACGTGTCGGCATCCCCCTCTTCGGCAACATGTTCATCGAAAATGGCAGTGGTCACTGTTTCAATCATGCTGTCTATGTTGGCGCGAATGTCCTCTGTCGCCATCAAATCATGACGCTGCTTATAGATTAGCTCACGTTGCTCTGAAGCAATGTGGTCAAATCGAATCAATTGTTTACGCATATCAAAATAATGGCCTTCCACCTTTCTTTGGGCCGATTCAATCGAGCGCGACAACATCCGTTGTTCAAGGGCCTGTCCAGGTTCGGTCGACAAGCTTGAAATCCATGATTTGACTTTTTCAGAAGCAAAAATACGCATCAACGCATCGTCCAAAGACAAATAAAAACGTGTTTCCCCAGGATCGCCCTGTCGGCCACATCGGCCACGCAATTGATTGTCGATGCGACGTGACTCATGCCTTTCTGCGCCAAGCACATACAATCCACCCAAAGCCAAGACCGCCTCATGTTCTTTTTTCCAAGCCACTTTGGCCGCATCGATCTGAGCCTGTGTGGGGGTGTCGTATTGCTGTTTCAGCCGTTCTTCCACATTGCCGCCCAAAACAATGTCGGTGCCTCGACCTGCCATATTGGTGGCAATGGTCACTGCACCGAGGCAACCTGCTTGCGCAATGATATGAGATTCTTGCTCATGAAACTTGGCATTGAGCACCTGATGTTTGATGCCTGCCTGCTTCAGCAAACCAGAAATATGCTCAGAGCTTTCAATAGAGGCTGTGCCCACCAACACCGGCTGACCTGTTTTATGCCGTGCTGCAATGTCTGCCACAATGGCCGCCACTTTGTCTTCGAGCGACACATACATCAAGTCATTTTGATCCTTGCGAATCATCGGACGATGCGTTGGCAGCACGGCCACCTCAAGCTGATAAATCTGCTGAAATTCATAGGCCTCTGTATCAGCTGTGCCGGTCATGCCAGACAACTTTTGATACAAACGAAAATAGTTTTGGAATGTGATCGAAGCCAAGGTTTTATTTTCTTTCAACACCGCCACATTTTCTAAAGTTTCAATGGCCTGGTGCAACCCATCCGACCAACGTCTACCCGGCATGGTGCGTCCCGTATGCTCATCGACGATCACCACCATACCGTCCTGCACAATGTAATCGACATCTTTGTGGTAACAATATATGGCACGCAAACAGGCATTGACCCAGTACAACAATTTTGCATTCAAGGCAGAGTACAAGCTCTGATCGTCGGGCAATAAATTGGCTTGCATCATCGATTGTTCCAACTTGGCATGGCCCGCATCGGTGAGAAAAACTTGCTTGTCTTGGGCATCGATGATGAAGTCGCCTGACTCAGGACTGGTTTCTGTAGCGGCTTGCCCGACTTCAAGATCTTTGACCATGTGCATGATTTGATGAAATTGTGCCGAATCATCATCACATTCACCAGAAATGATCAGAGGCGTTCGCGCTTCATCAATCAGCACGGAATCGACTTCATCGATGATGCAAAAAGCCAAAGATTTTTGCACACGATCTTCCAAGCGCTGCACCATATGATCACGCAAGTAATCAAAACCAAATTCGTTGTTGGTGCCATAAACAATGTCACAAGCGTATGCTTGCTGACGTGCGTTGGTCTCCAAGGTGGGCACAATGACCCCCACTGTAAGCCCTAGAAAACTGTAAATGGGAGACATCCATTCGGCATCACGCGCTGCCAAATAAGGATTGACTGTGACAACATGAACGCTTTGACCGATTAAGGCATTCAGGTAAGCTGGCAAGGTGGCACTGAGTGTTTTGCCCTCTCCGGTTGACATCTCAGCAATCTTGCCATGATGCAACACCATGCCCCCCAACAACTGCACATCATAATGGCGCATGCCGAGTGTTCTTTGGCTGACTTCACGCACCACTGCAAACGCTTCGGGCAAAATCTGATCCAAGGTTTCACCTTCGGTCAAACGTCCTTTAAACTCGACGGTTTTGTTGGCCAATGCTTCATCAGAAAGGCCCTGCATGGTGGCCTCAAGCCGATTGATGTCCTGCACAACAGCATGCAAAGACTTCATCAACCGAGCATTGCGGCTGCCAAACAATTTCAAGCCGACATTTTTAAGCATGTGACACCCGTCCCAATAAAAAAATTCATCCTATCATCAAAAGCGCTGATTTCAAAGTATTGAAGTCGTTCACAGCCACATAAAACTTGGGATGGAATCGTGGCTCAAAACATGACGCATCGCTGCCAAATCCAATAAAAAAGGCTGTCAATTCTCAAAAATAAAGTTAAAATATGTGTCTAAGATGGTGTGCCAAACGAACTTAAGGACTCAAAAAATGCCATGGAGTCAAACCATATGTGCTGTGCTCATGTCCATGTGTCTCTCTGGATGCAACCTTTTCTACGCATTTGTTGCCAGTGCATACCAAAATCAACCCACCATCTTACGCAGTCACTATCCTGCAGCCAAAAGTACCACGTTTAAAAAACATGCCTCTGGCAAACTCGACTTTTCCACGCTTCAACCTGCCAGTGCTCGCCTGAAACAACCGACTCAAATCAGCATTGCATTCGCCAGCTCAGGAGGCGGCTATCGTGCTGCGCACTTGATGCTGGGCGCCATGATGCAAATGAGTCAAATGGCATCCATCCGTGGCAATGAAGATTTTTTGGCTGATGTGGATTACTTTTCAAGCGTGTCTGGCAGTGGCCTTGCCATTGGGCACTATCTTTCTCATTATCTTGATGCCAAATCTCATGGCAAACGGTTCAATTTCAAACAACACATTGAGCGCATGATGCGCCAAGACCGCCGTACAGGCAAACCAAACATGTTGAGAAAAGACCTCGATCCATTCTTGTTCACCGGTCATGTCAATGGCAGCTTTGGCATTCAAAAGGCTTTTGCTGATCTGTTCACCACAGGCGGTCACACCTTGGCGCTGGGTGATGTGTTCAAGCCCAAGAACGCCAAAAGCCGGCCCATTCTGCCCTATTGGATCGTCAACACCACCATTTTTCAGAACATGTTGGCTTTTCCATTCATTCCCAGCAATCTCAAAAACTATGCCATCATTGGCTATCAGGATGGCCCGGATCATCACATCAAACCCAAGCATAAAAACATGCAAAAATTTTATGCGCACATCCCCATGTCTCTGGCACAAAGTGCCAGTGCGGCTTACCCCATCGCCTTGACACCCATCACATTGACCAGCCAAGCCTGCTCGCCCAACTGTTATCTGCAATTGTTTGATGGCGGTGTCGCCGACAACCTTGGCATCATCTCTGCCATCAAAGCCTTGACGCAAGATCCCAAAAAAATCAAAATATTGTTCATTTTAGATGCTTCTTCAGCCAAAGATTCGCCATTTTCTTCAAAAAAACTGCCGCCCTCATTGTTCAGTTACATTGAAAAAACACCTGCCATGGTCACCGATGGTCAGTCAGAGCAAATTCGCAGCAACCTCAGGCACTTTGTGCATAATTTCTTATGCCAAACAAACACCACCAACGTCATTGGCATTTACTTGCCTCTCGAACGCTATCGTTCTGCCCTCAATCTCAATACCAGTTTCAATGCATCCTTGGACGAACAAAAGAAGTTGATACACATTGGGCAAAACATGATCAAAGAAAACAAAACACTTCAAACACTGCTGTTGCAAATCAAACAAGGCAGAATCAAGATGGGCAGCTGTCGCACCCATGATCATCTGCTGACACTGCATCACCATATGCCCCTAACATGGTAAACGTCCGAACATGAGCACCATCCAAAACACATTGTCAACCTGCCTCAGGCATCTGACCCAGGACCTGAAACACAGACAGTACGGAGAAAGCATTTGTCTCCTGCAATTGCCTCAGCATTTCCACCCACACGTGAAAGTGGTCGGTTTTCAGGATGATGCCATCACCATTGCCATCACCGATGCGTGTTGGCTGCACCCTTTGCGGCACCATGAACGCAATTTACAGCAAGCATTGGTGCAAGCAGGCTACACACACATCAAAAAAGTGCATTGGCGCATCAATCCAAAGATCTCAAACACGCTGGAGCAAAAACGCAGGCCAACCAAAGTCAAAAGGCATATCAGCGACCAGACCATCGATGTGGTTGCACAAGCCGCGCAGTGTTGTGCGGGAGAAAAAACCAAACAACAGCTGCAACGTTTACTGAAAACATTACGCAATGCATCCGCATCACCATGAAATGTTTATGCCGCCGATTTCAATGCGACGTATTCATAGCCAGATGGATCAGACATCAAAGCTTTTAACAGCGCATAATTGATGCTGTGCCCACTCTTCAGACCATCAAAACGTGCCAACATGGCATGACCCGCCAATGCCAAGTCCCCAACCACATCCAGCACTTTGTGACGCACACATTCATCATGATAACGCAATCCAGATGGGTTGATCACGCCATCTGGGCCTATGACCACGGCATTGTCTGTGCTGCCTCCAAGTATCAGGTTTTTCGCCCTTAGCGCCTCAATGTCGCGCATGAACCCAAAGGTTCTGGCACGACTCAACTCTTGAACAAAAGCACTGGCGTTGAAGCTCAAGCTGAAACATTGATTGGTTGCATCGAACAATGGATGATCAAACTCACCTTGATAACGAATATAAAAACCGTCATAGGGCTCAAGCGATGCACATTTACCGTCCACCTCAACGGTCACTTTTTTCAACACACGTAAATATTTTTTCTGGGTGTTTTCTTGTAAAACAAGACCAGCTGACTGTAATAGAAAAACAAAACATATGGCACTGCCATCCATGATGGGCACTTCTTTCTGATCAAGCTCAACAATCAAATTGTCAACACCCAGGCCAGCAATGGCCGCCAACAAATGCTCTACAGTATAGATGGTCACATCCGCACGACTCAAGCAAGTGCAACGAAAAGTTTCACCCACATGCTGCCAGCTGGCTTTGATCTCAGGATGATTTGGCAAATCAATGCGACGAAAGACAATGCCGGTATTGGGGGCAGCAGGCAACAAGCGCATGCGGGCTTTCAGGCCCATATGAATACCAACCCCTTCCGCAGCAACAATGTTTCTGATGGTTTTTTGCATAAAACAACCTACTGGCACAACACCATCATTGAGTGGCGTCTTGCTCCGCTTTTTCTTGTCGAAGGAATGTCGGAATATCAAGATAATCGATGTCATCGGTGGTGTTCAGAGGCACCTCTGTGGGAGACATCTGATTGCGCAAGAGCGTGGGCCGAGACAAAGACTGATAATCAACATGTGCACGTGCTGATGGGGTCTGTGTCCCCGTCACCGAACTGGCATTGACCATGTCATGCTGGGGGCTGGCTGATGCCGCAGAAGCGGCTGCTTTCTTCAACCCCGAAACATGTTGGGTGGTGGGAGTGGGGCCATGCTTGCTGGACAAGCCCGTCACCACGACCGTGACTTTCATTTCATCCTGGAGATCCATATCGATGACTGTCCCCACGACCACCGTGGCATCTTCTGAAGTGAAGGCGCGTACTGTATCGCCAACAATCTCAAATTCACCAATGGTCATGTTGCTGCCAGCCGTAAGATTGACCAATACCCCTTTGGCACCAGACAAATCGATGTCGTCTAAAAGCGGACTGGACACCGCCAGTTCTGCGGCCTCTTTGGCACGCTCTTCACCCGTGGCTTCACCTGTGCCCATCATGGCCATGCCCATTTCAGACATGACGGTGCGCACATCGGCAAAATCCACATTGATCAAACCAGGCTTGGTGATCAAATCTGAGATGCCCTCAACCGCCCCCTGAAGCACTTCATTGGCTGCTTTGAATGCATCCAATAGGCTGGCTGATTTTCCTAGCACAGACAACAGCTTGTTGTTGGGAATGGTGATCAATGAGTCAACATGTCTGCTGAGTTCTGCAATGCCTTGTTCAGCAACCTTCAAGCGTTTTTGGCCTTCGAAAGCAAATGGCTTGGTGATGACCGCAACGGTCAATATGCCCAGCTCTCGTGCAACCTCTGCAAAGACAGGTGCTGCACCGGTGCCTGTACCACCCCCCATGCCTGCTGTGATGAAAAGCAAATCGGTGCCTTTGATCAAATCATAAATTTTTTCACGGTCTTCTTGTGCTGAACGTTTGCCAATATCGGGATTGGCACCCGCACCCAAACCGTTGGTCAGTGCCACGCCCAGCTGCATCGTCGTCACGTTGGTGGCATTTTGCAGTGCTTGCGCATCGGTGTTGGCACAGGCAAATTCAACACCATGTATGGAACCAGAGTTGACCATGTGTTGTACCGCATTGCTGCCACCGCCACCCACACCAATGACGAGCAGATTTGCACCCGACTGCTCATGATGTGCCAATTCAAACATCACACTCTCCTCTTTGAGTCTGTTCAGAAGGTTTCCACCCACCAGCCTTTAAGTTTACTCAGTATGCCAGCATGACCAGCAAACCCAACCCGACTTTGCACCTCAGCTTCATCTGCAAAAAAAGCTTGCAAACCATACGACAACAATCCCACCGATGTTGAGAACTCTGGTTTGGCCATCCCGTCGGTCAACAAAGAACATTCGGAAGGCACTGCGCGTCGCACAGGCATGCCAAATGTTTTTTCAGCCAACGCAACACCACCATTGACATTGCTGCCACCACCAGTCAAAACAATACCAGAAGCCACACGATCATGAAAGCCACTTTTTCTCAATTCTGCCAACACCAAAACGAACAATTCTTCATAACGCGCATGCACCACATCCGACACGAGCTGAAGTGGAATGGTCCGCGAAGTGGATTGTTCAGAGACATTTGGCACTTCAATGGTGGCTTCTGGGTTGATGTCGTCTCGACAAACGGTTGCAAAATCCAGCTTTACTTTTTCAGCAAATTGGGTTTGAGTGCGCAGCGCAATGGCAATGTCATTGGTGACCTGATCCCCCGCAATGGGAATGGCCGAGGAGTAACGTATGGACCCATCAACAAAAACCGCGATGTCTGTGGTGCCACCGCCAATGTCAATCAAACAGACGCCCAACTCTTTTTCGTCTTTTGACAAGACAGCATAGCTGGATGCCAGCTGCTCCAACACCACATCCTGGACGTTGAGATCACATTTGCGCACACATTTGACAATGTTTTGCACCGCACTGCCCGCACCGGTCACAATGTGTACTTTGGCTTCCAAGCGGACGCCAGACATGCCGATGGGATCACGGATGCCTTCTTGGTTGTCGATGAAAAATTCTTGGGGCAAAACATGCAAAACACGCTCACTGTCAGGCAAAGCCACAGCACGGGCAGCATCGATGACACGCTCAACATCTGCCTGTGTCACTTCGTGGTGACGTACGCCCACAATGCCGTAAGAATTGAGGCTCTTGATGTGACTGCCTGCAATGCCGACAAACACATCCTTGCATTGCACCCCTGCATTCAACTCTGCAGCAACCACAGCTTCCTTGATGGCGCTTTTGGTGAGCTCGATGTCGACCACCACCCCGCGCTTTAGACCGCGACAGGGGGCTTTACCATAACCTAAAATTTTGATTTCATTGTTTTCCAACAACTCCGCACAAACAGCAATCACCTTGGTGGTACCAATGTCCAATCCACAGATGAGTTTTGGCTTTCCCTTTGAGTTCATATAGATCCTTGCCCAATGTTTTGGTGTCACAGACAACCAACAATATCAATTTACCTTAGAACACAGATACAACCAAGCCAAAACACAATTGAAAACATTCACGATTGTAACCCATCATTCTGTGATGCCGCACAACAGTGTGCTTTGAGCATGCAGTTTGCATTCCAATTTCAAAGCCATATTAATTTGCACCTCAAGGGTTTGCAAGCAATATCTCACACACACCCGCACCCATCTTACGCAAATTATCCCATATGAGACAAGTCAATTGCGACAATGGTGTCTGTTGATGCACTGTATTTGCCTCAAAACACGATGACCCTATCGACCTTCAATGCACATCGGATTGAAGTCGGCGGAAGCAACACACCGCACAAAATAGGAAATCAAAATAAAAATCAATGCAGTCCATGCATCGATCGATACAAAAATCAATCCGTCCCGCCAAACAACGCACCAATCTCAGTTTATGCCGATGCCTTCAATGCTCCCACCGCAAATCCATCGGGGTAACGCATGTCGTAATAATGCTGTCCAATGTGATGGTGTCTTTTTTTCAACATTGGCCATGCACGGATCCAACGGTCAAAATGTGCCTGCGCCAAAGAGGCTTTGCCTAGACGTATCAGGATGTCATCGGACAACTCAACTTGCCATTGTGTTGAAAAGGCTCGGTAGCGCACAACACGAATTTGCCAAGGCGCCTTAAGCAAAGCATGGCGCATTTGACGATAAAAGACCAACATGCGCGGGAAATCGCCATCTTCGCCATCAAAAATGGGCAAACGTTCTGAGGCAAAAGGGGTGTCTATGGCATGCACCACACGCCCATCTGCCAACAACCATCGTCCTGCTGTCAAGCGCGCCACCACCTGCTGTGGCACCAACTGCACATGCAAACCATGATGTCCAATGCGCTTGAGCGTGGCCGATTCAACCCATGGCACATGCACCAGAGCACCCTGCAAATCTTGCAATGAAAAAAAGTGTGGGTGATGCCGTACCACACCCTCGACCGCTTTGGCCACCAAAGGCTTTTGAATTTGACGCCAATCTGCCACAATCATGATTTCTGAAGGTGGCACCGACAAAACCCAGCCATAACACCACACCACAAACACCAGCACCCCAACACACAATCCGCCATCAAACCATTGCCGCCTGGTCATACACACATCATCCAAACCATCACACCAAACCTCACAAACTCAGTGCATGCTGGGCCATTTGACTGGCCACAGATTCGGGGTAAAGTTTCATGACCTTCTGAAAGCGTTGACGTGCACGTGACCGATGACCCAATCGCGCCTCAATCATGCCCAGTTTCAACCATACGTCTGCAGCTTTGCTGAACTTTGGAAACTGAGACAACAACGTCTCGAAAGTTTGGCGGGCATCCCTATAGTTGGCTTGAACAATTTGAATTTGTCCTTGCCAATAATAAGCATCGGCCACCACAGCTTGTTGACCGCCCTGCTTCACCACTTTCGCAAACCCTTCGGCTGCCACGTTGTAGCGTTTGGCCTTCAAGGCCAAAAATGCATGATCATACCACTGCTGTAACGTCAACCCCGAGGGTGCTTGCGTCCCCACTTTGGGGGCATCTGCATCATCCTGTTTTTGAGCCTCAAGCACACGCACTTGTCGCTCCAAACGCTCGAGCGTGCGCACCAGGTCCTGACGATTGGCTTCCAAACGTGCCACCTGCTCCTGTGTCTTTTTGAGGGCTGCCTGCATCAGGGACAACGTGGCCCGCACTTCTGTTTCAGTGGTGGCACTGCGGTGCTGTGTGCGCTCAAGGTCATCATCTGAAGTCACATTTTCATCATCAGGGCCGACCAAAGATGCATCATCCGAATCGTCAGATTGCATGACAACCGCATGGTGGTCTGTGTCATCTGGCGCCGAAAGCAGATCATGATCAAAAAATGCCACAAGTTGGCTTTGCAGCCATAGACCCAACACCACCATCATCCAGTTTGTTTTTTTCATGCTCAAGCTCCCGAGTGCATTGTGCCATAAGCTTAACATCAATCTCATGAAATCGACAAGGCAAGGATGCATACGCTGTTGTGGCACCAAACATGCGCACATGTTATCCTACAGGACCGTACATCTCACATGCACCGCAACAGCGCCACCAAGGATTCCTGCATGCCCATCTCCATCACAACCGCCAACCTCAATGGCATTCGTGCTGCCCAACGCAAAGGGTTTTTTGACTGGTTCCATGCTCATGGGCCAGACGTACTCTGTGTTCAAGAAACCAAAGCACAAATGCAACATCTCGAAGACCCTTGCTTTTGGCCAATAGGACACCACTGCCACTATGCCGATGCAGAAAAAAAAGGCTACAGTGGTGTGGGCATACTCAGCCGCCATCAACCTTTGGCCATCGAAACCACACTGGGGCACCCAATTTTTGATCAGGAAGGCCGATTCATCGCCGCAGAGTTCGACCAACTGATTGTGTGCTCCATCTACCTGCCTTCAGGCACATCTGGCAGCGCAAGACAAACCATCAAATACGATTGTATGGATTTCTTCTTTGCTCACTACCTAAAGGCCAACATCACTTCATCCAAACCCATCGTCATCTGTGGAGACTGGAACATTGCCCATCAGCAGCGTGATCTTAAAAACTGGCGCAACAACCAAAAAAACTCAGGCTTTCTGCCTGAAGAACGGACTTGGCTGGACCAATGCTTTGATGATTTAGGATGGGTGGATGCCTTTCGTGTTCTCCATCAAGGAGATGATCTGTACACCTGGTGGACGTATCGCGCCAATGCACGTGCCAACAACGTTGGGTGGCGCATCGATTATCAAGTGGTCAGCCCACAACTGCGTGACACCATTCAATCTGCCACCATCCATAAAGATCCTGTCTTTTCAGACCATGCGCCTCTGACCATCACCTATGATTTGGCAAGGTGTTGACGCACCCTCAGCCATCTGAATTCAAATGATGCATCACATGGGCATCCTCCCTCATGCCTGCACTGACCGCAAACCAGTGCCAATTTTCCCAAGACAGTCACAACCCATGTCAAAACATGGGTTGTGACTGTCATCCTTGAGAAAATCACTCAGACACATACAGCATGAACCTCAAGAAAACCCTTTGCTCTGCATGCTGCTGCGACCTCATCACCGTCACCAACCAGGCACAATAGAAAAATCTCAAAACAACACCTTTGCATCCGAGCTTCAGTACGCCATTCGAACCCTGTCTGACGATACAAAATCCAAGATCCTCCACCACTGGCATGAAGCATTCGAAAAAGGAAAATCCGTTGATTTTCAAACCTTCAAACTGTTTGCGGGCACCAACCTTTTGCAGCACAGCTGGCCCATACTGCATACCATACACAATGATTCAAAAGCATGTGCGTCGCAAAGGAGAAAAAGATTCTTAAAGAACATTGTCACATCCACTGAATGTAGGTTCTCCAAAGCAAGTGATCGACGTCTTTGGTATGTCTACGGCATACGCGCATTGCTGGGCATTCTGATCATCACGGGCACAACATCTTTACCATGGGTGACCACAATCCTGCCACTTTATGCACAAATCCTATTGTATTGCGCTGGTGGACTCCTGTGCCTTGGACTGATCATGCACACAGTACAATGTCTGTATCACACCATCCATCAAGATGCTTTTATGGCCCATGAGTGCCAAGCCATACTGCAAGCATACTCATCCTATGAAAACCAGCCTTGCGCCGTTGGAACGCCAAGATACACCCATGACAGCAAAGAAGAAAAAAAAGGATATGGTGGGTACACGCCGATGGGTTTATTGCAGTGACACATGTCGCCCTCACGGGCAGGGTGTGCCCCCTCAAGATACAGCTAAAACATGCCCAATTGTAATTTGGCTGCATCACTCATGCGTTCTTGGGTCCAAGGCGGATCAAAAACCAGTTCGACCACCACATCTTTGATGTCGGACAGCCGATGTAATTTTTGTTTGATGTCTTCAATCAAAACGGGCCCCATGCCACATCCTGGTGCGGTCAGTGTCATCACCACATGCGCACGGTGCGATGCATCTGATGTTTCAGCCTCTATGGGTTGGAGATCGACATGGTAAATCAGACCAAGCTCGACGATGTCGACCGGAATTTCAGGGTCATAACATGTTTTGAGCAACGACCAAACCTTTTGCTCAAGTGTCATGTCATCATGCCAACTGTCTTCAACATTGGGGGTGACATAATCTGGGCCCAAGCTGGCGGCATCTTCGGCTGCAATCCTAACCCATTTGCCATTCACCTGTACCGTATAGGCACCACCCAAACTCTGAATGATCATCACTTCTGTGCCTTCGACCAACAAAATGGGCAGACCCGATGGGATGACCGATGCATGACAATCGCCTACCATGATGACTTTTTCTGGCTCTTTTGCATGGCTCATATCGCATCGTCCTCATGCGCCACATCATCGTCGCCGATGAAACTGAAACTCTCACCACATCCACAGGCATTGGTGGCATTCGGGTTGATGTACACCAAATGTGCCACACCAGGGCCCATGATCTTATAATCCAACGTCATGCTGGCCAACATTGGGCGACTTGATTCGTCCATCAAACAGGACAAACCATCCACTTCAAACGCAATGTCTGTGTCACGCCGAGACTTGGCACACTCAGTGACATAACGATATCCTGAACATCCTGCTTTTTTCACAGAAAAACGCACACCAACGGCCTGATCTTGCTCAGCCAGATAGCCCAGCAAGTAGGCATGGGCTTCGGGTGTGATGGTCAATAAAGAATTCGACATATGCCTCTCTCAGGTCAACATGGTCAACACGTGTGGCAAAGCAGCCAACAATTGCTCAATGTCCTCGGGCTGTGTGTACACACCAACCGATGCACGCAATAAACCGGGCACGCCTAAAACAGTCATCAAGGGCATCGCACAATGGTGTCCAGAACGCACGGCCACACCAAAGGTATCGAGCAAGGTGGCAACATCCTGTGGATGACAACCCTCAACGGTAAAAGCAGCGACCGCTGTTTTATCGGCAGCGCATGAAAAACGGCGCACTTCCGGGATGGCATCCAAACCTGCATCCAATTGTTGCATCAACGCTTGTTCATGCTTCAAAATATTTGGCCATCCCAACACTGCCAAAAATTCTATTGCACGGTGCCAACCGATGGCACCAGCCATGTTGGGAGTCCCCGCCTCAAATCCATAAGGCGGTGCCTTGAATGTGGCCGAGGTATAAGTGACCACATCAATCATTTCTCCACCTGTTTGGTACAGATCAAGCGCGGCCAAAGATTTGGCTTGACCATAACACAACCCAATGCCAGTTGGACCATACATTTTATGACCAGAAAGCACCAGAAAATCACAGCCCATATCCTGTACATCAATCGGTCGGTGGGCCCCCATTTGAGTGGCATCACAGACCAACTTGGCACCGATGGCATGGGCCATCTGCGTCATTTTTTTGATGGGATTGATGGTGCCCAAAGCATTTGAAATGCCATTGACCGCCACAACTTTCACCTGAGGTGTCAGCAGTGTTTGATAGACCGACAAATCAAGCGTGCCATGTGCATCAATGGGAATGACTTTGATGATGGCACCTGTACGCTGCGCCAATTGCTGCCACGGCACCATGTTGGCATGATGCTCCAACATCGAAATCAAAATCTCGTCGCCTTTAGAAAGCCATGAGGTCATACCATTGGCAATCAAATTCAAAGCTTCGGTAGCGCCTTTGGTAAAAACAATCTCTTTTTCGGGGGCCGCTGCCCCAATCCAATGCCCCAAAGCCAATCGTGCAGCCTCATAGGCTTCGGTGGCCTCATTGCTCAACGTGTGCATGCCACGATGCACATTGGCATTGTGTTGCCCATAATATTGCACCACAGCATCGATGACACACTGTGGCTTTTGTGTGGTGGCGGCACTGTCCAAATATGCCAATGGCTTACCATGCACTTGTCGTTTTAAAATGGGAAATGCGTCACGCACAGCGCTGATTTGCAAAACAGTCATGCAGTATCCTCAGGCAACGCCAACAAAAGCGGCCACTGCTGTGCCATGATGTGCTCTGCCTGTGCCAACACCCAAGGCACCGTGGCTTGGGTCACCAAGGTGTCGACAAATCCTGAAATCAGCAAAGCACGTGCGGTGTGCAATGACAAACCGCGTGCACGCATGTAGCGAATCATTTTGGGGTCCAAACGGCCGGTTGTGGCACCATGTGCGCATTGTACTTGATCATGATGGATCACCAACCTTGGTTGCGTGAACACTGCAGCCGATGCATCCATGCCCAAATTTCGGTTGGTCTGTTGCGACTTCGCCCCATCCACACCCGACAACATGGTGACATCGCTGTAGCACACACCTCGACCCTTTGCGCCCACCAACAACTTGACCTCATGATCGGTCTCTGTTTGCGGTGCAGCATGTTCGACGCTTAAAGCATGATGATGCTGCGTATCGGCACTTGGACATGCCACCACTCGGTTTGTCATGACCGCACCGGTGCCTGCCAAGCGGGCATGACAAAGGGTTTGCAAGCGGTGTCCTGCCAACTGCATGGTCAACCCGTCAAATTGACTGCCTTGTGCTTGATCGATGTAATGATGGTGCAACCATGCGCCTTGCGCAGTCGAAGCCAGCAAGGACTCAACACGCACACGCGCATCGGCGCCCAAACACCAGTGATGCGCAACATGATCGACATGCGCGCTGCCGTCTGCTGCATGGCCAGCCAACACAATGGTCGCCTGACTGTTTGGTGCACACGTGAAAACCTGACGCTGAAAACACGAGCGATCATGTGTGGCCATATGCACAATGTAAATGGGTTCGTGCAGCACCACCCCCTCGTCCAAACGCAACACTGCACCACCGGACGCATGTTCACGGTTCGTTGTAAACCAAGCTGTGGCATCTTTGTGCCCCATCCATGCATCATGCATGGCATCGTGCTGTTTGAGCCAATCTGAATCCAGTCGGCATGTTGACCAACAAGCAACAGTCAAACCTTCAGTCCATCGACTCGATGGGGTCGACAAATCTGACTGCCAGACCCCATCCACCCAAACGAAGTGCTGACCAGGCTGAGTCTGTAAATGTTTAAGCCATGCCAAAGCTTCAGCCGACAACGTGCCGACATGAGAGCCATCACACTGTCCCAAATCAGGTGCATCAAAGTGGCGCCAAGACTCCAAACGATGGCTGGGTGATGGTAAAGTGTTGGCCTCATTGGCGGTGCGATATTCTGTTTGCATGCTCAATCCTGTTGCAGTGGCAACAACCAACCATAGCCTTCTTGCTCAAGGCGGTTGGCCAAGTCCATGGTGCCAGTTTCAATGATGCGCCCTCGCGCCAACACATGCACAAAATCCGGCTGAATCAGTTGTAAGATCCGCGGGTAGTGGGTGACCATCAAAATGGTATGATTGTCACTTCGGAATCGATTGACACCTTTTGCCACTCGGTTCAAGGCATCGATGTCCAAACCAGAATCGATTTCGTCCAGCAATGCAAATTGTGGTTGCAACACCAACAACTGTAAAATTTCATTGATTTTCTTTTCGCCACCTGAAAATCCGTCGTTGACGGCCCGCTTCAAAAGGCTGGCCTCCATGTCCAAGGCTTCTGCCGCAGCTTTGGCCACCTGCATGAAGGATACGGCATCACTTTCTGGCAACCCCTGTGCTTTGCGTTTGGCATCGTAGGCCGCCTTCAGGAATGTCATGTTGCTGACTCCTGGGATGGCGACAGGATACTGAAACCCCAAAAACACACCAAGGTGGGCACGTTCTTCAATGGACATGGCCAACAAATCCTGTCCTTGATAGGTGATCTTGCCGGCTGTGATGGTATAATCTTCATGACCCGCAATCACCTTGGCCAAGGTGCTTTTGCCTGAACCATTGGGTCCCATGATGGCATGGACCTCACCCGGCTTAAGTGTCAGTGACACATCATGCAACACCGGTTGATCGCCAATGGCAACATGTAAATTTTGAATGTCCAACATGGTCTTTACTCTCATCTGAATGAAAAAATACTCAGCCCACAGCACCTTCTAGGCTGATTTCCATCAGCTGTTGTGCTTCTACGGCAAACTCTAGGGGCAATTCTTTGAAAACGCGCTTACAAAAGCCATTGACGATGAGCGAGATGGCTTGTTCTTCATCCAAGCCACGTTGCTTGCAATACAACAATTGTTGCTCATCAATTTTGGCCGTTGAAGCCTCATGCTCAACCTGTGCATCAGCATGATTGGATTCAATGAAGGGATAAGTGTGCGCACCACAATCGCCGCCAATCAACAAGGAATCACACTGTGTGAAATTGCGTGCAGATGCCGCAGTGGGTGCAATACGCACCAACCCCCTGTAGGTGTTTTGGCCCTGACCTGCAGAAATGCCTTTGGAAATGATGGTGCTGGTGGTGTTGCGCCCAATGTGAATCATCTTCGTGCCCGTATCGGCTTGCTGATGCCCTTTGGTCAGTGCCACCGAATAAAACTCTCCAACAGAATCATGACCACGGAGCACCACACTGGGGTATTTCCAAGTGATGGCCGAACCTGTTTCCACTTGCGTCCAAGAAATTTTTGAACGATCGCCTGCACACATACCACGCTTGGTGACAAAATTAAAAATCCCACCACGCCCCTCGGCGTCACCAGGATACCAGTTTTGCACCGTAGAGTATTTGATTTCAGCATCGGTATCGGCATACAGCTCCACCACCGCAGCATGCAATTGATTTTCATCACGCATCGGTGCCGTACAGCCCTCAAGATAGCTGACATGACTGCCCGCTTCAGCGATGATCAAGGTGCGCTCAAACTGACCGGTCTTGGCCTCGTTGATACGAAAATATGTTGACAACTCTAAAGGACAACGCACACCCTTTGGAATGTAGACAAACGAGCCATCACTGAACACAGCTGTATTCAGTGCAGCAAAAAAGTTATCGCGATAAGGGATGACCCGGCCCAGATATTTTTTCAATAACTCGGGATGGGTGTGCGCTGCCTCAGAGATTGGACAAAAAATCACACCAGCCTCAGCCAGCGTTTCTTTGAACGTGGTGCCGACCGACACACTGTCAAAGACTGCATCAACGGCCACCCCTGCCAATCGGGCACGCTCGTGCAGAGGCACACCAAGCTTTTCGTAGGTGCGCAACAATTCGGGATCGACCTCATCCAAACTCTTAGGGCCATCGGAAAGTGACTTGGGTGCGGCAAAATAAGCAATGTCTTGGAAGTCAATGGTGGGCAGCTTGAGATGTGGCCATGTTGGCATTTTTAAAGTTTGCCAATGTCTGAAAGCTTTCAAGCGCATGTCGAGCAAAAAATCAGGCTCATTCTTTTTGGCCGACAAACGTCGGATGACAGACTCATCAAGACCTGGCGCAAACACCTCACTGTCAATATCTGTGACAAAACCAGCCTCATAAGATTGCTCAAGCTGTTGCTTCACGGTTTGATCGACCATACCATCTTTCTTCCAAAAAACTTGCAAAATTTTACCATGAATTGGTCGGGTATGAAAGCCTAAAACAATATTTTTAAACAAAAAGCACGGGGCTTGAGCAAAAAAATGAGCATGTCCACCAGGCACCGTCGTACCACTCGACATCACAGCCCAGGTGACCTACACTTTAAGCCTGGTCTGCAGATACCAACATGCTCCCCATATCACCCACAGGACACCCACCATGCACCCCACACACGATGTCATCATTTTAGGCGCTGGTGCAGCAGGCATGATGTGTGCCATCACAGCCGGCCAAAGACAACGTCGTGTTTTGATGCTGGAGCAAGCCAACAAAGCTGGGCGCAAAATTCTGATGTCTGGTGGTGGGCGTTGCAATTTCACAAACCGCAACATCGACCCAGAATGTTTCATTGCGCACAACCCGCACTTTTGCATTTCGGCACTGAAGCGCTACACCCAATGGGATTTCATCAAAATGGTTGAAGATGCTGGCATCCCATATCATGAAAAAACACTTGGCCAGCTGTTTTGCGATCACAAAGCCAGCGACATCACCAACATGCTGCTGCAACACTGTCAACAACACAAAGTGCAACTGAGACTTAAAACCACCATCGATGGTGTCAAACACACGCCCTCAGGGTATGTTGTCGTCACAAACCAAGGTCGATTTTGTGCACCATCTCTGGTGGTGGCCACCGGTGGCTTGTCAATACCCAGCATGGGCTCAAGCCCATTCGGCTACCGCCTTGCCAAACAATTTGGCCTGCATGTATGGCCCACACGCGCAGGCCTGGTGCCTCTGACTTTACACGACCAAGACAAAAAAGCATTGTCGGCCTTGGCAGGTGTCAGTTTCAACAGCCGTGTGCGCACCGCTCAGACCACATTTCATGAACACACCCTGTGTACGCACCGCGGATTGAGTGGCCCTGCGATTCTACAAATCTCATCGTATTGGCAGCCAGGCACCGCCATCGCCATCGATGCGTTACCAGAACATGACATGGCCGAACTTTTGAGGCAGCATGGTCAGCAACAACAACTGAAGAACCTACTGGCTCAACATCTGCCTAAACGTCTGGTGGCTTTGCGCCTGCCACCCCACTTGGCCACCAAACCCTGTCAAACATTGACGCCCAAAGAGATCGCACACATCTGTAACATCATACACAACTGGCAGATACACCCCAATGGTACAGAAGGCTACCGCACCGCAGAAGTGACACTCGGCGGTGTCGATTGTGATGCTTTGTCTTCAAAGACCATGGAAGCCAAAAACCAACCCGGTCTATACTTCATTGGTGAAGTGGTCGATGTCACAGGATGGCTGGGAGGCTACAATTTTCAATGGGCTTGGTCTTCTGGCTTTGCTGCTGGGAAAGACGCATAAAGCCATTGAAAAATATACAAAATTATGATAGACTGACCTTTTAGAAGGAAAACCATGAACATCATCATTTTCGCATTGGCCATCATCGCAGTCTATTTGTGCGTCAGCCTCATTTTGGTCAACACCGCCCATTGCTGCCAAGAAACAACAGACGATACCACATCAGCGTCATGCTTTGACGGTTGGTGCTTGACCGCTTGTCGAAGTATTTTTGGATCATCTCATCTGAACGATCGAGATACAGACACACTCCAACCAAGCTGAGCAGACTTCATCCCCAATCAGACCAAGATTGGGCCATGCGCCAAGACCAGCGCCAATGCGCCATCTTGGGCGCACCCACCACATCCTCGTTGAGCATCGGCCATGCATGGGTTGCGACGGCTGCGACGCCATCTGGAGAGACGCCAAAAACCCGCACCTGCCATGCACCCCAAGACGCATCTGGTGCAGCATGCACTGCCCTCACATCGTGTGGCCAATGTGCCGACAGCTCAAGACGATTCAAACCATTGCCAACACCCTGCCCCACGGCTTTCAACATGGCCTCCTTGATCACCCACATGCGCACAAAGGCAGCATGCTGTGCCTTGGGCGCCAATTTGCTCAACGCCAAGGCTTCCTTGGGATGGAAATAACGTTTGGCAATGGCCATGACCGATAAGGCACGCTGGCTCGATTCAATGTCGACGCCCACTTCCCCAACGGAGGCGCATGCAATCAAAATCCGACCACCCCCATGTGAAACATTGAAATACAAAGGGCCATGACTGGGTGTCAAACAAGGTTTGCCACGCTTGCCAACCGTCAGAGGCACAGATTGTGGCGTCTGCTGCAGATGCTTGCCCAAAAGGCAACGCAATGCAACACGCCCACTTAAAAACTGTTGCTGCGCTTTGGGGTGCTGCATGGCTAAATAAGTGGTGCGCTCATCAGGACGCAACAGCGCGCAGGCCCAATCAATTTGCGTGGCATCGAGCATGGGCACACACCATACATGCATGGCGTGCAAATCGAAATCTGTGCATAAGGCATCCACGGGGATAGACCACTCTGGCCACAACAATACATCTTGATCAAACGCGTCCATCAGTAGGCCTTGGCAAACAAAATCTTTTGCTGGGTGGGCACACTCGTAAAGATGCAAGGCTGCGTCGCACCATTTGGATTGGCATCAAAGGGGATGCAACGTGCCGTCACTTTGAGCGCCTGAATGGCTTCTTCCATGGCAGGCGTATCGGCGGCATGCGCATAAACAAAGCCGCCAGGTCCATCGGGCGCAAAATGCGCTTCAAAGGATGCCAAGTCATGTACATGATGCGACGCTGCCTGCAAACGTGCTGCCGCAGTCGCTTTCATGCCCTGCTGAATGTTTGCCAACAAGGCGGGCAATGCTGCCAAAAAGTCATCCGCCTGCATGCTCTCTTTGGTCCCCACATCACGTCGGCCAACAAAAACAGCACCCTTGGCCAAATCCCTGGGGCCAACTTCAATGCGCAAGGGAATGCCTTTCTTGATCCACTGCCAAGTCTTTTCGCCCCCATTGATGTCTCGATCATCCATGTGAACGCGAACGGGTTGTCCAGCATAAACACAAGCACGCAACTTTTCTGCAAACGCCTCACAAAACGCCATGACCTGGGCACGTTCATCGGGGCGACGATGGATGGGCATGATCACAACGTGCTGTGGCGCCACCCGTGGCGGCAAAATCAAGCCATTGTCATCGGCATGCGTCATGACCATGCCCCCAATCAATCGAGTTGAAACTCCCCAAGAAGTGGTCCAAGCATGCACCCGCTCACCCTCGGCATTGTTGAACTGGATGCCAGAAGCTTTGGCAAAATTTTGCCCCAAAAAGTGTGAGGTGCCCGCTTGCAGTGCCTTCAAATCCTGCATCAAAGCCTCAATGCAATAGGTGTTGACAGCGCCTGGGAAACGCTCTGCTTTGGTTTTCTCGCCCGCCACCACCGGCATGGCCAAAACTTCCTCGGCAAAGGCAGCATACTCAGACAACATGGTGCGCGTGTGTGTCATGGCTTCTGTTTCAGTGGCATGTACCGTATGCCCCTCTTGCCATAGAAATTCTGAAGTACGCAAGAACAAACGGGTCCGCATCTCCCAACGCATCACATTGGCCCATTGATTGACCTTGAGCGGCAAATCACGATAGGAGTCGACCCATTTTGCAAAGCATGCGCCGATGATCGTCTCACTGGTCGGCCGAATCACATAAGGCTCATCCAATGCGCCGTCAGGCTTCAACCCGCCTGCAGGATCGGTCACCAAACGATGATGGGTCACCACTGCACACTCTTTGGCAAAACCCGACACATGCTCGGCTTCTTTTTCAAGGTAACTCAAAGGAATGAGCAGTGGAAAATAAGCATTCACATGCCCTGTGGCTTTGAAGCGCGCATCCAAATCCTGCTTGATCTGCTCCCAAATGCCATAGCCCCATGGCTTGATGACCATGCAACCACGCACCACAGCATGTTCGGCCAATTCGCCATGCTTGACGACGGCTTGATACCAGTTTGGATAATCTTCCGCACGCGTCGGTGAAATGGCTGTCTTGGGCACAGATGCTCTCCAAAATGAACAGAATAAACGGCCACTTGTTGCAAAGTCAACCCAAGGCCACTGATTGCAGCGCCACCAAGCAGGGTATTTTTTATGGGCTCCCAATCGCCAGACAAGGGATCAATGCCTGAAACATCATCGATGATACGATGCGCACCACCACCCAGAAAGGTCATTCTGACAGACCATCGAGCATATTGCGCATTTGTGTGCGTACAGCATGAACCTCGTGATCTATCCAACAATTTAAATACG
>CBFIDA010000009.1:48278-53068 GCA_965661085.1 Candidatus Comchoanobacterales bacterium | reverse complement strand
TGATTGATTTGCTCAAAGACCTTGATGGCTTTTGCATCAAACATTGTGGCATCCATCATTGGCCACAATGCCTTTTGCTGTGGTTGATGTTTTGGAATCAAGCCAAGCAGCCCGACCCCTACTTTTTTATAGCGATGGCCAGGTTGATACAGTGTGCGTAGCATGCTTTTGGCGATATGGATCATCTCGGTTGGATGATCGGAAGGCTTGGTGAGCGTATACGACCGTTGATTGCTGTAGTATTTTTGCCGATTGTCAAAAGGGTTGGTGTGTAAAAAAACATGTATGCCTGTTGCAAGATGCTGTTGTTGACGCAGTTTTTCCCAAGCGCGCATCACATGGCATGCCAATGCTTCTTCGATGTCTGAACACTGTGTGATGGGGCATCCAAAAGACTTTGAGGCCATGATATTTTTTTTTGGCTGAATGTCGTCAAGACGTAAACAGGCATCGCCTTTCAGTTCACGCATGGTCCGTGCCATGGTCACACCAAACAAACGCCGCATGATTTGTGGATTGGCATGTACAAGCTGTTCCGCATTCAGGATCCCTAAACCATGTAAGCGACGTGTCTGACGTGGGCCAATGCCCCAAATGTCTTCAACAGGTGTTTGTGTTCTTTGTGCCGCCAGATCTGTTGGGTTCAGCAACACATAGACACCATTTGCACACTTTTTGGCAATTTTATTGGCCAACTTGGCTTGTGTTTTGGTGCGCCCTACCCCAATGGATACAGGGATGCCTGTCCATTGCAAAATGTTCAGGCGAATGCGCATGCATGTCTCCAATAGATTTGAAGGTCTGTCATCTGGCCACTGTATGAAAGCCTCATCGATTGAATAAACTTCCATATCAGGCACCATCATGGCCAATGATCGCATCACACGATCAGACATGTCACCATACAATGTGTAGTTGGAAGAAAAAACCTGGATTTGGTGCATTTTAACGCACTGTTGGTAGAGGTGTATGGGGGCTGCCATGGGAATGCCCAATCGTTTGGCTTCATTAGAACGCGCCACAATGCAGCCATCGTTGTTGGATAAAATGACAATGGGTTTTTTTGCCAGGGCTGGGTCAAAGACCCGTTCGCATGAGGCGTAGAAATTATTGCAGTCCATTAAGGCAAAAAGTGTTGGCATGATGGTCTCATGTTGTTTTTGTATGTGATGTTAAAAAGGCACTGCCATGATCAGGCAGCACAGCACAATGACAATTGTTAAATGTTTGCGCACGCTCAGATAATCTGGCTCTGAATCTACGCTGTCTTGCCACAAAGTGCTTGCATACAGTCCGATCATACTCCAAATAAAATGCAAAGAAGAAAGGCAGATGAAAAGAAAAAATGAAATGATTGTGAGCATGTTAGAAAAAACAATTGATGTTGTTTTTTTATTCATTCTGGCTTTGGTCCAATGAGTGCCAGCCATGAAGCTGTGGATCACCAAGCCATAAACGGCAAATACAAATTGGACTTTGCCAACATAAGGCAAGTTTTGCCAGCCACATGCATGACAGGTGGCCAATACGACAAATGGCAACAATCCAGCATACATCAGGCCATGTGTTGTTTGTTTGAATACAGAAACATTTGGCATACAAATCTCCATTTAGACCTGGTGCAATACTGTGGTGACGACACCCCAAATCATCAAATCATCTGGGTTGGCAATGGTGATCGCGGAGAACTTTGGGTTGGCAGGCATCAGCTGTACTTGGTTGCCACTTCGATGCAAACGTTTGACCGTCAGTTGCCCTTCAACGGCAGCCACCACAATTTTGCCATGACGTGGCTCAAGGCTGCGATCCACCACCAAAATATCATCTGGAAAAATGCCCGCCTCAATCATTGAGTCGCCACTGACACGGACAAAGAAAGTTGCAGTGGGATGCTGAATAAGATGTGCGTTCAAATCAAGTTTGTCTTCGAGATGGTCATCGGCTGGTGATGGAAAACCAGCTGCAACACTGCAACTGTATAGGGGCAATGCATGTCCTTTGTTGGCCACAAAATCCATGACTTGTGCAACCATGCTTTCTGGGATGCGTATTGGTTTTGTTGGTTCTTGATAGCGGCTTTGGCCTTTGGGGCGGCCTGCCCCTACTCTTGCCCCGCCTCTTGGTGGCACCATGTTTTGGCTCCAAGTCTGCCTCCTTTTAGAATAATGTACATAAATCAAAAAGTCAATATACTGGCAGCGTATTTGATCAAAGCACTTTTTATCACGATGCGTTTCAGCCACTGACAACACCTCTGTTGTGTCATCTCAATATGGGTCATGTCAGATGATATGGGCATATGCACATCAGTATCGTGGCAAGTCTTGTTGTGTGAGCCAATAAACATAGGCCAAGGTTGCCCTTGTCCCTTACCATGAAAGGCGGCATTTTGATATCATGATAGGGCGGTCATGGACACCCATCTGTCATCACAACATGGTGTGGGGCGTATGGTTGTCGCGGTGCGTCAAACGTTCAGTTACTTCAGTATGCCTGATTGTGAATGATGACAGCACTCTGCTATTCAGTATAACCCAAGTGTCAGATGGTTTGTGCTTTTGGACTTGTTGCGAAAACAGTCTGTGCAATGGTGGCATACTGTTGGGCGATGTGATCATACAGATGGGTATTGTTTGTCATCGGCTTGCATGACTGATCCTTGGCCGCTTGCCACCAATGGCGCCATTGCGCCAAAACATCAAAAAAAGCCGCTTGAAGAAGCGTTGCTTGTAAGGCATGGCGCTGATGATAAGTCGCAATGACTGTCCCACAAAGATGATGGTCAAATGTTTGCAGATGTGTGGCAATGCTGAGTGCGGCATGCGCAACAGCTTGATGACGTTCCATCCAGCCAGCACATTCCCAATCAATGAGGTCCACCAAGGTTTGATTTTGCCAAAATAGATGATCAAATTGCATATCACCATGACAAAATACCCACGCGTCAGGTATGGACGAAGGGGTTAAAGGAGCGGATGCTTTTGTTTGATGTGATAACCAACAACGTGGCAAAAAACGATGTTGTGGTGCAATCCTCAATTGATGCAAGTCCAGCAGTGCTTGTACCAGCTGTGCCACGTGGTGGTGCTGCCACATGCTAGGCTTGCGTGTGGTGCCTTCACACCAAGGCCGATAACTCCAAGCAATGTGACGTTGGTCATCCACACACAAAAGGTGCTCGGGCGTGCACCAAGTATGTCTCTGAGATATGTATTGTGTCATGGTCAGACATTGGCGTAACTGACGGATGTCAAAACCACTCTCATGGCGTATATCCCAGCACTTGAGCGCATATGTCCCTCCTGTGGTCTTCATCGCAAACACACGATGCCAATACCCATGGGCAAAGCATGCTGGCATATCTTGCCAACGAGGTAGGCCAATGTTATGCCAACTGGCCATACATGCTGAAAAATCCACCAGGACAATAACCTCCGTCAATTGTGTTCTAAACGTTGTGGATACACCTTGTGTAGGTTAACACAGAATGCATGACGCGCCCACTGTACAACAAAGCTTGAATATTGGCATCATGCCTCACTGAGAGATTCAATCTATATGTGATGACGCCTTAAAGGACTGAAAACAGTGTTATGGACACATATACTATGTGACAATATTTGGCATGCCCAATACTGATTGAGATACCCCAAACACGACACAAGAACACCATGGCCAATGTCGTTGAAAAAACATCATACTAAGCAATAGTATAAAGTATGATGATGAAGATCAAAGATTCACCATAAACATCAAAGATGCGATAGCCATTTCTGGCATCGCATCTTCAGACCATCGGCGGCACGAAGGGTGGCGCTGAAAGCGCTGAATTCGGGTCCACTATAAATATACTATTTGGTGGTAGCGTAAATACTTGCTGGTTTGTTGGGTTAGAAAATGACGATGACGTTATCGGATCAACAAGTGTGGGTGTTGCGATTACGATAGGATGTGTAACGCTATTTTTCGGGTGCTCCTGAAGGAATGCTTCAACATCAGAGCGAGACTGTTCTTGTGCCCACTGCAGGGTTGTTTTACGCTTTTCACCCTGAATATTGGTATCGGCACCCTGCGCGACAAGACACTTGACGATATCAAGATGGCCTTTCCTTGCAGCCCAAATCAGGGCTGTGTCGCCATCTTTATTTTGAGCGTCTTTGTTTGCACTCTGCGCGACAAGATAGTTGACCATCTGAAGATCGCCTCTGTATGCAGCGAGAATAAGGGCTGTGTAGCCATCATCAGCATCTTTACGATTGATTTGGCTTGGGTCTTTGTGCATGAGGTAAACAACCATATCGAATTGACCTTTACTGGCATAATGACGAAGAAGATCGAACCATAATTCAGTTACAGAAATATATATCGCAACTGCAATGAGGATACGAAAAACAAAAAAGAAGATAGGGATAATCAGAATGCAACACGAAACCGTCACTGCCAGTACCCATCTTCTATTTGAACTGCCATCCTCTTTTTGGATGATAGCGTTGATCTTGGATGCTAAAGAACTTGTACCTACTACAGCTTCCAAATGCTGATCAAGTTTGTCTAAGACAGCCCTTATGAGCTTACCATCGATGGCTTGATAGATGGTCTTTAATGCAATCGTATCTTGATGCTTAAGCATCTCGTTAAGGATATTGATTTGGGGTTGTTGACACGCCATGGCAAACGGCGTGATGCCATTTTTGTTGGGGATATTGATAAGATTAGGTGCTTTATTTAGAAGCGCCACAATCACGTCATGTTGATTGTGGGTCAAAGCATAGTGCAGCGCTGTATTGCCG
>CBFIDA010000009.1:0-48268 GCA_965661085.1 Candidatus Comchoanobacterales bacterium | reverse complement strand
GCGTGTCTTGAAGGAGAAGTGTCTCCTGAGACATTGCCGCGATGGCCTCCATACTAAGGCAAATCTTATTTTGCAAGATCGCATGCATCAAAATGGTGCGATCTCCATGATCAACCAATGTGGGATCTTTTGTTAAAAAGGTTTTGAGAAGCGACCACTTTTTGGCTTTAACTGCATGGGCGAATAAAGGTGTATGGCCTACTTGGAGTTTGATATCTTTATGGTTAATAAGCGTTTTTGCAAGTCTCATATTATTTGCATCAATTGCATAATGAAGGGCGGTTTTATTTTGATTGTCAACAGCATTGATTTGAATCTCAGAATGCTCGAGAAAGTGCTTTGCTGCTTTAAATTGTTCAACTTCCAAGGAGCGTGCCAAATGCATCAGCGCTGTCATGCCGTGCTTATCGCGGATGTTGGGGTTAATATGCGGAAAAACAAGCATGTGGTGGCCTATATTATATGCTGAATTAGTTTTTGCATATGTGATCAAGATAGGGGTGTTTGAAGAATCTCTGTGATGGAAATATTGATAAGCTGTCTCGTGATCAAAAACAAAGTTCGTAACATTATTTGTTTTATAATACACGCCCCTACCGTCTTGTGGATCGAAAAACCATTTAACACTAAAGTTTCTATTTTTTCATTTAAAGTCATATTGACACCTTTATTTTTATAATCTTTTCAATACCATATGCCGAACAAAAGTCAATGTCAATGATTTAAATAATAAAATATATTTAATCAATCGTTAAAACCACTGACACGACAAAGGCGCCAATGCTTCAAGACATACACTCCACATGCGGTTTGAAGCCAATAGACTTAATGTAGGTGGCCTTGTGCATAACATGTTGGGCGTTGCAACCACGGTCAAAGCTCGATGGCTTGCCAAGCCATCTGGCAGCGCTCAAAATCCATAGCAGGTGTGCTGACAACAACTCATTAAAATTCTACACCACCATCAGTGCTGGTGTCACGGGGTCATGACTGCCGGTTGGGTGCCTATGTTACCAAGCTGTGCCTGTCTGAGTGCTTCAATTTTCTCTCGAATGGCGACGAATGATTTGTTTCCATATTGCGCACGCACCAAAGTGTTTAATTGGGAGAGCGTCAAAGGGGCCCGGGTGAAGGGATTTGTGTTGTTTCCCATCATGAGCCACTCGCGCGCAGAGTGGTAGTCACACACTTGCGCTTCTGGGTTATCGGTGCACAAACTGACCGGTAACCGCATCAATTCTTTTGAAATTGGACACATGCAATCGTCATACTGCCCAGCATCTTCATCAGAGAGTGCGGTTAAGTAAGCATTCAATCGCTCTGCGTCGTCTGCACCATGGATGAATGATTGTGGTAGATCATTATCCTTGAAATCAATGGAAGAAGACGGGTTGGAAGCAGATGGGACCGTGACTGCATCTACAGCGTTCACTGAACGATACCACTCTGACAAATAATGGCATACAGCCATCATCATGATAAGCTCAAGATTTATGAATGGAATCATGGTTGGTGTTGTTTCAGCAACAGAATAAATCAAAAAGAAGGAAAAGGCAGCAACCTTCTGCATGGACCTAAAATCATTTAAAAGAACTGGGGCCAAGCTTTCATTCGCAGCCCTTTCGGCATCGACTTCATAAAAATAGTCATGCAGCACTGGTATGACGATCTTTGTGACCATCAAACAGATTAGAAATAGAGGGATGTCGGGTGTTGCGGCATAAGCAAAACAAAGGACAGTGAGATCGATTCTAAAGCAATGAAATGTATTTTGACAGCTAAAGACGCCTTTGACGAGATGTGTGGTGAGGAATACAGCGGAGCCAATCCATAGCAAAGAAGCAAGTGGGGTTGCTGAAGCATACACGCCAAAATACAACAGTGAGATGAAACCAGTATACACCAGACTGTTGGCTGTTTTTTTGTCAATGTATCGATCCTCACCCATATTGTGGATGACAACAACGCCAATAAGCAAAAACGACACCATGATGACGTAGTGAGATAGTGGATTGAAAAAGAATGGCAATAAAAAAATATATGGCAGAAATCCAGCATGATGTATGCAATGCACCATGGTTTGACAGAGCAGAGGGAAAAAACCAATACTATAAAGGCGTGAAAACCAAACCCCCGAATGACCACAAAGAAGAATAATGTAACATAAAAAGTTATAAAACATAAAAACTCTAAATTGAGACGTAAATCCATCATGGCATAATTTGCCAAAAGAATCAATAAAAAAAACGATTTTATCATTATTTTAATTATTTAGGCCATAAATTTGTGATGGCCATGGCAGTTTGTGAGATGGACTGATGTGATGCATGTTGCATGCACTATGGAATAAAGCAGATAAAACAATATTTATTTAATGCAGTATGCCAAAGACACTATTGATGCCAAGAATCGATATGCACCTGATGTTACGCATGAGGCATTTGGTGTGCTGGTGGTCTTGAACACATCTTGTATCACACCATACGCTCTGTATCCATGGATTGAATGCGCTTATTGACATGGATATGACCCAGCGTATGACCACATCATTGGAAAAACGACTTGTTTTTCGCTACAATCATTGTTTTAAGGAATGAATGATATGGCCGAGCCCAGTGTGGTGGTTGCAGCATTGTACGCATTTCGTCGGATACAGCAAGATGCAGTACCGATCTACAAAGAAGCGATTTTATCACTTTGCCTGAATCAAAACATCCATGGCACAATTTTATTGGCAGAGGAAGGCATCAATGGGACCGTGGCCGGTTGCCGGGATGCGATTGACGCGTTGAAGCATTTGTTGGAAGCAGAGCTTGATTTTGACCAATTGATGTACAAAGAGTCTTTCTGTGAGGACATGCCCTTCTTAAGAATGAAAGTAAAAATCAAATCTGAAATCGTGACATTGGGGTGTGAAAAAACCATTCCCAATCAACAAGTCGGCACCTATGTCAAACCCAAAGATTGGCATAAGATTGTGACAGATCCTGAGGTTTTGCTGATTGATACCCGCAATGATTATGAAATTGCCATTGGCCAATTCCAGGGTGCCATTGACCCCAAAACCAAAAATTTTAGAGAATTTCCTCGCTATGTCGCCAACAACCTTGACCCCCAAAAACACAAAAAGGTCGCGATGTATTGTACCGGTGGCATACGATGCGAAAAAGCATCATCGCACATGTTGGCGCATGGTTTTGAAGAGATTTACCATCTTGAGGGCGGCATTCTACAATATTTGGAAGATGTGCCCGAAGAAGATAGCTTATGGCAAGGCAGTTGTTTTGTGTTTGATGAGCGCGTTGCCGTCAACCATCAATTGGAGCAAGATCATTACACCCAATGTTTTGGATGCCGTCATCCCTTGACACCTGAAGAAGCCAACGACCCTAGAACCATGCAAGGCATCTGTTGTCCATATTGCGTCGACCATCTCACCGAAACTCAAAAGAAGCGTTTTGCAGAGCGACAGAAGCAAATGATGTTGGCAAAAAAAAAGGGGATGCAGCATCTTGGGCAAAGCATCCAGCATCAACGCCATGATGATTCATCAGCACGCTCAGATTCTCAGACTTAGGAAATGCCATGCTCATACTGTTGTCACCAGCCAAAAAACAATATCTAAAGCCATTGGCCATCCCCACTGCGATCAGCCAGCCCTCCTTTCAGGATGAAATCAAAGATCTCGTACATCTCTTACGGCACAAAACAACCGAAGATTTACAAAAAATGATGCAGATCAGCGTCCCTTTGTCAGAGGCAAATTACGATCGATTTCAGTTGTTTAACGAATATGATTACACCAAAGCATCATCTGTCTTGTCTCAATTGCAAGGTGATGCGTATCAATCACTTGATGCGACAAGCCTCGACCATGATGATCTCTTGTGGGCGCAAGAACATCTCATCATTTTGTCTGGCTTGTATGGCATACTGAGACCCTTGGATGCCATGCATCCCTATCGTCTTGAGATGAAAACAAAACTGGCGATTGGCGACCACAGAGATTTGTATCAATTTTGGGGGCATAAACTGATGAATCATTTGGAGGCAGTACGTCAAAAGACACAGTCAACATGTATCATCAATCTGGCCTCTAATGAATACAGCAAGGCTGTACTGCCAAAGGGACATGCCCTGCCCGTGATTGACATACAATTTAAAGACCTCAAGGCAGGCGCATATAAAACCATAGGCTTGTTCGCCAAACGTGCCCGTGGTGCCATGGCGCGTGCCATCATCACCGAAAAAATGACACAGACAACCCAATTGAAGTCTGTGTGTATAAATGGCTATCAGTATCAGGACACACATTCCTCAGATACTGTATGGGTTTATCACAGAGATTGAGGTCAAGGGTGCATCTATGATACATATCTGGCTTGACGCATTGAAATGCTTGATCTCATGATTGAGCCTGTGTTGGCCCTCTGTTGTCAGATTCAGGGTTAGACCCCATTTCGTCTTCGTTGGTATTGATACTGGCATCTGTGCTGTATTCAAGCATCGAATCTGTTCGGCTGGAAAGAGATGTAGAAGCTGTGCATGGGCTTGTCGTGGATTGAATTTGCATGCCTTGTTTTTGAAGCTTGAAGGATGTTTGAGCACATTGAAAACTTGTCAACAACAAACCCAATGCCAACGATAACCCAATCAGCAACATGGGCAACATGCCAACACTGAAAAGTGGCAATACAGCAAATGTTGCAAGGGATGCAGCTGAAAGCGTCACCATGAAGATTTTTTGTTTAAAACCTTTTGCGTATTTAGAAGCACCCAAAGCAAACACACCAAGTGCAACGATCATGGATGCAAAGATGGGCATTGGCAATAATGTGATAAGAAGCAGTGCCCCTCCCAGTAATGCCCCAACAGTTGTCAGCTTGAGCATGGCGTACCCTTCTTTCACAACATTGATGCGATTGAATTTTAACTTTATGAGTGATTTTATCGCAGATAAAGAGGCAAAAATCAAAGCAACATAGCCAATGACGATTGGTGTCAGAGATAAGAGTGTCAATGCAAAAAAACCTGCTCCTATGGTCACAGAAAAAATCAAGGCTTTGCTCAGATCACTGATGCGCTTTCTGGGTGAAACGGGCATGCGTTGCGTCAATTTTTCTTGATGTCTCGCCAATAAATATGCCTTAGAGCTGCCAAAAAACGCTTGTTCACCGGTTCGGATCCACGTTCGCGTGGTTGAATCAAATCTTTCACAGAATGATTCGATCATGTCTCCGGTCAATGCCTTATCACCTGCAATCCATGCATTCAGCGGTCTTCGATTTCAATTTGTATGGCGTATGTTTTCTCAACTTCTATCATATTGCGCAATTGTTGTTCACAAAAAGATTGGAGAATGTCAAAGACCTCATCGATATCGTTTGGTGCATCGCCAACATGCAATTCCTTCACGATGGATGAAAGACTTTTAAAGAAAACTTTGCGATTTTTATCACCTTTAACTTGACCAGAAGCCACTTTAATGTTGTCTTTTGTAGCATCCAATTGTTTTTTAATGAATTCCATTTTGTAATTTTTACAAAAACGCTTCAGTGCACCATGCATTTCTTTCGAGAAAACCAATCCGGGAAAATCTCGCCAAAGTTTGGAGGGCGCACCGATTGAACGGTCAACATAACAATTGGGCAGATAATGAGACAAGAACCCTGGATCTATGGATGTGACCGCTTTTCTATTGAACCAATCCAGAACATCATTTTGTGAACGACCTCCTCCAACACCCCGCATCCTTTTTTTTGCAAGACTGTGAAATGCATGCCCAAAATCAATTCTTTTGACACTTTTAGAATCTTGATCAACCATAAAGTTTGAAGCATTCACGTCATGATCTCCCATGAAAGCAGAAAATATGAGTGCATCACACAAAGCATTCATCTGCACTCTTTTGATATGGCCATGTTTTCGAGTTTTTCAGAACCATCATCCACAATAGTGATATGACGACGGCGCTTCTTAATGGTTGTATTGGATTCATTGATTTTATTGGTCAGGTGATCATCGAGATCTTTCACATTTGGTAAGTATTTAGAGGCAATGTAAATACGCTGGTTATTTTCACTGGTGACCAAAGACACTTCTGGTCCCATCTTATTGGGCGCCAAAGCAGCAGCAATGAATTCTCTTGGGTCCTTGTCTTGCTTTCTTTGATAGGTATCGTCACCTAGCGTCACCTTTTGACTGCCAACTTGCACACCTTTGCTCGATGTGTCTACAACTTTAAATTCATCCCAACGATAAATGCGAGCAGTTGATTTCGATTTATTGACTGACATGGTTCATGTTCTCACCAAATTGTGAATATTTGAGTATAGAACATGAGTATGATTTTTGTTGATTTTGAGATAAAATAAAATCGATGTTTATTTTCTTTGAATCAGCTGCCCTTGGCACAATTCAAGGTGGTGATCAAAGTGACGCACCATGGCCAAATGATGGGTGGAGACAACCATTGCCATGCCACGTTCTTTCTGGAACGTAAGCATCAATGCCAACATTTGCAGGGCTGTTTCTTCATCCAAGGCGCCTGTCGGTTCATCTGCAAACAGCAGTTTGGGTTGATGCATCAACGCACGCAACAAAGCCACACGTTGGCGTTGACCACCTGACAAATGTTGTATGGGATGCGATGCATGCGACCCCAAATCAGCATGGTTCAAAAGTGCGATGGCGATTTTTTTGGCATCGGATACCGGTGTTTTGGCAATGGCAGCCTGGAGTAATAGATTTTCGATGACTGTTAATTCGCTCAATAAAAAATGGTGCTGATATAAAAAACCAAGGTCATGCCTACGAATGGCTTGTTTTTCTGAGGCTTTCATGCTGCACCATGACCGTCCTTGATATAGAATTTTCCCAGATGAAGCGTTGTCCAAATCGGCCAAGCACTGCAACAAGGTACTTTTACCACTGCCAGAGCAACCGGTGATGACCATGCTTTCACCTTCATGCAGCTGCAAGTCAATGTGCTTGAGCACAGTCAATGTATTGTTGGCATCTTGATAAGATTTGCAAAGTGAAAAAGATTGTAAAAGAGGTGTTGGAGGCATCAGGTCACCGAGATTGTATGATTTCAATGGGGTTCAATTTCGCAGCTTTCCATGCAGGGTACAGTGCAGCAGCAATACACAATGCAAAAGAGGTTGTCACCGTCCATAATACGTCACCATACAGAATCTTACTCGGCAAATGATCCATTTGATACAGTGCGTGTGACAGCCAAACATGTCCTGTCAACTGCTCAATCCATGCCACGACCCCTGTCAAGTGATGGCTCAAGGAAAGACCAATCAGGGTGCCTATGATGATGCCAATGCCACCCAAAACAACACCTTGGGCCAAAAAAATCAGGGCAATTCGCGCCTGTGACAGTCCCATGGTTTTCAGCATGGCGATGTCTTTTTTCTTATTGAGCACCAACATCACTTGGCTTGAAATCAAACTGAATGCTGCAATCACGATGATCAACATGAGCACCAACGACATCATCGATTTTTGCATGGCAAGGACCTGAAAAAAAGAGCCATATTCTACTGTCCAGTCTGTCACATGCCAGTGTTGTGGTAGTTTGGACTGAAGTGCCAAGCTTAACACATGCGCCTGTTCAGGGTGGGTGATGGTCAGTGCAATACCAGAATGATAGTAAGGCTTCAATGCGAGCAATTGGCGAAGCTTTTGGCCCGATATGTTGACGACATGCATGTCTGAGTCATGATTGAAATCGTATTGAACGCGGAACTTTTGCATGGTTGGCATTGTGGCAAAAGCTGTGCGCTTAAGATGATTGAAAATCAGTGTAACCAGGTCACCCTGTCTAAGTCCATATTGGCTTGCCAAAAATGGGCTGATCCATACAACATCTTTCTGCATGGTTCTACCAGCATGACCATTACGGGCATCAATGGTGATGGGGACCAGTGTCTTTTGGTGCATGATCACTGCTTGGGATGTTAAAAAAAGCTTGGATGATTCCACATACGGTAGACCATTGAGTTGCTTTAGGATGTGGTCTTTTTGCTGCCAGAGCTTCGCATGTTCAGGTTGAACCGTCATGGCTGGTGTATGTTTGAGAAAGCGGTGTACCATTGCATCGCCAAAACCGTTCATGACGGACATCACAGTGATCAACGTGGCCACACCAAAAGCCATGCCCAGCACTGCGCTGAACGACAAAAATGAGATAAAACCGCGTGAGGTGGCACGAAAAGCATAACGGCATGCTAAAAAAAGGGAAACAACTCTAAACATAGATCATTCACGGTGGTGCCCGGGGCCGGACTCGAACCGGCACGGACCGAAGTCCGAGGGATTTTAAGTCCCTTGCGTCTACCAATTTCGCCACCCGGGCGCATACATCAGGCTGAGGCCGGAATCGAACCGGCGTTCACGGCTTTGCAGGCCGCTGCATAACCACTCTGCCACCCAGCCAAAACTCAGAGGATAAAATGATTGTATGGAGCGGGAAACGAGATTCGAACTCGCGACCCCAACCTTGGCAAGGTTGTGCTCTACCAGCTGAGCTATTCCCGCAATGCAATCATTATGCCCTGCAAGGTCAAAATGTCAAGATGATTTTTCTTTTAAATCGGGTCTAAAAACTGTAAGTGCTTCCAGGATGCTTGAATGTAAACCATCATGCTGATTAAGGATAACATGACGGCAATCACGAGGGTAAACAATCCTATTTCATAAAGACCATGGTGTTGCATCGCATGACTCAGTAAGCATATGGAAATGCCTGCCATTTGCGTGAACGATTTGATTCTACCAATCCACTGCACCTTCACAGCCTGTTGCTGACCAATCGAGACCATCCAAGCGCGTAAAGCCGTGACAAGAAATTCCCTAAGAATGATGATGATGGTGCACATCAACAGCGCAACGGAATGCTCAATGTATAAAAGCATCAGCAGAGCAGACACGACAAGAGTTTTGTCCGCAACAGGGTCCATGAATGCACCAATCCGACTCGACAAACCATAGTGTCTGGCGATACAACCATCCAACCAGTCCGTAACGGATGCAAGTAAAAAAATGACAGTGGGCCAGCAGGAGTGCGGTGACGCATGCAAGCATGCCAGAATGAAAACGGGTGCCATCACAAACCGCAAAAGCGTAAGGATATTGGGTATCGAGATTTGCTTCATAGGTCTTCTCTTAACGCAAGGCGCAATCAAGTGAACATGTCTGGATTGTAACATATCGATTGATGTATCCCAAGCACATTGGCAGAATCAATGATCATGCAAATAGCGATGGATGGCAAGAGCCAGCCCTTTATGGATGCCATCGACACGACACAATTCCGCAACAGATGCTTTTCGAATCCCTGCCAAACCACCAAAATGCTCGTATAGCTTTTTTCGTTTAGATGGGCCAATGCCAGGAATGCGTTCGATGATGAACTGTAAGGACTGTTTGTCACGCATTTTTCGATGGTGCTTGATGGCAAATCGATGTGACTCATCACGAATTTGCATGAGGAAACGAAAAGCAGGTGTACGTGGATTCAGATGTAAAAGATCATGTTGACGTGTGTGCAATTTTTCCTGACCAGGTTTGCGACTGGGGCCTTTTGAAATCGCCAAGATAGGAATGTGATTCAAACCACATTCCTCCAGCACTTTGATCAATACATTACGTTGCCCAATACCTCCATCAACAACAATCAAGTCTGGCATGGATGAGCCGGTGGCTTGCTTTTTAAAAAAGCGCTTTTCAAAAACAAACTTTAAAGATGCGTAATCATCGGGTTGATCAAGAAACGGTACTTTGTAGGTTCGATATGCCCGCTTATTGGGCCCATTTGCGTCAAAAACCACACACGAAGCCACCGTATATTGACCCGAGGTATGACTGATGTCAAAGCACTCAATATGCTTAGGCGTGGATGTCAGGGGCAAAGCCGCCATCAATTCGGGTGCGGACATCAAGGTTGTCGTCGCTTGCTGGAACTGACTTTTCATTTCATGATCCAGATTTTTTTGAATCAAGGGGCGCCAACGTTTGCCAGATTCAGAAAGCATGCTTTTGGCAACGACTTTGGTATCATGTTGTTGCTTAATCAATGACGCGATCTCGTAAAACTGACCCTTGGGGAGATCAATCAGCATGGCATTTGGCAACCCATGTAGAAGGTTGCCATTGAGATAGTATTGACACAAGTATTGTTTGACTGCGTCATGCGTGTGAAACCATTCGGGTGGATCAAAGCGCAAAAATTGTTTTCCCAACATTTGCCCTCCCCTCACCCATATAAGCAACAAATGAATGGTGTTTTGATGCTGTACATACCCCCAAACATCAATGGAAGCTTCACCTTTAAAAGGCGCATGTTTGCCCACAATGGCATGGTAGTCTCGGATCAAATCTCTAAAGGCCTGGGCTTTTTCGTAGTCTTGCTTTTGACTGGCTGCATACATGGCTTCTTGCCATGTTTCAAGCAGCTCGTCTGACTGCCCTTTAAGAAAAAGTATGGCGGCATCAAAATCACTGGCATATTTCTGCTTTGAAATCAAATCAACACAAGGACCACTGCATCTTTTAATTTGATGCAACATACATGGTCTTTTTCTGCTTTGAAAATAAGCATCTGAGCATGACCTGATTTGAAACAATCGTTGAATTTGATTCAGTATTTTCCATACTGATTTTTTTGCCACATAGGGGCCAAAATAGTGCATGTGACTGCGCTGTTTGCCTTGATGATAAGATAAGCCTGGAAAATCGTGCCCCAAATTGGATGCCAACCATGGATATCCTTTATCATCTTTCAGCGCAATATTGTATTTGGGGCGGTGTTGTTTGATCAGTGTATTTTCAAGCAACAACGCTTCATACTCATCTTTGGTCTGAATGATGTCAAATCGAACAATGTGTTTGACCAATTCCGTTGTTTTGCTGTCTTTATGATTTTTTTGGAAATAACTTTTTACACGTCTTGATAAGTTGATGGCTTTACCAACATAAATGACCACATCATCGGCATCATAATACAGGTAAACGCCAGGGGATTCAGGAATGTCAGTGATGTTAGAAACCAATGTTGACCTGTGACGCCCCAATCAGTGTTCCTCAGGCATATCGATGTTGTCTAATATGCTGTGGCGTATGGCAAGATGTGTCAATTCAACGTCGTTGTTGATGTGGAGTTTACTGAAAATGCGATATCGATACGAATTGACTGTTTTAGGGCTCAAACAGAGCTGCTCAGAAACGGTATTGACACGAATACCTTTGCTGATCATGATGGCAACTTGCAACTCTCTTTCGGACAATTTATCGAATGGCGATTCATCTTCATCTGTGAGATGTTTGATGGCAAGCTGACTGGCAATCTCTGGGCTGATGTAGCGCTGACCACTGTAAACGGTTTTGATGGCACGCACCATTTCTTTCATGGATGCGCCCTTGGTGAGATATCCGTATGCGCCAGCCTGCAAGAGTTTTGACGGGAACAATGAATCATCACACACCGTGACAACCAGAATCTTGATATCTGGATGAATGCGCAACAACCTTCGAGTTGCCTCCAGACCACCGATGCCAGGCATCTTGACATCCATCAAGACCACATCAATGGTTTGCGATCTGGCTTCTTCTATCGATTCCTCACCATTGGACGCTTCTGCAACCACTTCAACCGTTGTGTCCTTTGCAAGCATGTGCTTGATGCCAGTTCGAACAAGTTCATGGTCTTCAACCAACATCACGCGAATCCGATGTGAGGTGCTCAAACTCTTGCTTCCTGTGTGAAAAGTAGACATCAATGTGCTCCAGTAATTGACGATCATTGTCAACATGATGCCTTATTATATGAATTGTAGGTCAAGAGAGTCAAGGTATTTGACGCAAACAAGACGTGCACATGGTCATATCTGAATCTGGCAATCAAGCATATCTACGCTTGTGACCCTTAGGCTTCATCGATTTTCGTTGATGGCCAAACAGAAAACCAAGATCTAGGGTTATGGATGTTGAGGCCGATGGTTGGAGAGTGGTGCATCACGAATTTGATACAGTTAAGGTGTTGGTATCACAACAAACCCAAAGGATGCAAATGCAAAAAAGAACGGAGAGACAGGGATTCGAACCCTGGGAAGGTTGCCCTTCAACGGTTTTCAAGACCGCCGCTTTCGACCACTCAGCCACCTCTCCGAAATCAATACTAGTGAAGATTTCAACGACAGTCAAATACTTTTACAAGCATGTGCCAAGAATAAGATTTTTCTTCGTGGATGTGCAATGATCACTTCAATCCGTTTGTACTGAGGGGTGATTGTGTTATCATGTTTAAAACACTGCATGGAGGAATTATGCGCTTTCAAACCCAGACTCAGACAATGTCTAAACAAACCACACTCGAAATCAATCAAGTTTTGCGTAACACTTATCTGCTGTTGAGCATGACTCTGATATTTTCTGCACTTGTTTCTTATTTCACTGCTGCAGCAGGACTCCCTGCGCCAAACATCATTGTCACATTGGTAGGCATGTTTGGCCTGTCATTCCTGACACAAGCACTACGTAATAGTGCACTGGGTATTCTTGCTGTTTTTGCTTTCACTGGCTTCATGGGATATGTGCTTGGCCCAATACTCAATGTCTATATCCATGGTTTTTCTAACGGTGCGGCATTGATTTACACAGCACTTGGTGCGACAGGTTTGGTTTTCTTCGCTTTATCGGCCTATGTGCTGACCACAGGAAAGGATTTCAGTTTTATGGGTGGCTTTTTGGTTGCAGGTTTCACCATTGCCTTTCTGATGGTCTTGGCTTCTATGTTCTTCAATATCGGCATGTTCATCATTGTCGTCGATGGCCTCATTGCGCTCATGGCCTCTGGATCCATTCTTTACCAAACCAGTGCCATCATCCATGGTGGCGAACGCAACTACATCATGGCCACAATCAGCTTATATTGCAGCTTGTTTAATCTTTTTGTGAGTTTACTCAGGATACTCTCGATGTTTGCCGGACAACGTGACTGATTTTAGTACGCTCAACTTTGAAAGGGGCCATTGTGCCCCTTTTTTTGTGGTTTATCATGCGCATGTGTGACCGATTATCTACTCGGCTTCGTGACGAAAAATGGCAACCAGTGTCCCCATCATTTGGCTATTCATCCGCTCAACACTGGCAGATGGATAACATGGTTGGTTCCAGATGCAATGTGGTGATAAACATCACTCTGGACACATGCCACCCTTCAGTCTGAGTGCATCAACATGGCCTTCAGGGTGGCATACAAACGGTGCTTTTGTATTACGCTTTGGGATGTAGTGACTGCTTGCCATGCATGTAAGGTTGCAGCACCTCTGGAATTGTGATACAACCATCTTCATTTTGATGATTTTCAAGCAACGCAACCAGTGTTCTGCCCACAGCCAGTGCCGAGCCGTTGAGCGTATGCACCCAGTTCTTGGCCTTGGTGTTAGGATCTTTATAGCGAGTTTTCATCCGTTTGGCTTGAAAATCGCCACAGTGACTGACAGATGAAATTTCACGATAGCAATCTTGGCTTGGAATCCAAACTTCTAAATCATATGTCATTTGCGCTGTGAATCCCGTGTCGCCACTGCATTTGAGAACTTTTTGATATGGCAACTGTAAGGCTTCAAGCACCAACTCAGCATGACGACACATCGATTCAAAGACAGTTTGAGATTCCTCGGCAGATGTCAACGCAACAAGCTCTACTTTTTCAAATTGATGTTGCCGAATCATACCACGCGTGTCTTGCCCATAAGATCCAGCTTCTGAACGAAAGCAAGGCGAGTGAGCAACAACTCGAATGGGCAATGCCTCTTTGTTCAACATACGATTGGCAAACAAATTGACCAATGGAACTTCCGCTGTGGGTATCAAGGCCAGGTTTTGATCCTGAATAAAAAACAAATCTTCTGCAAATTTTGGAAGAAGACCGGTATTTTGAAGGGCATCAGCATTGACCAGCAGTGGCACATGAACCTCCTGATAGCCGTGTTCTGTGACATGCAGATTGATCATCCATTGCGCCAAGGCACGGTGAAGCATTGCAATGTCGCCTTGTAAATAAACAAAACGTGATTTTGATACCGTTGCTGCAGCATGAAAATCCATTTCTTTATGCTGTTCTCCAAGCGCGACATGATCGGCCACATCAAATGAAAACACTTTGGGCTGAGACCATGTCGAAACCACTTGATTGTCTGATTCATCGGTCCCCTCTGGCACGGATGGATGCAAAGGATTTGGCAGCCGCAATGTCAAGGCTTGTAAACGTTCATCTATGGCGTCATAAGCACTTTTTTTTGTTTCCAACGCTGTCTTAATTTTTGCCATGGCATTCAGGAGATCATCTATGGGCTTGCTCTGTGCTTTCAGTGCCCCAATTTCTTTAGACATGGTGTTGCGTTGATTTTGTAAGGCTTCTGTTTCCAGCTGCAAGGTTTTCTTGTCTGAATACAGTGCTGCATATGCATCGAAATCCACATCGACATCACGATGCACCAAGGCGGCCTTTAGTGCTTGTATGGTCTCTTGTGTTTTTTCGTTCGGTTTAATTTGCATGCGGAACTCCAATGAATCAATTTTTGGGTGCTTGAGTATGAACGCAATCAGTCTACATTGACTTCCCTCTGTCCCTTATGGTTGGGAGGACAAATCAAGCCACGCTCTTCCATTTTTTCAATGATGGTGGCAGCACGATTGTAGCCAATTTTCAAACGTCTTTGAACATATGAAATGGATGCTTTTTTTGATTCCATGACAACCTCAACTGCTTTTTGATACATTTCATCTTGCTCGTCCTGAGGACTGGCAGCATTTGAGCCTTGTGACTGGGCAAGTTTATCCAATTGAATGAGATCGGTGGGTGGTTTGTTTTTTGAAAGTTCTGCAACAACCCGATGGACTTCATCGTCATCCACATAAGCACCATGCACACGGGTTGGAAGTGCAGTGCCAGGTGGCAAATAGAGCATGTCGCCATGCCCAAGGAGCTGGTCGGCCCCCTGCTGATCAATGATGGTGCGTGAATCGATTTTGGATGACACTTGAAACGCAATACGAGATGGAATATTGGCCTTGATGAGCCCAGTGATGACATCCACAGAAGGGCGTTGCGTTGCCAAGATCAAATGAATGCCGGCAGCACGTGCTTTTTGGGCAATGCGCGCGATCAGTTGTTCGACTTCCTTACCGACGACCATCATCATGTCTGCAAATTCATCCGCCAGCACGACGATCGATGGCATGACATCCAGGTATTCAACCGCCCCATTTTCTGCAACGTGCAGTGGATTGAGAAGTGGTGAACCCTCAGCACGACATTGTTTGATTTTGTCGTTGTAACCTGCCAGGTTGCGTACACCCACCGCTGCCATGAGGGCATAACGACGCTCCATCTCACCCACACACCAACGCAATGCAGTACTGGCTTCGTGCATGTCTGTGATGACAGGTGCCAACAAGTGAGGAATGCCTGCATAAACACTCAGCTCAAGCATTTTGGGATCGATCAAGATCAAACGCAATTGATCTGGCGTAGCCTTATAGAGGAGGCTCAACAACATGGCATTCAAACCAACAGACTTACCAGAACCTGTTGTGCCCGCAACAAGCAAATGCGGCATCTTTGCAAGATCCGCCACGACAGGTTGACCGCTGATGTCCTTGCCTAAGGCCATGGTCAGAGGAGATTTGGAATCATGAAAACATCGGGCATCAATGATGTCTTTGAGGTGAACCATTTCTCGCTTGGCATTTGGAATCTCGATGCCAATGGTGGTTTTACCTGGAATGACCTCCACGACACGCACGCTCGTTTTAGACAATGACCGTGCAATGTCGGACGACAGACTGGTGATTTTACTTGCGCGCACACCAGGCGCGGGTTGAAACTCATAACGTGTGACAACAGGCCCTGGGTGCACAGAGCTCACTTGGCCCTGCACATTGAAATCGAGCAACCGTGATTGCAAGACCTGCCCTGTTTGCGCCAAAACTTGTTTGGATTCCTTGTTTTTACTGGATGAGCAGGCTTGATTCAACATCGAGGCATGTGGACGTATGTATCCCGTCTTGCGATCCACAATGGTTGCAATGGGCCCAGATTGCGTAACGGGTTTGACGGTGGCCTCATTGAGCGTATTGTCCATCTGCCCCTGCGGCAACGTCGATGGATCTGTGTCGGGTGCTTTTTTCTTCACCTTAGAGGTTGTATGATCTGCTACCTTTTTGGTAGGGTTTAGACAGAAACGAGCTTTAACACCCTGATGAAGCGATGTCATGTGAGATCGAGCCCAGTGCCAATAAGGCTGTAGTTGCAACAAGACCAGTCCCATGGCCAAAGCAGCCATAGCAATCAACAACAATCCAACCTGATGTAACCACCCCAAGCCAACCCATGCAATGGTTTGACCGATGATGCCGCCAGGTCCTGCAGGCAACTGCATGAAAGAAATGGGCAGCAACATCGCAAATAAACAAGCAGCAGCACTCACGACAAGCATTGTGCCAAAAATCAATTGCAAGCATCGTTGCCATGAAACCGTACGCCATACTGGCAGTCGCTGACATTGACGTATGTTGATCAATGTCAAACCCAATGGCAAAAACAATGCTGTTAAGCCAAACACAAAGAATGCAAGATCTGCAAACCATGCTCCAAGCATACCCTCAGCGTTGTGTATGCTGCTGGTCTTTTGTACGATGGCCCAACCTGGGTCACCTGGGTGGTACGTCATAAAAGCGAAAAAAACAAACACATTCAGTGTGGTCAGCGCGATAAGTTGAAGCATCCAAGCCATTCTTCCAGAAGCATGAGAAGTTGACACATGAACATCCTGATTAAATTGTTTATCTTAGCATGGATTGAAAAATCCTCAATGACTTATTGTGTTTTTACATGGCAATGTGCAGTCGCCCAGCCCCATGAACACAGGATCTGACATGACCCTATTTTCTCGAAAAAGGGGCTATGGATTTCATGACTCATGGTACAAAGCCAAGAGCCAGATGCACACTTTTCAAAAAGGGGCAAAAGATCGGTCCAAGCTTCACCAAAGTAACCGCTGGCGTTGAAAAAAACAAAACATGATTTTTGGGGGGGAGAAAAATCATGAAAGTCCATCAGATGACACTGAATCTGTTGAGAAGCCGTGCTTTGAATGCGTGCAAAATTGGATTGCGCTTGTTTTGCCAGGGGTGGGATGATTTCGATGCCGATGGCACAATCAGACCTCAGTAAACGACTGAGTACGAACAGCGTCATCCCATCACCACAACCAAAATCAATGCATGTCTCAAAGGTTGGACAACCGAAATGGGAGAAAAGAGATACAGCCCCTTGTATGGTAAGGGTGCCGTAGATATAACGATTGTCATACCGCATGTCCTGTTGAACGCGATGCACAAGTGACAATTCAAAAGCTTTTGGCGGTTCAAAATAGATGTTGACTTGTCGATTTAAAGACCAAATAAGGTGCTTACGCTTGGCCCACTGGCATAGCGAAGAGAAACGCCAAGCAGCCGGCAAACAGACACAAATCAAAGCCAGATGAAATACATCAGGCGTTTGCATTGCCTTCCTCATCTTTCAAAAAAAGAGACACAATCACACACAAGAAAAAACACAAGGGGGCAAGTGACAATGCTTTTTGAAAGGTGATCAGCTGATAAAAAGGCACACCTTGCAGCATCTTACCATGCCAGAACAATTGCATGCATTCACCGATGATCGGTTGTAGTATGAATCCACCAGCCACAACAGCCATATTGTTGAACCCAATCGCAGTGCCCGCAATTTCCTCAGGATGCAGTGATTTGACGAGTGCAAAACTTAAAATTTGACCTGACGCCGCCACCCCAATTGCAAAAAACAGGAATGATTGAAGCCATACACCATGCACTGGCGCATAGATACAAACAAGGGTACACATCAGACCCAAACAGGCGCATAAAATCATAAAAGGAATACGGCAATTGAAACGCTTGGCCAACAGGCCCAGCAGCACACTACCAAAACCAATACCGAGCCATATGTTTTGAACAATCAAAGCAGCATGTGTGGTGTCGACGTGCATCTTGCGTACCAAAAATGGCTCCCCCCACAAACTTGTCAAAATGATAACCGGTCCCCAATTGAGAAATGCATATGCAGCGATGATCCATGACTGTCTTTGCTGCACAATTTGTTTCAAATCTTTTTGAATGGTTGTGCCAGTTTGTCGTTGTGTGGGCAATTTGGCCATACCCACTCTCAGAAGCACAACAATCAACAGACCCAGCACCCCACAATAAAGCATAGCATGTTGCCACCCAGCATGATCTACCAGTGCGGACAAAGGGGCCGTGCCGATGAACGCGCCCAATGCTGCTAACCCCTGGGTCACGCCTACAAAAACAGGAAATAATGCAGGCCTAAAGCATTTTGCAGCCACCACCAATACGCCAACAAAGGGGAATGCTGATCCAGCACCAATGAGAAAACGTGATAGAAAAATCAGGGGCAAAACAGGTGTTGTTGCAAAAAGTAAAGCGCCTAGTGTACAACACAATGCAGAACCGACCATGATGTTGCGACAGGCGAAACGATCAAAGAGTAAGCCACCTGGAATTTGCATGATGGTGTAAGCCAGAAAATAACAACTGGAGAGCCAACCAAGATGTGCTGCATTGACATGCAATGCCTTCATCAAAGGCGATGTCACAACTGCTGGTGCAACTTGCAATCCCATCTCATAGCACAGAAAAAGGGATGCTGCGATGAAAGTGATGATCCCCACCGAGGGCTTGATTTTGTGATCCATGACCCACCTCTTCGTAAAAGAACTTTATGCTAGTTGAAAAGACGTGTTTTGGCAATCAAAATGGTTTTAACACGTAAAAATGACGCCGATACAAAACAAAAGGGGCTGTGTCACGCATTTGTGACACAACCCTTTCATGCATCTTTTCTATAAAGATGTTTTATTGATCGTCAAGTTGATCCTTAATCAGACCACCAATGGAGGTCATTTGTGGGGCATTGTCTTGACTGTCATCCGATGAAGCATAGTTGCTCGTCATGCGTGATGATGGTTGCAACGACAATGGAATATAAACACCCTTGCGTTCAGTGGCAATGACATAAACATCGACATCATCCCCTTCATTCATCTGACCGGCTTCACCAAAGTTTTTCAGGCTGCCAAAAATGTCTTTTTGAAGCTCAACGAGCAATCGTTTTTCATCTTTACTGGTGATTTTACCTTGAATCGGTTTCATGGGGTCTACATCGTCCAAGAAAGTCAAATAAGGATCGTCTTCAAGTTGTTTGATGCCAAGAGAAATACGCTCACGATCAGAATCTATGGCCAATATCTTGGCACGAACTTCTTCGCCTTTTTTGTAATTGCGGATCGCCACTTCACCTGGTACATTCCATGAAATGTCCGAGAAATGAATCAAGCCATCGATGCCGCCATCCAAACCGATGAAGATACCGAAATCTGTGATGGATTTGATGGTGCCTTTGATGGGTGAACCAATTTCATTGTTTTCAGAGAAACTGGACCATGGATTTGGGATGCATTGTTTGATGCCCAAGGAAATGCGTCTTCTTTTGGCATCGATTTCGAGCACCATGACCTCTACTTCATCACCAACATTGACCAAGGTATTGGGATGGACGTTTTTATTGCACCAGTCCATTTCTGACATGTGAACGAGACCTTCAATGCCCTCTTCTACTTCCACAAAACAACCGTAGTCGGTAACATTAGATACCGTACCAAACAAACGTGTACCGACTGGATGTCTGTCATCAATGTTGACCCAAGGATCACCAGCAAGTTGTTTCATACCCAGAGAAACTCGACGCTTTTCACGATCGTAGCTGAGTACTTTAACCGTGATTTCATCTCCAACGTTGACCACGGCACTTGGATGCTTGACACGTTTCCATGACATGTCTGTGATGTGCAACAAGCCATCAATGCCACCAAGGTCGACAAAGGCACCGTATTCTGTGAGGTTCTTGACCACACCGTTGATTTCTTGTCCTTCTTCAAGATTGGCAAGCAATGCTTCACGTTCTTCGCTTGATTCTTCTTCAAGCACGGCTCTGCGTGATACAACGATGTTGTTGCGCTTCTTGTCCATTTTAACGATTTTAAACTGCAGGCTCTGGGATTCCAAGGTGCTGGGATCTTTGAGTGGGCGGACATCGGCCAATGATCCAGGCAAAAATGCACGTAGATTCGATAAATCAACAGTAAAGCCACCTTTCACACGATCGATGATTTCACCGGTGACAGTGTCGCCGTTCTCAAATGAAACCGCCAACTGCAACCATGCAGCATTTCGGACAGCTTTCTCGTAGGATAAGAAGATCTCACCTTGCCCATTCTCAACAACTTCGATCATCACATCAACATGATCTCCAATGTTGACTTTCAGTTCGCCAGCAGGTGATTTGAATTCTGATGTTGGGATCAAACCCTCGGATTTAAGTCCGACATAAACGGTGACAAAATCATTGTTGATGTCTGTGATGGTGCCGCCAATGACCTCGCCAACACCCAGTTGGACAGAAGGTAAAATTTGTTGGAGCAATGATTCAAATTCGTTCGTCGTGGTGGTGGTCATGATGCATCCTTTACAGCGTCAGCTGTGGTCAGTGAGTTGCGTTGATGTGGTTCATGATCACATCAACGGCCTGTTGAAATGTCAGTGCGGTTGTGTCAATGCAAACAGCGTCTGGCGCTGGCAGCATAGGACTGTTTTTTCGCGTGGCGTCACGCTGATCACGTTGCGCAATGGCATTTCTAAGATTGTCGATGTTAACACTTTCACCATTTGATTGCAACTGGTTGGCGCGCCTTTCTGTTCGGACATCGATGTCAGCCGTCAAATAAAACTTGAGTGTTGCATCAGGAAAGATGGTGGTGCCCATGTCACGGCCTTCTGCAATCAGGCATGGTGATTGCGCAAAGGCTCGTTGAATCGCAATCAAGGCATGGCGCACATCTGCATCGGCAGCAATCAATGAAGCTTTTTCTGCCATATTGGGATGACGCAAAACATTGGTTCGATTTTCCCCCTGATAGACAATTTGTGCAGAGTGTCCCATTTCGGCTGGCAGAAATTGGATGTCATCAATGTTGATTGACAGATAAAAATCTTTTTGTTGATTTTCGGCATCGTTGGCAAGCCAGGCCACCAACCGATACAATGCACCAGAATCCAAAAGGCGGCAATTCAATGCTTTGGTCAAAGCTTGCGCAATGCTGCTTTTGCCACAACCACTTGGGCCATCAATGGTGATCACACGTGAGACAGTCATGTGTTGCCCTCAGCATCATTTGAGGCTTGAACGTCTTCATCGCTTTCATCTGAGCTGGCATAAATGGGCTTCAAATCAATGATGTGTTCATGCCCTTTGAATTGAACCAAGCGTACCCCTTGTGTATTGCGCCCAATCAATGATACTTCGCCAGCAGGCATTCGAATGATGCTGCCATTTTGGCTGATGATCATGATTTCATCATTGACATCCAATTGCAGCGCACCAACGACTTCTTTATTTCGGTCATTGATCTGAATCGACATCACACCCTGGCCACCACGCTTGGTTTGGCGATATTGATTCAGCGCAGTCCGTTTGCCATAACCACGCTTGGTGGCCGTTAGAATGGGTGCATCATTTTGTACCACAATCATGGACACCACACGTTGGTCGTCACCCAACCTGATGGCGCGAACACCCTGGGCATTGCGCCCCATCTGCCGAACTTCTGATTCATGAAAGCGAATGACTTTGCCAGCATTGGAGAAAATCATGATTTCTTGATCGGGAGACACCAACCCAACATTTAATAAGGTATCGTCCTCTATCAAATCGATGGCAATGATGCCATTGCTTCTGGGTCTGGAAAACAAATCAAGGCCTACTTTTTTGATTTTGCCAAGACGTGTGGCCATCATGATGCTGGCCTGATCTTGGAACGTTTTGATGGGCAATATCGCAGAAATGTGCTCATCGTTCTCAAGATTCAAAAAATTCACAATGGGTTTACCTTTGGCTTGTCGTGACACCATGGGCAATTCATAGACTTTTTTCCAATACAGCTTACCTTTTGTGGTGAAGATCAAAAGGGTATCATGAGAATGTGCCACCTCCAGGATGGCCATGTAATCGTCTTCTTTCATTTGTGATGAGGATTTGCCCATCCCGCCTCGGCGTTGAGCTTGATAGCCCTCAAGCAGTTGAACCTTGATGTACCCTGCTTTGGACAAGGTGACCACAACTTCTTCTCTTGGAATCAAATCTTCCCGACTGAGATCGATCAAATCCGTGATTTCAGTCTTACGGCCATCAGCAAATTGCTGACGCAACGCATCCATTTCTTCTTTGATCACCCTCAGCAGCACATCATGATTCTGCAAAATGCTCAAATAATATCGAATTTGCTCAATGAGCGCAGCATATTCAGATTCAATTTTATCACGCTCCAAGCTTGTTAAACGATGCAATCGCAGATCCAAAATGGCTTGCGCCTGCTGTGGTGAAAGATGATAAAATCCCTCTCGAATGCCATAGGCTTCGTCCAATTTCTCAGGTCGTGTCATGGCATGATCGTTTGAGATCATTTTCATGATGTACTGGGCATCCCAGATTTGAGCCAACAGTTGCGCCTTGGCTTCAGCAGGTGTTTTTGCAGCCTTAATCAAAGCCACAATGGCATCAATATGACTCAATGACAACGCCAATCCTTCTAGGAGATGTGCACGATCGCGTGCTTTACGCAAATCAAACAATGTGCGCCGTGTGACCACTTCTTGTCTGTGTTGCAAAAACGCATGTATGATTTGCTTGAGATTCATGCATTTGGGATGACCACGATCCAAGGCAACCATGTTGATCCCGAACACCACTTGCAATTGCGTTTGCTTGTAAAGCTGATTCAACAGGACTTCTGCATGCACCCCACGGCGGACTTCAATGACAACACGAATGCCATCTTTGTCTGACTCATCACGCAGACCAGTGATCCCGTCGATTTTCTTTTCTTTCACCAACAAGCTGATTTTCTCGAGCAATCTGGCTTTGTTGACTTGATATGGTAACTCAGTGACGATGATGCTTTCTTTACCCGATTTGTCTTCCTCAATGTTGGCACGGGAACGAATCCATATTTTACCCCGTCCAGTATGATAGGCATCACGAATGCCTTGCCGCCCATTGATGAATGCCGCGGTTGGAAAGTCAGGCCCATGAATGCATTGCATCAAGTCATCGATGGTGGCATCGGGTTGATCCAGCAGCAACAAACATGCATCAAGCACTTCACCCAGGTTGTGCGGAGGAATGTTGGTCGCCATGCCAACCGCAATGCCCGATGAGCCATTGATCAACAAGTTTGGTACTTGGGTTGGCAGCACTTCTGGTGCAAATTCGGTGTTGTCGTAATTGGGCACAAAGGTGACGGTTTCTTTGTCGAGGGCACCAAGCAAGGCATGGCTGATGCGCGCCATCCTGATTTCTGTGTAACGCATGGCGGCTGCAGAGTCACCATCAATCGAACCAAAGTTACCTTGTCCGTCAATCAAGGGATAACGCATAGAGAAGTCTTGTGCCATTCTGACAATGGCATCGTAAACAGCTGTGTCGCCATGCGGATGATACTTACCAATCACATCGCCCACAACACGCGCTGACTTTTTGTGCGCCTTGTTCCAATCGTTTTTGAGTTCATACATGGCGTACAACACACGTCGATGCACTGGCTTCAAACCATCGCGCACATCGGGCAACGCCCGCATGACAATGACACTCATGGCATAATTGATGTAAGACTGCTTGAGCTCCTGCTCAACAGGCACCGGGACGACAGATTTGGCAAAATCAGAGGTCATAAACTTTGACTCGGTTGGATTCAAAGTGCAAATTATAGCCGATTATCTGCCGCGCTTAAAGCAATAAAGTGATTTCTTTATCCCACCAAAGCCCAGCCATCTGCGCTTCTTTACATGCTGGTACAGCAATCCAACCTTATTAAAAAAACCCGCACATACAGATGTGCACGCATGCTGACTTGTCATCGCTTTGAGTCCACATGCACTCCCCCACTCACATTGGGCAATGCACGCGATTTATTTACCGCTGCTCAGTTTTTCAAGCTTTAGCCGACTGTCCCACGACCGAATCCAGACTTGTCGGCCGCCCTGGGATCCTCATCTTTGACCGCTCTTGAGTGTCTTTTTTTTCAAGGGAACCACTTGATTGATTGTAAGCTTCTACACACAAGGTTGCATGCGTATTAAAATCAGACAGGCGTCGAGATTTCTCCAAAAAGCGCATGCATGTATGCATGAAAGCATGCAAGGCATGGCACACTTGCATCAGGGCCGAAAGTGGAATCATACCTTGAAAGAATGCATACCCCACCATCACCCATGGTAGAATGGTTGAGGATATATGACCCAACATCAACAATGCACTGTATACGCTGTATGTCTTCAGTATGTCCATGAAACTACTGATGAATTTTTTTTTGTAAGACTCATCGTTTTCATCGAGCGCAACGGCCTGATTGAACTGAGATTGTTTGGCTTTGTTGCTGGTGTTGGCTGCATTGTAAAAATGCAACGCGATGGCAACACACACAAACAGCAAAGTGGTGTAGATGCCAATCATCCAAAATATAGGTTTATGTATGGTGAGCGCATAACCAAAAAAGCTACGTGGGTCATCTGGCACCAGGGTATAAATGATATAACCATACATGATTGCCTTCAATACCAACTCAAACAAATCTTGGACAACCATCCACTGCAATGTCATTTGTGGAATATTGGTGCTGATGATGTGTGCACACTGTTTTGTGTGTTTGTTCTTCGTGGGAAAATGTGTCGTATAGAATTCAATCATGGCAATGCGCATCAATCCCATCAGCACCTGCACGCAAAAAAGGCAGCCCACCAAACCGATGGACGACAGCGACAACATGATCACGCAGTGGTAAAAACCCATCAGATTGTGGGCTTCAAACATCGAAAACATCAAGCCCAATTGAAAATTGCATTGATAGCTTGACCACAAGCCGAGCACAATGCATGCCAAAACCGACAACACATACAGCCATCCATGACGATTCTGTTGATAGTAAAGCCCAATGTAAGCCCAAACACCCACGACAACAAACCTTTTGACATAACCATGGTGAATCTAACCCAAAAAGACAATATAAGCAACAAGATGTTATGAAACTTTTATTCTCATTGTAGAACCATATGCAACATCGATGCATGATGGATGTTGTGAGCTGCACACATTGTGAGCGCGCCCAGTTCGTACACCGGCATGATCACAACGTTTCAATCCCCCCACAGATGTTGGATCATCATATCACGAAGTGACAGTAGCCCCTCCTGCCCCAGTCCAATGAAGCCTCACCCGCATCATTTGCCAAATCGGCGTTGGCACGTGTTGCAATCGTTGCCAATGCTGAAGCAAAGTGCTCACATTGTTGTCCAGTGCTTAAAAAATATAAAATGATGAGATTGCAGAAGCAATGCGTTATGATTGCATCAAGTGCATGCACACCAGAGCATCGACTGAGGACACAAAATGCAGCAATTGATTTTACCCGAATGGATACTCACCATGGCCCCAGATCAGCCTTTGTTGTCGGGGCATGGCGTGTTGATGGCCGATGGCATCATTCAAGACATTGGCCCAGCTGAAAGCTTGCTTGCTCAGGTAGACAGCCATCAGGTGTTGACTCGCCCCAAACACTTGCTCATGCCAGGCTTGGTCAACGCACATGCGCACACCCCCATGGTGCTGCTTCGTGGGCTGGGGGACGATGCGCCTTTGGCCAAGTGGCTTGAGGACCACATATGGCCTGCTGAAAAAGCCTTGATGTCTGAATCGTTCATTCGAGACGGCATGATGCTTGGCATGGCTGAAATGGTACGAAATGGCATCACCACTTTTTCGGAGCATTATTTTCTATCTGATATCGCAGCTGAAACGGCACAACACTATGGAATGCGGGCGATGATTGGTTTGTGGATGGGGCAAGTACCGATGCCAGACCAAAGATACACGTCTTGGTTCGACCAAGCTGAGCAAATCATCAGGCTGGCATCCGATCCAGGCCTCATTCGTTTCTGTTATGCGCCACACTCAACCTATCTGATGTCCGATGATGATCTCAAAAGACTACAGACACTCCATCAATCACACCCTGCAAAAATTCACATACATTTGAATGAAAGCGCAGAAGATGTTGCGGCACATCATCAGCAACATGGCATGTCCCCCATTCAACGATTGCATCGTTTCGGTTTGCTGAGCGATGATTTGATTGCTGTACATATGGTGCACACCGCCGATGAGGACATGGCATTGCTGTCGGAACAAGGCTGTCGGATCGTGACCTGCAGTGATGCCAATCTCAAACTCGGTTCTGGCATCTGTGATGTGCCACGTTATTTGCATGCTGGGTTGACCGTGGGCTTGGGCACCGATGGTGCGGCGAGCAACAATGACCTCGATTTGTTGTCCGAAGCACGGACCCTGGCTCTGTTGACCAAAGGTCGCAAACAAGATCCAACCACCATGACTGCCTTAGAGGTGCTCCGTATGGCAACCATGGGTGGCGCTGAGTGCCTTGGGCTATCAGACTCTATTGGCAGCTTGATGCCAGGCAAACAGGCTGACATGATCACCATTGATCTGGATCACCCCAACACATATCCACACCATCACCCCATTGCACAGGTGGTGTATGCCTGCAACAGTCGCCAAATACAGGATGTATGGATTGCTGGACACCACAAATTGCAACACGGACAATGGACGGATCTTGATGCAACTTGGTTGCAATCGTTGGCACAGACCTGGCAAGACAAAACAGCCCCATTTGCTTAACCGAGTCTTTCTTAGCCACCCGACCTGACAGGACGTTTTATGACAGATGCAATCACATTGGTGGAGGTCAGTCCAAGAGATGGCCTCCAAAACATTGAAACATGGATTCCAACACAGGTGAAAGCTGCATTGGTGCAAGCCCTCATCGAGGCTGGCCTCAAACGCATTGAAGTGACCGCCTTTGTTGCACCCGATAAGATACCCCAAATGCGTGATGCAGAGGCATTGTGCCAAACATTGCCATGGCCATCAGATGTCTCGTATGAATGTTTGATCCCGAACCTCGAAGGTTTTGAGCGTGCCTCAGCCTTTGAGTTTCAACGTCATGCTTTTTTTACATCAGCGTCGAAAGCATTCTGTCATGCCAACATTGCCTGCACACCCGAAGGTAGCCTTGAACGCTATCGTCTTTTACAGCAAGCATGTGGCCATGTGACGTCGCGCGTGTATCTTTCTTGTGCCTGGGATTGTCCATATGAAGGCAGTGTGTCTATCGCATCCACACTGAAAATGATGCATCAACTGTTCAAGATGGGCGCCGATGAATGCGCACTGGGCGATACTCTGGGGACAACAACACCACAGCGCACGCGCCAACTGTTGAAGGCTGTAGATTCAGAATTTGGCCTTTCATCCATCGCGGTGCATTTTCATGATACCCATGATCAAGCCATTGCCAACATCATAGAAGCGTTGGACATGGGCGTGCGAACCCTCGATTGTGCTGCCACTGGTTTGGGTGGCTGTCCTTATGCGCCTGGGGCCAAGGGCAATGTTGCCACAGAAAAAGTGTTGGCAATGCTGACACGCCATGGTGTTGAAACCCACATCGATGTCGCCAAGGTCAAGCAAGCTGGTGAGATCATTCAGGCCCATCTCAAAACAGAATGAGCCCATTAGAAGGGACCATGAATCAGCCTTGGGTCTGTACAAGTTCATCCAGATAACGTTCGGCATCCAAGGCTGCCATGCAACCCGTGCCTGCCGAGGTGATCGCTTGACGATAGGTGTGGTCCATGACGTCTCCAGCCGCAAAAACACCGGGCACACTCGTGGCTGTCGCATTCATGCCTTGGTTGGCTTGAACCACGATGTATCCGCCCGACATGTTCAATTGACCATCGAAAATGGCTGTGTTGGGGGTATGACCGATGGCAATGAAAACACCAGAGACATCCAATGTCTGGGTCTGATCCTCCAAAGTATGCTTCAAACGAATGCCTGTCACGCCATCATCATCGCCCAATATCTCATCGACCACATGATGCCATGCGATGTTTATGTTGCCCTGCTCGACTTTTTTCATGAGCTTATCAATCAGTATTTTTTCTGAGCGGAGCTGATCACGGCGGTGCACCAAGGTGACCTTTCGTGCAATGTTCGACAAATAGAGCGCTTCTTCAACAGCGGTGTTGCCACCGCCAACCACAACAACATCTTGTTGTTTAAAAAAGAAACCATCGCATGTTGCACATGCCGACACACCACGACCAGAAAATGCTTGCTCCGATGGCAGATTGAGCCACTTGGCAGATGCACCTGTTGCAATGATCAGTGCATCGCAGGTGTATTGCGTATCGTGCCCGTTCAAAACAAGCGGACGCTCTGAAAGCGAAACCGATTGAATGTGGTCTGAAATGATCTCAACGCCAAACCGCAAAGCATGTTGTTCCATACGGTGCATCAAATCAGGCCCCAAAAGTCCGTGTGCATCGCCTGGCCAATTATCAACATCGGTGGTTTTCATCAACTGGCCACCCTTTTCCATGCCTGCAATCAAAACAGGCTTAAGGTTGGCACGGGCTGCATAAACCGCTGCTGAGTAGCCAGCAGGACCAGAACCCAGGATGATCAGGTTGTGATGTTGTGTGTTTTTTAAGTCGGCCAAAATACGCTCCATGGTGTCAAACAGAACCCATAGCATAAATGAAAAATGCCATGCTGGCGAGCCTTACGCGCATCGAAACATACCCATGGTTGAGTGCGAACTTGTGTCATACATCAAATCTGTGACATGATGAGGAGAACCTGACAGGTTCAGAGCCCAATACCAAGACTGTTTTCAAGGACCGATCATGTCAATACCCGTGCTGTACACCCCTGGTGAAGACGTTGTGGCATCCAGTAAAATGTTTAAATTCATGATGCATGTTCAAGCCCAACACCCACATGTGACCGACTGGCCAAGTTTGCATGCATGGAGCATTCAACATCCATGTGATTTTTGGCTCATGTGTGCAACATTTTGTGGTTTCAAATGGCATACGCCCCCCAAACAAACACTCCGTCGTTTGCCTCATCCACCTTATGGTCGTTTCTTTGAAGATGGCAGGTGTAATTTTGCTGAAATGTGTTTGTCTGGTGCTGATGATGCAGTGGTTCTGATTGAAACGGACGAAGCTGGCATTGCACATCGTTTCACACGCGGTGACATCAAACATAGAGTGATGCAAGCAATCGCGCAATTCAAATCCATGCAGATTGGTCAACATGATGTTGTGGCTCGGATATTGCCCAATTGATTGGATACTGTTGTCTTGCATTTGGCGGCTGCTGCCCAAGGTGCCATATGGACATCGTGCGGCGTGGAGCTTGGTGATACAGCCTTGTTGTCTCGCTTGTCCCAAGTTGCACCCAAGTTGATCTGTTTTTCTTGCGCATACACCTATAAAGGTCGATCCTTTTCCATATTAAAAAAGATCAAAGCACTGGCCAACAGTCTTCCGACAACGCACCAATGGTTGTGTGTGGATGAAACCTGGGAGGAAAAGGATCAGGATGGCGCCACATGGCACCGCCTGGATCGGACCATCCCCCCTCATGCATCTTTCATGTTCCCAGCGCTGCCATTCAACCATCCTTTGATCATTGCATTTTCTTCTGGAACGACCGGGCGACCCAAATGCATGGTGCATGGAGCCGGCAATGTGCTGCTCCAACAGATGAAAGAACATCAACTGCATTTGAACATGGCCCCCAATGATCGACTCCTGTATGTGACTCAGTGTGGTTGGATGATGTGGAATTGGCAATTGGCTGCGATGGCTTCTGGTGTCACCATTTGCTTACATGATGGCCATCCCTTTTACCCAACACCAACACACATCTTGAGGCTTGCCGATGAAATTGGCGTGACACATCTGGGCGTCAGCGCAGGGTATCTTCAATCCCTTGAGCAATCGGATGCATCGTTGCCACCAGGCTGTTTAAACACCACACAAGCCATCCTGTCTACAGGTGCACCGTTGTATGAACACAGTTATACTTTTGTTCATAAGCATTGGCCGCATCTGAGGTTGGAATCGATCACCGGCGGCACCGATATCTTGTCTTGTTTTGCCCTTGGCAATCCTCTATTGCCAGTGCATGCAGGCCACATCACTTCAATTGGCTTAGGCATGGATGTGCGTGTTTCAAATGCGCATGCCACATCACTCCTGAACCAAGAAGGTGAATTGACCTGTCATGCTGTCTGTCCAAGCATGCCCACACATTTTTTGAACGATACCACCCATGAAATTTATCTAGCCAGTTATTTTAAAACCAAAGACACCATATGGTGGCATGGCGATTGTGCGAAAATGAACGAACAGGGCAACCTCAAGATGCTGGGGCGCTTGGATGCTGTACTCAATCCCAAAGGCGTGCGCATCGGCACTGCAGAATTGTACGACGTCATCAGCACACTGCCATGCATCGATGTGTGTGCCGCTGTGATGGTCAAACAGCAACAATCCGATTGGATGGTGCTCTTTGTGAAAACAAAGGGCGCACAACCCCTGTCGCAAACACACAAACATGAAATCGTTGCATTGATACGCACACAATGTTCTCCAAGACATGTCCCCGATGCCATCATTCAAGCGCCTGATCTGCCTTTTACGTACTCAGGCAAATTGATGGAAACATTGATCAGGGATTGCTGTAACGGCAGACCCATCCAACATGTTGACGCAATGACAAATCCTGAATCACTGAATTTTTTTCAGCAAATTTGTGACTTTCAAAGACATCGCACTTGATTTCGACCAATGCATGATGAATAATGATGCCACTTATAGTACATCGGAAGTGCATCAGTGATCAAAACCTCGCGCCCAAGTTCTTCTCCCATAGAGCTCAAGACCAGCCAAATGTCATGCAGCCATTTGCACATACATCACTGTGCTCCATTTGAAATTCAACAAGAAATTGAGCGTGTACTGCAACAAGCACCTGCACTGATGCATCATTTACCCATTGTGATCAATTTTGACAATGACATGCCTGCTTTATCGGCCGATGCCATCAGTCAAATCATTCAAACACTGATTGCCACCGAGCTGAAAATCATTGGCATCATTCCCTCCAAAGCAATGGCCAACCACCCTTTCCCTTGGCCCAATCTTGCACACCTCAGTCAGGTATCGAGCAAGGAAAAACGTCCCAAACACTTGGGCATCAAACAAATTCAAGGCAAAATTCGATCGGGTCAAATCATTCACAGCGATGACAGTCATCTTGTCATTTACGGCGATGTCAGCTCTGGTGCAGAATTATACGCTGCTGGCCATATCTTTGTTTTTGGCCATCTTGCAGGCAAAGCCTTTGCTGGCGTGCATGGTGATTCAGGGGCACGCATTGTCTGCCATCATTTTGGGGCCGAATTGGTGGCCATTGCAGGGCGCTACCAGACTTATGACGACCTAGACGTTCAAGCACTTCAAACACGCGGTATCATTTTATCTCTGCATGAAGACGCCATCCATACACAATCCATCACTTAATCTAACGGAGCCATGCATGACCACACAAAAAAAACCATGTAAAGTGATTGTCATCACCTCAGGAAAAGGTGGTGTAGGCAAAACAACGACCAGCGCAGCATTTGGCGTTGCATTGGCCTCTCTCGGCCACAAAACAGTTGTCATAGATTTTGATGTGGGACTGCGCAACCTTGATTTGGTCATGGGGTGTGAAAGACGTGTGGTGTACGACATCATCAATGTCATCAATGGCGAAGCCAATCTCAATCAAGCCATGATTAAAGACAAGCGTTGTGACTATTTGCACATCCTACCCGCGTCTCAAACCCGCGACAAAGATGCACTCAACCTAGAAGGGGTGCACAACATCATCGACACGTTAAAAAATGAATTTGAATACATCATCTGTGATTCACCTGCAGGGATTGAAAAGGGTGCTTTGATGGCCATGTATTATGCCGATGAAGCCATCATTGTCACCAATCCAGAAGTGTCATCTGTGCGTGATTCTGATCGCATACTGGGAATATTATCGAGCAAAACCGACCGAGCCTGTAACAACAGGCCACCTGTTAAGGAGCATCTACTTTTGACGCGTTATCAACCCAACCGAGTTGCGCGTGGTGAAATGCTCAGCATGAATGACGTTGTGAAGATTCTATCCATCCCCTTGCTGGGCGTGATCCCTGAATCAAAATCCATTTTAAAAGCCTCTAATCTTGGGATTCCAGTGACCCATGACGTTGAAAGCTTCGCATCACAAGCCTATTTTGATGCGACAAAACGTTTGATGGGCAACAAAGTGCCCCTCCGATTCATCCATCCGACAAAACCAAAGTCACTTTTTACCAAAATTTTCAGCGCTTCAAATAAAGAAGAATTGTCGTATTAACGGAGGTATCGATCTGCGATGAAGCTTCCAACACTTGCACATCGTTTGCACTTTGGGCGTTTGCACACATGCTTTGATCCTGTTCATGATTTGACGTGTGTGCTGGCCATGCATAGCAATGTTTTGGGTCCTGCAATTGGTGGATGTCGTTGTATCATGTACGACAGCTATGAAGCAGCGGCCATAGATGCCCTGAAACTTGCACATGCCATGAGCATGAAAGCAGCCATACATCACCTCCCACATGGTGGCGCAAAGATGGTGGTCATCAAGCCAAAAGTCATCCACAATAGAGAGGGTTTCTTTCAAAGAATTGGCGCGTTTGTTGATGGCTTCCAAGGCAGTTACATCACAGCTGTTGACAGTGGTACAAATGAAAGTGACATGCAATCGATTGCAAAAACCACGCCACATGTTTTTTGCAACGCACATGATGATCATACGCAATCACCTGCCACCTTGACAGCTCAAGGCGTTTTGCGCGCCATCGAGGCTGCCATGCTGCACTGCCATAAGACAGAGGATCTTACGCATAGAACATTTGCGGTCCAAGGGTTGGGCAATGTGGGGGGCGCAGTGGCCTCTCTGTTGGCAGATCGTGGCGCAAGATTGATCGTGACCGACATCGATGCTGAGCATGTACGCACCATTGCCAAGCGTCTTGATGCGCAATACGTTGCACCTGAGCGCATCTACGAACAACCGTGTGATGCGTTTGTACCCTGTGCGCTTGGCGGTGTCATCAATCCCATCACATTACCGAAATTGGTTGCCAAAATTGTGGTGGGCTCTGCCAACAACATCTTTGAAAACGATGAGCGAGATGCATTGCAGGCGCATGCGCAAGGTGTCTTATGCATCCCCGATTTTGTTGCAAATGGTGGTGGTTTGATGCATGCCTCAGGCGTCATTCGGCAAGAAAGCAACCATGAAACATTGGTGCGCATTGATGGCATACGTCAAACAACGCTGAATGTTTTGGAGGATGCTGCAAAACAAAATCGCAGCCCCACCGAAGTCGCGCTGCATCTCGCCAAGCAACGTATTCAGGCTGCCTCGCATGACTGATGCAGTGAACCCAACGCTTCAGATGCTCTGCCCAGAAGGCACATGGAAAGACAGTACGTCATCACCCAACCATGCTTTGATGGTGAAACTCTATCAAGGCATGCACTTCACACGCCTATTTGATGAAAAAGCAGTTTATTTACAAAGAACTGGCAGACTTGGCACGTTTCCATCATCTTACGGCCAAGAAGCGATGTTTGTGGCGGCTGGTATGAGCCTTGATGCTGAGGACATTTATTGTCCCTATTACAGAGACCAAGGGGCCATGTTTCAGCGCGGTGTGACGCCCTCTGAAATCTTGCGCATTTGGGGGGGCGATGAGCGTGGGCACCATTATGTACACCAACCAAAGGATCTCCCCATTTGTGTGCCCATTGCCACACAATGCACCATTGCTGCAGGCTTGGCCTATGGCATGCATGTTGATGACATCGCGCAAGCGGTCGTCTGTACCCTCGGGGATGGCGCCACATCAAAGGGGGATTTTTATGAAGCACTGAATTTTGCATCCATTCATCAATTGCCTTTGATTTTTTTGATCAACAACAATCGATTGGCGATTTCGGTGCCCATAGAACAACAAATGGGTGAGACCAATCTCACGCTGCGTGCACGTGGATGCAATGTTGCATCATGCTGCGTCGATGGTCACGATGCCATGGCCGTCCACACCGTCATGAAGAACGCACTCCAACATTGTAAACAAGGCAAAGGCCCTTATCTCATTGAAGCACAAACACATCGGATGTGTGACCACACCACCGCTGATGATGCCAGTCGTTATGTGCCACAGTCTTATTTTAAAGAAGGCCATGCACAAGATTGCTTGAAACGCTTTAAAATCTGGCTGACCAAACATGGTGGGATCACCGATGATGATTTTGAAACATGGCACCATGAAAACACGTCTAAACTGGAAGCAGAAATCGAGCGCCATTTAAACACAACGCCTGCACCACCCACCTCGTGTTTTGATCATATGTATGCACACATGCCTGATGGGTTGGTCATGCAACAATGGTGCATGAATGGAAGCACTGAATCATGACCATGAGCGCCTCCTATGAAAACATGAGCATGATTGATGCCATTCGGCAAAGTCTTTTTGATGGCATGCAGCAAGACCAACGTGTGATTTTGGCGGGTGAAGACATTGGCGTCAATGGTGGGGTTTTTCGTGCCACAGATGGTCTCTTAGACGCTTTTGGCCCCAAACGCGTTTTGGACACCCCGCTGTCTGAAGCATTGCTAGGGGGGTTGGGTGTGGGCTTGGCTGTCTATGGTTTAAAACCTGTCATTGAGTTCCAATTCAGCGGGTTCATTTATCCAGCCATTGATCAAATCGTCAACCACGCAGCACGCATGCGTCAAAGAACGCAAGGTCGTCTGACGGCACCTGTGGTGTATCGAGCACCCTACTCTGGTGGCATTGGTGCACCAGAGCATCACTCAGAAAGTCCCGAGGCTTTGTTTGCGCATGTGCCAGGTTTGCGCGTTGTGGTGCCCTCCACACCTGCCAGGGCATATGGTTTGTTGTCTGCAGCCATTCAAGCTGAAGATCCCATTGTTTTCTTAGAACCTAAAAAAATCTACCACAGCCAGAAGCAAACCATAACACCCCATGACGCATGGTCTTTGGACCATGCCATTGTTGATCGTCCTGGACAGGATATCACATTGCTCGGTTGGGGCGCCATGATGCCGATGTTACGCACCTTGGCCAACACACACCGATCATCCATCGACATCGAGGTCATCGATTTGTGCAGCATCAAACCCATTGACATGGAAACCATCCTGACATCTGTTTTGAAGACACAACGTTTGGTTGTGGTGCATGAAGCGCCACGTCAGTGCGGGGTGGGTGCAGACATTGCCGCACAAGTTTCTGAATCAGCATGGGGCCATTTAAAAGCGCCCATACAACGGGTTACTGGCTATGACTGCACCATGCCATACTTTCTCAATGAAGCACACTACCTGCCGAATCCGGGGCGCATCATGCAGGCGGTTCATCACGTCATGGAGTTTTAGCATGTCTCAGACCTTTCATTTGCCCGATCTTGGTGAGGGCCTTTCTTCTGCAGTCATACGTGAGTGGCGTGTACAAGTAGGGGATGACATACAGGCCGAGGACATCGTCTGCACAGTTGAAACCGCAAAAGCTGTGGTTGAGCTGCCCTCACCATTGACTGGCACAATCGACCATTGCCATGTCCAATCAGGAGAAACGGTGCCCACAGGCGCGGCTTTGTGCAGCATTGTTGTAGAAGGCACCTCATCGAAAACCGATGACAAAAAACCAGCCACAGTTGTGGGCTCGTTGACTTCTGATGCCGATCATCTGACCCATGAAGTCCCCAACACAGGACAAACCCATGCTCAGGCCTATGCAGCACCAGCAGCACGCGCCTATGCCAAGGTGCACAACCTTGATTTTGATGGCGTCAAAGGCTCTGGTCCCAACGGATTGATTGTGCTTGCTGATCTTGCACAACAGCAAAACCACAAATCGTCCGAGATGCTTGATCCGCATCGCGCTCAAATGTATGCCGCGATGCAACGTGCCAATGCTTGTGTGATGCAAACAACGGTGACCGATGTTGTCCCATTGCAACATCAACACGGCATCACAATTGATTTGTTGATGGCGCTGAGGGAAACATTGGCACAACATCCCATATTCAATGCAACCTGGTCAGAAACGGATGGACTCATCATGCATGATGCCATCGACATTGGCTTGGCCATGCATCATGAGAAAAAGTTGTATGTCCCCATTTTACGCGCACTTCAGCAACACACCAGAACAAGCCTTTCAGAAGCAATGCTTGTGTTGAAACAATGTCTGGTCAACCACCACTTTTCTCCCGACATGCTTGCCGCGCCACGTTTTGTGTTGTCCAATTTTGGGGCTTTGGGAGCTGGTATATTTGCGACCCCAGTTGTTGTGCCTCCAGGCCTGGCCATCATGGCAGTAGGACGCACCATGGCCGCGCCTATTTGGTGCGACATACAAAACACCTGGCATAAAGGCTTACAATTGCCCGTGTCACTCACTTTCGATCATCGTTTGATCACCGGTGGTGAGGCCGCAATCTTTCTCAATGCATTCAAAACCGCATTCACTGAGCATCATGCAACATCTGTCGCATGATTGCGTAGGCACTCACAACCAAGATGCCAGCACCTGCCGCAGCGATTCTGACAGCTGAATGTCAAGCTGTGCAACATAAACATGAGATGGAATGGTCGACAACTTCACGGCATCTTTGTGGGTGGTGATGACAGGCAAGCCATCATCCCATGTGAACAATGCCGGGGGTGGCATGCCATGGTTGGCATAGGTATGCGGTATGACCGTCATGCCCAACGCCGTCAGTGCATCAAAAAACTGCTGAGGGCTGCCAATGCCAGCGACCGCATGCACAATCTGTCCCGAAAAATGGTTGGCATCATAAACATGTTGCGTGGCATCTCTGAAACCAACAATGTGTCTTTCAATGGGATGATAATTGCGACCCGCTTCATACATACTGTCATCATGAACGCCAACACGCACATCGATGAGATGTGCAATGTCTTCATAGACATTCCTGAATGGACCCTGTGGCAAAATATGTTGGTTGTGGTTTTTTTTCTCCATAAGCAACGTGCGATGAAAGAATGTGCGGGCATTCTGTAGACCATCGTCCAACAAAATCAGCTGCACCTGAGGATGATGTTTATGAATGTGTGCAACAGCCTTGGCTCTATCACGACACACCACCACCAAACCACCGGTGGATTCATACAACATTTTTGCCTCATCGCCAACCCATGTTGCCCGATCGCCCGATTGCACAACATGCAAGCCATGAACTTGACTGCGATAACCACCAACAACGATGGCACAATCGAGGCCATGATCCAGTATGGCCCAACGACATAAGGCTGCCACAAAGGGCGATTTTCCCGTGCCGCCTAACAGGAGATTACACACCAACCATGTTTGGCAATTTGATTGGGCTGCATCAACACAGCGGGAAGCCAAAAAAAAGCGACAACTGAGCTTTCGATAAAGCCATGACAGGGGTCGAAGACAACACAACCAAGGTGGCTGTAAACGCCAAACATCATGGATAACTTTCATCCAATCATCACGCATCATCGTTACCCAGACAACGATTGAGCACATGACCATCCGATATTGGTCCAAGATCTTTTAAACACCCTCGCTGCAAGACCAAAACACGATCATACATGGTGGCTGTTTGATAACGATGGGTGATGGCAATCAATATTTTATCGAGACAACGATCGATGACAAATTTTTGTAGAGCGATTTCTTGCGTTGGATCAATGCCTGAAAATGCTTCATCCAGCAACAAAAGATCAAAATCGGAAAGCAATGCACGCGCCAAACAGACCCGTTGCTTCTGGCCCCCAGAAAGATTGCCAGTGCCTGCTTCACCCACCGTGGTGTCAAGGCCATTGGGCAATGTTTGGAACCATGCTTGCAACCCCATGTCAGACAACATGGCATGACAAGCGTGATCGGTGATCCGACCATCGCCAAGTGTGAGGTTGAAGCGCAAGGTGTTGGCAAACATCTCACTGTGCTGACTGACCAAAGCAATGCGTTGCTGTACCGATGCAGGTTGTAATGTGCCATAGGCATGGTCATTGATTCTGATTTCACCAAATTGCGGAGTTAAAAAACCACAAATCAACTGTAGAAGTGTTGTCTTTCCAGAACCCGATTGGCCGACAACCAGGGTACTTTGGCCGCGCTGAAATGAGACATGCAGTTGCTGCAACAGCACTTGATTGCCACCTGGATGGTCAAAGCACACATCGTGGAACGACAACACATCAAGTGATGCAACAGGTGCACCGTTAGAACGATCATCTGCATTTTGCATGTCAAAAAAAGACATCAAATTGCGTGCAGAAACACAAGCCTGCTCCAACTCTGCTTTGATGGCAGTCAAATTTTTCAAGGGCCCTCGAATGCGAGCAAAACAAACCACAAAGGATGCAAGCACACCAGCTGTAACCCCCATCAAGCCACTGAAAAGAAGAAAAATAATGGTTGCAAACACCAACATCACTGTCATTTGCACAAAAAACGTCAATTGTGATGATTTGATGTTCAGCTGATGATTGGCCCTGAAGTTTTGTTGCAACGCATCATGGTAATCATCCGACATATGTGCTTGCAACTGGCGTAGTTTGATTTGAGCAAAATTCAACTTGGTGTCCAAGACAGCATTGACCGTGGTACGTTGTGTTTGCAGATTGATCTCACTGAAGCGATGAATGCGACGTGAAAAATACCGAGACAACACTGCGGCAATAGGGACAGCACAACTGAACAACAACGTCAAACGAATGTGGATGTATGTGATGGCAATCACAGACCCAATCAAAGTCACGCACTCTCTAAAGAGTGTCACCAATGATCTTGCACCAAACTGCCGCAGGGTCTCAATGTTGACCTGTATATGGGTGGTGAAAAATCCCGCATCGTGCTGCATGACATCATTCAGTTTCAGCGCAAGAAGTTTCTCCATGACCTGTTTTTTCAAGGATAAGCTGACTGCATTGCTGAGTTTCGATAAAGCGCATTTTTGCACAAATGCAATGGTTTCGCGGATCAACCCAAGGCCAAGTATGGTATAAAATGCAAACCATGCCAATGCATGCAAATGACCATGATGGGACACACTTTGATCAATCAAATGTTGGACCATCAGTATGAATCCAGCATCGAACAATGCTGCAGCAAACAGTAGGCCACAAAGTGCCCATAGCAAATGAGAAAACCCTAAAAAACACCGAATCATGAAGTGTAATTCGGGTCTTTTAGGGTTTGGCATGTTCCAAGACATCAGCAAACAAATGGTTTATTTCGCACTTTCAGCTTTCTTGGCCGCAAACTGGCTTTCAAAATCAACTGGGCCAATGAACAATGGCGGGAAACCACCGCGGACAATCATATCTGAAAGATGTTGGCGCGCATAGGGCAACAGTACATTTGGACAGTACACTTCTAGCACATGCTCCAGTGGGTCGGCTTCAAAATTCTTCAACAAAAAGGTACCACATTGTACGACTTCAGCAACAAAAACTTGTTGATCGTCAATACTGACCGTGACTGTTGTGGTGATAGAAACCTGATGATGACCATCATCACTGACCTTTTGATGGCTGTGTTGCATTTTTACTTCGGCATTGGGCTTCCATCCTTTTTGTAACATATGAAGGGGGGTTGGTGCTTCCCATGACAAATCCTTGACAAAAATATGCTCGATGGAAAATTCAGGATTGGGTGTGGCTTCAGTCATGTCATGCTCCTAGGGCTATTCATCGTTAAAGAGTTGCGCAAGATCATTCGCTTGATGGCGCGCATTGAGTTGATCATACCCGCCGATGAAGGTGTCATCAATAAAAATTTGTGGCACCGTCTTCATTTTTGTTGTTTGACACAGCTTCTGAAATGCCGCCAAATCATGTTCCACATTGATTTCTTCGACTTGGGCATTGTAAAGTGCTAAAAGCGATTTGGCTCGGTCGCAATATGGGCAATAAGTTTTTGTATACATTTTAACTTGGGTCATGTGTGATCTCCTGATTCGTGCGTGACAATGGGCAAGCCATCTGCAATCCAAGCAGACAACCCGTGTTCGATGACCTTCACATTGCTGTAACCTTTTTGAAGCAGTATTTTTCTCGCTTTGGGGGCAAAACCCATCGCGTCACAGTACAGAATGATGGGTTGGGTTTTTGCAATGGTCAGTGGCAGCGTGATCACTTCATCTTCAAATGGGTGCATTTGGGCGCCATAAATGTGGTGTGTGCGCGTGTTTTCCGGTCTTACATCGATCAGACAAGCCCCATCGGAGATCGCTTGCATCACATCAGTCGGAGCAATCAAAAACGATCGGTCCTCATGGTACAACACCAAGAAGACCGTGGCTGTCAAAAAAACCAGCAACAACAACCAATGTTGTTGCATAAAAACAAATGCATCCATATGAAGTGGATCCTAAAAGTCTCACCATAACATCCTCCTTACGGCAATTCAACCCAAACACCACCAATTGGCACAGACATGGTGCCATCCAACACGACACCCCCACCCAAAATACCACAAGAAAGTTGAATCTTTTCTAGGCATCATCAGCATCTCGACATGAGGTGCATCTGAATGCATAAGGCCCCTTCTAGGCTGGCCTTTCGCAAAGGGTTGCAGGCAAGCGCCCCTTTGTCTAATATCAATAGATTCCAATGGAGGGAGCTGACATGCGTTTTACGGATTTTTTGCATGATTTGACCGATGCGCAACGCATGTTGTTGGACACCGTCCACCGCTTTGCACAAGAAGAAATTGCTGTGCTGGCAGAAGCCATCGATCAAACCAACGTATTTCCTCAGCATCTATGGCAGCGCATGGGCAGCATGGGCACGTTGGGCGTGACGGTGTCTGAACAATTTGGTGGCTTAGGCCTGGGATATCTGGATCACTTATTGATCATGGCACTCATCAGTGAGGCAAGTCCATCTGTGGGCTTGAGCTATGGTGCACACGCCAACTTGTGTGTCAGCCAAATCGATCGTCATGGTACAGACGCACAGAAGCAAAAATATTTACCATCGTTGATTTCTGGAGACAATGTGGGCGCTTTGGCCATGAGTGAAACTTCAGCTGGGTCAGATGTCACCGCCTTAAAACTCAGTGCAAAAGAAAACGAAAATGGTGATTTCGTCCTCAATGGTCATAAAATGTGGATCACCAATGGCCCAGACGCTCAAGTTGTCATCACCTACGCCAAAACCACAAAACCAGATGGTGAGGAAGCCATCACAGCTTTCATCATTGATGACCACTGCTCAGGATGGCATCCTGCGCAAAAACTCGATAAATTGGGGATGCGCGGCTCCAACACCAGTGAACTCGTTTTCGATCAATGTGTGGTGCCTCGCGATCAAATTTTGGGCAACGTCCATGAAGGCGTGGCTGTACTCATGCGTGGTTTGGACTATGAGCGCATTGTTTTGTGTGGTGGTCCCCTTGGCATCATGCAACAGTGTATGAATGTGGTGCTGCCCTATCTTGCAGAAAGAAAACAATTTGGTAAGTCGATTGGTCAATTTCAGTTGATGCAAGGAAAAATCGCAGACTTGTACACCGTATTTGGTGCCAGCTGTACTTGGGCATGCCACGTCGCCCGCTTGGCAGATGCAGCCCGTATGCAGCGTTTTGATGCGGCATCCGCCATCATGTATGTTTCTGAAAATGCCACGAAAATGGCTCTGGAAACAATTCAGTGCATGGGTGGAAATGGTTACACCAATGATTATCCAGCTGGGCGTTTGTTGCGTGACGCCAAGTTGTACGAGATAGGTGCAGGCACCAATGAAATTCGACGCATGTTGATTGGGCGTGAATTGCTGCGCCCATATATGGGATCATAATATGGGACGCCATCAAAAAAGTGCTTGGATGCATTTCAGGCGTACTGCCATTGGCGCTTGGCAAGGCATGCATCGGCAAACGCCAGCTACAACGCTTGCCGCAAGCTGTGTGGCAGACTTACTGCATGCGTCACCCACCTTGAACACCCATGTCGATCGAATCATCCTTGGACAAGTGTTGAATGCTGGATCTGGGCAACATCCAGCAAAGCAAGTGGCCACCGAGTGTTTCAAGCATAAGCGTCTCGATGCTCTCAATGTCAACAAAGTTTGTGGTTCTGGCATGATGGCCATTGCATTGGCTCACGATCAGATTTGTTTACAACACAGCAGAATGATCTTGGCAGGTGGCATGGAAAACATGAGCCTGACCCCCTACTTGTTGCCGCGTCAAACACCGCAAAACACACAGGCCTCATCCAACCCAATCGATCATATGATGATGGATGGTCTGACCAGCCACGGGCAAACCATGGGGTGCATCGCTGAAGCAGATCGTGGCCAAATCACTCGTGCGCAACAGGATGCATACGCGGTCAAAAGCCACCAAAATTACATCAACAGTTTGTCTCTAAAGTCGGTGACTCGCAGCATTGTCGGCAAACCACATGCCAACAACCCTCAACCCGATGAAACAACGCATGCCTTCAATCAAAATAAAATGACGACATTGAAGCCCATTTTTTCTGATCAAGGCACGATCACTGCTGCCAATGCAAGCAGTCTTGCCGATGGTGCTGCCGTTTGTGCGATTGCACACCCAGACTGCATTGCACCACATGAGGTACAAGCCTGGTTGTTGGGATACGCGTGCAGCACTGTGCCACCATCGCAATTCATGCGCGCACCGGCAATTGCCGTTCGGTCCTTGCTGAACCAACTTGGATGGTCCATGTCAGATGTGGATCTTTTCGAAATCAATGAAGCTTTTGCAATCACGGTTTTACACAACATTGATGCCCTAGATTTACATATGGATCAAGTCAATGTGTTGGGCGGCGCATGCACCATGGGCCACCCATTGGGCATGTCTGGTGCACGCATCTTGGGACAGCTTTATCACGCTTTGGTTTCAAAGCAAAAACATCGCGGTATTGCTGCCATATGCATTGGTGGTGGAGAGGCCATTGCCATGGCCATGGAGGTCGAACAAGCATGCAATTGAAACACGCACTTTCAGAAGCAGAACTGAAACAAAACCATGAAGCCTACCAACCTTGGTCGGATTGGCTTTACCGCGAACGTCATATGGCCAAGCAAGGTGGGTCTGAGACAGCAAAAGCACGGCACAAAGCTCGGGGCAAAAAATCTGTGCATGAGCGCATTCAGGTCTTGCTGGACCCAAACTCTTTTTTCATGGAGCTTTCAGACCTGGCAGGCCATCACCTTTATGCAGACATTCATTTGCCTTCTGGTGGCTTGGTCACCGGGATTGGTTTTGTCCACGCTCGACCCTGTATGATCATTGCCAATGATCCAACTGTGAAAGGCGGTACCTATTTCCCCATCACCGTCAAAAAACATTTACGTGCACAGCGCATCGCCATGCGACACCATCTACCCTGTATTTATTTGGTCGATTCTGGTGGTGCATTTCTTCCCAAACAGCATGAGTTGTTTGCGGACCACGATCATTTTGGTCGCATTTTCCAACAACAAGCCCAAATGTCTGCTGCTGGGATACCGCAGTTTGCTGTGGTTATGGGGGCGTGCACAGCTGGAGGGGCTTACATTCCAGCCATGGCGGACGAAGTCATCATGGTTGAGAAACAATCGACCATTTTCTTGGCTGGCCCACCACTTGTGAGTGCAGCCACCGGTGAAGTGGTCTCCAGTGAAACCTTGGGGGGCAGCGATGTGCATTGTCGTGTTTCAGGTGTTGCCGACCTCAGTGCACCTGATGAAGCGTATGCGCTTTCTTTGATGCGCGGTAAGATTGCACACTTGCAGTCATCCCACACGCAAAAACCTTTGGATGTTGTGCCACCAAACACAGCCATGCATGAAATCATGGGTTTCATCCCAAACGACTCCCGACATTTACCAGATATGGACGGCATACTGTCATGTTTGCTTGATGGCTCTGAACTGATGCCATTCAAGCCCAAATTTGGCACAACATTGATGTGTGGCTTTGGCAAAATCATGGGACACACCATCGGCATTTTGGCCAACAATGGCATCCTAAACAGCGAAAGTGCGGTCAAAGCAGCACAATTCATACAAATATGTTGCAAAAGGCAAACGCCCCTGCTCTTCCTACACAACATCAATGGTTTTTTGGTGGGCAAGGAAGCTGAACGATCAGGCATTGCAAAGCATGGCGCAAAAATGGTCATGGCAGTGGCCAATGCCAACATTCCCAAATACACCATCATCATTGGCGGCAGCTATGGCGCCGGCAACTACGCCATGTGTGGACGTGCCTACGATCCTGACTTCCTCTGGCAGTGGCCAAATGCCAAAACGGCCATCATGGGCGGACAACAAGTGCAGCATGTGATGCAAACCATTGGCAAAGAGGCACAGAACACCTCATATCTTGATGACCATGCAACGCATAGCACGGCTTTTTATGGCTCAGCTCGTTTGTGGGATGATGGCATCATACACCCTACAGAAACGCGTGACATCCTTGGATTTGCTTTGGGATTGTCTGCCAGCATTTGTACCCAGCCAACACAATTTGGCATTTTTAGAATGTGAGTCACACATGGAAAACAACACACAAGCCATCATCATTGCTGGCACACCCTCATGGCCTCATGTGATTTTTAATCGCCCTGAAAAAGCCAATGCCTTGAACCAGGCCATGCTGCACATCATGGCCGAACATTTTCAAAAATGGCATGACGCGCCTCCTGTGGGCATCACCTTGATGGCGCATGGACATCACTTTTCAAGCGGCGCTGACCTGCATGATATGCGCGCAAGTGGACAAAAATCTGTTGAGGCAAACCTCCAGGACACCAAAATCTTGGCAGACGTGTTGACATGGATGGATGCATGCCCATGTCCCATCATCACTGCAGCACAAGGTGCCATCATGGGGGGAGCCATTGGTTTATTGGCCTTGTCCGATTTCGCACTGCTTGATGCGTCTTCATACATGGCCTTCAATGAAATCAATCTTGGATTGATGCCAGCGATGATTGCCCCTTATGTGGTAAGAAGAATTGGCCAAACAAAGGCGACATTGTATTTCATGTCTGGTCAACGCATTTTGCCAGACGAGGCAAAAAACATTGGCCTGTGTGACCGGGTTACGCTTGATGCCAAAAAAGATGCCTTACAACTGGAGCGCCAATTGTGCATGAAGCCTCAAAAAGCGCTGCACGCGATCAAAAAACAGATGAAAATGATTGACGACAAACCAGTCGACATGATGCAACATGCCAAAATGTTGGCCGAGCTCAGACAAACAGACACAGCGCAATTGTTGCTGCAAGCATTTTTACAAAAACAAAAAAAGTGATGCCACTACGACGAGGCAGGTGTGTCTTTGGGAGGATGCAACACCCTTTTCACAATGCGCCCCTTACTGATGTCATAGGTAGACATCTCAACTTCTACGGTATCACCCTTGAGAATACGTATATAGTGTTTGCGCATTTTACCTGAAATATGCGCCACAATAACGTGACCATTTTCAAGCTCAACTTTAAAGGTCGTGTTTGGCAACGTGTCAAGCACCCGGCCCATCAACTTGATTTGATCTTCTTTTGGCATAATGCCCCGCCTTTTGAGAAAGAAACCGTGTGTATCTTGACAAATTTTTTGTGATAAAGCAACCATGGGTTGCCACACAATCACGATAAAAAAAGGGGCACCGAAGTGCCCCCAGATGGATCATTTTTCTATGGTTTCTATGTCTAATGCATTTTGTTTCTTATGAACCTTAACTTTTCCACCCGTGATTAGGCGGCCGTACAACAGCTCATTGGCCAGTGCTTTTTTGATGCTGTTGTTGATCAAACGCTCCATCGGTCTGGCACCCATTTTGGCATCAAAACCATGCTCTGCAAGCCATGATTTTGCACTTTTCGAAATCTTAAACGAGACCCCTTTTGCTTCCAATTGTACCTCCAGTTGTGTGATGAATTTTTCCACAATCAGCTGAACACTTTTCTCATTCAACGGTGAAAATTGAATGATGCCATCGAGGCGGTTTCTGAATTCAGGTTTAAAGTATCCCTGAATGGCTTCCGCCTGATCCATGTGTTTGTCATGCTCAACAAAACCAATCTCGGATTTTTCATAACACTCTGCACCTGTGTTGCTCGTCATGATGATGATCACATTTCTAAAATCGGCAACATTGCCATTGTTGTCTGTCAATCGACCATAATCCATCACTTGTAGCAAAAGATTCAGCAAATCTGGATGACCCTTTTCAATCTCATCAAGCAGCAACACAGCGTGTGGATTGCGAATCACAGCTTCCGTCAACAAACCGCCTTGTTCATAGCCCACGTACCCAGCTGGCGCCCCAATCAACTGAGACATCGTGTGCTTTTCCATGTATTCAGACATGTCAAAACGCAACAGCTTAATGCCCAAGGTTTTTGCCAATTGAATGCACACTTCGGTTTTACCAACACCAGTTGGACCTGTAAAAAGTAACGATCCGATGGGTTTTTTATCGTTGCCCAAACCTGATTTAGAAAGTTTGATGGCGGTGGCCAAAGACTTGATGGCATGATCCTGACCATATACCATGGTTTTCAAATCACGCTCAAGATGTCGCAACTGCTGACGATCACACGTTGTCACTTGTGCCGCAGGAATATTCATCATATCGGCCATCGTGGTCTCTATGTCTTTTTTGTTGATGTGTGGTGGCGTTTGATAGTGACGCTTAAGTCGTTTCTTCGCACCAGCCTCATCAATGATGTCAATCGCCTTATCGGGTAGAAAACGATCTGTGACATAGCGCACCGACAAATCTACCGCTGCTTTCAAGGCTTCCTCTGAGTACCTGACGGCATGATGTGATTCATAGCGATCCTTTAATCCTTTTAAAATATCGAATGCGTCCGCTGCATTGGGTTCCATGATGTCAATTTTTTGAAATCGCCTGACCAACGCTTTGTCTTTCAAGATGGAATTGCGGTACTCATGATAAGTCGTGGCACCAATGCATTGAATGCTGCCTTTGGTCAATAATGGTTTTAAGAGATTTGCAGCATCCATGGCACCACCAGATGCCGAACCGGCACCCACAATGGTATGAATTTCGTCGATGAACAAAATGCATTTTTCAGCCGACTCCAACTCATTGAACAGAGATTTAAACCGCTTTTCAAAGTCGCCACGATATTTTGTACCCGCAAGCAACATTGCCAAATCCAAGCGATACACAGTAAAACCTGCAAGTTGTCGGCACTCTCCAGCCACCAAATGCTGCACCAAGCCTTCAACCACAGATGTTTTACCAACACCAGGCTCACCAATCAGCAACGGATTGTTTTTCACCCGACGCGATAAAATCTGCACCAAACGTTGAATTTCATCGACACGTCCAACAACCGGATCAAACTGTTTCATCTGCGCCAACTTATTCAAATTGACCGTGTACTTATCAATGATGGATTCATTCTGAACCATATCAATGTTTTGGTTTTGATCCATAAAGAAATAGTTTTCTTCGACATTGGATTGTGGATGTGAAGATTGTGGTTGGGCACCACTGAGATACAAGCGATAAGCATCCAGTGAAATGTTATACTCATTCAACAACAATACAACTTTGCTCGATGTTTCAGCCAACATGGACAACAGTGTCGATTCAACATTCACTTCTGTCTTACCCATGGCATTGACCTGAAAAATGGCCCGCTGTAATACTTTATGAAAATTCATAGAAGGCAGGGCTTCGTAGTCGTGCTGCCCCAGGGCTTCAGTTGCATGATGATCGACATGATCAATCAATTGTCGACGCAACAATTTGATGTCAACATGAAAGTGGCGCAACATTTCTGTCACATGCGGCAATTCCATCAATGCCAAAAAGAAATGTTCAATGGTGACATGTTCATGTCGTTTTCGCTTGGCATATGCAAACGATTCATTCAGTTCTTTCTCTACATCAGGTGAAAACATGGTGGTTCCTCCATCAAAAACCTATGCTTGATGAAGTTTATGACCTGTTTCAAACACGTGGGGTGTTTTTTTTCAAGG
>CBFIDA010000008.1:0-71045 GCA_965661085.1 Candidatus Comchoanobacterales bacterium | reverse complement strand
GGTCATCAAGCGCTGCTGAATGAATTGGGGTGACTTATTGCCATAAGGTAAATGTGCCGTGTCAGCATAATAAATCATGCGCTCCAAAGGTAGAACACGCTGTATGGCTCTGGCAATGGTTAGACCACCCACGCCAGAATCAATCAGACCAATGGGGGCTTGGTTGAAAGAGGGTGTAGACATGTGTTATGTGCCGCTGAATTGACAAGTAGGGCGATTGGTTTTTGAATCATCGACACATTTGATCCACAGTTGTTTTTGGTGATTGAAATGTTGCGGTGTGTCAATTTGAATCAAAACCTTGTTTTCAACATCAAAGTAACCGTACTGTAAGGATCCAATCGGTAGAGTCTTGGCCCAAAAATGGTCGTGAGGCATCAAACTGAAATGGCGGTGGTCGGCTGTGTGGAAATACATCATGTTGGATGAATGATTGACAATGTCCAGTTGAAATGGATTGTCTGCAAAGGCAGAGGGACACCCCAAAGTACAAAGCACCGTGCACAATGCCAAGAGCAATTTAAACAAACCATTGATGCGAGCAAAATCCATAAACGTACCGCGCGATTATTGTTTTAAAGCGATGGTGGCCAGAGGCAGAATCGAACTGCCGACACGAGGATTTTCAGTCCACTGCTCTACCAACTGAGCTATCTGGCCACACATTTGATCATTAAAGCGATCCATCCCCCCATCGTCAAGTAAAAAATGTAAGGGATCACGCCATACAAACCAGTACTGCAACAAAAAAGATCGATGGCAGGCTAGGTCTGTGGTTAGAAAGTTCAACTGTCATCTGGTTTTTTGGGCACAAATCCAGGTGGCGGTGCTGAGGATTCGCCAAAAAAGAACTTTTCCATTTCTTCGTGGAGAAAAGCTTTCGCTTTGGCATCCATCAAATTCAATCGATACTCGTTGATCAGCATGGTTTGGTGGCTGAGCCAAGCTTGCCAAGCCTTTTTAGAAATCGATTGATGAATTTTTTCACCCAAGGGACCTGGTAAAGGCTGCATGGGTAAAGCTTCTAACTCAGCTTGTAGTTTGGTGCAAAATATTTTTTTAGACATCATGGTGGGGGCTCACATGTAGACAAGATCAAACATCCAACCTACTCACTGTATCAGAACTTTCTGACATAGGGAACACATGTGCTTGAAGTGCCTCGATTGAGGCCTTTTGAGCGTGGGTAGGTGTCTTGAAAGCAAGCGTTGTATGGCAACACATCAGCATAGGGGTAGTCTTACTGTTCATGGTCTTGTTGCCAGGCTGCCAATGCTTTCAAACATTTTTCTACCGGTTTTGGCAGTGCCAGAGATGCGAACGACGCGATGTCAAACCAATGACCATTGGAATCAAGGGTTTCAAGGCGGGGGCGTGTGTGACATATGAGCCATATGGGCTGTATTTGAAATTGGATGTGTGTGAGCTGATGTGAAAAAGGGGGCAGCTCATGACAGGTGTCCACATCATGCTGAAGGCGATTGAATAGACCATCACGCCATGTTTCGGTGGCTTCAGGGAAACACCAATATTTTGCCCACAAGCCGTCAGAAGGCCTTTGCGTCAACCAAAAGACATCTTGGTATTGTACCAAGAACAGCGTCAGCGTGTGCTTTTTTTTGGGTTTTTTGGGCAAGCTTTTTGGCAGGATGGTGGTCATGTTGTGTTGATGTGCATGACAGCATGATTGAAATGGGCAATCAAGACAGCTGGGGTGCTTGGGGGTACACAGTGTTGCTCCCAAATCCATCAACGCTTGATTGTGTGCGCCAGGTTGGTCATGTTGGACATAGTGATCGGCCAGTTGCCAAAGTGCCTTTTCAGTAGCACGTTCATTGGGAGGCGTGGATACACCATGAAGTCGTGCAAAGACTCTTTTAACATTGCCATCTAAGATGGGTGCACTTTGGTTGAAGCCCAGCGATAAAATGGCACCGGCAGTGGAGCGACCGACCCCAGGCAATGCCATCAAAGCATCCAGGGTGTCTGGCACTTGACCAAAAGTTTCAGCCATTTGTATGGCGGCCGCATACAAATGACGGGCACGACGATAATAACCAAGACCACTCCAGGCTTGTAGCACTTCATCCTCATGAGCGTTGGCCAAAGTCATCAAGTTTGGCCAACGCGCCATGAACCGCTCAAAATAGCCACACACTGTTTGAACCTGTGTTTGTTGCAGCATGATTTCTGAGATCCAAACCCGATAAGGCTCAAATTTTGGCTGTTGCCATGGCAAATCATGACGACCATGCGCGCGTTGCCATTGGCATAACACTGCAGCAAAGTCATCCAAAGGCCGTATTTTCATTGTCGCATCATCAGTGTGTGGAGAGGTCTTTGATCAATCTTAGATAATTGGGCCAAGTGCCTAAGATTCGGTAGGCTGCGTTCGGTATTTCAGGCATGCGACCTTGTACATGCATTTTAAAACTCAATGCGCCAGAGTTTAGGTCAATAAACCCCTGTGTTGCAGTGCTGTAGCTGTTTGTCTTGACTTTCATTTGATCGATCGAGACGGCTTCATTGACACCGTTGAAGTGCATGCTGAGGTGTTGAAAATGTTCCTCATGACTGGGTTGCAGCTTCAGAAAAGCATGATGATGTTCTGGATGCATGAATTGTTGTTGAAAGGAAAAACCTCTGCTGTCAATGGCAGACGATTGGCAATTGCCTTGGTAAGTCAGTGATGCCTGATGTTTGGAAGCTTGAGGCATGAAATGGATTTGAGTTGTGCCAGAAATGGTGCCCATGGTTGAAAATCCTTTGATGTTTGGCAGCAGTGCAAGCAGAGGCATTAGAGTGATGTGTTGACCAGACAACGCTATGGTCCAGCCCAAACCATTGTCCTGGTTGGGAGCAATGATGCCATCGAGTTGGCCATCCAAAAACATGCTCATGTGGCAATGGTGTCGTGTGCCCTGTTTGACGCAATGTTGTTGATGGCCCTGTAGTGCACCAAAACGCAACGTGTCCATGTCAATGACATCAAACAGATTGAACATGGACTGCAGTGGATGAAGTGTTGGTTTGCTTACAAGTGTGGCACTAGGAAGCAAAGGCTTCAGGTCAAGGGTGTTGAGGTGCAGATGATTTGGGTAAGCATGATTGGCATGATACACCCCCTGCAGCGCAACATCATCAATTTGGCCACGAAATTTAATATCCGTTGGTGCAAAGTCCAGATGCCCAGTGCAGTGGGTCAAACGATGGGGGTCCTGGGCATCAACATCGATGTCAAAATTTTTAAGCACCCCTCTGCAGTTAAAGGGAGGTGCTGAAACATGGCCATGCATGTGTTGCATGTCCCCATCGATCGACCATTGTCCTTGAGCGCGAAACTCGGCAGTGCTGGCAACCAAATGGGTCATTTGAATGTGAGAGAGGTCATGTGTGATGTGTACATCGCCATTCAGCTGCCAAACCGATTTTGTGTGATTGGGTGAGGTGTAATCGATGATCAAGTGGCTGTTGTTGAAGGCATAATGGTCGGGGGTATTGTGGATCAAGGTGCTGAAATGGACCGGTTGTGGGGGTTGGTGACTGGTTTGATCGCGATAAATGCCTTCAAAACTCAGAGAGTATGGATTGGTGTCTTGAATGTGGTTGGCGTGGGCATTGAACTGAGACAGCTGCACACGACGGTGATCGGTTGATGCGGTCAGTTGTCCTTGGAGGATGTCGAAGTTGAAGCCAGCGTCTAAAGACAGATTGGGGCTATTGATGAGGTCAAATTGTGCAGCCAGCTCTTTGGGCAGCAATGAGAATGCAGAGAACAATGGCAAATATTTGACGCTGGGCTGATGCAAATGCATGGTGGCTTTGGGTTGGATCAGTCTGACGGCTTCAATGCCAATATGGCCGATTAACAGGGACAAGGGGCTGATGTGCACTTCTATTTTTGGGGCCGACACATCGAGTGTGTAGTCAGGATTGTGGTTGGTGATTGCAACATCATGCACGATGAACCCAACCCAAGGAAAAAGTGACCAATGTGCTTCACCGTCCATGATCAAAGTTTGAGCGGTTTTCTGGTTGACAATCGTATGAATTTTGGATTTGAACATTTGTGGAGAAATGTGCTTAAGCGTGGTCATGGCAACCATGGCTACAATCAAACAAGACAACAATCCAGCCAAACAAATCCAACCAAGTTTTTTGACCATGTTGCGTTCCTCCAAGGCCATGATGCAATTTTGTCAACATGCTGTCAATGCCATTCCAATTTAAGGATAGAGTTTCTTCATGAAAATTTAACATTTAAATGTCGCCAGAAAATCACGATCCCAACCAGAAATGGTAGTGAAAAATGCCACGTGTAAAATGAAGTGTGATATTTCAATATCATGTGATCGAGTGCTTCTTTGAAGAACGCCATCCATGCGTTCTCTGTTGTAAGAAATTCAAACATCATTTTGAACCAAAAATGGCAAATGGCCACAGATATATGCAAATATTTGATGAATTTTGTTGAGATGGCCCTGGGTGTTTGGGAGGCAACTTCCGATTGCGTATGGTTGTAATCGTCATCAAGTGTGCTATGGTTTCTTTGAGCTTGAATTGGATCAAAAATGTCACATTCGCCAAGAACCATTAAAAGTTTTGTGCGTCGGCAGGGTCGTTTGACACCTTCTCAAAAAGCCACATTGTCTGATTTGGAGGCCCATGCCTGTTGTCAGTCACCCACAGCATTGCCAGCATTGATTGCAGCAACGTCTGCCAAGATTGTGATGGACATTGGTTTTGGGATGGGCGATTCTTTGCTGGCTTTGGCCAGTGCGCTGCCTGATCATTTGATCATTGGGGTTGAAGTCTATCCTGCAGGCATTGCCTCGGCCATACAAAAGCTGGCCTCAGCTGGCCACCAGAATGTGGTTTTGGTGCAAGATGACGTGATGGAAGTGTTGCAGCATGTGCCTGACCAGACGTTGGCTGCAGTGCAGCTGTTGTACCCCGATCCATGGTCCAAGGTAAGACATCACAAGCGCCGTTTGGTGCAACGTGCATGGTTGGCAAGCTTGTCACCGTTGATGCAGCAAGACGGGTGGTTGCATGTGATCACGGATCATGACGATTATGGGTTGCACATTGCTGAATGCTTCGCGCAGTCTGGTTTTGAGCTGGTAGATTGTCCGCCTGTTTATGATGCCTATTGTAAACAACTTGAAACCAAATATCAGCGGCGCGCTGCACGCCTAGGGCATGCACGTCATGTTTTTCATGCGCTGAATCGGCTGCCTCTGCAGTGAACCATGTGTGCGGGTTATCAGCGTGTTTTACACCAAATCTCATCGCTGTCCAAATGTGTAGCATACAAGCCCAATGCGCGTTTAAGCCAGGGTAAGTATTGCGGGGTGGTCAATGCCAAATTTTGTAGGGCCTGGCTCAAGTGATTCGTGTGACGGAAGATGCTGTTAAATGCGGTCATGCCGTGCATGAACACAGCGTTTTGCGGCCTTCGTTGTTGTGCATATGTATCAAATGCATCACGAAAGTGATGCATGCCATGGCGTTGCAGTGCCACAGCAAGAGTTTGTGCGTCACGCAAGCCAAGGTTGAGGCCCAGTCCCGCCAATGGATGAATGGCGTGGGCAGCATCTCCAATCAATACGGTACGATTATGGTCATACTGGTGCGCATGCAGAGCCAGTAGGGGAAAATCTTTACGCTGTGAGATCTGTGTCAGGGCATGAATGCTTGGTGGTAATTTTTGGGCAAATACGAGTTTTAAAAACGCGCCATCATCAAGATTTTGATAGGTTTTTGCCAGCTTGTCGTCCAATGACCATGCCAGAGAGAAACGATTTTGGTTGAGCGGCAGCAGGCCGATGGGCCCAGTGGGCAGAAAGCGTTGCCATGCTGTTTGTTGATGATCCCCTTCAAATTCAACATAACCAACCATACAGCGTTGATGATAAGCATGGGTGCGAAAACGAATGGGTGTTTGTGATCTTACCCAGGATCGACCGCCATCGGCACCAACCAGAATTTTAGCGTGTATCCTGTGTTGTCGGCTTTCAAGGATGATGCCATCATGTTGATTGTGAAGCCCAATGGGAGTGTCTTGCCATATGCAATGCACATTGGGCCTGGTCTTTAACGCTTCATACAATGCAGCGCGTACCACATCACTGGGTATAAAATGTCCTAGGTGAGTGTGCGCAATGTCTTTCGCGGTAATGGTCAGCTCAGGGCGCTTCCCAAAAGCGGTGACTTGCATACATTGAAACGGTGCGCAGGCAATCTGAGGGATGCGAGACCAAACATCGAGTGATTGGAGCAGATGTTGTGAGGCGATGTTGTAGGCATGCACCCGCCCCATGGTTGCCGTGGGCATTGGGTCTGGCGCATGACAACGGTCCAACAGCACGATGCGATGATTGGCATCGGCCATCAAACAAGCAAAAGTCATGCCAACCAAGCCACCTCCGACGATGACAATGTCTGTGTGATGATCTGTCATCGCATCATCCGCTCTGTTGGAACATTAGGGATTCTGTGCCAAATGACAGGTGCAGATGAGAGTAAGGCCACATTGTAAAGATGTGGCCGATGTATGGATGTTGCAAAAGGATTGGAAGCAATCAAATCATAGTGATCGGGCTCGGTGCCTTGTTTCACATAGCGTATAAGTGTGCCATGACCGGCCGTTTGTACAATACAAATCAAACCAATGGTGTGCTGAATTTCTTGTAAGAACCGTTTGTTGCCAGCAACGTAATCACCGGGGTTGAAATTGGGTGCCATGCTGTCATCCACCACCATCATGTCGGTGCTCTGAGAATTGTGGTTTCTAAAACACAGCAATTCCTCGGCAATGGTTGAAGACTCAGAAGGATCGACCTTGAGTGTTTCATGATTGGCGGTTTCATCGGTAATACCAGATGCCGACAACAGCCTCGGTGCTTGTCCAATGCCATGCAACAACCATTGTAAATCACAGTAAACCCCCTCGGCGCGCAGGGCCATCATGATGAGATTGGCGCCTTTTTGGGTCAATCCTCCAAATCGTGCTGATTCCCAATTTTGTAAGGTGCCCCGAGGGATTCCATAGCGGTCATGCACCTTTTCTCGTGACAAACCAGTCATTTGTCTCAGCATTCGCAGTCGTTCCGCGCGTGCTTGAGCACAAGTTTGGTGTGATTTTTTTTGCTTGGGTGTGTCTGAGATATGTGCATCTGACATGGTGCGGCTCTATCTAAAAATCACATTGTAGAGCATTTGAATGATATCGCAAGATCTCCATCATCACTTATCTGAAGGGCCATTGCATCATGCATGTTGCATTCAGCACTCTTCCATGTGTGATGACTTTTGATTAAGGGTTTCCAATTGACGATGATGGTCGTCATAGATTTTTTTTGCACCAATGAAATCCTTCATGTTGAGGCATTTGGTGATGCTGTTTTGCACGTCTCTGGGTAAATCATAAAACATATTGTGTCCTCCATGACTTTTTATATTTTCATTTTATAATAGATGCTTATGGAGATCAATGAGTGGATGGCTCTGTTTGGTGTAAGCCAGGCGCCATTTGGGTTAAAGTAAAAACAAATCAATGCGATGCATTCCTCAATGGATCGAGGTTGCAAGGTTTGGATGATCGGTGCCATGCGAGAAGTGAATGAGGGTGCATTGAGGGGCCCCTTTTGTTAAAATGACAACGACGCATAACCGCCATGGATGTTGGATGACGCAATACTTTAAAACACAACGAACCCACACAAGCGCCACATTGGGGCGCAACCTCATGCTTGCATTTTTGATGGCGCTTGGTGTTGCTGTTGTGTGTCATGTGTTTTTTCATGCACAACATGCCGTGTTCAAAGCTTTATTGTATGGGTTTGACTGGGGCGGCACTGTTTTCGTCAGATTGATTCAGATGGTGGTTTTGCCCGTGGTGATGTTGTCGATCATATGTGGGCTGAGCCAACTGCAAAATGTGCGGCATTTGGGCTCGATGGGCTGGCGTACGTTTTTTATGTATCTCGCGACGACATGTGTCGCATTGGGTTTGGCCATATTGTTTGCAACGTTGTTCAAGGTTGGCGGCCATGGTGTGGCCTTACAGGCACCACCACCAGATATACCGAGCCCGCCGGATGCCTGGCACACCATTTTGCAGATGATTCCGCATCGCCCATTCGCAGCGATGGCCAGCGCCAACATGTTGTAGGTGATTGTGTTTGCTTTTTTTATTGGTGTTTCCATGTTGTATGTGCCTCAAGACATCACACCACTCAAGCGTGTATTGTCTTGTCTGAACCATGTGTTCATGGCGATGGTGACCCTCATCATGCAGTTGGCACCGTTTGGGGTATTTTGTATGGTGGGGCGTTTGTTGCTGCAAACGGGCCTCGCCACTGTTTTGTCTTTGGGGCATTATTTTTTGACAGTGGTTGTGGTCTTGTTGTGTCAACTTTTTCTGGTGTATGGGTGTTGCCTATACATCATTGGGCGGCCATTGCTGGATTTTTATCGCACTATGCGTACGCCGATGTTCTTTGCTTTTGGGGTGTCAAGCAGCAGCGCAGCCATGCCCTTGGTTTTGCGTACAGTGGTCCAGCGTTTGGGGGTCTCGGATGAAGCAGCTGCTTTGGTTGTGCCTCTGGGTGCAACGCTGAATATGGATGGAACTGCCATCATGCAGGGTGTCCCACCGTATTCATTGCCCAAACCTTTCATGTGACCATGGGATTGACAGACTACATGACGGTGATGATCATGGCCACATTGGCTTCTGTTGGCACTGCAGGGGTGCCTGGAGTCGGACTGATCACGCTCTCGATGGTCCTGAAGCAGGTGGGTTTGCCTGTTGAAGGCATCGCTTTGATCATGGGGGTGGATCGAGCACTGGACATGATGCGGACCGCCGTCAACATTTGTGGGGATGCCATGGTCGCTTGTGTGGTGGATCATGGGCATGCTATGCGCATGCAATCGAATCAATAAACCGGATTGTGACAGCGTCAATGTCAAGATGTTTGCTTTTTGGCCACCCCAATGTTTGAATGATGCAGAACCAAAATCTTTCTGGTTGAGATCACAGTGAGGAGATCAATATGCGCCGAATCAATGTTGCAGTGATTGGTGCCACAGGTGCTGTGGGTGAAATGTTTTTGAATTTGATGACAGAGCGTGCTTTCCCACTTGATACGTTGTATCCATTGGCCAGTGAACATTCTGTGGGTAAAGCAGTCTCATGCCAAAACCGCAGTTTTATGGTGGAGCAGGCATCGACTTTCGATTTTTCTAAAGTCGATTTGGCATTTTTTTCGGCAGGCAGTGCCGTTGCAAAAGCGTTGGTGCCTAAAGCGGTGGCGGCCGGTTGTACGGTCATTGACAACAGTGCTGCATTCAGGGGAATGGCGGAGGTGCCTTTGGTTGTGCCAGAAATCAATGGTCATTTCTTGAAAGCATCACCAACGCCCAAGATGATTGCCAATCCAAATTGTGCCACCATCCCTTTTTGCTTGGCGTGTGCGCCTCTGCGTGCGCATTATGGTGTCGTGTCGGCTGAAGTGGTCACATTTCAATCTGTTTCAGGCAGTGGTCGTGTGGGTGTGTCACGTTTGGCATCTGAAGCGATTGCAGCCCTCAACGGTGGCAATGTTTCATCAGAAGTTGGTAGCCCATACTGTGAAGACATTGCATTCAATGTTGTGCCATTCATCGACGAGATGACGGACAACGGCTTCACAGCAGAGGAAATGAAGCTGTATTGGGAAACGCAGAAAATTTTTGAAGATGCAATATGCTTGGTCAACAGTACCACGGTTCGGGTGCCAGTTTTTTATGGTCACAGTGAAGCCGTGACGGTCAAGCTCTGTGGGCCATTTGACCTTGAGCATGTTCGGACCATCATGGCCGATGCCCCTGGTGTCTGTGTCATCGATGAGGCCGATGCCCCGCTGACGCCCAGAAGCCATGGGGTGGATACCGATCCTGTTTTTGTCAGTCGATTGCGTCGCAGTTTGACAGATCCACATGCTGTGACCTTCTGGTTGGTCAGCGATAATTTGCGTAAGGGTGCAGCACTCAACAGCATCCAAATTGCAGAACAATGGTTGACAATTCAGAACGACGCCCATCATGCAGCAGGGCATGTGGGGCTTGCTTGAAATGTCTGCGCCATCCAAACCCGATGAACAATCCAAGTCACAACCTGTTGCTGGGCGGTTGCGCAATACCGATCGTTTGCTGAAGGATGATGCGCATGTGTCGGAAGGTGATGACGTGAGTGAAGTTGAGTGGCTGCCTGCAAAGTCAGCGCAGCCTAATGCGGACGATGATGCGGGTGGTGAATCTGGATCTGGTGCGATTGAAGTGCGTGCGGCCATCGGTGAAGGCGGGCTGTTTGTGGCAAACAGTTACGCCAAAATTCAATTTGAGTTGGGTGTTTCTGTTGAAGAGATGCTGCAAAAACAGGCGCAAGCCAAAGCAAAGCGCGCTCATACAGAGGATGGGAAGTCGCCATTTGTGTCGGCAAGTGATTTGGACACAGAAAAAGATGTGGGTGTTGAGATTCAAGATACCAGTCATGATGATTACGAAGTGGACATGGATTTTGGGCAGACGGGTGGCCGCAATATGCGCTAAGAGGTGTTACTGCACGTGCATAGGTATTGGCCATTTGCGCGTTGGGCCATCAAAGATGTTGTGGCCTTCAATTTTTTCACTGATCATCCAAACTTCGGTTTGCACAGGCTGGAGGAAGCACGGTTCATGCGTAAAAAGGATTGCATGGGTTTGGTGCATCAATCGTCGATGTCTGAAGCAGTGACATGTTCACCCCATTGGTGCGCGGTGCCAAAAAAAGGCGTGGGGTCGCCCACAAGCTCTGATGGCCATCGCACTCATGAGTCTTCTACATGATTGCGAGCGCGATCGCTTGAGCGGTCAGATTTTTTCAGTTAGTATGTTTGATGATCTTGACATGTGAGGTGGGTTTATGAATTGGTTTCGCCAAAGCGTGGTGGCCATGGTATTTGTGCAATCAAAGTGGGCTTGGGCCCAATGCAGCGTTGTGGGGTGTTTCAATCGTCCGCAGTTGATGGGTTACATTCAGAAGTTACAGCATACCAATGCGTTACAGGCTGAAAAAATGCGTGCGCTCACACATATGGCATCCACCAAACAGAATTTGCCCCTGGATGCGGCGACACAGTGGTCCATGCAATTGAAATCATGGATTGCATTCAATGTGAGCATGCTACAACAAACATGGCAGACACAAGTTGGCTTTGGTGGGATGTCGGGCATTCTGATCTTGCTGGCGAGTATTGTCTTCTGGAGTTTTTTGGTTTGGAACGTTGTGGGTTCAGAGTTGTATGATCGTTTTCTAGGCCAGTCTTTAAATCGGGACAAACAAAATCAAATCAAGATGGACACTGGGGCTGATCCCGATGAATTTGATTATTTGGCATCTTCGGAAGCGGTGCCCGCCAAACTTGACTTGGCACGCGCTTACTTGCAGATGGAAGACTTTGCCAGTGCAAAAAAAGTGTTGCAAGAGATTCTGACACAGGGCAATATCCAGCAGCGCGATTATGCGGCACAACTGCTCACACAAATCGAAGATTGAGCCCATGCAACGTTATGCCGTGGGGTGTCAGTATGATGGCACTCCTTATTACGGTTGGCAGCGTCAGCGTGATGTCATCACCGTTGCTGGTTTTTTGGAGGATGCTTTTTCACGTGTTGCCAACCATCCTGTGGTTGTGCAAGGTTCAGGCCGAACCGATCGCGGTGTCCATGCACACCAACAGATTTTTCATTTTGACAGCAGTGCGGTCCGCACATCAACACAATGGTTGCGTGGGGTGCATACCCATTTGCCAGCCAGTATACGATGTCGCTGGGTTCAGCCCATGTCTTCTGATTTTCATGCGCGATTTTCTGCGCGCAGTCGCATGTATGGCTACGTGATTCATCATGCACCAATGGCTTCAGTATGGTGGCACAATCGTGCATGGTGGTGCCCGCATTCATGTGATTTCAGCCGCATGCATCAAGCTGCACAATTGTTGGTGGGTACACACGATTTCAGTGGTTTTCGGGGCGGCGATTGTCAAGCGCACAGCCCCATTAAAACGCTTCATCGTGTCCACTGCCATACCCAAGACCATGTGACTTGTATTGTGGTGCATGGTGATGCGTTCTTGCATCATATGGTGCGCAACATGGTTGGTGCACTCGTTTGTGTGGGGCGTGGTCAGCGTGATGAGGCCTGGCTTTCAGAGGTGTTGGTCAGCACACATCGTCATCCACAGGTGCCGATGGCGCCGGCTGCTGGCTTGTATTTTCTCAATGCATGTTACCCCAGTCACGTACAACTGCCCAGGTGTGTGACAAGCGATGGATTGCCAGATGTGATTTGGGATGCCATGCGTGCACTATGATCTTGAAAGGTTGGCGCCGCCTATACCATTTTGTTAGAGTAACCATGCAGCAACGGAGGCAATGCCATGTTTTCAAATGATCGGTCCCCCAAAAAAAAATCAAAATCCATTTCAAAGGCCCATAAAGACTATGATTTTTCTGCGCTTTATGAAATCCGTTCTGCGGAGAGCATTTTAAACCCACCCTGCTATCAAAAAAAAATCGTTCAACTTAAAAGTTGGGCTTTGTTGGATGGTTCAGAGCTTTTTGAGGCTTTTTTTCAACCCGTGCTCCATCAATATGCTGAGTGGGTTCAGTTGTTGCCAGATGCCAGAGAAAACAATCGCCCTTTGTTGCATGTTGCTTTGTCACGTTGTATGGCCGCCATGCAAAAAACAAGTGGTGCCAACATGTCGCCACGCATGCAATATGCCATTTTCACCGCCTCCTTGCTCTTGCAGCTGGGCATGATCCATACCGATTACAGGGTCATGCTGAGTGATGCGGAGGGCGCTTTTTTATCAGAATGGTCCCCTTTCTACCAGCCCATGTCTGAATATGATGCACCATGCTACAAGGTTCGTCCTACCACAGGTCACCCACCCATATTGCTGCCAACAATCACACCCATTTTGGCACAAAAGATCTTGCCCGCATGTGGGTTTGCTTGGTTGGCTGAGGATCCAGTTTTGTTGCTGCAATGGCTCAATGCATTATCCCGACGAGACGACACAGGATTACTGGGGCAGGTCTTGGACAGTGCTGAAGATTTGAAGTCTGACTGGATGGCAGATTTGGATGCTCTGCCATACGAAGGTCAGTCTGCCGATGCTACACAATTGGGCGAAGCTTATTGGCAATGGTTGCAGGCACAAGTGCAAGAAGGGCAGTGTGTCATCAACGGCGATGACAGTGGTGTTGTGATGACAGAGCAAGGCTTGTTGATCGACCATGATCGGCTGATGCAACAGTTTTTGAAACAACATCAAGGTGCAGCGACGATGGCCATGTTACAACAACAGTTTGAGATGTTGGGTTTGTCACCACTCTCTGGTGATGTTTTTGGGTTTCAGCAGGGTGGTAAGGCTGCAAATGGTTTGCGAAACAAAACAACCTCGATGTTTGGGGGGGCTCAACATCACGCTCGCCCAGTCGCTGCAGCAGTTGCCCGATCTTTGTCTGGCCAACTGATGTTGCACAAAGGTTTGTTGACGCAAGGGGGACACATTGCGGGTACAGCAAAAGCTGTGAAAGCGACAAAAAACATATCGCCTTCAGACCAATTGGCACAACGCACTGCCATTCGTTTTTCTGGCAAAAGACAAATTTCTCCAGTTGTACAAGGCAAGTGATTCAGAACAGCCTCATCCAGGTGTGTTGGGATGGCACACGACTTCAAAACACGGTGTTTTGGTTTCGAGATATTTCCGTTCAAAAAGACTGATTGGGTCAATGGGGGTGTGCCGTGCCATCGTATGGTGTAAGTCTGGTCGCAGATGTTTTGCACAAAAGTGCCATTGTGCTGCGTACGTTTGCCAATTGCATCGCATGACAATGTGAGGCGACAAACGCATCAGATAGGGAAAGATGGGATGTGTTGGCAGTCTTTTATTCAAATGTTTGCGTTTGGGCCAAGGGTTGGGGTAGAAAAATGTTTGCGCCTGGACGCATGGTGCTTGATGTTCAATACTGTATTCAAAAAACAACAGGGCCATGTCTTCGATACGTCCATGAATCAAAATACAATTTTGGTGTTGAGCAAACCCTTCCATCTCGATTTGTTCGTGGGCCCAAGCAAGCTTCATCAGGCGTTGTTTCGACTGGTCAATGCCAACAATCAATTGTTGGGGTTTGGTTTGTGATATGTTGAGGGTACTCATACCTGTCCCGCATCCCCAATCCACATGGACACCTTGTCGCCACATGGGATGCTGTTGGATGCGCTTAAAAAAGATGCGTTGATGGTCTGCAATGGGGTGTTGAAATGCTACACTATGCTGGTCTAAATGCTTCAACACATCACGTTCCCCGCTTTGATGTTGTGTTTGTATGGTATAAGGTTTTGGCATTTTGCCCCCAAATGATTTGATTCACACCATTTTTAATCATAGTGGGCCATACTGTAACAGACATCAATGAGAGAAACAGGATGACGTACAATAAAAACAATACCTCTAAAGAGAGAAGTTTTTTAAGCTCACATATTGGGTTGGCATGAGTTTACTGATCCTTCCGCCATTGGCATATTTGGTGAGTAAGGTTGGGGAGTTGGTTTCTAAAGACATCGTAAAAGAAAAGACTCTGTGGGCTCTATTTCAACAAGCCAGCGTAATGCCATTCATCATTCCAGAAAAGGAATTTTTGTTTAAGAAAGATCGGAGTCGTAAGCTAATGCGCACGATGAAGGACCTCATTTGGGACTTAGAATCGGCGGGTATGGTTGACAAAGTCATCATGACAATGATGGCGTTTTTGGTATCAGGTTTTGATGCACGTGAGCGCAAAGAATTTGCAGACAAATTAACAAAATCTGAAAGGCGAGGATCTGATATTGTGACGCGTTCATTAAAGGTCATCCCATTTTTATTGGTGCTTTCACTGAGTACAGTGGCAGATGTGTTGTCTATACTGACAAGATCTAAGGTGTTGCTGGTGTTGACCCTTGTCACCTACCCATTTCAAACAGAGGCGGATGTTCGCCAGGCATGGCAAATGAGTTATCGTTCCGACGTCACATTGGGGGATGTGTTGATGGCTGGTTTTTTGGGGGGCGTAAAAGGTTTGGGTAATTTGGCTCAGGACTGTGATAAGAAACTTTCAGCTCGGAAATATGGTCGTACAACACCCTTGACGTTTTATCAGTCCTTGCCTTTGCCCATCCGTATCGTTCTGAATACGATGTCGATCTTGATACGATTTATTCTATTTGTGTTGGCCATACCAAGTCTGATATTTCAAAAAGATGTGGATAAGGGATCAGCATTTGAAGCAGTGTATCGCGCCGATTGTACCTCGTTGGATGTTTTCAAAGCATTGTCAGGCGGCTTAAAGGGATTGCAGCAATTGACAGACGACAGAAAAGCAGTGCTAAAAGGAGGGAGAAGTGGCTCCAACAAAAGAAGCCGCCCTCCTCGTGCGAGAAACACAAAAAGATCAATGATTCGGAACGCAATACGGCGGACCAAACAACCATCGAAAACAGCTACAAAAACGCCTTCCCCAATACCAGCCAAAGGGTTGGCTCCACCAAAGACACGGGTCTCACCCTCAGATTTGTCCCTAACATCAGGCGCATCAAGTGGTGATGACAACAAGCCACGTGGTGGGCCTGGAGTGTGCTCTTAAGATGCCAACAATCAACAGTTGGGGTTTGATTTCTGATATGTTGAGAGTACGCATGTCCGTCCCACATCCCGAATTCAAATGGACACCTTGTCGCCACATCATGCGTGTTGTCAGAATGCTGAATTTTTTGGTTGCACCATGTCGACTTGATGCTTTGAATGCGGTACCGATCATGATGATGAATGAGTTTTTACTGTGAATACTGTGCTTAAATGTGGCGTCTGCTCTCATTGAGTAACGCAGTATGTTGCTGTTTTGATCCACATGGCATCAGATGTTGGCATTCACAAACGTGATGCATACTCAAAACGCTGTAATGTTTGGGTTTTATTTTTGAGTTTTATGTCAATGATCGCATGTTATTCCTTTATTTTTAGAGAAATCGGTTTATAATACGACGAAAGAAACTCGGATTTTGACCATGAGCTGGCTTGATAAAATTCTTCCCACATTACAATTTTCTGGCACAGAAAAGAAATCGATGCCAGATGGTGTCTGGGCACAGTGCCCAAATTGTGAGGCAACCTTATATGCGGCACAGTTGACACGCGAAATGATGGTGTGTCACAAATGCCAGCATCATTTGCGCATTGGAGCCCGTGATCGATTGACACAATTTTTCGATGCCGATTCCACCAAGGAGTTGGCAACAGATGTCTGCAGCCATGATCACCTTAAATTCAAAAAATATAAGGACAGTTTGGCACGTGCCAAGAAACGCTCCGGCGAGTCTGCTGCATTGATTGTGATGGAAGGTCAGCTGAAATCCATGCAAGTGGTTGCGGCAGCTTTTGAGTTTTCATTCATAGGTGGTTCCATGGGGGCTGCCGTGGGTGAACGTTTTGTACAAGGCGTGCATCACAGCATCGCATTGGGGTGTCCATTCATATGTTTTTGCACCAGTGGGGGTGCACGCATGCAAGAGGGCTTGTTGTCTTTGATGCAGATGGCCAAAACCAGTGCGGCATTGACGCGACTGGCCGAAAAGCGTCTGCCTTATATCACGGTATTGGCGGATCCAACAACAGGTGGTGTTTCAGCCAGCTTTGCCATGTTGGGTGATGTCATCATTGCGGAGCCCAATGCCTTGATTGGCTTTGCTGGGCCACGTGTGATCGAACAAACAGTTCGACAAACCCTACCTGAGGGTTTTCAGCGCAGTGAGTTTTTGCTTGAGAAGGGTGCCATCGACATGATCGTTGCGCGACGTGATCTCAGAGATCGCATTCATGCCATCCTGTTGAAATTGCACCATCGCCACCATGCCACGACCTGATACATTTGCCAGCTGGTTACGTTATATTGAGTCGTTGCATCCCAAAAAAATGGACTTGGGTTTAAAGCGTTTGCAGCCTTTGGTGCGCCACCTCCCGAAGCCCCCAGGTACGTGCATCATCACCATTGCGGGCACCAATGGCAAAGGCACAACTGCGCATGCTTTGGCACGGATTTATCAGGCCAATGGACAATCCACAGCGGTTTATACTTCACCGCATGTGCACACATTTCGTGAGCGTTTGCTGTATCAGGGCAGCATGTTGTCAGAGGCCAATTGGGTGATGGCTTTTGAATGGGTTGCTTCAAAGTCGAGTGCGCCTTTGACTTTTTTTGAGTACACCACCATGGCAGCCGTCAAATTAGCTTTTGATCGATTTCCAGATATTTTGATTCTAGAGGTCGGTCTTGGAGGGCGGCTTGATGCGGTCAATGTTTACGATCCAGATGTGGCAATCATCACCAGCATAGCGATGGATCATCAGGCATTGCTGGGCAACAGCTTGGATGCCATTGCCATTGAAAAGTCTGGTGTTTTCAGATCAAATGTGCCGGCCATTTACGCCAGCCTGGGTCTGCCAAAAACATTGCAAGATCATATTGCTGTATGCCAGATACCTTGTCGAGTGCGTGGCCGAGATTTTGAGGTCAAGCCCTGTGCATCAGGATCCTCATGGGTATTCACAACGCCACAAGGCACGGCAGTCAAATGCCACAAATCCACCATGATGCATGAAAGTTGTCTGGCTGCGATATACCAAACGGTCGAAGTGTTGCGCGATGTGCATTTTGTGCCTTGGCATGTGGTACAAAAGATTGTTTCTGATTTTCAGTTGATGGGGCGCTTTGAGCGTCATGTGTTGCAACATGGTGAGATCGTTTATGATGTGGCACACAATCCTGCTGCATGCCTTCAACTGTATCAAAATTTGATCAGCACATACCCACAGAAACGCATGATTGTGTTTGCGGGTTTTGGTGCAGACAAAGACGTGCGAGCTTGTTTGGACCCATTCATACATCGTGTCGATGCTTGGTATTTTTTTTCATTGCATGGTCGTGCCAGTCATACTCCCAAGATGATGAAAAACTATGTCTTATCAATTGTGCCACAAGCACGCGTTGTGGTTGAAGACGATGTTTTATTTGACCCAGAGTTGGTTTTGGCACATGATAGATTGGACACCGTGATTGTGGTGATGGGTTCTTTTTTGATGGTGGATCGCATTCGGCAGTTGATGCCTGAACCCAAGCAAGATCAGGGGTTGTAATGCATTTTAAATGGAGTCGTCATGGATCGTTTCAAAAATATCAAAGTGATTGGTTTTACCGCTGTCTGTGTGTTCAGCTTACTGTTGGCACCTGGCATCAGCCATTACATCAGAAATCATGAGTTGACGGTCGTCAGTTTGGGTGAAAAAAGTAAAGAAATTGCCGCATTGCGTGTAGACATTGCCACACGCGATGCGCTCAATGCACGTTTGAAGCAACAAAACATGACAATGGCACAGCGCCTTCAAGCGGCAAAGTTGGCAAACCAACAATTGCTACGTCACCACATTCGAGATCTTGCCATGCAACACACACATGTGCAAGTTTTGGACGTTGCTCCGACGGATCAACTTACAAACATGCCTGTGCACACCCATGCTGCACCCACGTCGTCCTCAATTGCCAGTCATATGGCACTCATTGCCACCGCACACCATCTTGCACGCTTACACAATGCGTTGCGCATGTTTCAGTTGCCTTCCAATGTTGCATCAGGTCAACAAACATTCGTGCAATCTAAAGCGCGTGCGCCACGCATAGAACAAGCCAGACCTCATGATGAAAAAATCAGAAAAAAAGTGGCCATCTTGCAGGTTGGCGTTTTTTCATCGGTGGAGCGGGCACAGCGTCTGAAAATCGAATTGGTTGAGCAAGGATTTGATGCACATGTGCGTTCGATGGTTGACCCCAACAAACCTTTACGCACAAAAGTGGTGGTGCATGTGGTGAACCCATCCTCAGTGGCTGCAGTCAAACAACGCTTGTCTGACCGTTTTCAAATCAATGCTGTGATGTTGAATCTTTGATGACCAAATCTCAAACCTTATTTGGGTATTTACAAACACTTTCTGGCTTTGATTGGTTGTTGCTTGGCATCATGCTGCTGTCGATGATCATCAGTGTGGTGCGAGGTGCATTAAAAGAGCTGATTGGCATTGCCACATGGGTTTTGGCAGGTTTTTCTGCTGTACATTTCAATCGGTGGTTTGCAGATTTTTTGACACCTTATTTACACTCGCCATCTTTGCGTAGTGTGGTGGCAGTCGTGTCTTTGGTGATAGGTGTGTTGTTGTTGGGCGCCTTTTTCAGCATGATCATTGGTCGGCTTGTTCAATGCACCAGCATGTCCGGTTTTGACCGCCTTTTGGGCGCTGTTTTTGGCACACTTCGGGGTGTCGCATTGGTGGCTTTGGTGCTTATGGGGGGACAGCTGCTGCATTATAATGAAACGCAGTGGTGGCAACATGCCAAATTGACCGTATATTATCAGCCGGTTTTGGTATGGGCAAAACACGATGGTAAAAAAATGGCCACGGACTTTTACCATCGTTATATTGTTCAAAATACCCAATCTTCCCATGATCCCAACGCGCTCTCTGATTATGTGGCCAAAGAACTGTCTGTGATGCACTTCAGTCAACCCAAAGCAAAAACAACCGATGCCGCATCCACACAGCCAACAGACGAGTGATTGTCTCAGCTGTCATCGGGTGATCTTGGAAAATGTCTGGTGTAAAGCGCTGAGGTGTTTTGTATGGCAAATGGTGTACAGCAAGTGGTCCAGTTGGTGCCAAACTTGACCGGATGTGTCAACGCCCTTCAGGGTTTTTTCAATTCTGGCAATGCATTGTAAAAGTTGGTCAATGTCTTTGATGCAGGATCTTTGCAAGTATTGTTGATACAAGCGTTGCTTGCTGGGCCATTTGATGACATGTTTGATGGCTTGCTCTAAAGGTATTTTGTTTTGTGCAAGCTGTAGAATGGTGTGGGCGTCCAGCATGGTTTTGTGTAAGGCATACAAGAGACCAATGGGGGTGTTGTTTTGGGCTCGATGTTGTTGTAGTCCATGCATACAGGCATTGGAATGTCCAGTCAACGCATGATCAATGATCTGAAACATACCGTGTGTCGAGGCAGTGCCCCAGTGTTGTGACAAAGCATCGTTTGGTACTTTGGTACCGCTGTAGGATATGGCGAGGATGTTCAAGGCATTGACAATTTGCATGGGCTCATGTTGGCAAGAAAGCGTGAGTTGTGCACATTGTGCAGTGGTCAGGTCTAAGTGCAGTCCGTTGGCACGATGTTTGATCCAAGTTTGGCAGCTGCGTTCTTGCATTGGCCAAACCACAAGATGTCTTTTTTGGTGATCAAAAAATTGAATGCTGGCCTTTTTTTTCTGTGCTGCTGTCAGTTTGGGTGTGATCAGATACAAACATGTGGACGATGGAATTTTTTCCAAGCAAGTTCTCAAATGACGATCTTGTTGGGCCGGTAGCATGCTGGCCTTAAAGCGGCAAATGATGATTTTTTGAGGTTGAAGCAAAGATTGAGAGGCAAGTGCCATCGACAATGTGGGCCAATCCGATGCACTTTGGATGCGAATGGTCGATGGGCTGACATCAGCGTGTTGCAAACGTGCACGCATGACCAGTTGTTGTAAGGCATCTTCCGACAAAAAAGGATCGTCTCCAGATACCAAGAAGTAAGGATGATGGCGCTCGGCAACTGTTTTTGGAAAGGTTTCGATGCGATGCATGGCAAATTTTTATGTTAGCTTGGTTTTTGTCCTGGCACAAGCGTGATGTGCATGATTTTCAGTACACCCTCATACAAAAAGAGGGCGCGATGCAACCCTTTGTAAGAGAGGTGATTCATGAAAATTCAGGGTCAAAGTATGGGTTTTGGGATTGTCAAAACGGCATGAATCCGTTAATTTAAGAACAACACCGCAAGGAATGCGCATGACTTTGATGATCGCAAGTTTTTTTCTGACCATTGGTTTGCTGGGGCTTGTGATGGGGGCCGATTGGCTGGTTGATGGTGCTTTGGGCATTGCCAAGTTCTTCAATTTGCCTGCCATGTGGGTTGGAACCGTCCTGGTTGGCATTGCGACGACCATCCCTGAAATGTTGGTTTCCTTGGCAGCAGTATTGCAACATCACACCGACATTGCTTTGGGCAATGCCTTAGGTTCGTATGTTGCCAATATAGGTCTGGTACTTGGTCTGACAGCTTGCTGCCAGCCCCTGAAAGTGCATCGAAAATTATTCCAGAGGGAATTGCCAGCGCTGACGCTTGCTTGTGGACTCTTGTTTGTCTTGCTGCTGGACCATCACTTGTCTCAAATGGATGGTATGATCTTATTGTTGGCCTTGTTGCTTTTCTTGGTTTGGGTGACACGATTTGTCTTGCAACAATCCATGCCCAAACACGTTGTGTCAGATGTTGTGTCAGATCAAAATTTGGTCAATAAAAGTGTGTGGGTTTGCATGGCCATGTTCCTACTTGGTTTGACGATCACATGGTTGGCTGCAAAGAGCATGGTGGTTGGGGCCAAATCGTATGCCCAGTATTTTGGTCTCAGTGATTTGCTGGTGGGGCTGACGGTGGTGGCTGTTGGCACCAGTCTGCCAGAGCTGGCCACCTCTATTGTCAGTGTCCGCAAAGGTCATCATGATTTGGCTTTGGGCAACGTTTTAGGGTCAAATATTTTTGGGGTATTGGGTGTGGTGGCCATTCCTGCCTTGATGGCACCCGGTGCCATCGCCAAAAGCGTCTTGACACGTGACATGGTGGCCATGGGTGTCATGACTGTATTGCTTTGGTGCATGGCATACAGCCGAGCAAGGCAGCGTGCCTTGATCACGCGTACTGAGGGCGTGCTTTTGTTTGTGGTGTTTTTGGGCTATCTCGTCATCACACTGCATTGAATGCAATATCAAAAGATCAGTTTGAATGTGATGACAACACGACCCAGCAAATTTTGCCAAAATGGCATTTTTTTCAATGTCAAAGCTGAGATTTTCTGACAATTATTTTGGTCTTTCAAGAAATGTTGAGACAACTCTTGAATCAGCATTTTGTTGCGGACGGCGTAATCAACTTCCAAGTCATGAAGCAAACTGCGGTGATTCAGATTGCTTGTGCCCACCAGCGCCCACTGATCAATGATCAGTGTTTTGGTGTGCAGCATGGTGGGGACGTACTCAAAAATCTGAACATTGGCTTGGATAAGTGCCTGATAAAAATACCTGGATGCCGTGGTCATTAAGGGAATGTCAGAGTGTTTGGGGATGATGATGCGCACATCGATGCCCCGTCTGACTGATGCATGCGTCAGCGCACGCAACAAGGTGCTGTTGGGAGAAAAATATGCATTGGAAATCCATATGCGTTGCTTGCTTTTTCGAATTTTACGCAGAAGCAATTTGAAATAATAACGCCTTCTGAGATGTGTGTCGTTCAAATGAAATGGGCATGTGTGATCGATGGTGCTGAAATAATGTTGACAACGTTCTTTCCAGGCCAGGGAGCCCCAAGATTTTTCAAATGCATGCTGAACGGCATGAATCATATGATTTTCGATGCGTACGGTGGTGTCGCGCCAATTTTTTCCTTGTGTGGCGGTGCCAGCATGATTGGGGCAGATGTTGCAGCTGCCAAGATAAATGATTTGGTCATCGATGTTGAAGATTTTGCGGTGGTTTCTGGTGTTGAGTGTGGTGAACAGATAAAAAAACTTCAAGAGCCATGGCAGTTGTGCAACCGACCGACTCAGATGCCACCATTGCCATGGCAATGGATGGTATAATTTGGTTTGAATGCCTGCCTGTTCTATTTTTTTGGCCCAAATGCCTGCCCAGCCAAGGCTGCCTATACCATCGAGCAACAAACGCACTTTGACACCTCTTTCTGCGCATAGGATAAGTTCTTGCGCCAAAGTGATGCCTATGCCTCGTAGATTGAATTTATAGACTTCGATGTTGATGTGGTGCTTTGCAGTTGAGACGTCATGCAACAAGGCATTGAAAAACGTATCACCATCGTGAAAAATTTTGATGTGTTTGGTGGTGTCAAACTTTACCATGATCTCGAATCACCTCAATGACTTCTTCAATGGAGTCGGTGACAGTGATCATGGCCAGTTCATCTCGATGGACTGTGCCTTCTCCAATCATTTTGTCACCAATGAAATCCATCAGAGGTTGCCAAAAAGACTTGCCCACGAGGACAATTGGGTAGTCGCGCATCCGCTCTGTTTTGATCAATGTGATCATCTCAAAAAGTTCATCCAAGGTCCCAAATCCACCGGGCAGTGCCACAAATGCAGAAGAAAATTTGGTCAGCAGCAACTTGCGTGCAAAAAAGAAATAACAATTTTGACTGATGGTGGTGTAAGGGTTGGCAGCTTGTTCGTAAGGAATGAAAATGCTGCAGCCTGCCGAAGGACGATGTTTGGTTTTGTAGGCGCCTCGATTGGCCGCTTCCATGATACCTGGTCCACCCCCCGTCATCACAGAAAAACCGGCCAGTGTCAGTTGTTCTCCAATGTCCATGGCTTGCTGATAATAGGGATTGTCTTCCTTCAATCGTGCAGAACCATAAACGGTGACACAGGGACCGAGCTTTCGAAAATGCAGCACACCTTGTGCATATTCACGAAAAAATTTGCACATGAACTTGAGTTCTTGCCACAGTGATTTTTGTGTTTGGGTTGGATTGAGATGCATGGTTGGCTCCTTGGCGTCCAGCCATAAATTATCATATTCAGCACCACAACACCATAGTTTCAATGCGTACATGGCAGGCGTTTTCTGTAACCTTACCCTATGGCATTGAGGTGGATGTGGATGAGGTTTGTTGAGTGTATGGCGTGATTGTTTGAGAGCCCCTGCATTAGCAACCTTTGATTCAAGGGGCAATGTGCTGTGTATGGATCAAAGACGTACATAAATGTGTGAATGGTGCAGGCCATGGCAGGCAGATCTGCCACGCATGTTTGCATACATGGTTACAGTGTTTGTTTGTCATTGGGGCATTCAATGGCGCCATGGGGAATATGATATTGACACATCCGCATTCCTATGTCGTATTGGTTGTATAAAGATTCTGGCATGTATGTCGGGTGAGGGATGCGTGGTTTTGTCTGTTGTTGAAGCGGCATGACTGAAGGTGTGGCAATGGTGGCCACTGTGGTCAAGGTATGTTATATTTGACGTTCACATCAAGCAGGAGTGCAGATGTCAAAAAAAGTTTTTTCAAAGATGCCTTTGGTGCAATGCTTACCAAACTTGTGTACCACACTCACGTTGCTCTTTGGTTTTTTATCCATCACCAATGCCAGCCTAGAACATTTTGACAACGCCTGCATCTGTATTGTGGTGGCTTGGGTGGCAGATTGTTTGGATGGGCGTGTTGCACGTATGACAGGCAGTGAAAGTGATTTTGGTAAAGAATACGATTCTTTGGCCGACATGGTTGCATTTGGTTTGGCACCAGCATTTCTGAGCTATCGATGGCTTCTGATTGATTTTCACAAATTGGGATGGTGTCTGGCTTTTGTCTATCTTGCAGCCACGGGTCTTCGTTTGGCGCGTTTCAATACTCAGGCTGCGCAGGCAACTTTCACCGGTTTGCCCTGTCCTGGTGCTGCTGCTGTGATGGTCACCTACATTTGGCTGATGTTGGTTGAAAATCAATCCCCCATCGGTTTGTATGCTGTTTTGACCATTGTTCAGGTGTTGTTGGTTAGTTTTTTGATGGTCAGTCAAATGCCTTTTAAGCACATGAAGTATGTACAAGTGCCACGACGTTACCGTTTGCCATTGGCTTTGGTGGTGGCCATTTTCCTCTCTGCCATCATCGTGCATCCACCCCTGGTGTTGTATGTGGTGTCTCTGGTCTACACCTTGTATGGATGTTTGGGTGACTTGGTTTTATCCAAGGGTCAAGCATGAAAAAAGAGCCATTCGGCTATCAGGTTGGCGCAAAATCACGCACATTGGATGTTGCCGCGATCTTTTTAGGGTTTGTGTCTGGTTTCCCTTTGCTGTTGACCTCCGCCACACTTCAGGCTTGGTGTGTGGCCGATGGTTTAAAACTGACAGCCATCGGTGCATTAAGTTTACTGGGATGGCCTTACATGCTGAAATTTTTATGGGCCCCCATGCTTGAAAAGCAACTTGTGCCATGGTGTCGTCAAAGCAAAGTGGCATGGGTGGTGTGTTTGTGTTTGTGCATTGCGATTGGTTTGTATGTCATGTCGTGTTTGGGGCCAAAGCATTTTCAGGGATTGATCATCACTGCTGCAGTGGTCGCATGGTGTGCTGCCACATTGGATGCTGCCATCGATGGCTATCGCATTGAACTGTTGCCAGCTGAAAAATATGGTTTGATTGCGGGTGGGGGTATGGTCATGTACCGCTTGGCCATGATGGTCACGGGTGGTCTTTTGATTGTGTTTGCAGATCATCATGGGTGGCAAGCTGCCTTCAATGGTGCAGCATGTTGTATGGTGGCGCTGGCCATATTGTGTGCCTTATTGCCCAAGCGTGGTCGACACCAGCACAATGGGGCTCAGGCAGGCAGGGTGACTTTGCGACAGATTTGGAAAACAGCGATGCGATTGCCACTGTCCAAGCCACAACAAGTGCACTTGTTGCTACTGGTGCTATTGTTCAAATCCTCAGATGCATTCATTGTCAATATGGGGGTGGCATTTCTGTTACGCCATTGTCACCTAAGCCTGGAGCATTTGGGTATTTTATACAAAGTCTCTGGTGTCATGGCAACGTTGTTGGGCGCTGTGGTTGCTGGATGGTGTTTGCAGCGTCGCATGCTTAAAACAATCATGACGCATACACTTGGCCTTCAATGCCTGGCCATGTGTGGCTTTTTGTGTCTGGCGATTGTTGTGAACCCACAGGTGATATGGGTCGATTTGACCGTCATATTTGAGTGTTTTGTTTCAGGCATGGCCAGTACGACGGTGGTGACGATGTTGATGCGTTGCTGCGCCTGTGATCAGGCCACCACCCGTTACGCATTTTTAAGCGCCATACCTGCTGGATTTAGAATCTTGGTTGGGCCAAGCATTGGCTCGGTTGCACAGTATTTTGGCTGGACCAGTTTTTTCGCATTGGCGGTTTTCTTTGCAATATTGCCGTGGTGTATGCTCTATCGTAGAACGTCGGCCACCGCACTCGAAGTGCTACAAAATCCTCAGCATGCGGGTACTTAATAATGGCCTCAAGGCATCAAGGCCATGAGCGTGAACCCAATCAACACCCATGTGAAATGCTTGAGATCACAGCAACGATCTACCAGTACAGCACGTTTCAAACCATGCAGTGTGCCAACATACAAAAATGTCCCAGTGGCAATGGCACTGGCAATCATGGACAGATGTGGGTCGGACCATGGAATGATGGCTGTGCCCGCATAGATTCCCAGTGGTGTCATGCAGCAAAAACATCCATACCAGAGCCAAGCGTTGCGCTTTGACATCATCGTTCTACTCAGCAGCATGGCCAATGCAAATCCTGCAGCCCATTTGTGTGAAAGGATTGCCATCGCCACGACTAAAAATGTTTTCATTTCTTCCGCCATGCCCAATGCCACACCCGATGCGAAAGAATGCAAAGATAGGATTAAGGTGGCCATCAGAACCACTGCATTTTTGGCCTGATGATGGTGGTCTTCAAGATGACGACCGATGTGCTCCAACCATGTCATCAGCAAAAAGGTGGCTGAGAGCCAGATCGACACTTCTTTTGAATGAATGTGTGCCTGTGCTGCCAGCTCTATGGCATGATGCAACATATGAATCATGCCCGCGCCCAAGAAAATACCACAAGCCAAGGCTTCTCCTGCTGCAAATGCCAAGCCTCGATCTTGACGTTGAAATTGCAATGGAAAAATGCCTGCAATCAGGGCGACGGCAAAAATAAAAAGAGCTGTCATCATTTTGATCATATCAAGCGCCAACATAATGGTTTGGTGGGCAAAGACTGGATTTCGCCCAATGTTGTTACTTTACATGTGGTTACAAAAAAGTCAAGGGCGGTGTTGTCAGTGAAAGCAGAGAGGGTTAAACTGTATATGGTTCATAAAGAGCATTTGACATGTTGTCTTTTCGTCACAAATTTTCAGTCACTATCCTATGTGTTTTGGCACTGATACCTTGGTTGGTATCCATTGCTGCACCACCAACTTTGGCCATGCATGCTGAACCAAATGCACACAGTAAGGTGATTGGTCATTTTAAGGATCATGCCACGATCAATGTGGTCGACAGTGGATGGGTTTATGTGTTCAATGCGAAGACATTGAAAGCAGGCTGGGTCGAGCGTACTGCTTTGCAGCACTTTATGGCGCAGCATTCAGGATCACGTATGGTCAAGCAAACCCTGCATGTGTACCCTGATGGTTCCCACGCGCAGTTTTATACGCGTGTCGGCCACTTTGATAGCGATCAGATGGATCGGGCCTTAAAGCAGGAACGTGCACGCCAAAAAAGATGGCTCCAAGACATGTCACGCACCATGCGTCAGTTTGAGCACATGGCCAACACCTGGTTGGATGTTGGGTTGTGATATGTGGCGCGATGCGGGCATTCAACTGTATTTGAGTATAATTTTTTTGCGTCTCTAAGCAGCAGCCACTCAATTGAAAAACATCGAGACGGCTTGTTTGACATGATCCACTGCAAACCATGTGATTGCGTCATTGGGTTTTGTTTTGGGTGTGTTGGCGCTGGGCAGTAAAATCTTCTTAAAGCCGTGTTTGATGGCTTCTTTGACGCGCTCCATGCCATTGGGGATGGGGCGTATTTCGCCTGCTAGGCCAATTTCGCCAATGATGATGAGGTCAGAGGGCAATGGCTTGTTTTTAAGACTGGATACCAGTGCCATCATCACGGCCAAGTCTGCAGCAGTTTCTAAAATCTTCATGCCACCAACCACATTGATGAAGACATCACAACCATGAGTCAATAAGCCTGTGTGACGATTCATGACCGCCAAGATCATCGCGATGCGTTGTGATTCAAGGCCAACGGCAAGCCGCCTTGGTTGGCTGCCTTGACAGTCGTCGATCAATGCTTGAATTTCAAGCAGAATGGGGCGTGAACCTTCCCACGCCGTCATCACACTACGTCCCGATATGGCCGAAAGCGATTGGCTTAAAAAAATTGCCGAAGGGCTTTTCAAATCCTTGATGCCTGTTGGGGTCATGGCAAAGATGCCAATTTCATTGACCGCACCAAATCGATTTTTCACCGCTCGAATGATCCGATATCGACCATCCCTTTCTCCCTCAAAATACAACACGGTGTCGACCATATGCTCAAGTACACGAGGCCCAGCAATGTGTCCTTCTTTGGTGACATGACCCACGATGAAAATGCTGACCTGCTGCTGTTTCGCGTAGCGAACGGCTTGTAGCGCACAAGCACGCACTTGGCTGACACTGCCCGGTGATGCAGCCACTTCCTCATCATAAATGGTTTGAATAGAATCCATGACCACAATTTTTGCTTTTTCTGCATGCACATGATGAAAGATGGGGCCACATGCGGTTTCAGCCAGCAATTTGAGACGATCTGTATCGAGTTTTGCGCGTTTGGCACGTCTGGCAATTTGGCTCAATGATTCTTCACCACTGACATAAAGCACAGGATGTTGTTGACTGAGTTCGGCAAGGACCTGCAGCAGTAGGGTGGATTTGCCCACACCTGGATCACCACCAATTAAGATGACAGAACCTGGCACCATACCGCCCCCCAAAACACGATCCAATTCGGGAGATGCCGTTGCAATGCGTGGTAGGGTGGTGATGTCAACATCCTTCACCCAAACCGGCTGTGATTGTCCGGCATCGCCTGTCCAGCCACCGTGCGTGCCATGGGGCCGAGATTGGATGGCAGAAGTACGCATGACTTCCATGGTGTTCCAGGCACCACAGTTGAAACATTTTCCGGCCCATTGTTTGGCAATGGCTTGGCATTCTCGGCATACGAATCCGCCCACTTGTTTCTTTTTGGTTGTCATATCATGGCTCCTCACTTGATGGTCTCTCAGTCTAAATGATGCGCGTGTGGGGTTCAACACATGAGCAGAGGGCATCACATGCTTTGTGGCGGTGTGTAAGCCTACAAATTGTAGGATCAAAACACGAAGGTAAGTCTTGAGTCTGCAAGCATTCGAAGGTAGGGTAGGGGTGATGATTTTAGGAGCACACCCATGACCGACCCAACGCATCCAACCCGTATTGAAACCGATTCCATGGGCGACATTGAAGTCCCTGCACAATGTTTGTGGGGCGCACAAACGGCACGTTCATTGCATCATTTCAGCAATGGGAACGAGCATATGCCCACTGCTGTGGTGCATGGCTTTGGTGTGTTGAAGCAGGCTTGTGCCATGGTCAATTTACGATTGGGAAAAATCACCGAGCAACAATCGGTACTGATTCAACAGGCTGCAGCTGAAGTTGCAGCGGGTGAGCATGATGATGCGTTCCCATTGTTCGTTTGGCAAACAGGCAGTGGCACACAAACCAACATGAATGCCAATGAGGTGATTGCCAATCGTGCCATTCAGATTGCGGGGGGGGAACTGGGCAGCAAAGACCCCGTGCACCCCAATGATCATGTCAATTGTTCGCAATCTTCCAACGACACATTTCCAACTGCCATGCACATTGCGTGTGCTAACGTTGTGCACCATCAAACGCTGCCCAGCCTGAAAAAATGTTTGATGGCCTTAGAGGATAAAAGCAGTGCCTTTGACGACGTGGTCAAAATTGGTCGAACCCACCTTCAAGATGCGGTGCCTTTGACTGTTGGCCAAATGTTTTCAGCGTTCGCCTATCAGTTGCGTTATGACATTGAGCACGTTGAAAAATCATTGCATGCTGTGTACGAATTGGCTTTGGGTGGCACTGCGGTGGGCACAGGTTTGAATGCACATGCCGACTTTGCCACTGAAACGGCCAAAACGATTGCATCGTTGACAGGCTTGCCTTTTGTGACATCGCCCAATAAATTTGCGGCACTGAGCAGTCACCAAGCCATGCTCGATGTGAGTGGCGCATTGAACACTTTGGCTTGTGGTTTGACCAAACTGGCCAATGATTTGCGCTTACTCGGTTCAGGTCCTCGATGTGGCTTGGGTGAAATTCATTTGCCTGAAAATGAGCCAGGCTCATCCATCATGCCTGGTAAAGTCAATCCAACACAATGCGAAGCCATGACCATGGTGTGTGCACAAGTCATGGGCAACCATGTCACCACCACCATGGCATGTGGGCAAGGTCATTTTGAGTTGAACGTGTATAAGCCTGTGATTGCATACAATGTTTTGCAAAGTGCGCAACTGATTGCCGATGTGTGTGACAATTTTAGACAGTTTTGTTTGGAAGGCTTGACACTGAATCATGAAAAAATTGCACAAAATCTTGAGCAATCCTTGATGTTGGTCACCGCACTCAACCCAATCATTGGTTATGACAAAGCCGCAAAAATTGCGCATCAGGCACTGCATGATGGTTCGACGTTGAAAGCAGCGTGTGCCAAGTTGGGTTATTTGACTGCTGAGGCGTTTGATGCCGCCATACAGCCAATGTCCATGGCAAAACCTCACGATTGATTCCGTGAATATCCGTTTTGGACGGTGTTTGGCTGAGATTTAGGTTTCATGATATGTATCGCGTGGGGTCTTGAACCCCCGCATCATCAAACCCTTTTTTTCGGAGCACACAGCTGTCACACGTGCCGCATGCGCGTCCTGCCCCATCGCTGCGGTAACAAGACACGGTGGCGCCATAATCGACACCATGGGCCAACCCCAGTAAAATGGTTTCAGCTTTAGACCAATGGAGCAAGGGCGTGTGGAGCTTGATGGGGTGACCCTCCACAGCACGTTTTGTGGCCAGGTTTGCCAAATTCTGAAACGCATCGATGAATGCAGGTCGACAATCTGGATAGCCAGAATAATCGACAGCACTGACCCCCATATAAATCGCCTGTGCAGCGATGCTTTCGGCATAGGCGAGGGCATAACTCAAAAATAAAGTGTTGCGTGCTGGCACATAGGTATTGGGTATGCCGCCTTGCTCATGAAAGTCCAGCACCTCGATCGATGGATCTGTTAAGGCTGAGCCCTGGAAAAGGTCTGTGGGCAGTGACAAGGTCAGGTGTTGTGACACACGCAATTGCTTGGACAGACGTTGTGCATGCGCCAGCTCTTGACGATGTTTTTGGCCGTAATCAAAGCTCAATGCATGCACCGATGTATGGGCCTCGCTTGCCACAGCCAAACATGTGGTGGAATCCAGGCCACCTGAAAACAAGACAACAGCTTTACTGGTCATGATTCTGTACCTCAAGCAGTTTTGTCATCCATTGAATTTGCGTCTGATATTTTTCAATAGCCAGTTCCCAATTGTGGTGGTCTGTGCGCAAAGTCTCAACCAAATCAGCCGGTGCATTTTGGCAGTAGTGATTGTTGCTGAGTTTTACTGCGGCCTGTTTCACCTTTTTCTGCAGTTTGACAATGGCTTTTTCAAGCCGTTCAATTTCACGCCGTTCATCCACCAAGCCGGCAAGTGGTACCATGCATTTGACTGCATCCACCATCGTGGTGGCAGAGATGGGAGCATGTGCATCGGTTTTTAGGGTGGTGATGGCATCGATGCCAAGCATGCGTTTCAAAATGGCTTCGTTGGCGGCAAAACGCTGAGCTGAAAGTGCATCAAGATCGGTCAACAGAAGGGTGATGTTTTGGCCTCGTGCCATATTGAGATCGTTGCGCAGTGTGCGGATTTGGCTGATGCATTGTTTGAGCCAGGAAACATCCGATGCAGCAAGGGGTGTGAACCATTGAGGCGCTGTTGAGGGATAATCTGCCAATGCCAAACAAGAGGCAGACGCTTGAGTATGCAGCTTGATTTTTTGCCAAATTTCCTCTGTGATATATGGAATCACGGGATGCAACAATCTGAGTGTTTGATCCAAGACATGAAACAAAACATCTTGTTGGCAGTTGGCTTCTGGTATTTTGCGCCATTCCAAATACCAGTCACAATAATCGTGCCATACAAACTCATGCACCACTTTGGCAAACAGATCAAAACGATATGCCTTCATGTGTTGATGGCATGCTTGTATCGTTTCGTGCAAACGATGCATGATCCATTGATCAATTGTTGATAAAGATGCATGTTGTATTGGTTGCATGTGCCAGTTTTCATCAAGCTGTCCTAGGACAAATCGACTCGCGTTCCATAATTTATTGCAAAAGTTCCGATAGCCTTCGAGGCGTTGTAGATCAAATCGGATGTCTCGACCCGTTGAGGCAAGCGCACAAAATGTGAACCGTAGGGCATCGGTCCCATAGGCTTCAATGCCTTTGGGGTATGCCTTACGCGTCGATTTTTCAACCTGCTTTGCCATGCTTGTTTGCATGAGGTTTTGTGTGCGCTTGGCGACCAAATCTTCGAGCGAAATGCCATCAATGAGATCAATGGGGTCGATGACATTGCCTTTGGACTTGGACATTTTTTTGCCCTGAAAGTCGCGTATCAGGCCGGTGATGTAGACATGGTGAAAGGGTATTTTTCCTGTACAATGCAAACCCATCATGATCATGCGTGCCACCCAGAAGAAAATGATGTCAAACCCTGTCACCAAAACACTGTTTGGATAAAAAGGGCTCATGTCTTGGGGCATATTGGGCCAATCCAAAGTCGCAAAAGGCCACAATGCAGATGAGAACCATGTGTCCAATACATCTTCTTCTTGGTGCAGTGTGACGCTGTCATCCAGTTGATGTGTTTGTCTGACATCGGCTTCAGATAGGCCCACATAAACATTGCCATCGGCATCATACCAGGCGGGTATCCGATGCCCCCACCAGAGACGTCGACTGATGCACCAATCTTGAATGTTGTTGAGCCAGTGGTTGTATGTGTTGATCCAGTTTTCCGGCAGCCAGGCAATCTCGCCCTTGGCAACCACAGCCAGTGCAGGATCTGCCAATGGCTTGCCTTTGACAAACCATTGGTCGGTCAAATAGGGTTCAAGAATGACACCAGAGCGATCGCCAATTGGCACAGAAAGCGTGTGTGGGTCTGTTTTTTCAAGCAAGTTCTGAGACTCCAAATCTATCAACATGCGTTGACGTGCCTCAAAACGATCCAGGCCCCGATACATTTCAGGTGCCAGATCGTTGATTTTTCCATCGGGCGTTAAAATGTTCAATTGTGGCAAATTGTGTCTTTGCCCCATGGCAAAATCATTGAAATCATGCGCGGGGGTGATTTTCACACAACCGGTACCAAATGTTTGGTCAACCTCAGGGTCTGCGACAATGGGGATGATGCGATCGGTGAGTGGTAAATGGGCGAAAGTGCCAATCAAATCTTGATATCGGGTATCTTCAGGGTGCACAGCGACCGCTTGGTCACCTAAGAGCGTTTCGGGTCGTGTGGTGGCAACTGTGATGAAACGGTTGGGTTGATTCTGGATGGGGTATCGAATGTACCACAGGTGCCCTGTGCGTTCTTCATTGATCACCTCAAGGTCCGACACTGCGGTCATCAATTTTGGATCCCAGTTGACCAGTCTTTTGCCCCTAAAAATCAGACCTTTTTGATACAAGTCAACAAATACATTTTTGACCACCTCACTGTATGCTGGGTCCAGTGTGAATCGCTCTCTTGACCAGTCAACAGAGGCCCCAAGGCGTTTCATTTGATTGAGGATGGTTTGCCCAGATTGAGACTTCCATTGCCAAATTTTTTCCACAAAGGCTTCTCGCCCAAGGTCATCGGGCTGTATGCCATCACGCTGCAGTTGTGCAGCCACCACCATTTGTGTTGCGATGCCAGCATGGTCGGTGCCCACCTGCCATAAAGTATTGTGGCCGTTCATGCGGTGGTATCGTATCAAGCAGTCCATCAAGCTGAGTTGAAAGCCATGCCCCATATGCAATGTGCCGGTGACATTGGGGGGAGGGATCACAATGCAGTAAGCTGGTCCTTGACCGGAAGGTTTGCCAATGGCACAGGTTTCCCACTTTTTCTGCCAAAAAGACTCAATTTTTTGGTGTTGATAGACCTTGTCCATGATGGTGTCTCTTGCTGAAAATCCCTACAGTGTATACCATCTTGTGCAATGCGTCATCCTTTTATCCACGTACGATCTGTGCGGTTTCCTTTGAGGTTTGGTATGGTGCGTATCCGGACATGGTTGCATTGTCGTCGGCTGTCATGCAGGCAAACGCACGGATAAAAATGAAAGCAGATGTCATGTTCGTGTGCATTTTTATTTTTGTTTCACAAAAAATTGGAGATGGCACCCCCATATGTTGATGGGTCTATCTGGCCAACATGTTTGAATTACTTTTGGATACTGCATTGTGTCACCAAGTTTGGTTTGGTGGTGATGTCTATGATGCAGGCCTGCGTTGTGCGCGATGTGTCATTGTGTGCTCGACACTTCAAGTGCATAGGGGTGAATTTGCCTCAATGCCCATGCTTGAGCAGTGGCATGGCCGCCATCGCCATGTGGCGTTCTTCATCGGTTTGTATGACAAAAATCGGATGTGTGCTTTCTTTGTGATGCAGTGCCTGTAAGCTGGGGGTGGCTTTTTTCAAATTGTTTGTCACATCAAGCATGAAGCCAAGATTTTGTAGGGGTTGGCAGATTTTGGTACGAATGCTGGGTGCATTTTCACCTATGCCACCAGTGAAGATCAATGCATCCACATGGCCAAGAATGCCATGGTAGCCGCCGATGTAAAATTGCACTTTATGACAAAAGGCGTCTAGAGCCAGTTGTGCCGCTGTATCGCCTTGTAGGGCTTGATTTTCAATCGTCCGCATGTCGTTGTGGCCACACAAGCCTTTTAAGCCGCTGTCATGATTCAGCATTGAGATGCATGCATCATGGTCCATGTCATGGTGTTTGAGGAGATGCATCAATACGCCAGGATCCATATCTCCCGGTCTTGTGCCCATCATGAGGCCACCACATGGCGTCAACCCCATGCTTGTGTCAAAAGCATGACCATCACGTATGGCACACACACTTGCACCACTCCCCAAATGGCACACAATCAAATTGAGGGCAGTTTTTTGAAAATGTGCCTGGGCCTGTGCCAACACATGGCCATAGCTGTTGCCGTGAAAGCCATATTTTCTGAGACCGTCTGTGCGCATCGTTTCTGGCAGGGCATAAGTGTGTACATGTGGGGGTATGGTATGATGAAAGCTCGTATCAAACACGGCCACATGTTTCGCTGTATCAAATGTTGTTTGTGCTTGTTCAATGGCCAAGCATTGGATGGGGTTGTGCAATGGTGCAAAAGGCATGGCTTCACGAATGATTTGTAAGGTGTCGGCATTGATCAAACAGGGACGATCCAGTTTGGGTCCACCATGTACCACGCGATGGACCACACAAGTGATGGCATGATGTGTGTGCAGATGTTTTGCCAGCAAAGATAAGGCTGACTCGTGATCAGAAAGGTTGGCTTTATCCATACATTCTATGGAGTTGATGTTGGCCGACCATGTTGCCCACGCGGTACCAATCCCCGTTATTTGACCAGCATCCAGGACGCACAATGTGGTCTCGTTTTGCTCAAAAATGGTGTATTTGATGGAAGAGCTGCCAACATTCAATACCAATATGATCATGATGGTGTGTTGCCTTGTACATGCTTGACATGATATGCCTGCAATGCTGTGATCAAAGATGTCATGATGATTTCAGAGGATGTGCAGCCTCGACTCAAATCATTGACAGGCTTGTTGAGACCCAACAATATTGGCCCAACAGCAAGTCCTCGGGCTTCTCTTTGTACAGCTTTGTAGGTATTGTTTCCTGTGTCTAGATCTGGGAATATCAGCACATTGGCTTGTCCTGCAATGTCACAGTTGGGCATTTTGCTTTGCCCCACAGTTGGGTCAACGGCTGCATCATACTGGATGGGGCCAACGATGTTGATGCCAGGCCGTGCTTTTTTCACGATATCGGTGGCTTGCCTGACTTTGTCGACACTTGTGCCTGTGCCGGATGTGCCGGATGCATACGAAAGCATCGCCACACGTGGCGCCAGTTGCAAATGTGTGGCCATGTCTGCGGCCATCATCGCAATGTGAGCAAGTTGTTGGGCATCGGGATTGATGTTGATGGCACAATCGGCATAAATCAGAACTTTGTTGGGCATGCACATCACAAACATGGAAGCGACCGTTGGCACATCGGGTTTTGCGCGAATGATTTGCAATGCGGGTCGGATGGTTTCACTGGTGGTGTGTGCTGCGCCAGAGACCATGCCATCGGCATCACCAATGTCCACCATGCAGGTTGCAAACACATTGGGGTTAAGCAGCATGTCTTTGGCAATGGCCAGTGTCATGTTTTTGTGGGCGCGTTTTTTATGTAAGTGTTTGGCGTAGCGCTCAAAATTTGGGGAGGCATTGGGTGTGATGAAATGGAGGTCATCGGTGTTCAATTGATGTTTGCCTGCCATGTGCTGCATTGTATCAATGTTTCCCAGCAAGCTGATGGTCAGTCCGTAATGTCGGTGTAATGCGATGCCTGCTTGCAATACTCTCAAATCTGTACCTTCTGGCAATACAATATGACAGGGGTGTTGGTGTGCGTGCTGGGTGAGCAGGTGCTTGAGCATGAACTGTGTCATTTTTGCTTTGCGTGGTTTATTGAGGCGTTCTAAAAAAGGCGTGGGATCGAGTTCTTTCAGCACATGTTCGGTGCCATAATCTAATTTTTCTTGACTGAACAGTGCTGTTGGGTAATGGGCCGAAAAGAGTTTTGCTGCCACTTCAAAAGTGTTGTGCATGGTTGAAATGATGGGGGGCGTGTGCTCAAGACCATCAATGATGCGTGCAATGGTTGGGTCGGGTTTGATGCCTGTTGTGAGCACAATGCCCCCGATGTTGGGATACAATTTGGATTGATCTGCCAGAATGCAGCTGAGCAGAATGTCCTGCCGATCACCAGGCGTGATGACCAAGCTTTCTTCTTTGGTGTAGTTGACGGTTAGAAACGTGCTGGGGTGCTTGGCCGCAATGATGTGTTGTTGTGCCGTGCGATGCAGTTGGTCCTCACCCCAGAGCACTTCACCTTGTAGCAATTGTTGAATGTCCCGAATGCTTGGTTTGTTGAGCTTGCTGTTTTCAGCAATGACGCCCAGCAAAGGATATGTGATGGGCAATGTAGCCAAATGGTCTTTCAGGGCAGGCATTTGAATCGGCATGACGCGGTTGATGATCATGCCCATGACATCACATTGATGTTGTTTTAAAAGCTGGCTCATCAGTAAGACTTGATCGCCAATCTCAATCAATGTTTTGTTGTGGCCATGAATGACACAGAGGATTTGACAGTCTAAGTTTACGGCGATGTCTAGATTGAGTTGCAGTTCAATGTGGTGAAGGCTTTGGTTGAGTGATGCGCTGTCACAGATCATGACTTCGTATTCATGTGACAATGCTTGATACGCGCTGAAAATTTTTTGGTGTGCTTCTTGAGTGGTGTTGTGGCGCACATGTTCTTCAATCTGATGATGATCGATGCCTGCCAATTGATCATCATCTGCATCGATGTGAAAAAATGCTTTGGCCGCCTGGATGTGTGGGTCTTCTTGTTTGTGCAAGCCGTGCACGGTGATGGGTCTAAAAAACCCAACTTTGGAAAAATGATGACGCAAGCAGCGCAGCAAGCTCAGGCTGACCAACGATTTTCCAGACTGTGCTTCGTTTGCAAACACAAAGATATTTTTACGCATTCTATTGACCACTCGACATTGTTTGTCACCAATTGTAGCACATTCTTTCAAAATTTGGTAACGTTTTGCTGGTCTCGATCTGGGGCGTTACAGCATGGTACCCAACGCCGTCATCCGCCATGCTTGTCCAAGGTGTTGTGCCAGATTTTGGATGCATTGAAACGCTTGTTTTGATGTCAGGTCTCATGGACCAGACGGTTCACATGAGATGATGAAATGATCATTGAGTGGTTTTTTGAAGAACACCATGACGTGTTTATTGATCTCTTGTTTTCTTAAAATACGCGTTGCTGATGTTGGCACGGGTCATGTGGATTACAATGTGTTGTCATCATCGTGTTTGCGCATTTGTCGCGCTCTTCGCTGATCACTGGAAGCTTTCGTGAACCAGAACCTGGCCAACATTGAAAAATCCATGATCCAATTTCTTGGTGCACGTTATCCTGGCGTGTGTGTGTATTGTGGGTTGAAGTGTGCTGGCTCTGTGTGTGCTTGCCATGCTGATGACCGGCATGTATGCGCATTTGTATTGTCGGGTCAAACATATCAGATCCATTTGCCAAAGACCTGCCTTGTCTTGATATATTTTTAAATGTTTCGAGAATCCAGCATGCCGATGGCGAGGCCTGCGTGCTGTTGGAGCCACAAAAAACATGGCCAAAAGCGTGCTTGTTTTTGCGCATAGGTCATTGGGATCTTGACTTTTTATGTGTTTTGTCGTAATGTCATAAATAAAAAAAAGGAAAGCCAACATCATGCCTGCCAATCAACCTGCTAAATTTTCCTGGTCTGAAACACAAGAGGCCATTCAACAATTGTTTTCTAAGCTGTTACAGCCCAATGCACAAGCATTCAAACGGGCCTATTTGGGGTGTCTGAAAACAATATTGCAGCGCAATGAAATCGAAGTGTCTTTGAGCAAAGACATCGAGGGTTTATTGAACAAGCAGAGCTTAGATGATGGAGAAGCAAAACGTTTGGTCAATTTGATTCATCAGGATAACCATCCAATCGAAGCCGCACTGCTGCCCAACAGGGGTGATGGGTGTTTAAGAGATTCTCTTTTTGAAATTTTTATGGGGCATACCCCCAGCAAGCTTGTAAAATTGAAAGCGAGGAGTAGGGATCGTTTGTTAGCTATGATGGCGGGTTTTGCATACCAGGAAGGTATGTCCATGCCCGTTTTGTCTGTGTCTGAAGCCAAGGACCATGGGCAATCAACGCGGGTCGCAGTAAAACTCTATCACCTTAAAGTGAGAGCTTTGAAATGGTTTTGGGCCCTGTCTCAGTTTTCTAGAGGTGCATTCAGTGTTGCAGACAACTTTAAGGCTGCAAGGGTCCTTCTTGCCTCAATGTTTTTGGCAGCATTTTCAATCAATCATATGCAAGGTGCCCAACTGCATGGTCTTTCTGTGTTGAACATTTTGTCTTATGCGGGTTTTTGTTTGGCCCCCCCCATGTTGGGATGGTTGGTCACGCATCGGGATGAGAATCATGGTGATCGTCACCATGACACCAATGTGAATACCGTCTTAGATCAGTTGGGCTCTGGCCCACAAAGCCTCATGCGCAATCAGCATTTTAGGCTTCAGATATGCCTACAAGGCTTGGCCATATTGATGACCTGTATGCTGGAGAGCACATCTGGTGTTCAGAGTCACATTTCGTCAGGCATTTCTTATGTCATCTTGTCTCCTTTAACTTGGTTTGCATTGTTCGTATACAATGTTATGCAATCGCCTGATCCATCTCAGAAGTTTCCTGTTTGGCCTCTGGTGTGCTTGTTGGCCTCTGTGGTGACCGGTGAGCTTCAAAATATGTCTGTTGTTGAGCGTTCTCTTACACCAGGCATTGCTCATGTTATTTCATCTCCTGTTTCTTGGTCTATGCTGTTCACATTGCTATGCCCTAGAATCCTAAAGCGTAGAAGACCTACAAGTGATGCCGGCATCATGGCCGCTTCAGAAGCACAAAATTTATACATGCTACAGTTTTTTTGTATGCAAATGATTTTAACGTCGGTTTTTACGACTTTTGGTTTGGAGCGAAATCATTTGACAGCCACCATTTGTTTTGATCTTGCCATGTTTGTGCCGGTTGCTTTTTTTGCTTGGAGGCAGATGATACGCAGTTGTCCTGGTATACGGCACCTGATTACGTTTAATGTCTTTCGTCACTTTTCGTTGTTAGGGCCAATCATGGATTACAAGCAAGATACGGAAAAAATGAGGGCTTTGTTTGTAGGTGCGACTGAGCATGCAGGTGACATCAAGTGTGAATTGCCATCGATAAAAAAAGACCGCAGAAGAGATGACAAGTCGTCGTTTAACCTTATTGCTCAAATCAAGTCTGTTGAAAACATGATACCTCAAAAGGCTGTTCTCGCCAAGGAATTGTTCAGAAAAATAAGGGGTTTAACGCAAGGGCCTAAAGCATTGGTTGATCAATTGATTGATGTGATCGTACAAACATCGTGTTTGCTTAAGAACACAGATTTCTCGGGTGTGGTTTCTGAGCAAAAAGGCCTTATGTACAGTAAGAGTGTGAAGCATGCGGCATCTTTGATTGCACGTTGGTTGATTGGTTACGAAGGTCATCCCATCAGTCAGCCCAAGATATGTGAGGATGGCTCTTTTGATACGACACCTTATGAAGACACTTTGCTGGGTCCTTTACTCAAACGTATGAAAAAAATGCCATCGTTGAAGTTTGGCGGACCATTCCTTTTTGATGTTTTTGTTCAAATTCATTCACTTACTGATGAAAAATTGGACCGTGCTGATAAAATGCATGACAAAATAGGCAATCACCCCCGGCAACAAAGATTATTAGAACATATGAGTTTTCTCAGGGCCAATGGCATGACTTTTTCCGCCTTTAAAGTGTGGTGTGAGGCTTATCAAACCGATGCCCCTGAGACTTTGTGGAACTTGATTGATTATTATGCAGAGCACGTTGTTGTACATACACGGTTGTATCGGTTTCTCCACGACCGCAAAGTGACAGCATTCAATGCAGACGACTTTGGTGAATGCCCACCTGAGACATTGTTTTGGCCATTTCATTATTGTGTTTTGGATAAGAATGATTCTGATGAGAAAATGGCAGAGCAATGTCATCATGTGCTCAATGAAACACTGAAGATTTTGCATCGGCGAAATGATAAGGATAACAAGGGGATACTTGACGGCAAAGCCATGCGTGTTTTGAAGCGTGCTCAACAAGCAAGGCTGCGAGATCAAAAATTGCCTCATGCTGCCGAATTGTCTTGTCTTGTAGGCTTTGAAAGCCCTGATGACAAGACAAGCCCTGATGGCAAAGAGTTTGAGCAATATCAGCGCTTGCCCAAGTTTTTAGAAAGTGTTCTAAAAGCATATGTGGGTGAGCCACGCAAGTCATTGGAAAATATTGTTAAAGAAGCGCATGCGAAAATGAAGGTGCACCCACACTTTGAGCTTTACACGCGTTCGCGCCAAACCTGGTCATCCGAATCAGAAGATAAACCGACCATGCGCAAAATTGCAAAATCACAGTGTGAAGGTCGTGCCTTTCTCAAGCATTTATCAGAGGATCAAAAGGGTCATTTCTCTGTGATATCATTTGGTGATGAGAAACAAGGAAAGCATGATGCGGTAAAACGCCAGATTGGTGCGCTTGTAAACGCGAAAATTTCTGAAGAAGAGGCCAGGTTATCGAATCCTAGCTCAAATGCGGGGGGTGAAGATTTACAAGCGTCTCTCAACAGAGAGGCTAAATCTTTACCTCATGATGGTGATACAGATGCTTGTGAAGCCATCTCGTCTGGATCAGGCCTATGGCATATGACAAAAGGTTTAGCCGGGTTCTTTATAGGTCTGGTATCAGCCGCAAAAAACAGCGTTGTAGGGTGCTGCAAGAAATCTTATGTTCAAGCACAAAGTTTAAGAGTTAATGCTTCGCGAGCAACAGTTTCTCGCAATGATGGTGGAAGTGGCCTCGAAAGAAAAACACCAATAAACCCTGCCAATCCGACATGAGATGGCAACAAGCAATCAAATGTGTTAATGTTCACATGATTTGAAAGTGTTCGGTTTGTGTGCTGACATGATACTATTTGGTTATTGGTTGAGACGATTCTTGCAGCGTGTGCTGTTGTTCATGGGGTGCTTGACGTTTGTTTTTTTGATGTTGACCATGGCCAAATACCTTGATGATTGGTTGTTGGCGTCGGGCCGTTTGTCGCATTTCGTTTGGATCATGCTGTGCTTTGTGCCAACCGCCATCAAAACAACGTTGCCCCTTGCTGCACCGATTGCGCTGATTTACACACAGCGTGATTTCTTAGATGCCTACGAGTGGCAAGCCATGCAGACCCAAGGATTGTCGCGTCAGAAATACATCGGGTGGGTGATGACAACAGCTTTGTTGCTGGTGGTGGTGCTCAATGGTGCCATCAAGTTGAGTCATTCCACCATGTTGACCGATCGCTTGGTCCATATGGCCACAAAATCACTCAGTGTCGATGGACTGCGAAACATACAACCTGGTTCATACAAGTTTTTACCCAAACAACACTTGCTGTTTTATCGAGACCCCGTCTTCAAGGACCGTTATATCATTGCCACCACAGCAGGCCAGCATGGGCAGCAACATCTGATGATTGGGCATGGTAAGTCTGGCATTGGCCACTTGCCTAATAGGTTGTTTGATGGAAAAATATACTTTATGGATGCACGGCATCCAGGTTTTTCGATTGCGTCCTTTGAGCACTTGTCTGGTTTTATGCCCAAGGGCTTTGATGCTTGGCCACATGCCATGCTGAAAAAACTTTTTGGGCGGATTTTTGCAACAGACTATTGGAGTTATTCATTGTTTTTACTTTGGATGATGCTTTGGGCAACATGTTGTCCTTGGGTGTGCCAGGCCTTAGGGCGTTTCAAATCCATCTTGGCCATTGTCGGATTGTATGCCATGTATTTACATTTACTGAAGCTTGCCACCACACCGTTATGGCAAGGCTTGTTGTCGGCCTCCAACAGGATGATTTTGGTACATGTTTGTTTCTATGGATGTTGGGCCATTTGGTTCAATGTTGTGCGACACCGTCGTTGGAGTTGATGCTGTGATTTTGGTGCGCTACATCATGAAAAGGTTGTTTTGCGAGGTGTTGGCGACATTGATGGTGGTGTCTGCCTTGCTGTTTGTCTGGTTGTTGTTGGGGAAGGCACTTTTGATTGGCAGCTGGCTCCAGTTGAAATTGTTGCTGTTGGGCAATTTGTTTGCCATGCCTGCGGCCATGGTAAAAGTTTTTCCATGGGTCATGTTGTTTTCCATCATGCGTTGTTTGATGCACATGGCCATCGATTATGAGTGGACCATGATGGCCAGTCTTGGTTTCAATCGCACGCGTATTTTGGTTGCGTTGAATACTGTGATGCTCGGGTTGGCCTGTTTGTTTCTGGTTGTTTCACAAGTTGTGGCGCCAGTATCGATGGTCACAGCCAACCACTTTTTTTGCCATGAAGGTTCTGTCAAGCAATGTCCATTGAGAAAAGAAGGTTGGGCTTTTCATGACCAACAGATGATTCATTATCACTTGAACATGCAGGCGGGATTGCTTGGGCCGATTACGATTTACATGTTGAACACATCGCATGATGCCGTAGAAGGCATTCTTCATGCACCCATTGCAGACCCCACACCACTGCATGGTTGGCACATACATGGCACGCTGCATCGCGCTGGCGGTGCCAATGAGCGTGTGTCTATGCCACTGCAAATGCCTTTTACGCCCAAAGAACTGCAGCTTTTAAGTTTGAAGTGGCGTCAGCTCCCAGCAGGACTGGCCATCAAGCTTTCCATTCAAAATAACTTTGAGCAGCATGCATCGATGCAAGCATTGATCAAGTATGTGGTTGACCACGTGATTTGGTTGTCGGGTGCGATGCTTCTGATCAATTTATTTGCGCTTGAATTTCTCAGACCCTTGCCAATTCAACGCAATCATACTACTCTTCATAAGAAGACAATTGTGGCAGTGGTGATATTTTTGCTTTGTTTGATGTTGTATCATATTTATCTGACCTAGAAGCGGCTTGAATTGTCGGTGCCAGTCAAAAATCAAAGGTTTGGTTGTTTCATGTCAAAATACATCAGTCGCTCTTTTTACCCTTGGGTACTCTGGGGGCTGGGTGCCTTTTTGTTTTCTGCTGAATATTTTGTGCGCACTTCATCCAGTGTGATGGTGGGCGATTTGATGCGCGATTTTCAGATGAATGCACTCGGTGTGGGCGTTTTGGCCTCTTGTTTTTATTATCCATATTTATTGATGCAGATGCCTGTTGGTTTATTGATGGACCGATTTGGTCCAGGTCGTCTGTTGGTATTGATGTCTCTGTTTTTTTCGTTTGGTTGCTTTCTTTTTGCCAGTACACACCATTTGTGGATGGCCGAATTGGCACGAGTCATTATGGGCATCAGTGCTGCGTTTGTTTTTGTTGGCACGCTCAAGTTGGTGACCATATGGTTTGATGCAACAAAAATTGGTTTGTTGGCGGGCTTGACACAAGCACTTGGGATGCTCGGCGCTGCAATTGGGGAGGGGCCGGTTGCGGTATTGGTGCATGCTCATGGTTGGCGTGAGGCCATGATGATCATGGGGGGCTTTATTTTTTTTCTGTTTCTGCTGCTTGCGCTGATGTTGTCTGTGGATGGTGATGCTGCGCTAAAAGAAAGCCATGCAACCTCTTTTATTAAAACACTGCGTGTGGTCACCACCGATCGACAAACCTGGCGCAATGCATTTTTTGCTGGTTTGTTGTACGCGCCAACGCTTGCGTTTGGTGAGTTCTGGGGTGTCAGTTATTTGGAGCAAGTTCACCATTATTCGCATCAGGTTGCGGCTTCTTCAATCTCATGGATTTTTCTTGGTTGGGCTGTTGGAGGGCCTTTGGCTGGGAAATGGTCTGATCATATGAAGCTGCGTAAACCACTTTTTTACGTTTCAGCATGCATGAGTTGCTTTTGGTTGATTTGGTTGCTTTATGGAACAAGCATATCTCCCCTTTTCATGCGAGGTTTACTGTTTATGTATGGCCTCAGCAACACAGGATTGGTGGTGTCTTATGCCCTTGCTGGTGAACTGAATGCCCCACAACACACGGCCACCACCATTGCACTCACCAACATGGCTTCAGTCCTGGTTGGGGCGTGTTGTCAGCCTTTGGTGGGCTGGTTTTTGACATATCATAGCCACAGTACGCTTCTGGGGCATGACATCCATGTTTATTCAGCAACAGACTTTCGATGTGCGATGATCATTTTGCCTATTCTGCTTGTCACCGCCCTTGGCGTCGCGCTTACCGTTCAAGAAACCCATTGTCAACGTGCAGCCCATTCATCATAAGGAGTTTGATCATGATGCATGCCAACACCAGGCCTTTTTTTGAAGCCAAAAATCCCTCTGAAGCCATCGCATTTTTGAACGAAGTTGGTGCCGAATTTCTGGATTTGCGTTTCACCGATACGATGGGTCGGGAGCAACACATGACGCTTCTGTTGGATGCCGTAGATGAGGCATTGTTTGTCGATGGCAAGTCATTTGATGGTTCTTCTATTCGTGGGTGGAAACACATCAATTGTTCCGATATGCTGCTCATGCCGAGGATCGACGTCCTCAAAAGGGACCCTTTTTTTCAGGATCTGACCTATTTTGTACGGTGTGATGTTTATGATCCAGATACCATGCAACCCTATGACCGTGATCCGCGCACCATTGCCAGCCGTGCTGAAGCCTATTTGCGTGACTCAGGCATTGCAGACACATGCTTTATAGGGCCTGAGCCAGAGTTTTTCATTTTTGATGATGTGCGTTGGCAGATCTCTATGAGTCACGCCTCTTTTACTGTGGATTCTAAGGAGGCAGCATGGAACTCTGGTAAGGACTATCCTGAAGGCAATCATGGCCATCGACCCGGTGTCAAAGGGGGGTATTTTCCATTGCCGCCCATTGATTCATCCCAAGATTTGCGTTCAGCCATGACCAAAACGCTGAAAACTCTGGGCCATGTGATCGAAGTACACCATCATGAGGTGGCCACTGGTAATCAGAATGAAATTGGCGTGCGTTTTGATGCTTTGCTGAATAAGGCTGATCAAATACAGGAATTAAAGTATGTTGTTAGAAATGTTGCCCAAGCCTATGGAAAAACTGCAACATTTATGCCAAAGCCTTTGGTGGGGGACAATGGCAGTGGCATGCATTGCAATGTCTCACTGAGCCTTGATGGCAAAAACCTTTTTGTGGGCGATGTGTATGCCGATTTATCAGACATGGCATTGTCATTCATTGCGGGTGTCTTGAAGCATGCGCGATCATTGAATGCATTTACCAACCCCTCTACCAACAGCTACAAACGTTTGATCCCTGGCTATGAAGCACCGGTTTGTTTGGCGTATTCTTCAGCCAATCGCAGTGCAGCAATTCGGATACCGTATGTGGCAAACGTCAAGGCCAAACGCATTGAGGTCCGTTTCCCCGATGCTTCTGCCAACCCATACTTGGCATTTTCTGCGATCATGATGGCAGGTCTTGATGGCATCCGTCGGAATTTGGATCCAGGTGAGCCCATGGATGAAGATTTGTTTGCAATGGATCGTGACAGTCTGAACAAAATACCTGTGGTCAGCAGTTCACTGAATCAGGCGCTTCAGTCTTTGCAAGCGGATCACGACTATTTGTTAGAGGGTGGGGTGTTCAGCTCAGATTTCATTGAACGTTTCATTGCTTTAAAGCAAGAAGAAGTCAACCGCTTGAGACTGACGACGCATCCAGTTGAATTTGAAATGTATTTCAGTGATTGATTCAAAAAGTGATGTGTTTGCTGCCGAAGGGGGGGGCACCATGTGTGAAAAAACGGATGTGCTGAGTTACTTGAGTATGGTCTTGGGTGGTAGCCTATTGGTTACGGGCACATGCATTGGTGCTGCTGCATTGTCTCTGCCCATCGGCATGATGGGTCTGGGGGGGGCAATGGTATGGATGGCGTTGCTGGGTGTTGCAATCATGATGGGCATGGCAGGTACGCTGGTTTATGAAGCCAATACTTATTTTCAGCCGGGTACAAACCTCACCACCATGACGCGATCTGTTTTCGGCGTCAAAGCTTCTTATGCTGTTGTTTTGATTTTTCTCATACTGATGTATGCATTGTTGTCTGCATACATGACAGGTGGAGCGGTTTTGACCCGCATGATTTGTGCCGATCGTTGTCATGTTTTGACCAAGCCTCAAATGGTTCAGAGCCTGTGGATGGTGCTCGGCATTCTGATGTTGTTGGTGCGATTTCGTTGGCTGGACAACATCAATCGCATCTTTGTGGCGATGTTGGTGCTCAGTTACACAGGTTTTATGATCGATGCTTTGCCTCATTTTAATTTGGCACGTGCCATGTCCATCCCATCTGAAGGAGGGCATCATGTTTTGATTTTGGCTGTGACAGCATTTGGGTTTCAGGTCATTGTCCCGAGCCTAAGACAGCATCTTAAAGGTGCCCACAATGTTGTGATCCCATCGATGGTCGGGGGCGTGTTGTTGACCTGCTTTTTGTATGGGATATGGTGTTATGCTGTCTACGGCACCATTCCTTATCAGGGCCCACATGGGTTGTTGTCGATTGCAGGTCAAAAGAATGCAACCATGTTGTTGTCCAACGCATGGCGGTTTCATCACGTGCATGCGCACATTGCACTCATGATGGATGGGTTTTTATGGTCTGCAGTGGTCACTTCATTCATTGGCATTGCACTCAGTTTAAGGGACTTCCTGACCGATCTTTCGAAAACCATGTTCCAAATTGAATCGATTTGGCTCAGCAGCGTGATGACCATGGTGCCGCCATTTCTATTTTCTGTTTTTGTACCCAATGGTTTTGAGATTGCACTGCATTATGCGGGTTTAAGTGTCGCGTGTGTCAACATTGCATTGCCATGTTTGCTCGTCTGGAAACTCAGAGGTACGCGATCATCCAATGAGGTGTTTCAAATGTTGGGTGGGCGTGCTGTGCTTCTGGCAGTAGGCAGTTTTGCGTGCTGGGTTTTTATCACTGGTTTATTCTAAAAATCTTGGTGTTTGAACTTGACATGTGAAACCAATTTTCATAACATTGCTTTAGCCTTTTGGGGCTATAGCTCAGCTGGGAGAGCGCTTGCATGGCATGCAAGAGGTCGGCGGTTCGATCCCGCCTAGCTCCAGGACATCATGTTTTGTCCCCATCGTCTAGAGGCCTAGGACACCGCCCTTTCACGGCGGTAACAGGGGTTCGAATCCCCTTGGGGACGCCACATCAAAACGGTCACGCTCAGTGGCCGTTTTTTATTTCCTTTTACCCATTGTTTTTAATGGCTTTTTGTTATATGATGTTCATGTGTTTGTAAAGCTTGTTGCACAAGCATCCTTGGATAGGCAAGCATCCACCCATCATGCTTCATCCGTTAAAAAGTGTAAATGGAGAGACCGTTGACCCATAAAAAAAATAAATCCTCATCTAGGATGGATCCTTACGCTGCGCAAGAGCACTCGAACTACGATGCGCCCATTTGCAGTCGAGAAGGCTTGATTGCCATACTTGAGGCACAAGTCAAGCCCATGACATGGACAGCATTGGTTAAAAAATTGAGGTATCAAAAATCATACAAGGCGGATGCACTTAAAAAAAGGTTGGCAGCCATGACAAGAGATGGCCAAATCATTTGCAAGCGAGGTGGATATGTGGTCACTTCTGAAGCACGCCATCTGGTATCTGGAACGGTGCGTCTTGAAAAAAATGGTTATGGTTTGTTGAAGCAATCGGGTGATCTAGACCTTCTCTTGCCACCCAGACAGACAGTCACGCTGATGCATGGTGATATGGTTTCTGTCAGGCCGGGGGCAAAGATCATAAAAAACAAAAGAATTGCCGTTCTGGTTGATGTGGAAAGCCGTATTTATGATCATGTTGTGGGGCAGGTGGAACGCTCCGGAAACCAATTGCATTTGTTGCCACGTCCTCGTACTTTGACAAAACGTCCCATTGTATTACACGCGTCGGACCCTACCGTAAAAGTGGGCGATTACGTGACTGCAAATATTGTTGCATATCCAACCAAGCTTCAGCCTGCAGAGGCTAAAATTGTGAAACGTTTGGGGCAAAATGCACAACAGCAATTAGAAATTGAGCTGGCCATTTCTGTTTTTGATTTGCCACATGTCTGGGCATCGGACGTTCTGGATCAGATTGAAAATTTTGATCCTGCATCGGCTGTTGCTGTGGATCAAGATCCCAAGCGTGTCGATTTGCGGCATTTGCCGTTTGTCACCATCGATGGGGCCGATGCAAAAGATTTTGATGATGCCATCTATGCCACATCACATAAAGATGGTGGATGGACATTGTATGTTGCCATCGCAGATGTGTCGCATTATGTGAAGCGCAACAGTCCTTTGGATCATGCGGCATATGAACGTGCAACATCCGTGTACTTTCCCAATCATGTGTTGCCCATGTTGCCTGAGATTTTATCCAATGACTTGTGCTCTTTGGTGCCACTTCAAGATCGTTTGGTGATGGTGGCTAAAGTACATGTTGGTGCAAACGGTTTGATTCAGTCTTATGATTTCTTTCGGGGCATCATCCATTCTCATGCCAGAATGACTTATGACCAAGTTGCAGATATGGCTGAAGGGACCGAGAAGGTCCCTGGATTTTGGAGACAGACATGGTCGGCTCTTCAAGCCATGTATCATGTGCTGCACCTGGCCCGTACAGAGCGTGGTGCCATTGCGTTTGATTCCAAAGAAACCGAAATGCACTTCGATGCATCGGGAAAAATTACTGCAATCACACCCAGCACGCGTACCATGGCACACTGTTTGATTGAAGAATGCATGTTGTTGGCCAACCAAGCCGTTGGACTTTTCCTGTCTGCCGGATCATCGCCAGCTGTATATCGTATCCATGCGCGTCCAACAGAAGAAAAAGCATTTCAGTTGCAGCAATTTCTTGCCACTTTGAGCATCAAAACAACCTTTGATGTCACATGTCCCAAAGCCAAGGAATACAATACGCTTCTTGCCGCTTGTCAAGAAAGGCAGGATTATGGCCTGATACAAACAGTGATGCTGAGATCCATGCCGCAAGCGGTGTATGGTATCGATAATGCGGGTCATTTTGGTTTGGCCTACGACGCATATTGCCATTTCACCTCCCCAATACGCCGCTATCCAGATTTGTTGGTGCATCGTATTTTGGGGCAGTACATTGACCAACAACCTGTCAAGTATACGGCCGCACAACTCGAAACAATGGCAGCGCATTGCAGTATGGCTGAAAGACGTGCCGAAGAGTGTGCGCGTTCTGTCATTGGTCGGCTCAAGTGTGAGTTCATGCAAGATAAAATTGGACAACAATACAAAGGACGTGTGACATCGGTGACAAGTTTTGGTGTTTTTGTCTGTTTGGACGATGTGTATGTGGAGGGATTGGTCCATATGCGTGCGTTGCCCAAAGATTTCTATGTACATGATGCCACAGCACACACGCTCAGGGGCCAAAAGACACAGCGTGTTTTTCGTTTGGGTGATGCCATACATGTTGAGGTGGTAGGTGTCGATGTGGAAGAGGGCTACATTGATTTTAAATGTATATGATTGCGGCCTTTTCATTGTTTTTAACAGATTTGATATGCGCTGGTCGGTTTGTTGAGCAATCAAGCTTGGTGTCATGATGCCTGAGAAGAAAACTGTGGTTAAAAAGCGGGCTGATGTTGTGCATGCATGTCATGCAGAATATGGTTTTTATTGGAGCCATCATTGTGTCTGCATCTTCAACACTCATACCCCTTTGGCAAAATACTGCGTCACGTTACCAGAATAAAATAGAGCAATGCTTGACCCAAGGCATGCATCATATGAAAAACATGATGCATCAGCTCGAAGCCAAAAAAACCACGCGACCACCTGGTTTTGAGTTTGAAAACATTGAGGGCGTTTATCACGCGACGCAAACGTATCCACCGTCACAATTGGAAGTGTTGTTACAAACACACACCATTCAGGAGACACAGCGCACATTGTGGTATTGGTCATACAATCATGATGTCTATCCCATATTACAATACATCAGGTTTGTGTCATGGTTTCTGAGGACATTGAAAAGCAATTTTAAAGACTTTTTCAAAAAGGGTGTCAATGACCTATTGCTAAAACCCTTGTTGTATTCTGCTTCCAGCTTACAACGCTTGGTCTGTCTATCGGAACACACAGTACGTATGATTGAAGCTTCTCACCCTGATACGCATGGGTTACAGGAGAACTTTGTCAAAATTGACGCGTGCTGCGACAAAACACTGCGATTTTTGGTTGAAATAATGACCACGCTTACCCATCACTTTTGTAAGTATGCCACCATGGATGCATCGACCGTTGATGACCATTTGGACAAACATTTGTATGACTTATTCATTCAACCCAAGCGGGGTTTGCCATGGATCAAAGCAAATTTTTTAACACATACGTCGAACCTGATGGAAAGATTTTGCCAACAGCGCAAACAACGCTCGTGGCACAAATGGTTTGTGTGTTTGGGGGCACTACTGGTGCTGGCAGTGCTGAGTTACTGTCTTTTGATGACGCACCTTGTCACGTTATCTCATAAATCGATCTATATCAGCATGGCATTGATCATCATATGTACCGCAATCATTCTATATCAGGTATACCGCTTATGGTGCACGCATCATACGCAAACAGTCAATGACTGCCTCCAAGCCCTTATGGATGGTGTGGTACAGACATCCACCGGTCCACATTATCACGCTGGGATATCGTCCTGTATGTCCAGGCAGCATGTCAAAGCACCAAAACAACAGGCGTCGGCCAAACCAATGAAACCTTTGATGTCAGGTGATTTCATGAGTTTGGCACGGGATGTTCACCCACCTCTGGGTGAAGTATCCTACCCTGAAATCTGTTTGACCAACAGATGGTTATTGGATGGATGATGCGAAATAAGTGATTTATTTTTTCCTATCGGATTGTTTAAATTCGAGCTTAAAGATGGTAATTTGAATGCATTCAGCCAGGTGTTTAAAAAGTGGCAGTCGTCGTAATTATATGATATCATTAAATAAGTTCATTAAACCAGTAAAGCAATCATGACAATAAATCCTGGCAAAATCAATGTCTTTCAAACACGAGGGAGAGTGTATCGCCTTGTGGCGTCCTGTTGGCTGATGGTGTTTGTCATCTGTATGATGTGGCTGCCTGTCGCGTTTCACGTGCAAAACTATGACGTGCATTTGGCAATGTATTTTACCAATTTGATCACGCATTCGAAAATATGTTCGACGTTGATTCGACACCTCAATCATCAATATGAACCAATCATCAACATTGCGCTGATGTTGTTGTGCCAAATATTGTGGTGCTTACACCTCACTCCATCTCATCGTCGGCATTGTGGTCATCAAATTATGGTTTGCTTTTTTACAGTCAGCATATGGCTCCATGCGATCATTGAACCTTTTGCATCATTCACCAAATTTTCTCCTGTGCTGATGATGCCACATGTACACGACACGATTGTGCGTGTCTTTGGTCAAGATATGGTATTGGGGTCGCTATCATGTTTGGCATCTGGCCATGCATTTGCGCTGTTTTATAGCTTGTTCTATTTTGTGCATGATCGAGGCAGTGTGTTGCTAAAAATATTGATGTTGATGGTGGCGATATTTTTTAGTTTCCATCGGGTTTTGATTGGCGAACACTGGATCAGTGATTATTTTATCTCCATTTTATTGGCTTACGCTTGTGTTCAAATGGTGCAAGCAACCCGAATAGAGTCATGGCTCATCAAAGGGGCTGAAAAAATGGTTGCGGTGCTGATAAGCGGTTTCAAACAGTCGTAAGACAGAGAGCGTCGTCTAACTGGCTTGTAGGCATATCAAGTGTCCCTTAACCGGCTGATGGTGTTGGGTACGAGAGACAATGCTCTGATGTTCAATATGTTGCCAGGATGCTTGTGTTGCGATTTCTAAAATGTAGTTCAGGTCATGCTTGAAGCGTGCAGAAGTGCTGAGCTGAAAGGGATAGAGGCCCTCTGAACATTCAATGGTAAAAATGAAATACCCATGATGTTGCATACATTGTCGTGTATGGGTGAAAATCTCGTGTAAGTCACCAAAATAAGGCATCACATCGCCAGCCACAATCAGATCATAGGTGTGGTCCTGTTTCATGTAGGTTGTGATTTCTGATTCAATCAGTGCATCATATATGTTTTTTTTCCGTGCCTGTTGTAACATTTGATCAGACAGATCAACACCTATGAGATGTTTGCACCATGGGTGTAATTTTTCACCACATAAACCGGTACCACAACCAAGATCGAGCACATGAAGCTGGCCATGAGGAGCGATATGTTCAAGCAGCAACTGTTCAATGCATTGCGGGACATGATATGACAGTGTGTCTTGAAGATGGCTGTCAAACGTATCGGCATAGGCATTGAACAAATGTTGGACATAGTCATCGGGGGCACGCTTAAAATTAGTTGCATCAGATTGTTCCAGCGCACTGAGCACAAAGGAAACTTGAGGATGCTTGGGATCCAGTTTGAGGATTTTTTTATATAAGTTGATGGCATCTTGTGTTTTACCATGTTTGATGTGCCAGCTGGCAAGATTGATCAAAGTGGGGATGTGATCGGGTCTGGCTGCTAAACTACACAACAGATAGGTTTTGGCTGCTTGCCAGCGTTTCAAACTTTCATAACATGCAGCAATGTTGAAGTGGGTGTCTGCGTCTGGCGCAACGTTGAGCATGTTCAACCAGTATTTTAACGCTTTGTCGAAACGTCGTTCGCGGAAATGTAAGCTGGCCAAATTGTGCATGGCAGGCGCATGTTTCGGATCAATTTTCAGTGCAATGACAAAGGCATCAAATGCTTCATCCAATTTTTGTTGTTGTGCATATGCTGTGCCCAAAAGATCATGCGTGGCAGCATGTTTTGGATTCAGACTGATGGCTTTTTGATAAGCTGAAATGGCAGCATCCAACTTCATTTCTTTTTGACATATTTGTGCGTAGTTCAACCACAATATAGGATGGTTGGGATCGATTTGACAGCCTTTTTTTAGTGTGGTCAGTGCCAAGTCAAGCCTACCATGTGATGCGTATGCCACCCCAAGGTTCAGATAGGCTTCTTCATAGTTGGGTTTGAGTTCAATGGCCAGTTTGAAGTGCTTGATGGCATCATCCATGCGTTTTTGATGGCTGTACATCACAGCCAAGTTGTGATGTGCTGTGGCATGCTTCGGATGCAGCGCGAGTGCTTTGTGAAAGTGTTGTTCAGCCAGGTTCCAGTCTTTTCGTTGACGCGCAATGTTGCCCGCGGTCACAAAAAAACTCGGTTGTTGTATCATGGTGAGTGCATGGTTGATGTGCAATTGAGCACGTTCCAACTGGTTGTTTTGACCGTATAAAATGGCCAGGAGATGCAAGATTTCTGGATCGTTGGGTTCTTCAAGCAGCAGTGCACAATAAATTTTCTCTGCCTCAGCCCAGTTGCCCATTTTGTGGTGTTCAATCGCTTGTGTCAAAGGTTGAAACTCAGACATGGTGCTGTAACTTAGGGCGGGCAATGGCCTGTGCCAAGAGCGCAACTGCAAGGGCATATTGAGCGCTGTGGTTGTAATGCATCAAAATTTGAAAGTTTGGATAAATTTGATAGGTTTCACGATCATCTGGGTGATACGTACCCAGCAATTGGTCAGGTCGAGTATGCTTGGGGAGTTTGGCATGTGTGGGGTGATATTTGAGAGCCTGTGCTGCATGTCTTTTAGAGCTGGTATGAAAAATGGGTCCACCTGCACGCCAGCCATGCTGCGCTAGAAAATGGCCAATGCTCATGATGGCATCACCTTGATGATCAAACAGATTTAAGCCAGCAAGTTTGTGAAAGGCTATGCCAAGAGTGTGATAATTGCTGGGCATGAATTGAGGAATGCCAAGTGCGCCAGCATAGGAGCTTTTGATGTCAGCCAATGAAAAATGGTCGTTATGCGCCAAGTGCACCAATGCAGACAGCTCTTTTTGAAAGAATTGAGCACGTTTTTTTTGGCAAAAACCCAGTGTTAACAAAGCCTCCATGGCCGAGTCTTTGCCCATGTTGTGCCCGTAGTTGGTTTCAATGCCAAGAATGGCCGCAATCACTGAAGGTGGCACATGATAGCGATGCATAGCCGATTGGAAAGCCTGGGGATGCTGACGTAAGTACCTTTTGCCCTGTTGGATGCGTTTGGGGGTGACAAAGTGTTTTTTGTAGTAAGACCAGGGTTTGTGCTCATAGGGATGATGCATGAGAGCAATGATTTTTTCATTGCACCGTGCTTTGGCAAAAGTGTGGCACAGTTGCTGTTGCTTTATCGAATTGGCATGCAATGTATGATGCATCCAGTAGAGCACATCAGGGTTTTGGCACCATGGTTGTGCATACAGTGTTGACATCGAGCATATGCAAAACAAGAGGAACAATTTTATGGGTTTGAAAGAAAGCACAAAGATCTCCAAGAATGTTGTGCGCGCTTACTAGGAATCAATCAAACGCTTGTGCGCATGAATCGACATGATCATACCAAACCCAATCATCGTTGTCATCAAGTTTGAACCACCGTAGCTGATCAAGGGTAGAGGGATGCCAACAATGGGCAATAAGCCGAGCACCATACCCATATTGATCATACAGGATAAAAAAAACAGCACACCAAGTCCACTGCATAGCAATCGATTGAAAGTGCTGTTGGCGTGATGACTGATGTAAAAGATGCGGGCTGTGATGGATAGGATCAATGTCAAAAGCAGCAGGCAGCCCATCAAACCAAATTCTTCTGCCACCACGGCAAAAATGAAATCTGTGGTGTGTTCTGGTAAAAAGTTTAGGTGGGACTGCGTGCCATGTAGCCAACCTTTACCCCAAATGCCACCAGAGCCCACTGCAATTTTAGATTGGATGATGTGATAGCCAGACCCAAGCGGGTCTCTTTCTGGATTGAGAAAAGTAAAAATACGATTTTTTTGATAGGCGTGCATATGGTGCCACAAAAGTGGACAGAGCATCAGCATGCCTGTGCCACCAGCGAGCATGATTTTTGGTCGAAGACCAGCAAATACCAGCACCCCCAAACCCACGATGGCAACCACCATTGCTGTGCCCAGATCAGGCTGCTTGCCAATCAAAAAGAACGGGAGTGTAATCCATGCTAAGGATTGTGATACGGTTGAAAGATCGGGAGGCAGTCGCCGATGATGCATCAGCCAGGCCAGCATCATTGGCATGGCAAGCTTGACAAATTCAGAGGGCTGAAGATGAAATAAGCCAAGATCAATCCACCGCTGTGCGCCCTTGCCAATGTATCCCATGACGAGTACAGCCACGAGCATGCCTATGGATAGGATGTAACATTTGGGGGCAACAGCGTGCAACATTCTGGGCGGAATTTGGCAAACCAGTAAAAGCAGTGAAAAGCCAATGATCAGCCGTAAGAACTGCCGCCACAGCACAGGCCAGTGTGCGCCAGATGCGCTGTACAAACAAATGCAGCCAAGCAGGCTCATCAACATCAACATGCCTAGAAGTGGTGGATCGATTTTGATGAAAATTTGTTGTTGAAGCCAAAGCAACCATTGATGAGGTCGGGTGAGCATAAGACGCCAGCGATAAAACATTTTGCAAACCTATGGTGGTCAAGAGGTTTCAACAACCTCAGTGCTTGTGCATAGAGCCTAACACGCCACCACCATGAAATCGATAAAACTTTTTCTCACCGATGTGAAAGCATCAGGCCAGTGATGCATGTGTCTGTTTGCCATCATGCATGCGCTGTATGATTGAAACGGTTTTGTGGTTTATGGTCGATCAAATAAGCATCCATGATGTGTCGGGCAATGCGTGCAGCTTGACTGCTGTGTTCACACAAGACTGCAATCGCAATTTTTGGTGTTTTGACGGGTGCAAATGCGATGAACCAAGAATGGTCTCTGAATCGCCTAGCAATGTTGCTTTGATGTCTTTTGCGTTCATCGTGCACAACTTGGGCTGTGCCAGTTTTGCCTGCAGTTGTGTATGTGGGTTGGCCAAATCTCCATCCGGTTCTGTCAGGCATGGGGCTGAAAATCACACCTTGCATGGCTTTGATGACCAGATCCCATATGTGTTTTTTGATTTGAATCTTGGGGTGTGGCACGGGCTTGTAGACGTACGCATGATGGTCTGATGTTTCAATGCTGTGAATGAAATGGGGTTCAAAACCATGACCACGCATGGCCAAAAGAGATGTCGCCTGAGCCATTTGGAATGGAGTGGTCAACATGTTGCCCTGTCCAATGAAAGAAATGATCGTGTCACCGGTATACCATGGCTGACCTTGATGGGCCATTTTCCATGCAGGGGTGCTCAGAATGCCATGGTGCTGGACATGCATGTCTAACTGAATGGGTTGGCCAAAGCCAAATTGTTTTAAAGTGGGTACCAGCTGATGCATCCCCATTTTGACTGCGAGATTGTAGAAGAAAGTGTCCGAAGAAACAACGATGGCTTGGGAAATGTCAATGGGGCCACGTCCATGACCATGTCGCACCCAATCTCTGTAAATGTGATGTGTATGCGGCAATCGGAAAGAGCCAGTATCGTTGAATTTTTCGGTTGGGCCAATGACGCCTTGTTCCAAGGCTGCAAGGGCAATGAATGGCTTCAGGGCAGAGGCTGGTGGAAATTGTCCGTTCAGTGCACGATTGAAGAGGGGTAGGTGTGTGTCGTGTATCAAAGCTTGGTAGGTATGATGATCGATGCCTGAGGCAAAAAGATTGTTGTCAAAAGAAGGGTGGCTGACCATTGCGAGAATGTCGCCATTTTGAGGGTCAATTGCCACTGCGGCAGCTTGCTCATGCTTTAAAAGTTGATAGATGCGTTGTTGGAATTTTGCATCGATGGTCAAGACAATGTCATGCCCTGCTACGGCTGGGACATGGCCAACCGATTTCTGAGGCCATCCTGCAACATTGACCTCAATCGCATCATGTCCCATTTCACCCCGCAACACATACTCATAAAATTGTTCTATTCCGTTCTTGCCTTGCCACACAAAGTGGTCGCGATGCTTTTGGTCATGTGTTGGCGCCAAATAGCCCAGTACAGATGTGAGGGCGGTTTGCATGGGATAGTGACGTACAAAATGTGAGACAACGTGAATGCCAGTCAGCGCATAATGATGGGCGTAAACCCGTGCAACCTCCGCATCGCTGAGGTTTTTTTTAAGAGTGATGCGTTGAAAGACTTTTTGTTTCTTAAATTGTTTCTGAATGCGTGCCAGTTGCTGCGATGACATGTGAATCAGCTTCTGTAGCTTCACCATGGTGGTTGGGACATCTCGTGTCTCATTGGGTTGAAGTTGCAGATCATACGACAACCGATTGGTGGCCAAGAGACGATGGTGCCGATCATAAATACGTCCCCTCCTTGGCTTAATGGGTGTTTCATTCAAACGATTTTTTTGTGACAACTCGGTAAAATGGTGATGTTCGGTAACCTGGAGTTGGTACAATCTTGCAACCAAAATTAAAATGACAGCCACACAGATGAGAAAAACAATCAAAAGCCGTTTTCGAAAATGCGCATATTCATGTTTATGATTTTTTAAATTGTTGGTTGAGTTCATGACAATGCTTATTTGTGGTAGGGGTGACCATGATAGATTGAGGATAAACGGTAAATGTGTTCTGCAAGGATGAGACGCACCAACATGTGAGGCAATGTGAGCGGAGATAACGACCAGATTGTATCTGCGGTTTGACGAAGCATGGGATGATGGCCGTGTGCGCCCCCAATCAACAATACAATTGTACGGTGGTCCATCTGCCAAGTTTGGACTTTTTTTGCGAGTCCCATTGTGTCCCATGATTGACCCTGAGGATCAAGACAAAGGGTCAACGCTTGCGGTGGCAAATTTTCCAACAGTCGCTTGGATTCCTCGAGGGTGGCTTCGATTTTACGATGGTCTTTCGAAGGTTTGTGGCATGTGATGTCAAGCTTGAATGGAGGGCGCAGCATGGATTGGTAATGTTGAAAACCATCGTGAACCCATTTGGGTGGGTTGGCGCCTATGGCGCGAATTAAAAAATGCATGATCAGCTTTCTGTGTTGGCGCTTTCATCCAAAAGTGTTCGCCAGAGTTGTTCGAGCTGATAGCGTTCCCGAACGTCTTCCAGCATGATGTGCACGATGACGTCATGCAAATCCACAACGATCCATTCTCCATATGCTTCACCTTCGGCATAGGGCGTATTGGGCAATATGGCTTTAAATGTGCGCTTGATTTGTTCTGACAATGTTTTTGCATGCCGGGAACTGGTTGCAGAACAGACAATCAAATGATCGGTGAGGTCGGTGACAGATGTGATGTCAAGACAGCAAATGTCACGCGCTTTGAAATCTTCAAGTGTCGCAATGGCCTTTTGTTTGAGAGTAGTGGGATCAATCATGATGGTTCTCATAGCACTTCGGCTTCGAGTGCTTGTGTTTGGGGTTGTGTTGTCGCTTGCATGCCGCCAAGTGCGTGCACCAAAGCATCAATGAGGGTGTTGATGGTGTCGGAGGCAATGGCAAAATCTGCATCCAGCTCAGACGCCTTGGTGTCTGTCGCGATTTCACTGCGACTGGTTTGCAGCAATTCTAAATATTTGAGGCCAGAAATGCTGAGATCTTGGTTGAGGGTGAACATCAACTTTTCGTCCATCATCATGCTTAATTTTGCAACCTGTCTGGATGGTGTCAAATGAGAAATGATGTCTGGATCTTGCAGCGGCATGCCTTTAAATTTCAGTTTGCTTTGCTTTTCCTCCAAGTCGACCACTTCACAGTCATAGGCAAGGGTAAAAGGTTCAGGTAGATCATCGTTTTTGAGCCAACCTGTCATGGCAATACCACCAGGCAGGGTTGGGTCCAATCTTGCAAGACAAAGATCATTGAAGGTTTTGAAGAGCAAGTCCAAAAAGGTATCGGCCAATGCTTTGTTGGTGGTGCCTAAAATCAACCGTTTTTGTTTCAGGTCAAGGTAGGCCATGATATGCGTTTTTTTCACAAATGCTTTGGAGAGCATTTGGCCATACGTTTGCTCACGAATGCTGGCCATTTCACGCTTAGAGACTTGACGATTTTCTGCATGTGCAATGGTTGCGGCTGTTTCTTGGACATTTTGATTAAGAATGCTGGCAGGCAACACCTTTTGTGCGCGTTCGGCACACAAAAGTATGTTGTCACCAATGCTGTGTGCCAGCGCTTCATGGCCATAACCAAATGGACTCATCCAGCGCAGTTGTTCAAGAGCGCTGATGTTGAGGGGGGCGCTTTCGGCTTCAAGTGCTTGCTGCGCTTTTTCAATGTTGATGGCAGGGCATTGTGTGATTTGAAAAACCATAAAAGATTTGAAGAGCATGTTGGTTCCCCATGAAAAATAATCCAAACTATACCGTCTTTTACTCAGGAAAGCCAGACCATTGTCGCCATCAGATGTGTAGCACTTTGTCCAGTACATGAGTATCCAGATGTTGTGCGGCTGCCTTTGGACATGGGGCCTCGAAATAGGGGATACAACCCAACAAGGGTGCTTGAAGCCAATTTTTCAGTGTTGAAAGATTGGCAGCTTGTGCATCCAAGTGATTTTGGGGTTGATTGGCAATCCAACCAACAAGGTGACAGCCGCTACGCTGGATGGCCGCTTGACTCAAGAGCGCATGATTGAGACAACCCAGTCGCAGTCCCACAACAAGAATGACGTGGGGCATATGCTTGGCCACCACTTCTGACATCAGTGTCGTATCATTCAACGGAACATGCCAACCGCCAAACCCTTCTATCAAAGTGCATTGTGCCGAGGTTGGCACAGTGATGGCATCACGGATCATGGTTTCTGTTAAGATTGTGCCCTCATTGGCTGCAGCAATGTGGGGGGCAATGGGCTTTTCAAAGCGAATGGGATTGACATCTTTCATCTCAAGCTTAAGCGCACTGTGTTGTTGTAAACACCGTGCATCATCATTGATTAAGCCTGAAGGCGTGCGCTCACAGCCAGATGCCACAGGCTTTAAGCCAACGCAAGAGATATGGCGTTGATTGAGATGATGTAGCATGGCAGCTGTTGCCATGGTTTTGCCAATTTCAGTGTCGGTGCCTGTGATGAAATACCGATTAAATGCGGGTTTGTGCATGTAAGGTTTCCAGAAGTTTGTCAATCATGGATGGTGTGTGCAAACGATTCAGTGTGATGCGCATGCATGGTTTGGGCACAGTTGGAGGGCGCATGGCTTGGACATGAAAGCCTTGGTTGTGCAGATGTGTTGCACATTGTGTTGCCGTTTTAATGTCAGGCATTGGCAAACATTGAATGGCTGTTTCTGAGGGGATGATGTTGAGATTCAGTGCTTTGCATATGGTGATGAAGTGGCCAATGTTGGTTTGTAATGCAGCAACATGTTCAGGTTCTGATTGTACGCATTGGAGTGCGGCACATGTCGCGGCGGCCATCATGGGCGGCATGGCAGTGGTGTATAAAAAACTACGTGCATATTGGGTCAATGCTTCGATGATGGGAGACTTGCCAACCACGCATGCACCAAAGGTGCCCAGTGCCTTGCCAAAAGTGATCGTGTAGGCTCCCAAGTGATCCTGCTGCCAGTCCACATGTGCGGCAATGCCCGTGCCATTACGTCCAAGCACACCAAAGCCATGTGCATCATCCAATAAAAGTGTGGCGTTGTGTTGTTGCCCCACATTTGCCATGTGCGCATAATTGATGTGATGACCAGACATGCTGAATACGGTATCTGAAACAATCCATTTTTGATGTGTTGTGTGATGGATGGTGGCCAGCATGTCTTGCAAACGTGTCATGCTGTTTGAAGCGTACCGATGGTGGTGGGCACCTGTATACAAAATTGCATCAAGAATGGAGGCATGGTTGCTGCGATCTGAAAAAACATGATCATGACGATGAATGAGGGTGGTGATCAGCCCAAGATTTGCCATATAGCCTGTCGAAAACAAACGCACTTGCGGTGCCCCCAAAAAGGTGGCCAAGCCGTGCTCAAGTGCGGCATGAGCATCGGTGTAACCACCAATGGTTTGTGCGGCACCACTGCCAAAGCCATATTGGTTCAAAGCCTGTTTGGCTTGCTCCAGCACCTTGGGATGTTGGGACAGACCCAAGTAATCATTGCTGGAAAAATTGATCAGTTTTTTGCCTTGATGGTTGAGATAGATCCCATCATGGGCTGTTCGGGGCACAAGTTGACGCCACAGCTGTTTAGACACCGTTTGTTCTAAATTGCACTGAATTTTTTTCAGAAGTTCAGCTGTCATGGCATGGTTGTTGCTGCATGGGAGACAGGCCCAATTTTTCAAAAAGCTGCATGTCTTCATTGTGTGTGTTGTTGTCGGTGGTCAAAAGTTTGTTGCCTACAAAAATGGAATTGGCACCGGCAAAATAGCACAGTGCTTGCATCGTGTCTGACATGTTCTCGCGTCCTGCTGCCAAGCGCACATGGCTTTTGGGAAAAAGAATCCTTGTGACCGCAATGGTGCGTATGAATTCAATGGCATCGATGACTGGTGCATCCGACAATGGCGTGCCCTGAATGGGCACCAATTGGTTGATCGGGATGCTTGCGGGTGGGGCGGGTAATTGTTGAAGTTGGTGTAAAAATGAAACGCGATCAGAGCGTTTTTCACCCAACCCCATGATGCCACCACAACACGTTTTCAAACCCGCTTTGGCGACGGACTGGAGCGTGTCCAATCGATCTTGGTAAGTGCGCGTGGTGATGATGTTGTCGTAGTGTTCAGGGGATGTGTCAAGATTGTGGTTGTAATAGTCTAGGCCGGCATCTTTCAGTGCTTTGGCTTGATCGTCATTCAACATGCCCAGCGTCATGCAGGTTTCCATGCCCATGGATTTGACCTCTTGGCAGAGTGCCAACACCTGATTGAATTTCGTTTGGGTGGGCGGTGTGCGCCATGCTGCGCCCATACAAAAGCGTGTGGCGCCATTGGCTTTGGCTTGCTGTGCTGCTGCACGCACTTCTGCGACATCCAATAATTTTTCTTTTTTCAGCTGTACATCTTTGTTGTGCACGCTTTGCGCGCAATAACCACAATCTTCAGGACAAGCACCTGTTTTAATGCTGAGCAAATTGCAGGTTTGAATGGTGTGTGCATCGAAATGTTTGCGGTGTGTTTGATGTGCCTCAAGCAGCAAATCAAAAAAAGGCTTGTCAAAAAGATTGGCAATGGAATTCAAGTTGGCATCTTGCACGTGCACACCTCTGTAAATAGATGCATTGTAGGCATCTCAAAGGTTTTATGCAATAGGCAAACGCATCATGGCGCAGCGATCATGAAATGTTTGAAAATTTCAGCATTGCATGACCGATCGCCGATGGTGCGCTGTATACAGTGAGATGTCATTACTTGCTATTGATCCAATAGTCGTCCCAGCTTTCCCATTGCTTACAAACAGGCTTGACGGCGCCATTGAGCTGGTCAATGTGGTCTGTGATGCGGAGGTACACGCTATGGTCTATATAATAATCAGGATGACAGCCTGGCACAGAGACCCAGCTTGAAGTGGTTGGTTCTTCGTAATAAATGCGAAGGTTGGTGATGGTTGTTCTGATACGAAAACCACTGTGTGCCGACTTGCCAGGATCAACTATCCAGGTTGATGGCCAAAAGGGCCTTCAAGGATTTTAATTTTGAATGATGAACGGTTGGTTTTGTCCAAATAATGCCACGTCCCATGACGGTCGGCCAAAACAGACATACTGATCAAAAGTAGGGTAAAAGATAAGATTTTTTTCATGGGGTGAGGTCCTGTTATTTTTCTATAATTATATTTGTTTTCGCGCTAAACATCAAGGGGCTCGATGGAGTTTTTGATTGGTAATCAATGCTTTTGTCTTATGCGGGAGGTGTCTTCTTGGCTTCTGCTTGGATCCTCGGGTGGCATTTTGTGCACTTCAGGCAAAGAAATGGACACATGCCAAATGTCATGCAGTCAATGCACTTTTGTTGGTGCTTTCAGGGCCTTGGTGTTTCATTTTGGCTATGATTTACTTGATTTGATTCGGCGATCGTGATGCATGCTTGTCCGTTAGATGCTTGTTTTTTGATTGAGGTCAGGCAGAGGCACAAACATCCAAAATGTCGTTGGTGCTTTATTAAGATGTCAGGCTTCTGGTGACTGTTTGGGTTCAGCATATGGATTGAAAGCAAGCATTTGCCATGTGTGCTCGCCTTTCTATTGAAAAGCATGGATGGTTCAGCGTTGTTCTGTTGCGTGTTTTAAGGGTGTATGTTAGGTTGAGTGGATGATTCAGGAGTTTAAGCATCATGGCATCTGTATGGCAGCATCATTGGCATCCCTGCACGCAGGCATCTGATTTTGAAACATTCCCGCCTTTGTCGGTGTCTTCGGCGCAAGGCGTTTGGCTCAACACTGACCAGCATGGCCCAGTGTTGGATGCGACCAGCAGTTGGTGGTGCAAACATTTGGGACATCGGCACCCCAAGCTTGTTGATGCATTGTGCACGCAGTCCAAGACATTGATTCATGCGTTGGGAGCCAATACTGCATCCGAAGCCACGGTTGAGCTGTCGAGCCGCCTGGCAGGTTTGATGCCAAACTTGAATAAAGTTTTCTACGCAGGTGATGGATCTTGTGCGGTTGAAATTGCATTGAAAATGGCCTTACATGCCAAACAAATGCAAGGTGAGGGGCATCGCCAACACGTGATGCATTTAAAAGGTGCCTACCATGGCGAAACCATCATGGCCATGGCGGTCAGTGATTGTGACGCGTACAAAGCACCTTATGCCACGTGGATGCCAAAAGCCCATACCATCGATGTTGTGCCTTATGTGGATGGTGAGTCGGATCCCATATGGCGTGACTGTGGTGCGATCTGGGATGATGTGGCGCCATTTTTGGACACACATGGTGATGCGTGTTGTGCCATCATTGTGGAGCCGCTGTTGCAGGGTGCCAATCATATGAGCATATACAGCAAGGACTTTTTGAGGCGGCTTGCAGATTGGGCCAAATGTCGAGGTGTGTATTTGATTGCCGATGAGATCATGACAGGGTTTTGGCGAACAGGGAGCCTTTTGGCCTGTCAGCAAGCAGGGGTTGTCCCGGATTTTGTATGTCTGGGCAAAGGTTTGACCAGTGGTATGCTGCCCATCAGTGCTGTGCTTGCTCATGAGGCAATTTATGAACTTTTTTACGGGCCAAAAGATACCCATCCTGGTTTTTTACATTCACACACGTTCTCAGGCCATGCTTTAAGTGCTGCGGTGGCCAATGCTGCCATGGCACTTTATGAATCCATGCCCATGGTCAATATGGTTGCCACATTGGGTCAGGCCATGCGCCAATCTTTTCGAGACATCGATGCACAGCTGAGTTGTTTTCAGAACATACGTCAATTGGGTGGCATGGTGGCTGCAGAGCTACGGCCAAGCTTTTGCCAGCACCCAAGGTCCGGTTGGTTGTTGCAGCAACATTGCGTGCGACATGGGGTATTGATTCGTCCTTTGGGTCAGACGGTGTACTGGTGTCCACCACTGAACATAAAGGTAAGTGAAGTTGAGCACTTATCTAAAGCCACATTCAAAGGTTTGTGTGATTTGCAAAAAACATCGCCCATATCCTGAGATGGAGAGGGGTTATGTTCAAGCAATAAGTGGATCGCGTTCAATTTGGATGTCTTTCAAACTGTGGCTGATCTTTTGAATCAAAGCTTGTGTGTTCATGTGTTTTGGCGTTTCAGAAGATGCTGGGGCGTCATACGCGTCAGGGTGCGAAGCTTCTGTGCATGACGTAATCTGTTTGGTCTCATGTTTTTGTTGATATTTCCAAAGGCCAATGATGCCTGATCCGCTTGTCATCAGTAGGGCAATGAGTTCTTCGCCCATCAAGAATGTATTGAATACCATCAATTCTTCCATTGGCAGTGCAAACATGGCGCCGGTTAAGCCAAAACTGAGTGCAAGCATGCCGCCACCAACGCAGAGCATAGGGATCAGGCGTTTTCGTTTGCTTGATGCAGCAAGCCGGGTGTTTTGCTTTCGTTTTTGTCGTTCTGTATGCTTAATGTTTTCAAGCATCATCAAGGCCTCTTTCAGATATATGATGCTGGTTTTATGCTGCAGATGTCCGCCGTGCGATGCTTGATGTTGTTTGGCGTGCTTCAGTGTCATGATAAAAAGTGCTTGCAGTTGTGGTCCATGAGACACCACGTCTGTGGCATCATCAAGCGCCAAGGAGGCCAGTGCATACTCCAACAACGCATTGGCATCGATGTCTTGTTTGCAGGCATGCTCATACAAATGCTTGATTGCAGGATGCGGCTTAGGAATGACTTGTTTTTTGCACAAAGCCGTTTGGATCATCATAGTGCTGTTGCTTTCTTGGTCCTCGATCAAAGATCGTAATTGAGCAGCCTGTAAACTTGGATCTTGAAGAAAAGCTTGTGTCAGTTGATTGCCATGCTGTTGGGTTAGTTGGTTTTTGAAGGACAACAACATGTCATGCATGATCATAGATAAGGTTTCAATGTGGCTACACAGGGCACAATCTTTTGCATCATGTGTATCCAGCTCGAGTGAGAGCACTTGGAGTACAGCAAGGTGGTTGGCAACTTCAAGCATCTGCTGTGCAAGATGGTGTTGGATGGCTCGGCCATGATGTTGTATGTTGCACATCGATTGTGCATCGATACGATTGAAGTGGGTGTGTTGTTTCAAAATGGCTAAAATCGATCGTAGACTCTGTTTGACGTCTAAGTGATGAATGTCATGCTGTCGAACGCTGAGAATGTGAAACAGTGATACAGTGTCGAATGGTTTTGTGGCGAAGTGTGTGTCAAGTATTTGCATGAGCCTGTGGTTGGGTTTTGTGGCGTTCAGATGATTTTTGATATGTAGCAGTAAAGTTAAAATGTGCCGCGCATGTGGCGCATGTTTTGGGCCAAAATTGGCATGAGGGTAGGCCAATGCGTGACTGACCCAGGGTACTTTTTTTGGCCAAAAATGTTGTTTAATGTGTGTGAATGTTTCGGCCGCTGGCATATTGAGCAAAGGCCATTTGGAAGCATTGGCCAGATAAGCACCAAAATGCTGACGGCGTTCAAATGCTTTGAGGATCAAGTCGGTCAGTGTTATGTGGCCACATGGCAATCGATGTGCACGTGCCATGTCGCTCAGCATGCGTATTGTCATGCCTGATTGGTGTTGCGTTTGCAGCTTCTTAAATGTTTCGTGTGAGATCAAAGCCTGCCAACCGCACAATTGGAGGAAAAAAAGCAGAAAATGATGTATGGGATCGGACGGCTGTTCTGCGCTGAGGTTTTGCCCCAGCGTGATGATCACAAGTTCATGATCATCAGTGACGTAGCAACGTTCTGCAGCAAGTATGCTGCATGGCAGATTTTGTTGGTGTAACAGGTCAGCCACCATGATGGCTTGGGCGACAATCCAGGGCAAGGCGTCATGATCCACCAGTTTGTAGCTATCATCATACAACTTGTCTAAAACAGGCTTCATGGATGGTTTTTTAAAACCAAGTGCTGTATCAGGCTTATAACATGCCAGATTGAGATTGGGAATGTGATGAAGTTTGAGCGTTTCAAAGAGGGTGGCATCAAGGTTTATGGGCCAAGCAAGTGGATCACATGGATTGATTAAAGTTTCAGTGGTCAATGCTTCATGATGTCCAAATTGAAAAAAATGATGCGTGTCCTCAGGTAGCGCAAAAGCTTGTTGATGAATCATGCGCACCGCTGAATCGATGTTGTTGGTGGCATTTCGTAATTGACGCATGACGACTCCCTGTCTTGATGTCACATTCATGTTTTTATGGCATCCATCATAGCATCCTGGCGCGAAAATGACAATGACGTGAGGGGTATCTCAATTCGTGCAAGTTTTCGGTCAAAGGTTGTTTCAGGGTCAGGGCTACGGTTACTAAGGAGGTGAAATGAAAAATGGACATGCGCCCCCGTTGTATGCCCCTTGCAATTTGAATCAATAATGTGTAAGGTGACGCTGTTTTAGGCACGTAGCTCAGCGGTAGAGCACCACCTTGACATGGTGGTGGTCGGTGGTTCGATCCCACTCGTGCCTACCATTTTCATCAGACGGACTTTCGAAAGGTATGACGATGACAATTGATGTTCAGTTGCCTGACGGCAGTGTGCGTGATTTCCCTGAGGGCAGCACCATTGGTGATGTCGCCAAGGCCATTGGTCCTGGATTGGCATCCAGTATGATTGCAGGTAGAGTGGATGGTCATTTGGTCCACCACGATTGTGTGTTGCATAAAAATTGTGCAGTAGAAATTGTCACCAGCAAAGACAGTGCATCGCTTGACATCATTCGTCATTCAACCGCACACTTGATGGCGCAAGCCGTGCAATCTTTATATCCGGATGTGCAGGTCACCGTTGGCCCCGTGACTGACGATGGTTTCTATTACGATTTTTTTCACCCACCAGGTTTCCAGCCTTCAGATTTGATCGCGATCGAGGAAAAAATGCATGCTTTGGTTGCGGCATCTCTCGATATTCGGTGCAATTGGATGACTCGGGCCGATGCAAAGTTGTTTTTTGAGCGTAAAGGTGAGCATTACAAAGCCAAAATCATCGACGAGTTGATTGAAGATGACACCGTCAGTTTGTACACGCAAGGTGATTTTACCGATTTGTGTCGGGGGCCACATGTGCCCAATACCCGATTTTTGGGCGCGTTCAAGCTGACCAAGCTCTCAGGCGCCTATTGGCGTGGTGATCAAAACAATGAAATGTTGCAGCGCATCTATGGCACAGCTTGGCCAACCAAAAAAGCCTTGGATGCTTACCTCGAGCGTGTTGAGCTTGCGAAAAAGCGAGATCATCGTGTTTTAGGTCAGAAGCTTGATTGGTTTCACTTTCAAGAGGAAGCGCCTGGCATGGTCTTTTGGCATGCGCATGGCTGGAAAATTTATCAAAACATTCTAAAAATTGTGCGCTCTGGTTATCGTGAGTATGGTTACCAAGAGGTCAACACCCCTCAAATGGTCGATCGTGCTTTGTGGGAGGCCTCGGGTCATTGGGGCAAATATGCCGACAATATGTTCACCGTTTCGGCCGCAGAAAAGTGTTACGCGATCAAGCCAATGAATTGCCCCTGTCATGTTGAAATATTCAAGCAAGGGATTCGCAGCTACAAAGATTTGCCACTGCGGCTTGCTGAGTTGGGTTGTTGCCATCGGTCTGAGCCATCTGGCACATTGCATGGTTTGATGCGGCTTCGTGCTTTTGTGCAGGATGACGGTCATATTTTTTGTATGGAATCACAGATTGCACAAGAAGTGGCAGCGTTGATTGCACAGACGCAACAATTGTATCGCCAATTTGGTTTCACAGACGTGTCGATTTGTCTGTCGACACGTCCCGAAAAACGTGTGGGCGAAGATGCATTGTGGGACAAGGCAGAATCGGCATTGACCGAAACACTGAATGCGGTGTTGGGCGATGCCAATTGGCGTTTGCAGCCAGGCGAGGGTGCTTTCTACGGACCAAAAATAGAATTTGCACTGAAGGACAGTTTGGCCCGTGTCTGGCAGTGTGGCACCATTCAGCTTGATTTCCTCATGCCCAAGCGCTTGGGTGCAACGTACATTGATGCAGACGGTGAAAAATGCCATCCAGTGATGCTGCATCGGGCCATTCTTGGTTCAATTGAGCGTTTCATTGGCATTTTAATAGAAGAGTTTGATGCGCGTTTGCCCTTGTGGCTGATGCCTGTGCACTGCCAAATTTTAACCATCAACAGTGCATGCGATGATTATGCCACACAAATCAAAGCGCAGCTTGTGTCTCACGGCATCATTGCGGAATGTGACTTGCGAAACGAAAAGATTGGGTATAAAATTCGCGAACATGCGATGCGGCGCACGCCTTTTCTGTTAATATGTGGTGCGCGAGAGCAAGAAGAAGGTTTGGTCAATGTGCGTGATCAGCATGGTAAAAACCATGGCAACATGACCATGACTGCTTTCATAGAAATGTTTCAGCAAGCATCTAAGATTAGTGAGGAGTGACCCATCAGCAATAAAATCACAAAAGTAAACGAGGGCATCAATGCCAGAGAAGTTTTGGTCATAGGGCCAGAAGGTGAGAAGTATGGCATCAAACCCATCACGGAAGCCATTGCATTGGCCAAACAATCTGGGTTGGATCTTGTCGAGGTGTCTCCTGGTGCCACGCCCGTGGTGTGTCGCATTCAAGATTTTGGTAAAGTGCGCTATGCTGCTCAAAAAAAGAAGATGGCCAACAAAAAGAAACAAAAACATCAAACCACCAAAATCATCACCATGCGCCCAGCAACCGATGTTGGGGATTACAACACCAAGGTTAGAAACATCAATAAGTTTCTGTCTAAAGGTGACAAGGTTCGTATTGTCATTCGTTTTCGTGGTCGTGAAATGATGCACACTGATATTGGTACCGACATGATGACGAAGCTGCAACAAGACATTGCCGAGCATGGTGTTGCTGAAAGCCCACCGACCATGGATGGTCGTCAGATGCAAATGATGGTTGTGCCCCATAAAAAATAGGTGGCTGCTTCATGACTTTAGTGAATAAGCCTCGCTTTCTTTTATCGCTGTTCCGATACCATGGCGACATGCTCATGCTGACGGTGCTGCTTGCTGAAATCAAGCGCGTTTTCCCCAATGCATGGATTGATGTTTTGGTTTATCAGGGCACTGAAATGTTGCTCAGCCATGATGCGCGCATCAGGAAAATACACACCTTGCCCTGTACAAGTGGGCATGCGCCCATCATGCGTTGTGCTTTGCTCTGGCGAGAGCTGGCGTTTCTAAAGTGCTTGCGACAAATGCACTATGACTACGCCATATGTTTGACCACGCATTATCGTCAGGTCTTGATTGCCCGTGCCATTCGGCCCGGTCGTTCGGTGGGTCTCATTGACCCAAAGCGCACCAACGCTCTGTGGCGTCATGGTTTCAATGTCACGATACCTGAAGTGAAGGTAAAAGAGCATATTG
>CBFIDA010000007.1:0-74685 GCA_965661085.1 Candidatus Comchoanobacterales bacterium | reverse complement strand
GATGATACGATGCGCACCACCACCCAGAAAGGTCATTCTGACAGACCATCGAGCATATAGCGCATTTGTGTGCGTACAGCATGAACCTCGTGATCTATCCAACAATTTAAATACGCACAAAGTATCTTGTTTTTGGCAGCGCATGATTTCAGATCTTGGGACACACAAAAGAGACCAAGTCGCTGTATTCTACCATAAACAACTGACCTCCCTGTATCTATCTTATACTGTGTATAGAGATGAAGGGACAACGCCATGACGCCAACCAACATCCCTAAAAACAAATAAACCATGGAAAGAGAAAAACCAAAGGCCGGTAGGGGCACCTGAAAAAAACACATGCCCAACAAAACAACGCCCATGAGCAAAGCAATCACAACAATCATGCGACGTTGCTGCACCCACCCTGACAAAGTTCGCATTTTTTCTTTCAATTGGCCTGATCGGTCACACATGACCTTGTACTTTTCTAAATATTGACGGCAACAAGTGAATGACGCCCGTGCCTTAGCCAACAATGCACGTTGACGCTTTTTCCGCTCAATGCTTGCTTTCACCTGCTGGGTGCTCAAGCGCAACTACGCAATATCGCGCTCACACTTGGCAATGCAGCGATCATACTGGTCTAAGGTATGCTGAGAAATCATGGGTATGGTGCCCTCCCTCAATCATGTATCGTCGGCTTGCGAATGAAAACCATGTTAGGCTCGCACAATTTCAAGCTCAGCACAACACTTGATGATGCGTCAACCGATGATCCAGTCTTCAACCCAAAGGCATGCTTGAAAGAAATGAATTTGCCAATACTTGGCATGGCTTTGACAAATGCAGAGGGTGTACCAACAACTGAGACATCCATATAGACTTGGTTGCATCTCACCATCACAGAGTGCATCAGCAAATGGTGCAACAAGCATGATCTGGACCGTGCTCCTTGTGCTCTATGTGTCGTCGCATGACCCGTTTAACATGCTTGTGCGCCATGGCATCGGCTGCATCAAAGGGCGTCTTACCTCCTTCACATTTGGCTTGCAGATTGGCACCCGCGTTGAGCAATATTTCCACCAATTTCGGATATCCCATGAAAGCTGCCAAATGCAACAAGGTCAGCCCACCTTCAAATTTTTGACATGGACCATTCTTTAGATAAAAAAGAATCAGTTTCTCCTCAGAGAGCATTTTGGGAAGTTTGGATTGTGTTTTTTTCATTTTTTTCTCCAATAATACGAACACATTATAACACAAATACAATTAAAATCAACATCTTAATAAGGGCGCGGTCATGGCGAGCTGTATCCGATCATGACCTTACGCACACATGTGCACAACCATGGTGAGCGCAACTGTCATAGACTCGAAAAGACCGCACCCAAACGCTGGTTTGAAAATGTGTTGCCACCCAACCAAGTCATAGGCTCATCGATGCATGCCGAAAAAACAGCACATCTGATCATAGGCACATGCGGTCCATCGCCATGGCACCCATCAACCCAAATTCGACCTCCTGGCACCCTATGCATTCAAGAGGTGGACAAAATCCTGAAATCACTGCTTGAATACTACGTTAAAGAACGTGGATCACCCTCACCTAGATTTGATGCACATGGATCACCTTCACCATCGGAATACCGCAACCCATATGCTGGGCGTGCTGCTGTGGCCAATACAGATAGACCATCGTTAATGTTATCTGTTTTAGGTGGGCTGCCTTCGCCACCAGACTGATGGCATTCGGATATTAGACCTTGTTGGTCATCAGGCACATTTCTTGTAGTTTCAATTCTTGAAATATTTGAGGGCTGAACCTTAATTCTACTTGTAAGCATTGGTGGGATACCAAGGCCAACCACCGTTTTTTTTTGGCCAGAAGATCGACCCCAAGCATTGTAACAAAGCTGTGCAACAGCCATACCGGCGTTGTAGACCTGTTTCATCAACCATAGTAGCGGGAGTGCCAGAGCGGCAAACAGTAAGACGGTAACGGTAAGACCCATGATGTACTCTTATTCTATTGTTGTACATAGGTTAGCAAAAAACATTGGACTTGTCAATGCGTTGGTGCGCCTCAAGCAAAAAACATCCTATTGTTCAGAATCTGAATGTAAACCGACGCCCACACGAAAACACATGTTGAGGGACTCAAACCAAGCCTGTGGATGCTGCACGTTGCCGAATGGTGGCAAAGTCTTCTTCCAGAAGCAGTTGACCATTCGAAAAAACCTTTCGCAAACAATTGTCGCGCCCCGACAATTCAGCCAAAGGGATGGTCTGATGGCGATCATGGGCATGTATCAATGCCAAACGACCAGGTTTGGATTGTTTGGCCAAATCGGTTTGTGGCGCCTTAAAGATGGGGCGCCATTGACCACGCACACAGACTGCAGAGGCCTTCATGGCAAACTTAAGCGTGTCGCGGTGCACTTTTTGAAGGAGCTCTGCCCCCATGCCAAAAGCAATATTTTCTGCGCTCAGCTTTTGATTTTGCATGGCATGCAAAACTTGACCAATCACCTCAGGCGACACCCCATCACCTTGAATGACACGCACACAATCGGGCAGCACACGATAACCTACTGCATTGGTGGTGGCACCAAACTTTTGCATCAAGGCCTCAATGACACGTGGCACCACGGCAACTGGATCACCGCTGTCAGGACGAATGACGACTGTGCCCCCTTGTGACATCACCTGATCATGCAAGGTTTTACCCCATATGTGATCGATGGCATGCCACAGATCGTATGAATCGCTGACCACAGCCACCATCCTGTTGGGTTGTGCAAACTGTTGCAGCATGTTTTGATAGGCATCGGCCTCATGTGCATGCCCCCATGCGGTCATGGTGGCATGTTCTGCCGCAGGGATGGAATAACCCGGCATGGTGGCTCCATAAAAGCGTCTTGCTGCCATCAACCCGGACAAATTGTCGGTCCCCTGAAACCACAAAAGATGGGCCATCCCGCCCAAACTGGCCGATTCTTCTGAAGAAACACCACGTGCACCAAAATCATGCAACTGAAAATCCAGCCCTTCGAGATGGCCAGCGGTGTGCTGCATGTGATGCTTGAGCGTATGCTTGATGTGCATGGCACGTGTTGCCACCGTGCATGGATACCATATGGCGCGCAACAGAGCGGTTTCAAGATAACTGGTCAACCAATAGCACTGTGGATCGGTGTTGACCACCTGACACAAAACATGCTGCGTTGGCAAACATGTGCCCTCTGGTACGGCCTCAATGTCAATGGGCAAATGACCATCATGGGCCTTGACAATGTGCGTCCAACCAGCACGATGGAATGGCAACCCATGGGCCTGCAACACAGCCTCAGCCTCGTCAATGTCGGCCATGGTGATCGGGCGCTGCAAGTGTGCCTTGATGAATGCTTGTAGACCGAAGAAAACCATGGTGTCGTGCGCGCCACCACGCGACTCGATGTAACTGGACACATATTCTGTGTGAGGCGGATATTGCAAATAATGGGATGCTTTGTATGAATCGGTGTTCAACAACACATTGAGGCTCACGCTTGACTCCTTGAGGTGGCATCGGGCCAATGGGCACGATGGCATTTGTCTAGAATAAAGTAATGATCAAAAGCAAAATCTTCAAGCGCCACTTTGGACCACGGACACCAAAAAGCCTCGGCGGCATCATCGCCTGCCTGCAATTTAGGTGGCGACAGGGTGTCTGGCAAGCAAAAGACAAAAGCATGCGTGATCACACGCCCCACCTCGGCGCGATGGGGATGATCAAACACATCTTGCCCGATACAATGCTGCATGAAAGTGGCCTTGGTCATATCGATGGTGGTTTCTTCATGCAGTTCACGCCAACAAGCATCTTGTAACGTTTCATCAATTTCAATGTAGCCACCAGGCAGTGCCAACAGACCCTGACCTGGCATGCCTTTGCGCCGCACCAACAGTACATGCCCACGATGAAACACCACTGCATCCACCGTCGTGAAGACAGGTGGATAAGGCGTATGCTGCCAGCCTGATTTTTCTTGTTGCACATATTGATGTGTGACAAGCAAATCTTGCCAAGATGGCGCTTGCAGCGCGTCTTTCAACACAGCATGTGCTGCGGGCACCATGTCTGAAGCAATGGCCTCGACGTTGTCGTCGAAACAAGCCTTGCGAATGCGGGTGGCATGGATGTCTGGTGGTTGTTGTACTGCAATCATGGGAAACGCAGGCAACATGCTCAAATGACTGCTTTGGGCATCCTTGGCAAAACCAATGCATGCCACTTGTGCATCATCGTCGATGGCCAGTTTGGCCATATGTTGACGTATGACTGTCTCGACTCTGTTGGCCCACAAGGCATCTTGATACCATAAATCCGCCATTGGATGAAGGGTCAAACGCGCGTGATACACCTCAGGCACCGAAGCCATCATTAAGCGCTGGCGCATCTCAAAATCCCAGGGATTACGCAAATTGGGAGGCTGAAAGCAAGAGCCACATAAGATCAACAAGTGATCGGCCTGCGTCATGGCCTGTTGCACCACAGTCAAATGACCCAAATGAAACGGCTGAAAACGACCAATGAACACCATCATTTTAAAGGGTTTCATGAGCGGGTTCCGATGAACTTGGGCATGAAAAGTGGCCACATACAACCACACCAATTTGGAGTCGCGCCCGGAGAGATTCGAACTCCCGACCACCTGGTTCGAAGCCAGGTGCTCTATCCAGCTGAGCTACGGGCGCAATGGCCATAAGTTAACAGAAAAGGTGAGACTTGCCAACCCCCTAAGGTCAGTAAGCCGCACAACCCAAAATCTTTTTGGCACGACAATGATTTTGATACTTGACAACAGCATGACACTGTCGCAAAATGCTCTGAGAATGATAATCATTCTCATAAACCAAAGTGAGACCAACCATGACATTGAACGACATTCAACCTGGCGATTCAGCCCGAGTCATCGGTTTTGAACAAGGTGCACACCAATCTTACAAGTCCAAACTGATGGCGCATGGCCTGACACGTGGCACCGTCTTCAAAGTCTCTTGTCTTGCCCCACTTGGTGATCCCATTGAGATCATCGTCAGAGAATGCTCATTGTGCTTACGCAAAGCCGAAGCTTGCTTGTTAAAAATAGAAAAAATCTGAATCATGTGCCCATCATGGCATTGACCCTATTGAACACACAACCCACTGTGGGTGCCTGAATGCTGAGGTACGGACGACATGACCAAACCCTTACCCACCATCGCTTTGATTGGCAATCCCAATTGTGGCAAGACAGCATTGTTCAACCGTTTGACCCATCATCATCAAAAACTGGGCAACTGGCCTGGTGTGACGGTTGAAAAGAAAGAGGGCACCCTGCATACCCCACATCAATCCTTCACAGTCATCGATTTGCCTGGCTGTTATGGCTTCGACATGCATGCACACAACCAAGCCGAAGACGAAGCCATACCAACACAGTTTTTACACAAGGAACGTCCAGACTGGATCATCAACATCGTGCATGGGATGCACCTACAACGTCATTTGTATTTGACACTGCAAGTACTCGAGGCCAACATCCCCACCATTGTGGTGATCAACATGATCGATCAGGCTGAACATGCTGGGCTCGAATTTGACATTCAATGCATGGCCAAATGGCTGGACTGTCCAGTCCTGACGCTATCGGCAAAATATGGCACCGGAGTGCCAGCCCTCATCGATGCGCTGCAAAGCCCCAATCCCAAATGTCCATCTCCACCTTCCTTACCTGATTTCATGCAACCCCATGTGGCGCATTTGATGGCGCACTTCCAAGACCTCAGCCCCAATCCTTATTGGTCTGCCCTACGCTGTCTGGAGCAACCTGGCCACCATCCATGGCATACACAACCGCATCTTCAAGCACAAGTGCAAGCCATCCACCACACACTGCAAAAGACCTTAAGCGAAGATTTGGACATGCTGCAAGCGGAACATCGCTACCAAGCCATTGAACATTGGCTGCCGAAGATACGCAACATCAGCCCACCACACCACCATGCCATCACCACCAAACTCGACCGCTGGCTGCTCAACCGTTGGCTGGGCCTACCATGTTTTCTTGGTCTGATGTACACCATGTTTTACCTTTGTGTTGGCATCAGTCAATACGTTCAGGCCCCTCTCGATGCCCTCTCAACACTTTGGTTCAAACAAGCCCCTGCCATACTCCTAAGGCATTGGCATGTCTCGACCTCTTGGATCCATATCTATCAACAAAGTGTTGGCACCGCATTGACGACCACCCTTGGCTTTGTGCCCATTTTGTTGACACTGTTTTTTCTCTTACACTTTTTAGAGCACTCAGGATACATGTCACGGGCAGCGTTTGTCATGGACAAAATCATGGGGCTTCTGAAGCTGCCAGGCAGAGCGTTTGTATCCTTGTTGATCGGTTTTGGCTGCAATGTGCCTGCCATACTGAGCACACGCACGCTCTCCAACCCCCAAGACAAAATCATCACCGCGATGATGATCCCATTCATGTCATGCAGCGCACGTCTTGCTGTGTATGCCATTTTTGTCCAGGCATTTTTTCCAGCTTCAGGCGAGCATGTTATTTTTTTTCTTTATTGCTTGGGCATTGGTGTGGCGATGCTGACTGGCATGATCTTGCGCCTTTGCTGCTTTCCACATCCACGTGAACCGTTGATCCTAGAACTGCCACGATATCAAATGCCTTCTCTGACTCTGGCCTGTCAGGACAGCTGCCGACGTTTGTGGGGGTTCATGCGCCGCACTTTTGCATTCATGTTGCCGGCCTGTAGCATTTTGGCCATTTTGGCGAACACACCAGGCCTAGGACCACATCCAGCACCCACCTTGTTGGCACAACTGGCCCAGGGCCTGACCCCATTCTTGGGCGCCATTGGCATTGAGCAACACAATTGGCCCGCAACGGTGGCTTTGATTTTGGGCGCTGTGGCCAAAGAGGTGATGGTGGGGGTTTTACATACCCTGTATCATCCTGTGCACACACATACCCTTAAAACCATGACTGCCATCCTGAACCAATCTTATGATGTGCTCACCCACTGGTGGCATCCCGTCACTTCTGCAACACAACCCAAGACACCCATCGGCCATCATGATGCCATTGGGCTGAAAAAACATTTTGGCCAAGCCCATCAAGCCATGAGCTACTTGATCTTCACATGTTTGTATGTGCCATGTTTCAGCACCATTGCCGCACTTCAAAAAGAACACACACGCATGTGGGCTGTGGCTTCAACATTGTGGTCCCTGATCATCGCATGCATATGTGCCATGAGTTATCAGATGATCGCTCAACAAGCATGGTTGTCATCGCCCCAAATGGTGTTTTTGGGCAGCATGGTGAGCGTGGTGATGGGTGCACTGTGGTGGCTACACAAACGTCATGCACGTCACAACGATGGAGTCACCACACCATGAGCAAACCCGCCATGTCACTGACTTTGTTCACGCTGAGAGACTTCTTGCGCGCACATCCAGAGGGCGTTTTCATGTGGCAACTGACAGCCACATTCCATTGCAGTCCTGAGACCATAAGGCCACTGCTCGAACGCTGGATGCGCAAAGGCTGTGTGCAACAAAACCTCCAAACGCCATGCCAGGGCTGTGCCCAAAACTGCCAAGGCTGCCAACTTCAATGCTGGACATGGTGCCAACCGCCCAACACCACATCAAGTCCCTAAAACCAAGATGCCCATACAAAAAAACCGCAGCAAGGGCCGCGGTTTTTTTGATTGCTCTGAGATAAGCCTCAGTCCAAATTCAAGCCTTTCCAAGGATCGCCACCATCATCTGATGAAGCGGATTCTGATGTCGTGGATGGCGAGCCTGTTTCTCCACCTAATAAATCGAAATCTGAGAAATCCAGAGATTTCGGTTCAATATAAGTACATATCCCAGCAGTTGGATAAATCGTCACAGTTGGGCTGAAGAGTCCTGCACACAAAGGAGATTGAAGCGGCTGTACTGAGGCACCTGCAGCACCATTATACTCAGTCAATTGAACTGATTTTTCTGACTTAACGGGTGTCATCGGTAGGCATTCATGGCCACTCGATTCCTTTTTAAATGGACGCTCTGAGCGCGCTGCCACATCAGGGTGACTTTGTTGAGAAGACATCTGAACCTTTGAATCAGGTATTTGCTTTGCAGTTGATGCTGTCTTGTACCGTTTTTGAAAATATGCCTTGCCTTTTGCAGTCGGTCTACGTGATCGCTTAGATCGACGAAGGTTTGGGTTGGGTGGGCGCAAGGGCATGATGGCAGCTCCAAATGAAAATATGTTGCCATAACAAAAAAGTCCTCACATGAAGACTTTCTTAAAAATAATCTTGCATTTGAGCGCATGCTGCATCGCTCTAAAATGATGTGCCCCATATCGTTGGGTATATCCATCTATCGCAATGTCATCGACACAGAAGGCAATTGGATGTCATACAATTTGGGATGGTGTGGCTGGTTCAAGCATGGCAGGTGAACCTGTGCATCAAAAGGCAATGGCCATCCATGCAAACTCAGGTCATGAAAAGCCTACTGTGGCAATTTTTTGGTGTTTGTGTACCGGCATTGCGGCCCTATGCGCATGCAGTTTTTCGAGATCGATTTCTGCACAAATGACGGCTGCACCAGGGTCGATGACTTCTTCGATGACGTTGCCCCATGGTGCGACCATGATGGAATGCCTATGGGTGATTCTACCGCCAGCATGGGTACCACCTTGGCAGGCCCCCACCACATAACAAAAATTTTCAACGGCACGACTGCGCGCCAATAGACGCCAATGTGCCTCACCCGTTGCCACTGGGAATGCAGCTGGAATCGTCAGAATTTCTGCGCCCATATCACGCAATTGTGTATACAATGCTGGAAATCGTATGTCATAACAAATGCTCATGCCTAATTTCCCAACTGGCGTATCGATAACGGTCAATGTGTTGCCTGGCTCAACCGTATTGGACTCCTGATAAGCCTCATGTTTTGAAACCCTTGCATCAAACAAATGAACTTTATCATAACGTCCCACAATAAGGCCTTGATCGTTGAATACAATGGAGGTGGCATGGACCTTCTGACTGTGCTCGCATGCAATGGGTATGGCGCCTCCAACAATCCATATGCCCAGGCGCGCTGCATGATCGGACAAAAAGTTCTGAATCTCGCCTGCGCCAAAAGCTTCTTTTATAGACAGTTTATAGTCTGGTGCCGTGCCAATCAGTGGAAACATTTCAGGCAGAACGGTCAGATCTGCACCCAATTGCGCAGCTTCTTCAAGCAAATCTGAGGCAATGTTTAAATTTTCGGCAACCCGGTGCGAAGAGCACATCTGGATTGCGGCAATCTTGGGCAATTGTTTTTCACTCATACGAAAGCTGTCCTTCTGCGCGCAACACCCTTGACAACAGCCACCTCACGCGGTTTTGTCATGTCTCGTACCGTGCGACCATGCATCATTTTTTCATTGTCAACAATCAAAACATCACCTTTACGATAATGTACCCCCATCAATGCACTTTGCTGTAAAGTTTCGATGAGATTGATTTCATCGACTGAGAACGGTTCACCATTGCCATGTGTCACCTCACGAAAAGGGCGCTTGGAAAAACCAACCATCGTATTGAAATAATAAAGCACGCTTTGCAGTTCTAGGAAAACTGGGCGCACCCGTGAGACGAGTATGCAATCATCGTCCTGCAGCGTAACCTTATCCCAGCCACCTTGTTGCTTGCATCTTTTCACTGCTTCGTTTTTATCGTCGGTACCAAATGCGTGGCGCCATGTTGGTGCAACATGGCAATAATCCTCAGGGCCCTGTATTGAACACTCACGCGCCTTCACTGCATCACTCAAATACAGCTGAATGTATTGGACACCATCCTGCAATAAACGGGCCATGAGTGTTGGCGCATGTGTTTGTAGTGCTGCGGCAATTTTTTGCCCACAACACAGTGCGGTGATGCCCTGCCCTATGATGGGTGGCTGGATACACAAAAAGGCAATGTATTTCGGCCAAACATCGCCATAAGCCAACTCATTGTGTTGCCTAGAAAGGTTCAGCGTATCAATCCCCGTTTTGTAGATGTGTTTTGTTCCTGGGTAAAGCTTACGATCCAGCACACAAAAATCACCAATAGCTGGGCCATATTCAATGAGTGCCTGCTCGGATCCTATAGATTGGGCCATGATCTGCTGCATCCATGCTTCATAGGCAACAAGACGCAAAGGATCATCATCCATCGCAACATCCTGGCGTTGACGAATCAGCGCATAATGTTGCGTATCAAGATCAGATTTGATGCGCGAAAATAATGCATCGTCACGCATCAAGGTATCGTCAATTGTCCAGCACGATGCCTGATGTACCCAAAGTGGGATTTCGCATGTGGCGTTTAACGGTGTGATCTCTGCGCAGCGGCTCGACTCTTTGGAAGCATCAAGATCTACCTGCATTTGCGGCGTCATTTTGATTTGAGGGCGAATTGGTTTCGTGTGTAAAGTTTCCTTCATGGATCACCTCCCTGTTTGTTGTCATATTATTTTCGCCAACAAGGTCATGTCCTGTCAATACCGTATCGGCGCCAGTCATGTCTGTTCCCTTTGACACAAAGCCAGATCAATCGATGCGGTCTCTTTGTGATCGGTATAGGATTGCCGATGGCGCTGGATCAACAATGGTAAGCTTGCGCCAGCTGAGGTGATGCTGGTATTGAAATGTGCTTGTAGGATCCAAAACGATGCCACAGTGAGATGTTGTGCGCCCAAAGCATCAAGCAGATGCGCATCGACCGTATACTGGGCCAAACCGTGCAGGGAGTAGGATGCCAGATAAAATCCAAACAACAGACAAACCTTTGGAAAAACATTTTTCAACAAAGCAAGCGATAGCCCCTGGTGCGGATGACACATGCATGTGTCGCGCAAATACACATCCAGCAATGCTGGTGCATGGTAAGCACTGGCGGCATAAAACATCCAACTGGAAATTGACAAAGCATAGGCAAAAAACTGCGTGGCGATCGGATGACCAGAAGTCCCCATCAGCTCAAGAAAATGGTAACCTTGGGCTGCAAAGATTGGCCAAGTAAACACGGTATTGACCGCCAACATCAAACCAATACGATGCAACATGCGATATTTTCTAAAAAGACGCACTTCGTCGTCTGTATCTGCAGGCACAGCAAGCAACTGTGCCCGTATCTTGAGCTGCTCGATATGCTGACCCTTCACCAGTTGCGCCACCAGTTCAAAGATGCGCTTGCTGCCAAGAAACCTTGTGAGAAAACTGAAGACCACAAAACTGAAGGTCGAAACCATGGCAAACATCAACTCGATCAAGGTGTGTGGCGCTGTAGCCGACCATGCAATCGTCCCGGCAATGATGGCGGCCGACAAAGCACACAAGACATACATGCTCAACTTCAAAACTGCGTTGCCATGGTCTCGTTGGCGCAGCAACTGTTTGAAACCAGAAACCGTGCTGGGCAGCACAGCAGCACTGATGCACATGATGATGGCATATTGCGGCACACTGTACAGCAAACCTCTTTCTATGCCGGCAAAGGATGCCAAGTGCCATGTTTCGGGCTCAAATAAAGCATTCGGTGACGCCAACCCCATGCCATAAGCCATGGCATACAAGGTATATGGGATGGGATTGATGATGGCCAGAAGTCTGTTCAAAAGATTCCAGTTGAAAAACTGCATGCTCTGCCCCAAAACATCTCAATCTCAATGTCATCATGTTAAGTTGTTTATGGTGATCTGTCTAGAGATCCCCCAAACATCCAGCATGTCATGACCGCACTCATGCAGCAACATATCGATGATTCAGGTGATCTCATGAAGGTGGGTAAGCTGCTGTGACGGATCCAGATGCATCATCGGCAAGTTCAACGCATCAACTGTGTGGCAACGTCCATCAACACAGGCACATCCCTGGGTTTGGATCGATCATCATCACAGGTTTTTTCCAAGCCCATTGCTGAGCCTGCCCATATTCTCATGATGGTCGTTTCATATCACATAACATCCATCCATCGATGACCCAAAAATACGATTTTGCACACTGCATAGGGTTTTGCCCTGTGATGCGCATCACCGAATAAAGCGTATGATGGTATGAATGTCACCCATCGCCTGTCATCGTGATGCGTCAACGCGTATCACATCGTTCGGTTGACCAAAACATCGATGCCCAACACAGGCGCGTGCCAACACGCGACTCAGCCATCACCGAACACCACAGCAATTTATGAATGGGTTCGGTGTTGTTGATGGCCCTAGAATCCATGCATTTCAGTTAAAACAATGGTGCCAGACTCTCCCAAGGTGGATGTGGGGGTTTGGTCTCTGCGCGTGCATGCCATCCAGTCCCATCGAAATCAAACAGCTGTGGCAGTGGTTTTTGATCCTCAGCCAGAATATTCTTATAAAGTCCCAAAGCGTCGAAATTTTGTCTTGGAACCACATGAGATGCATAGACATGTTTTGAGGAATCTTGCTTGACGCATGGGTATTTTGAGTTGATTTGTGGTGTTTGAGCGACCTTTTTTTTGGGTCAAGGCGCTTGAATGTTTGACAGTGGGATTTTTGTTTAGATCATGACCGTGTGCAACCCAATTGTCTACCAAACAAGTCAAAGCCACCAACCGGTGGCTGTCCTCGGCATGTTTCTCGGGCCGGTTCGGGCTTTGTTTGTTAGTTATGTTACCTAGTGATTGACGTTTTCTGAAGGGCATGATTTGTATTCCAAATCAAATCTCAACCTAACACCAAAAGCAACAAGAAACCTTAACTTTACCTTAAAAATATGAGGGTACGATGCTTATTTATGTCTTTGCGATAGATAAAGACCTATATTCCTGTGCATCGCACAAACAGATGGGCCCCTTGCCAAATTCAGATCATGACCTTGACGATACCGGCCGACGGCCATCATGTGTTGTGATACTGGTGACTGAGGCATCATCACCTTATGATCGAGTAGACGGTGTATCGCATGTGCTGTTGTCCTTTTTTGCTCGCACTTTATCAATCAAGCGTTGTACTTCTTCAGTGTGGTTGGGATGGGCTCTGAAAGCAGAGCCTTTGATCTCTATAAAAACTCGCTTATCACATGGGGGGGGTGTCAAACCCTCAGAAGTCTGAGTCGAATCCTTAGAAGTCTGAGTCGAATCCTCAGAAGTCTGAGTCGAAAACGTAAAAGGCTCATTGGATTGAGTATCCCGAAATATATATTTGGTTTTTTTGCTTGGCATTGTGTCGTCTCTCCAAAAGAATGAGCTTGCCACAACAAAAGAAAAAAACATTAAAAAACAATTAAAAATATGACCTGGTTGCCATCATTGGGGGTTCTGCGCTGCAATGGCGTGCTGAAGGTCGAGACACAAACCATTGAGGCGCTGACGTGCTGCCATGTGCTGGATGTCTAAATCCGCCAAAGGCTGATTTTGCCAAGAACAACCGTATACGGCTTTGGTGCGCTGTCCGGTTTGTGGATCAACTTGCCATTGCAAGCATTGGGCACAAACACCTTTCAAGCCACACTGCATGGCTCCCATGGCTTGCCCCATGACTTTGGCATTTTGTGCCAACCAAGCAGGCCGCTTTGATTCGGTATGGACCGACACCTGTTCAGCCAAGATCTGCAGCATCTTGGGTTGCACCAAACCATACACGGCTCCTAGGGTCACGCCATCCAACCAGTGTGCCAACTGCGACCAATAAGTTTGCTGATGTGGCATGGCCGACCAGCCACCTTCCGCCACACCGGCCATGATCCATTTTTCTGTATGCGCCTCTAGGAGGGTTTGGCCCACGGGATTGGGGCCATCATGCACCACCACATAAACACGGTGACCCGCTTGATGCAGGGGTGCCAAAACCGCCATCAATGTTGGCATCCAGGCCCTTTGGACAAAAAACAAGACAGGCGTGGGTTGCGTTGGCAACGACAAACGCACACCGGTTGGCCCCATCAAATCCAAACGTGCCCCAATTTTGACCGCATTCAAAGCCTGACGACAGACCACATCAGAGACAACATGACACACGGTCACCATGCCACGTGCTGGGTCAACTGCAATGGGGGTCATGAAAATTGGTGGGGAAATATGCCCCTCAACGTGTGATGCTTTGGGCTGCCAACGACATAAGGTGCCTGGTTGCCAAGCTTGTGCAATGGCGGGCGCATGGACCTGCCAGGTCACCACATCTTCTGCCGCCCATGTCTGCGACACAAGACGTGTGACAAACAAAGCTTGCAGTGTTTCGACAAAAGCCTGATACGCACGTCCACTCAATGAGGCCTTCTGGTGATGTTGCAACCGTGCCACAATCTCAGGGTAGCCGCGTTTGGCGGATCCCATGGCTTTGACCACACTGCCATGAAATGCAGGGTGGGAATCGCCAATGAAACTGACACCTGCCTTGACGGTCACCTGTGTAAAAAGGGCCAGTGTGGTGGTTTTGCAGTGCAAGCCAGGCGATGCAGCCTGCAAACCACTGTCGGCATGCCAAGTGTGTGCAGCATATTGAAAATGATTGCTTTTATCCAACTGACCCGGGTGCTCAAAACTGTAAGCAACATTCAGTTGGGTGCCAATGGCAGACCATATCGATTGCGCATCGATGATGGTGGCATCGACTGTCTCATGCCACACACCCGCTTCATCCAATCGCATGGGATGGACCATCACACCACACACCTCGCCCTGTGCATCCACCATGATTTTTTGAGGTTGCACGCATGGACGATACAAAATGCCTTCCTGAAACGCGGCATGCAATTCTTCGTGGTTGATGCGATAAGCTGGGGAATCTTGTAGACGCTTACGGTACAAAATGGTCACCCCACCCCAACCCTGCAACAATGCATGCAAATCTAAAGGGGTTTGGGTCAACATGGCATGCTTTTTGGCTGCAGCCAACTCGGCACCATGCTGGCACCAACGCTCAATCTTACGCCATGATGCAGCAGAAAAATGTGCTTTCAATTGTGGCCAAATGGCAATGTGCTGTTGCTTTTGTTGATGTGCTTGTGCCACCTGTTGCAAATACAAAGCTTGCAGCTCTGTTGCGGTATCGACAGCCGTCAACCCACCACCAATCACCACGGCAGGCAAGTGCACCTCAAGACCCAATGATGCTTTGGGATGCCCTGCACCTCCCAAGTGTAAGGCCATCAGGAAATCGTTGGCGGTCCGCATGCCCACCGCCATGCTGTTGCCAACGTTAAGTGTTTTGGGCAAACCAGCCCCCAATGCAATCACCACATGATCAAATTGTTGCCGCCAAGCATCCTCTAAAGTCCAGGTGCCACCAAAACGTACCGAGCCGTAACACTGAAAATGTGCGCGCCGCATCAAGGTCAAATAGGCCAAGGTGATGAGATTTTTATCCCAACGGGCTGTGATGCCATACTCCGAAACACCCCCAACACCATAAATGGGCCGATGACTCAAATGATGCTCTAGATCTTCGTAGCGATGAATGGGCCTTTGCCATGCGCTTGGTGGCGGCTGAATGGCCTGACCATCAAGCCCAACAACAGCGCAACCTGCCATCAAAAGATGATGGGCCATGGTCATGCCTGCCGGTCCCATGCCCATGATGGCAACGCGACTGCCTTGAAAAGGTTCGGGCAAAAACTGTTCGCGACGCAATGGGTTCCACTGAACCAGCAAAGCATAGAGCTCAACCCCCCAAGGCCAGCGTAAAATCTCTTTGAGTAACGTCGACTCAATCTTTGGGATGTCAACCGGTGTTTGTTTTTGATAGATGCACGCTTTCATACATTCATTGCAGATGCGCTGTCCAGTCAACACACACATGGGGTTGTCGATCATGAGTGTGGCCAAAGCTGCAAGTGCATGGCCTTTGGATGCCAGAAGATTCATTTCTGAAATTTTTTGATCCAGTGGGCAGCCGACCAACCAGGACGACAGAGGATTTTGCCGCAAACCTATGCTGGGGTCGCCCTTTTTTTGGGGGAAACCTGTGCGACAAAAGTCTCCCGATTTTTCATGACAAAACAGACAATAGTGGGTTTCACCATGCAGGGCACGCAGTGACCACGTCTGATCGGTCCAATCAAAACCTTGTCGCTGACGACGCTGTTCAGGCACAATGGCCCATGCCGACTGATCGAACGCACTGGTTTGAACAGGAATCAATCGATCAAAATCAAGTTTTTTCGGTATTTTGAAGCTGACCCAATTTTGTATCCATGGCTGCGGATTGACCAGCATGTGTGCGCACCACCAGTACAAATTGTGCAAAGCCTGTTGATGCCGCTCGGGATCGGTCAAACATGCCACCGCAAATCGTGCCATGGCCCACTCTTGATCCTTGATTTGAGCCACTGTGGCAAGACGCCAAGCCTCCAAACTTTCCCAAGATGGGCCTTGCGCCAGCTGACGCATGCGTTTTTTGCCTTCTTTGAGCACAAAGTGCTGTTTGAACTGGACGATCGGATGCTCAGACGCTGCCATGGCCACCCTTTGCATTCGTTGATCTTCCAAGTGGAACACATCGGCCAAGAATGCCTCAAGGTGGGGAGCCGTTTGGCACAACCATTGGCTGTACCTCAAATCATCAATGTCCTTAGGGGCTTGTCGCATCTGCAACAAAAATGCAGCAAGCTCGGGCGCCTGCGTGTTGAGCCAAGTGATGAACTTGCCATCAATGCGCCTCAATCCTTCCAAGCAATACAGATCAGCCACATCGAGACCATTCAAATGCAAAGGGGGCACTTTGAGCATTGATTCTCTCAAACAAAAGGTTATAATACAGTGTTATTTTCAGGAAAGCCACATGGCACTTTTCATCAAAAAAGACACCAACTTCATCAGTCCGCTCGACCGATGCCTGCAAGCTTGGCGCAAAAAAGCAAAACCAACGCTTTCGCAACAACGTGAAATCAAAAAGTGTGATCAAGTGCTCCAAAAAATGATGCAAGTCAAATCCAAAGACAATGACACCACATTGTGGGAAGATTTTTAACTCAAGGATCACATGCAGCACAGCATCTTACAACTGGGTGCCCAACGATTTTAAGATTCGGTCGAAGTCGCAGGCAGCAACTTTGCCAACTCACCAGACTGATCTAAGCTTTGTACAATGTCACAGCCCCCAATGAATGTGCCACGCACATACAATTGTGGGATGGTGGGCCAATCTGAAAAGACCTTAATGCCCTCTCGAATGGCTTGATCTTCAAGCACGTTGATGGCGTGAAAAGTCAAATTGTGTTTTTGTAAAATTTGGACCACATGAAAAGAAAAACCACACTGTGGAAAATCAGGTGTGCCTTTCATGTACAAAACAATGTCGTGCGCTTGGATCTGTTTGGCAATGGTGGCTTGTGTGTCGCTCATATCAATGCTCCTGTTGTGGCATGTGTGTGGTCAATGCAATGGCGTGAATCCGATCGGCCCAGTCTAAACCCAATGCTTGATGCACCAAACGGTGCTGCGCAACCAAAGACAACCCCTGAAAGGCACTTGAGGTCACCACAACTTCGAAATGAACGTCATCGCCGGTACTGACAGCCACTGTGGCATCTGGCATGTGTTGTGTGATGCGGGTCTTGATGTAATCGGAAGCAGACATGCTCGTCCCCTAAAAACAGCCTTGAATATAGCAAAAAAACAAAATGGATTCAACAGCATCATGAAACAATGGCCAATACATGTGCAAGCATCCCACATGGCACACTGATGTCAAGACATGCGCGCATCAATGCCATGGCCTGACAATGGCATTTGTTGCACCCAATGTTTTTATCTTGGGGCCATCTTCAACCTTGCCAACAAATCCACTCCCCAGTTAAAATGGCCAAACTTTCAAATGCGACGCACACCATGACCGACATTGAAAAAAAACTGCTGCACGCCACATCGCTTGCGGCACGTCAATACAACATGATTCCAGAAGGCGATACTGTGCTGGCTTGTCTTTCGGGCGGTAAAGACTCCTTCACCATGCTTAAATTGCTGAGCAAAATGCGCATCCGTAGCCACTATCGATTTCATATCCATGCCTTCACATTGGACCAGGGCCAACCTGGCTGGCAGGATGAAGGGCTCAAAGCCTGGCTGCAAGCGCACGACATTGCACACACCATTTTAAGCCAAGACACCTACAGCATCGTCAAAGAAAAAATCCCTGAAGGCAAGACCTATTGTGCTTTGTGCTCCAGATTGCGACGTGGCATCATTTATCGTTTTGCCAAAACACATGGCTATCGCACCATTGCTTTGGGTCATCATCGTGATGATGCCATAGAAACACTGATGATGTCGATTTTATACAACGGCCACATCAAAGCCATGCCTCCAAAGTTATTGACAGACGATGGGCATCACATGGTGATTCGACCACTGATTTTTTGCCAAGAACAAGACATCATTGCCTATGCCAAACAGCAAACATTTCCAATCATTCCATGCAACCTGTGTGGTGCACAAGTCAATCTGACACGCAAAAAAATGAAAACCTGGTTACGGTCTATGGCGCAAGACAACCCCAACATCATGAGCAATGCGCTACATGCCATGCAATCGCTGCATCCCAGCCAGATGATGGATGAAAAACTTTGGGATTTTAAAGCACTGGATGACAAGTGGCAGCCATTCGACGTCAAAGCTGAAAAGGGTTTTGAACAAGCATGAGGCTGCCATGCTAGCGCGTGTGTGCCTCTTGACGGCCATCTTGTTCGCCAGAGGTTTTGCTTTCAGCATCCTGGCAAACATGCCCCATGGCATCGATGCCAGCAAACATGCCGTGCTGGGCCAAAGCTCTGGCGTAAACTGTATTTTTATTGGAACGCATGGCATACCACATGAAATCAAAACAGGCTTAGATTAGTCGGAATAGGCTCAGCTGTCAATACCCAGATGCCACGGGGTGAGGCCGACAACACAGCATCTGTCGCTTGGCACGTATTGCTCAAGGTTGTCACCTTGGTAGCGCTTACTTGTGGGTCATGCCCACCATGGTGCTGGCACCTTGAAATGCGCACACACATGATGCCAAAAATGGTATATGTTGCGATACCAGGTGCGTGCAGACTGTGCCAAAAACACCGACATGAGATCCACTGATGCCGATGAATCAGACCATTTTGGTGACTGCATACGCAATGATTGCCCTGCAAGTTGATGCACCACAATCGGATAAATGGCTGTGGTTAAAATGTGCATTTCCCAATCTTGTCGTGTATGAAAATCGATCGGCATCTGAATGGGATTGGCTGTCGCCAGCAAAGCCTGCGCAGCATGACGATTGAGCAAATAAGCACCTGCCCCCCATGTGATGGCGCGCATCATGACCAAAACATGGGGGCGATGTTGCAACATCAATCGCTTATAAAAGTGCAATGGCGCATCGGATCGATGAATCACATCAAAGTTGACCACATCCCAAGCATCGGCATGCATCATAAGCTCGGACACAATGGCATGCAGCACAGTCGGCTCAAACCTCACATCATCTTCAAAAATCAAAGCAAAGGCCTGATGACTCGCCAAAAAAGCACGCATTGCCCGATAATGACTCAAACTGCAACCCACTGCGCCCACATACAATGGTGTGAAAAAATGATGCCGCCATTTTTTGGCATCCACGTGCTGTTTGAAAAAAGTGGGTGACAGACTCAAACCATCGACCCCGTGCACCCAGCGCCAAGGCCATCCCAACTTGTCCAGCAAAGGCGGCATACGCTTGGCTCGATCCTGTGCGCGTGCCAAATGAATCCAATACACACCCAAGCCATCATGCGCCGTATGATGGGCGGGGATGGCTTGAGAGGCTGGCAATTGGTGCCGATAGTCTGGGCGCCAAAACTGCCCAAACACCATCACATCCTCTGGCCAAAACCACACCAAGGTCACCGTGATGATCAGCACAACCCAGACGCTTCGATTCAAGGCTTGATGCATCAGTGACCACTCCGTAAAATTTCTCAAAAACCAGAACTTCATCTTAACAAAACCACAAAAACATTGAAACAAACCGCCGCAAGCATAAGGCTGTCGCCATGATGTTGGCTCCTACACAGATGAGAACCGAAACAAACGCCGTATAAAGACAATCCATGGTGGGCGCCATGCATGCAATACATGTTTCTGCTGCCTGCAACAAAAACAAGATGACACGCACCAAAAACAGTTTAGGACACATGCACAAACCTTGACAAATGGGACCGCAGTCATGCATGCTTGCAAGCAATCGCCTGGCATGCATACAACGGGGACCATGATGACCGAATCTTTAAACATTTTGGTGTTGTATTACAGCACCACCGGCCATACCAAAAACATGGCCAATGCCATTGCACTTGGCATCGAAAGCACGGGTGTTGCAGAAGCCGTGCTGCGCTGCGTACCAGAAGTATCGGCCACAAGTGCACAGACCAGTCCCGCCGTTCCAGATCAGGGGGCGCCATACGCCTCCCAAGAAGATTTTGAGCGCTGTGATGGGTTGGCCATGGGCAGCCCAACCCACTTTGGTAACATGGCAGCACCCCTGAAATATTTTCTCGACCAAACCGGACCTGCATGGTTTTCTGGTGCCATGGTCAACAAACCCTTTACCGTCTTCACCTCGACAGGTTCTTTACACGGTGGACAAGAAAGCACCTTGTTGTCCATGATGTTGCCTTGCATCCATCATGGCATGATTTATGCTGGACTGCCTTATACGGAGCAAGCTTTACATCAAACGCAAACTGGTGGCAGTCCTTATGGCGCCACGCATTGGAGTCAAAACAACACCCAACACCAATTGAGCCCACATGAAAAAAGCTTGTGTGTCGCCATGGGAAAACGTCTGGCACAATTGGCATACAAACTGCGCTCACCCATGCCAAGCACAGCATGACACCACATCAAATGCCACATCATGCCTTGAATCCCGTCAAAACTGCCGTGCCAACATGTGCATCATCAGGTCAAAACACAAGGTATTAAAATACGTTTTTGAGTTGCGGCAATTGAGGCATGTGTTTTTCCCCACTCAACCCATGCCGCACGCGCAGATCGTGCACCCGCAAACCCTTTACTGATCAAAACCAATGGCATCACCAAACGTGGTGACACATGCGTGTAACCCCATTGCTGCATGTGTGCCAAGTATGTCATGGCCACCATGTTACGAAATGCTGCCATATCAGTGGGGGCATCATCTCTCAATCGACTGAGACCAAGTGGGTCAGCATAGACACATCGCCCAAGCATGACCCCAGAGAAATGATCATGCTGCCCTGACAAAACATCGTCATACTGTATGCCGCCATTGACCACAAATTGCAGCGTAGGAAAATCTTTGACCAATTGTGCAACACGATCGTAATGCAGAGGCGGAATGCTTCGGTTTTGGGCAGGGTTCAAGCCTTTCAACCATGCTTTTCTCGCGTGTATGATGAACGTGCGACAACCACGCTTTGCAACGATTTCAACGAAGCGTGTCAAATCGTCATAATGATCGATGTTGTCGACTCCCAGACGTGTTTTTACGGTGACCATCATTTGACTGGCCTCCTGCATCGACGCCACGCAGTCTGCGACCAATTGAGGCTCTGTGAACAGGCATGCCCCAAAGCGACCCGCTTGTACCCTCGGGCTTGGACACCCAACATTCAAGTTGATGGCTGAGAAACCGCCAACACTTGCAATACGTCTGGCAGCACCACCAAGCGTTTCAGGACAGCTGCCCCCCAGCTGGATGACAAGATGTTTTTGACGTGCCTCACGCACCAACACATCACGCCAATGCGGTGGTCGCATCAATGCATCGGCATGAATCATCTCCGTATAGAGCAATGCACGGGGATGTACAATGGCCAACAAAGATCGGAAATACGTGTCGGTATACGCCATCATGGGCGCGACAGAAACCGCCAATGTGGTTGGTACGACAGCAGACATGCAAACCCTTTTCGAAAATCAAAAACCACGGAATAAAACCGTATTAAATTAACACAATACGAAAAATCAAACAAGAAAAACCCCTTAAAAATTGACCAATCTTGGCAACGTCATTCAACCGCAATCGCAGTTGCCATCCCTCTACCATCTGCATGCGTGTTTTCGTCAGCAGGTGTGGCGTCTGGACGCCCTGTGATGCGGGCTGCCAACCTGTTGAATTTCATAGTTTGATTCACCACCTTTGCGGACACAACTTTGGGGCTGATTTTTTGCAACACACCCAATGCGGTCTCTGGTCTGTCATAAACCTTCTCATAAGCCTCACCAACATGCTGGCTCATGGCGCTGACGAAAAAGACCAAAGGAATGGGCCACAACACAAACAACAAATTGAAGACCATCAAGTCGGCACACAACAAAAGACTCATGGTGGTGATCAAGAACATGGCATGAAAATCCAACCTAGACCAAAATCGTTTACTGAGCGCCGCTTGATGCCGATTGACCATGCCTTCTTGCCATGTAAACCAATCCTTTTGAGAGACCTTTTTGGCCCCCTGAGATTCAACACTGGCTTTTTTTGACGATGGCTGTTGGGTCTCTTTAGATTTGGCCAAGCCCTGTATGGCTTTGTGGTCCTTCTGAACAGCTTTGGTAGGTTGTTGCAGTGCGGCTTTTGTGATCGCCTCTTGTCGGTCGCTGTATGAACCATGCTGTGATTGTTTGGCGTCCATGCCTAAAAAACCATGCACATGATGCATGGGATCATTGATGCCAGCCAGTTTTGCGGAAATGAAGTAAAATTGAAAAGACTCAATGGCGACATCATAGTCTTTGATCAAATTTGCTTCTGCTGTTGAAACCATCCAGCGTTGCGCTTGTGCTGATTTGAGTTGGCGTTGTCTTTCACGCATGAATCTAACAAATCGTTTGAAGGTGCGATCGGTATCCTGACCAAATGAAACATGCGATGAAGCACGCATCTGTTGAGGCATGGTTTGCAAAATGGTTTGGTAGCGCTGAAAAAATTTATAAGCTTCCTGCGCATCTTGTTGTGCTTTTTCAGACAAAGGTTTACCACGACCTTGCTTTTGGGGCATGACCCAATGGTTGGCCTTGACTGCGTCAATGCGCTGCATGCTTCGATTGAGTTTTGTGTGCAAATGATCAAAAACAGACTGTGGAAACACAAAAGAGATACGATGTACATCACCCCCAACGCTTAGCGCTTGATGCTTTCCATCTCCATACACTTTGAGCATGCGATCGTTTTCAGCTGACATGGTATACCATCCTGGGTATTGCTCTAGGGCGTGGGGCTTGGGCAAAGACATGAGCTGACTGGATGCCATCCAATCTTTGGCCAACATTTGTGGCAACTGATCTGGATCTGAAAAAATTGTGATGCCATACATAAAGTGTGTCTCAGGCAAATCGTTGGCCAATGCCATCATTGCATCAATGCTGGTGTCCAGCATTGTTTTTAGTGCCAATTCCTGATGCGAGGACACACCAGACACGGGTGCCAACTCCTGTATCGCAGCCTTCATGATGTAAGCATGGTTGCAAAACAGCTGTTGATCAAAGTTGTCTTTCAGAACTTCACCCACATTCTTCGTGAATGCGGCGTGCGTGCGGGCAGCAATCATGCGCTTTAAACCCACCATCAAGTTGCCTTTCAGCATCTCCAATCGCGCCACGTCAGAGGTCAACACAATACTTTGTGACCGTGTGCCTGGCTTGATGGGATCGATGTAATCAGACAACCGATGCACTTCAGATGCGTTTGTCGACGCATGAGACAATAAGCTTTGAAGCCATGCCACCGCTTGCTCAGATTGCACAGCACCTGGCTGAAGATGCATGATGTGTTCTTCTGGCGCCATTTCCCCAAAAGAAAGTGCGCCATCCACACCAAATGCGAGATCAAATTGCTGAGACAACAACAATCGTTCGGCATGAAAACCATACGCATGCATCGTGAGCATCAGCTTTGACAAATGCTTACGTTCACTTGCCGAAATCTGAACATTGCCGCCGATGATGCGTGCTTTGCAGTTGTTCGCAAGAGACTTGAATTGATTTTGGGTCGACTCCAGACCAAAATCATAAATTTTGGCCACTTGATGTGTGGTGTACTGTTGAATCATACTGAGCCCTCCGATGGCATACAGTTGAGAAACGAACAGGATGAAGGCCAGAGCATACAGTGGCACCCATGAGGCATAATCTTGATAGGCTGGGACATCCACAGCACCAACAAGCACACAGAAAACCGATGTATATTGGACAGAAAACGACCATGCTCCTTGTCTCCTTTTTTCATCCTTGAAAGATCAAATAAATCGATCGAGACTTCATCATAGTAAAACAAAAAACCCCCAATGTCAAATTTATTTTACATTTAGTCTTTTTTTTGAATATTGTTTTGCCTTAAATTCTTTTATGAGACTTTATTCGCGTCGTGCAAAGTAAGGTAAAATTCTTTTACATCACCCCCAAGACAAAAAACCTAGAACATCCCCAAAAAAAGACATAAAATATAAAATGGTTTTATCTTGGATGGTCGCCCCATGACGCCCAATAAAGTTTTGGCTTCAGTGTTTGCGTGCCTGATGTCTGTGATGACTTTGGCCATGCATCAGGATCAAAGCACCATCATCTTACCTGAACTCACCTCTCTAGATCACACCATGCAACAAGCCTGGCAGGCCATGTTGGTACGTTGGTCTGGCAGTGCAGACATCATTGCCCAGTCTGATGCCTTGCGCACCACCAAACCTGCTCAATACCTTGCCACATACCATTACCGACCCTGTGTATCTTCCCAACACAATGCCTCACGTTGTTTGCAATTCAAATTCAACATTCCGGCAGTGAAAAATATCTTCAATCAACTGGGGGTTCACTTTTGGTCTACCAACCGCCCTCAAGTTTTAACCTGGATTTTTGTGCAACAACATGGCAATGCTCAACCCATGCACCAATTCCCTGAGCTGGTTGAACAATACAAAACCATCAGCCATCGCCGTGGCCTGGCACTTCAACTGCCCACCCTTGATTTGCAGGATATGGAACAAGTGACTGACAGCCATGGTGCTTTTGCACCCACTCTGGACCACATCAAACAAGCTTCTGAACGTTATCATGCCACCTACGTGCTGCTTGGCGTCATTGATGACCAACACAAACAAAGCACCTGGATGCTCATCGACGAAGGCGATACTTTCAAATGGACCAATCAGCAGGATACCGTCTCGGAAGGGTTGCAAAAAGGCCTCAACCACACCATTGATCATTTCGTCAACAAAGACATGCAACACCCAACCCAAATCGCCTCACAGCCGATACAATTATTGATACAACCTGTCCAAAATTTGCAACAAATGAGTGAGATTGTCGAACATCTTCAACACTTCGCTGCCTTGTCAGACATCAAAGTGAAAAAAATCGAGCATGACAGTTTGTTGCTCGAAGCGTTGCGCATGGGTGACAGCGAGGCATTTGAGGCCCGCATTCGCAAAGATCCAAAATTCAGCTTGGACACAGAAACCAACTCCCCAGAACACGCGCTGCCTTTAAGATGGCTCAGCCCAACCCATTAGGCACACCATGACACAGAAAGCCAGCACACAACAAAAAACATTGCCACTCAACTTAAGGGCCGAATGCATCTTTCAAACGTTCATTGAAGGTCAAAACAGTGACACACTCCACGCCCTGCGTAACTTTTTGGCGCCCACCCAGACTGTTGAGGATCAATTGTTTTTCATCTGGGGTAAAAACGGCACGGGCAAGTCCCATCTGCTTCAAGCTGCAGCACATTATATGAACAACATGGGCAAAAGTGCTTTTTATGTCTCCTTCGATGCCATTGAACAACTGAACCCGGCTGTGCTAGAACAGCTCGAGCACTATGATTTATTGTGTCTCGACAACATCGATGCCATTCCTGATCAGGGTGCATGGGAAGAACACTTTTTTTGTTGCTTGAATGCCATTGAAGAAAACACCACCTCTAAAATCATTGTCAGCAGCAGTCAAAACATTCATCAACTCGACTGTCGCCGCGTCGAAACACGCTCACGCTTGGCGTCTGGTACGTGTTATCAAATGCAGACATTGCAAGAACAAGATTTGATCGAGGCCTTTAAAATACGTGCAAAATATCGGCAAATACCCATGGGTGATGATGCCATACAATACATGCTGCACCATGTCACGCGCGACAGCAAAACCCTTTTTGATTTGTTGAACATCTTGGATGCAAAATCTTTGCAAGAAAAAAAATTGATCTCCGTACCTTTTGTAAAAAAAATGATTGCGCAACATTTTCCAAATACCCAGCAATCGAGTTAAGGTGACATCGATCGCCACACACCATAGAAGCTCACACAGCCATGGCGCATCTCTCACGCATCGCGCATCTGGCAACACAAACCAAGAAACATCTTGACAATTCATGAACTTAAATCATATTATGGAGGCTTAAATGTTTACAACCTTTTGGTTTGTATTTTTGGCCAACTCGATGTCTCTGCAAAAGGCATCTCAATCATAGGATCATATCATGAGCACACAACCGATGACGGCAGAAGTCAACCCCAAGTTAATTGAGATGATTCAAAATGGCCTCAGTCGCGGACACTACAGTGCTCAAAACAGCCTCACACGCTCTGATTTGGCCACTCTGATGGAATCCGTCAGCACTGAAATGTCTGCCAAAGAAGCCAATTATGCCACCCATGCCTTGATCGACATTTTGTCTGAATCCCTAATCAAAGGCTCACGCATCGAGATTCGTGGCTTTGGTACCTGGGAAATTCGCTTCCTTGGTGCTCGCACAGCCCACAACCCAAGAACAGGTGAAAAAGTTAAAACAATTGGCAAATTCCGCCCGCACTTTAAAGCTGGAAAATCACTGAAAAACCGCGTCAACGCATTTTATCTGAAACAATACGATCGCCTAAAACAAACCACACAGTCTGAAACACAAGAAAAAGCTTTGGCCGAGGCATGATCCATTCCAATCACTGACGCTGTCAGATGATCAAATCAATCTGAATCTTTCATCACACTTGTGGCAATGTGACGCCAACTTGACCCTGGTATTTGCCAGCACGATCTTTGTACGACACATCACAAGCTTCGTCAGACTGAAAGAAAACCAATTGTGCACAACCTTCATTGGCGTATATTTTTGCAGGCAAATTGGTGGTGTTTGAGAACTCTAGGGTGACGTACCCTTCCCATTCTGGCTCCAGTGGCGTCACATTGACGATGATGCCGCACCGCGCATAGGTCGATTTACCCAAACACACCACCAAGACATCACGAGGAATAGAAAAACGCTCCACTGTCCTGGCCAAAGCAAATGAGTTGGGGGGAATGACACACACATCACTTTCAAATGACACAAAATTACGCTCATCAAATTGCTTGGGATCAACGATGGTGGAATTCAGATTGGTGAAAACTTTGAACTCATTGGCACAGCGCACATCGTACCCAAAACTTGATAAGCCATAAGAAATGATTTTGCTGTCCTCAAGGGTACGGACCTGCGCATCATGGAAGGGTGCAATCATGTTTTTTGCGTCACACAATTTTTTGATTGCAAGGTCTGATAGAATGGCCATGGCATGCTCCTTATTTAACGATCCAATTGCTGTACTTCAACTTTGGGCATATTCAGACTATAATCTTTTTTCATCGAACACAATGCCAAAGTGACCTGACGTGCCAATTGCGCAAAACCATCGACCAATGTTGCGTCATGCTGCGAGGCATCAAGCGGCGCACCCTGTTCATTGCACAAAGCCAATTGTTGCTGCAATGGCAGGTCAACCAAACACGGCACCTGCAGCATGTCGGCCAAATCTGACTCAGACAACCCCATGAAAATCTTTTGCTCATGATGGCACACTTCGCATTGATACCGCGACATGTTGTTGACAAAACCCAAAACTGGCACCTGCATTTTTTCGAACATGGACACGGCTTTTTGAGCGTCCATACAGGCCACAGTTTGTGGCGTGGTCACAACAATGGCTGCCGTCAACGGCAACTTTTTACCCATGGTGATGATGGCATCACCCGTGCCGGGGGGCAAATCCACAATCAGATAATCCAAATCAGGCCAATCTGCACCATGATACATTTGCTCAAGCACCTTGCCCACCATGGGACCTCGCCATGCAATGGCATCGGAGCGTGCGACCCATTGCCCCAAAGACAACACTGCCATACCACGGATCATTGCAGGCTTTAGATCTGTGGTCTGGGCACTTTCACCTGGAGACTTTTGACCCAACAAATGTGCCACATTGGGGCCATAAACATCTGCATCCAAAAGACCCACCGAGGCACCCAGAGCAGACAACGCTTCGGTCATCCGTACAGCCACCGTGGATTTGCCTACGCCACCTTTGCCAGCACCCACAGCAATCACATTGCGTACTTGTGCATGGCGCTTGGCAGCACTGCCGAAAGCGCGCGCGCGAATGGCTTGTTTCACTGTCACTTCAACGGGCATGGCACACCCGAAAGTTTGACGCAATTGCTTGGCCAATGCTTCACACCACGCGCCCTGATCACCACAGGGATAACTGAGGTGAATGTCAACACACAGCTGATCGTCATGCTGCACGACAACACGTGCATGTACGGCATCGAGTGTGTCATACCCGTGGGGTGCAACTTGCGCACCAACCCAGTCTTTAATCTGACCTAAATTCATGAAGAAAACCACTTTTTGACAAAAATCGTGATCCCAAATTAACACCGTTCTTTGACAATTTCAAGTGACATGCCACATGCGGCATGTCGCCCAGACACCTGAAACCATGGTTGACGCATGCCATATTGGGCACGACCACATTAAAACCAAGAATCACAGCCTTCGCATCAAGAAAAAACTAGACTTTTTCAGAAAAATAGGGCAGAATCATGCTTTGTCTAAATACGTCCAGTTCATGAAATCTGTCACCACAGCAGCCCTATTTCTACTTCTGACACTCAATGCGTTGGGCCTCACCATCAGAAATGAATCTCCCAGCTGTGGCATCAGCTACCGCATCGAGACCAATCTGACAGTCGAGTCCAATGATTGCAGTCAGTTGGCTGCTGAAGGCACCGTTGACATCAACATGCCCGAACCTGTAAAGATTGAAATCAAACCAGAATATCTCAGCAAAAACCCCAACATGTGTGTCCATATCGCCTTGGTTGGGAAAAAATTAGAACAATGCAAGCAAAGTGACCAAGACCAGATCTTTGCGGTCAAAGGGACCGATCACTGTTTGATCACCTTAGACAAAGACAATACAATCATTCAATCCGATGGTTGCGACACCGACCAAAACAAGACGAAAGCCCCCCCCCAGTAGATTTGACCTTGTGCATGGCCGATGATAGGTTATGTCATGCCCTCAAACCAGATGCTCGCATGACCAAACAAAAACCCGACATGATTGTCACAACCGCACTTTTTTATGCCAATGGCAGCTTGCACCTTGGGCACATGGTCGAAGCCATTCAAGCAGACATTTGGGTCAGATTTCAGCGCTTACAAAGAAAACACTGCTTGTTTTTCAGCGGTGATGACGCCCATGGCACGCCCATCATGCTGTCTAGCCAAAAACAAGGCATCGACCCCGAGACCATGATTGCGCAAGTGCATCAGGAACATCAACAAGATCTTGGTGCTTTTGGCATCGTATTTGACCAATATCACAGCACCCATTCCTCTGAAAACAAAGCATGGACGGAACGCATCTATCACGCCCTGGAATCACAATCTGCCATTGACCGAAAGACGATCCATCAAGCTTACGATCCCGAAGCAAAGATGTTCCTGCCCGATCGTTTTGTCAAAGGCATCTGTCCAAAATGTGGCGCAGAAGATCAGTATGGCGATGCCTGTGAACAATGCGGAGCAACCTACGACCCTCTTGAGATGAAAGCACCAAAGTCGATTGTCAGTGGTGCCACGCCGATCACCCAACCCTCAGAACATTTTTTCTTTAAACTGTCTGCTTGCCAAGATGTCATTGCGCATTGGCTGGACAACGATGCACTCCAACCTGCTGTGGTCAACAAATTGAAAGAATGGCTGCATGAAGCCTTGAAAGATTGGGACATTTCTCGAGATGCGCCCTATTTTGGATTCAAAATACCCAACACCTCCGACAAATACTTTTATGTCTGGCTGGATGCACCCATTGGTTACATTGCAGCCACAGAAGCCTACGGCCAAAAACATGGCCTGGATGCTGCTTCATTGTGGTCCAAAGACAGCACCACACCAATTTACCACTTCATTGGCAAAGACATTGTGTATTTCCATGGTGTATTCTGGCCTGCCGTCCTGCACACGGCACAATTACGCACACCCACAGCCCTGTTTGCCCATGGTTTTTTGACCATCGATGGCAAAAAAATGTCCAAATCACGTGGCACTTTCATCACGGCTCAAGATTACCTGCAACATTTTGAATCCGAACATTTGCGCTATTATTTTGCCAGCAAATTGAACAGCTCAGTCGAAGACCTGGATCTCAATTGGGAGGATTTCATTCATAAAATCAATGTGGACCTGGTCGGTAAAATCATCAACATTGCCAGCCGAACTGCCAAATTTTTGACACGTCATTTTGATGGTCGCTTTGTTGACACACCCATGACCCACCCTCTGCTGGACACGTTTCAAGTCCAAGCCCCCATCATTGCGAACTGTTACAACGAAAGAGAATTCTCACAGGCATGTCGTCTGCTGTGCGCCCTGGCCGATCAAGTCAATCAAGCGATTGCCGATGCAGCGCCTTGGCAAGCTGTCAAAGATGAAACACAACATGCCGATGTGCAGCGCATGTGTACATTGGCCATGCTGTGCTTCAGAGACTTGGCGATTTTCCTCAAGCCGATCATGCCAAGCCTGGTGGCAAGCATCGAAGCATTTCTCAATGTGGAACCGCTGTATTGGGATGACTTGCATGCGCCCTTACTGAATCATCAAATCCGCCCCTACAATCATCTCATGAAGCGCATTCCAACCGACAAGGCCAATGTGTTCAATGCAACCACACCATCATGACCGATCAAACTGTTGAACAGCTACTGACCAAGCTCCCCCAAACGCAATGTCAATTGTGTCAGCATCAAGGCTGTCGGCCTTACGCAGAAGCCATCGCACAAGGTCAAGACGACATCAGCAAATGTCAACCTGGTGGCCTGAAAACATTGCATGGGTTGGCAGATGTCATGGGGTTGGATCCTGCACCATGGATCGAAACCGTTCAATCACAATACAAAACGCCCAGTCGCGTTGTCATTGACCCAGATGTCTGCATTGGCTGTACAAAATGCATCCAAGCATGCCCTGTTGATGCCATCATTGGTCAAGCCAAAGCCATGCATGGCGTGATTGACACCGAATGCAATGGGTGCGATCTGTGTATCCCAGTATGCCCGATGGATTGCATCTATCCTGTGCCCAAAGACACAGAATCAGATGCCGCACAAAACCTGTTGGCCATACATTATCGCGAACGTTTTGAGACCCGCACGACACGTCTATTGCAAGAAAAAACAGCAAAAAGCCAAACACACCAACAGCAAAAAAACACCATCGCGGAAAAACTCAAAGCACTACAAGCACAAAGCAAAACATGACCAACATGCCAGCATGATCTGGCGCAATATAGGCGCCTGCCTGCTTTCAGATGGCATTGACCCGTACGCATGCGCCCATCAAAAAATATTTGGTTCACAATGCCGCACCGTAGTAGAACGAGGCCCCCAATGCCAAAATGCATCCTAAAAAAGCACAAATAAGGCATGGCACCAACCACGCTTGACCTGGTCGACATTTCATACCATCATGAATCCCAAACATCATCGAATTTGAGTGGCAACCATCATGCTGAAAAAAAACATTCAACACATTTTTGAAACCTGGGCAGCACAGAGTCCCACACCTGAAACCGAATTACAGTTCAACAGCCCTTTTGAATGTTTGATTGCCGTTTTGTTGTCGGCACAAAGCACCGACATTCAAGTCAACAAAGTGACTGCAAAGCTCTATGCGCAAGCCAACACGCCTGCACAAATATTGGCATTGGGTGAAAAAAGATTGATCGAGTGCATTCAGCATATTGGTTTGTTTCGCAACAAGGCCAAGCATGTGATGGCGACTTGCCAAATCTTAGTCGAACAGCACAATGGTGAAATTCCGAGGTCACGCCAGGCTCTTGAGGCCTTACCAGGCGTTGGTCGCAAAACTGCCAATGTGGTTTTGAATGTCGCCTTTGGCGAACCCACATTAGCGGTTGACACCCATGTCTTTCGGGTGGCACACCGCACCGGCTTGGTCAAAAACAAAAAGACACCTTTACAAACTGAACTGGCCTTGTTGAAATGCATCCCAAAACCATTTCTACAACATGCGCACCACTGGTTGATTTTGCATGGCCGTTACATCTGCAAAGCCAGAAAACCATTGTGCAATCGGTGTCCCATTCGTACATGGTGTATGCATCCAGATAAAACATCTGATGCGACCTAGGCCACAAACAACGCATCTCTATTGAGCCAAAGTGCGCCAAATAAAAGCAACACACTGATCACACCCAGCCAGGAAAAGGTCACCCCCCCAAAGCTTACCAAACAAAAATAAGACAACACTGGAATGGCAAAGGCATACAAACTGGCGTGATCAATGGCACCATAAGACACGCCATAATCCCATGCATAATACGCCAAAGAAGATGGCCCCAACAACATCCAACACAGGGAAACGGTACCAGGCCAATGCAAAGACAACCCTGCCTCGAGATGGCAATGCAACCCCCATGCCAACACAGCGCCAACCCCTGCGTATAAGCCAACCATTTCCTGTGGTGCTTCTGGATATTGGCGGCTGACAACCGTATAAAAGGCCCATGTGCATGCAGAACCCAAGGCCCACATCCAACCACAATGCCCACCCTGATGGGTGTGCCATGCCACCATCAAATCATGCCATTGTAAGATGGCAATGGCGAAAAATGCGGCACAAAGCCCCAGGCACATGCGTATGGAACAAGCCAATTTATGCACATAAAGCATGACAAAAAAGGGCCAACACCAACTGATCAACTCCACCAAAACAGGCGACATGCGACGCAATGCAAAATAATAACAAAAGTCATTGCCCACCACACCCAACACACCCGCACACCACAGCATGAGGTTTGACGAAATGTGTGACCATTTTTTCATGTAGGTGAGCCGCATTGCGATCAACAAAAAATGACTGCTGAGCAAGATGGCGGTCATGAAGAAAATGGGCCATGATTGGAGCACCAAAAGACATGTGGCACTGGTCGACCACAGCAACACCGCCAAGCAAATGGCATGATGCGCGCGACGCTTGGATGAGCATTGTGACATGGACTTACCTTACATGATTGCATTCATCATACACAAAGACCTCAGCAGAATCAAACGGTAAAAAATCACAAAAAAGCATAAAAAATGATAATTTATTCTTATATGTGTTGACATTGGAAAAATAGTATCGTAATATGATTGAACATAACGCTACATGGAGGTTGCTTATGAACTTACTTTTACGTCGTCTATTCGCCAAAAATCAATCAACATCATCTTGGATCATTGAAGATGATCATCATTGTTTGAGCTCAAAAATGTTGGATCACGAAGAAGACACCTCGCCTTCCGGTCTCATCTGAGACACAACAAGCATCCGCGCTCATCATGCACACATGAGTTGTGTGATGGGCGCGAGATACGCCTTAAACTTGGCAAAACCATTTCAGGATACGCACATCAAGACACGGGTGTTGTGTCATCCTCAACGCCATAGAAATCCTGACCCAATTTGATTTTTGGGCGCCCATTTTGCGTTCGCCATCGATTGCTGTCCCGCAAGGAATAATGGCAACCACAATATTGCTGCTGATAAAATTGTTCTTGTTTGGCATATTCATGCATGCGTTGCGACCCACCATCTTTGCGCCAATTGTAATCCCAATAGGTGATGCTTCCAAAGCGCTTGGCAGCTCGAATGCCACAATCGTTGATTTGAGCCATATCCTTCCAACGAGAAATGGCCAACGTGCTGGATATCACATCAAAACCATGATGCATTGCATACTGTGCTGTACGCTCAAAGCGCATGTCAAAACAAACACTGCAGCGCGCACCCCGCTCAGGCTCATCTTCCAAGCCCCGTGTCAACTCCATCCAAAGCGCTTTATCGTAATCGGCATCGATGAAGGGGACACCCAGCTTTTTGGCAAAACGAATGTTCTCATCTTTGCGCAATTCATATTCTTTTTTTGGATGAATGTTTGGGTTGTAGAAAAAAATCGTGTAATCAATCTCTGAAGCATGCAAAGCTTCCATGATTTCCACCGCACAAGGCGCACAGCAAGAATGCAGCAACAGTTTTTTGCCCTCATTGGGGAGCTGTAGCTTGTGCCGCTGATATTGTGCAATGGTCAAAGCTGGGTTCATATTATTTCCCAACCTTGGCACCACCTGCCCATGATTCAAGCATTGGAACTTGGTCAAGTTTTTCCCAAGGAAAGCCTTCATCGTCACGACCAAAATGACCATAAGCTGCTGATCGTCGGTATATGGGGCGCAACAAATCTAGAGTATGAATGATGCCATATGGCGAGCAATCAAAATGGGATGACAAATGATCTGAAAGCTCTGAATCTGCCAACAGACCCGTATCAAATGTGTTGACATAGATGGAGATCGGTTGTTCAACCCCAATGGCATACGTCAGCTGAATCTCACATCGTTTGGCCAATTTGGCTGCCACAACATTCTTGGCCATGTATCGGGCCATGTATGCCGCAGAACGATCAACCTTGGAAGGGTCTTTGCCAGAAAAACAGCCTCCACCATGATGCGCCATACCACCGTATGTGTCGACAATGATTTTTCGGCCCGTCAAACCACAGTCGGCCACAGGACCACCCAAAACGAAGCGACCCGTTGGATTGATGTAGAAATGCGTTTGTTTGTGCAACCATTTTCTTGGCAGCGTCGGCTTGATGATTTCTTCCATCACAGCTTCTTTCAAATCATCGAGCGAAACGTCATCACGATGCTGCGTTGAAAAAACAACGCTCTCAATGCCGACTGGATAGCTGTCTTCATATCGAAACATCAACTGTGTTTTGCTGTCTGGCCTAAGCCAAGGTATCAACTTATTTTTACGACAGTAGGCCTGACGCTGCATCAATGCATGTGCGTAAGCAATGGGGGCAGGCATGAAATGATCAGTTTCATCACATGCATAACCAAACATGATGCCTTGGTCACCCGCACCCTGCTTGCTGGCATCACCACGATCCACACCTTGTGCAATGTCTGGCGATTGTTTGCCAATGGCATTCAAGACCGCACACGTGTTGCCATCAAAGCCGATGGCCTCGCTGTTATAGCCAATGTCACGCAACACTTCACGAACCAAAGCTTCTATGTCGACCCAACTGCTGGTTGCAATTTCACCTGCCACCATCACCATGCCAGTTTTGACCATGGTTTCACAAGCCACACGACATTTGGGATCCTGTGCAATGATTGCATCCAAAATGGCATCAGAAAGAATGTCCGCCACCTTGTCGGGGTGACCCTCTGCAACAGATTCAGAACCGAAAACGCCTCTGGAAATCATAAGCCGACCTCTAAAAAAACCACACCCAGCTTACACGACAAGTCCTATTGACACAAAGCATTTGTGCTGATAAATCATTCAGGTCATCCAGTGATGCGTGATGATTGGCGTTGTGCAAAGAAAATAGACCTTTCAGCACCCAGTATCATGAAGCTCGAATCACATGACGCCGCCAACGACGTTGGTGTTGCCTCTTTTCAAGACAATGTGCCGCACAACACACCAAACAATGTTTTTTGTGGTAATACAAAATCAAGCCCATACAAACCACCGCCAAACCATACATCATGTGCATCATACACCTCCTGCAAATCTAAGTAACCCAACGAAAACACCCTGTATTGTCACCTGTTCTGCGCGATAAATTTGTGGTTGATGCGCTGCATTGGCAGGCGCCAAGGTGACTGTTTGATCTTGGTTTTGGTAAAAACGCTTCAATGTTGCCGCTTCATGATCGACCAAGGCGACCACAATGACACCATTGCGTGCTGTGGAAGCGGACTCGCACACGACCACATCGCCATCCCAAATGCCCTCATCAATCATGGAATCTCCCTCCACTTTAAGGGCGTAACGTCCCTTGCCAAGGAAAACAGATAAATCAAAGGATTCATCGTGTGTGATGGCTTCAATGGGCAGACCTGCAGCAATTTTTCCAACAAATGGCAACTGATGACATGCCGTTTGTGTCACCAGCTGAATGTTGCGTTTCTTATGCGGCGTCATGATGATGAAGCCTTTCTCACACAAACTTTTGAGATAACGATGCACAACACCTCGACTTTGAATTTGAATGCCTGCAGCAATTTCAGAAGTGGTTGGCGCCAACTGATGCCGAACCATGTATTGTTCAATGAAATCAAGCGTTCTTCTTTCAGATTTTGTAAGCAAAGCGACCATGACAAAACTCCTTTAAGCATGACACACATTGCATTATAGAGAACAAAAAGAGAACAGTCAAGTGGTCTTTGTGACTCAGCGCGTCTACACCACCTGTAAGGAGGATGCGCATCGCCCCAGATCTTGGAGCATCATGCACCATCGCATGTACATCAGAAGCTAAAATTCTGACGCAATCTCGTGCTTCAACATAGTCAACATGACCCTACAATTAGAACAATTTCACGCCATGATGCATGCCATGGCATGCATCAACAACAGCAAGTTACCAGTAAAATTTTAGCAAACACACATGACACCCTTCGACCATAAATTTTAATGCCCATCAAAAACAGCCGTTTATGCGAACAAGCGCGTGCTTTTTACCGCATACACCAACTTCCCCAATGCCATGGTTTGATTTACAATGGTATTTTGGAGAGATTGCGATGGAAGCATGCCATAAACCTATTTTCTGGATCATAGATGACGATCCTACAACAGTGCAACTGCTCGCCATTCGCTTCCAACAATTTCAGTTTGTGTTGCTCCAAAACCGCAAAATGGTTTTGCGTAGACTGAAGCAATCCATCCATCACTCTGCACACTTGTGTCATGGTATTCTTTTGGACTATAAGCTCAAATACAACATCGACGCATTTGATTTGTTGCCGACCTTGCGACAACATCTCCCCACCCTGCCCATCAGTGTCATCACAGCTTATTACAGCCCCGAACTTGATGGGCAGTTTAAATGCTACAACATCGACACCATTCACGAAAAGCCTTTTGATTTTGAAGCACTCTCTAGAGACCTTCAATATATGGCCAAACAATCAGTGGATCTTAATTTTTTACCCTATAAAAAATTGGTTGAACACATCCATGCTACTGCCCAGGATCCCAATTATGCGCACTGCTCCCTCAAGACGCTGACCAACAAACAAAACATCAGCTACAAATACATGAGTCGTGCCTACAAAAAACAGGTGGGAGAAAGTTTTTCAGAAACACAAGCCCGTTGTTTGATGAAACTAGCCTGTGCCTTACTGCTGGACACACAGTTTGACATTCAAAAAATTGCACGTGTACTGGGTTACAAACATCCATCTTCTTTCATGCGTTTTTTTAAAAACCAAAAAGGCATCACACCTACAGAATACCGTTACCAACATGGTGTCTACAACACAAGCCCCGGCGACAATACAAATGTGTAACGTTTGTAAGCACAGGAGGTAGATGATGGATTTGAGTCACATGCACGACGCCATCCCCCATGTTTTAAAGCACCTTCTAGCACATTCCGTTTACGTCATCGACTCCGAAGATTGTTTGCTGTATGCTCCAAACCGACTGTTGGTTGGGCTAGAACTGCAGCAACACACTTACAGCACCACACAGCTTGAATCCATGCTCATCGCCCCACATGAGCTTCACCACATCCAGTCTGCCCGTAAATCCTGCCATACCTCAAGTGAGGTGATCACCACCCAATGTCGAGCGCATCCCAATCTCAAACACCAAGGGCCACTTGTGCTTCATATGGTTCGTTTGGCACAATCCTTGACCATTGATGACCACATCATTCTTTGTGTGATTGACACATACCCTCAGATGCAACGGACAACAGATCAATATCCATTTATCCAAGATCCACAAAAAAGATGGCATGGCATCACGCCACAACAATGCAGCCACCATGGTTTCATCCAACAAAGCCAGCACATCAAAATGACTTGTACCAGCATGGGTGATCTGACACCCAATCAGGATGGGGCATCTGACAGCCTTGAAGCCTTAAAACAAAAGTTAGAACAATTGGAAAAAGACAACGCACTGATTTTAAAAAAGTGCGAAATGAAAAACCATTTGCTGAATGAGCTTTCACATGAGTTGCGCACGCCATTGTCTGCCATCAAGGGATTCTGCGAGCTGATGCTCGAGGGAAGAATGGGGCCATTGCCTACCAAACAAAGACAGTATTTGCAACAAATTGAAGAAAACAGCACGCACATGTTGGAGCTGGTGAATCAAACCCTTGGGTTTTCCAAGGCCATTCGGCGTCCAAAAAACAGTGAGCCACAAGCCATATGCTTACAAACGTTCCTTCACGAAGTGAAACTGGGACTTGAACCCCTCTTACAAAAAAAAGCAATTCAACTGCACATTGCGTCATACAAGCCCATACCTTTTTTGAGGCTGAACCCTCTGAAAATGCGACAGATTCTCTACAACATTCTACAAAACGCCATCAAATATTCTCCGGAGCATTCGACCATTGTCATTGCCCATCATTGGCAAGATGGCACACTGCAATTGGCCATACAAGACCGTGGCTATGGCCTGACAAAAGACACACAAAAGCAATTGTTTGCTTCCTTTGCCTCCGTTCCGCCTCAAACACACTTGCACGAGACATCACTTGATTCTATCACGCAACACAATGAGGCTGGTGTTGGCTTGGGACTTTATTTGAGCAGGCTGTTGATCGTAGCGATGCATGGCTGCATTGCAATACACAGTGATGGCATTGATCAGGGCACCACCGTCCATATACGTTTCAGCCAGGTGCCCATTGCCTCTCAAGATGATTTGGCGCACAAGACCACCACTTCGCATGAAACATCAACTTAACGCTGACGTGTCGTGAACCCCGATGGTTTTGACATTGGCAAAACTTTGAACACTGGGCATGCCCAGCTCACGCCCATAGCCCGATTGTTTGATGCCACCAAAAGGCAAACGCACGTCGGACGACACGCCCCCATTCACCATACAACAACCGGCTTGCAACTGTTCGATGGCCAAACGTTCTGCACGCGCAACATCCTGCGTAAAAATCGCAGCGCCAAGGCCATACATGCTGTCATTGGCCAAATCAATGGCATGTGCTTCATCGCTCGCTTCAATCAATGCAACCACCGGGCCAAAAACCTCTTCATTGAATGCAGCCATACCAGACTGCACACCCGTTAAAATCGTTGCAGGGTAATAAAAACCCTCACCCTGTGGCATCACACCGCCCTGCACACAACATGCCCCATCACGGACACTCTGCTGCACTTGCTGATGCACATATGCGCGCAAATCACACCGTGCCATGGGACCAAGCTGCGTCAAAGGCGACATCGGATCCCCCATGGTATACTGGGCCACCTGAGCAACCACCGCATCCAAAAAATCCTGATGGATGCTGCGGTCCACAATGATGCGTTTGGCAGAAATACAAACTTGACCACTGTTGGTCAAGCGCATGGCCACACACACCGATGCTGCATGTGCCACATCCGCATCTGCAAGCACCACATAAGGATCACTCCCCCCACACTCTATCACAGTGGGTTTAAGGGCTTTGCCTGCCAGTGCGGCAACTGTGCCGCCCACACGATCGCTGCCCGTGAAACTCACACCCGCAATACGCCGATCTTGGATGATGGTTGCCATGTCCTCATGCGATGTCCATATCACTTGAAACAACCCTACCGGGCACCCCAAACGCTCAAAAGTTTGCTGCAATCGAATGCCTACTGCCGTGACAATGGGTGCATGGGCCAGGACAAACGTGTTCCCCAGCATGATGTTGGGTGCAAGCAATCGTATGACTTGCCACAAAGGATAATTCCAAGGCATGATGGCCAGAATGGGCCCCAATGGCAGATGATGCACGCTGCTTTTCTTGAGATGGGTCTCAACAATTTGAGGTGCCAACAATGCCACACCTGACGATGCAAAATGACGACATGCATCGGCACACTTTGAAACTTCTCTTTTGGACAGTTCGATCGGTTTGCCCATGGTGGTGGTGATCAGTGTCGCCCAAGCATCAAGATGCGCATCAAAATCATCGGCCAAACACATCAGCCATTGGCTGCGTTGCCGCATGGCATCGAGACGGTGAGCTTGAAATGTCGATTGTGCAAGATCCAAGATTGCTTCAATCTCAGAAGACGTCATCCAAGACCAGGTATCTAAAATTTGGCCTGTGGTGGGATTGATGGCTGTGATGGTCATGATGGCAATGTATCCATGTTTACACCGGTGTGATTCAATTTATCACGCCATGTGAATGGGCTCAAACACTCTGAGCCATATATTGTATGCCGTGCAACCTCAAAAACCCACGATGACTCATGCCTTGAGCCATGCCGACACTGCCCTGGTGTATGTTTTGCACCCAATGGGGGGTTGGTCGTGGATGCATCATTTTCAGGCTGAGCAATTTTGGTAAGATCCATATTTTTTATGGACACGTTGTTTGAATCTGAGCAGGCATTGCATCTGCACCTATGAGACTTTAAGTACGATGCCGCCTCCATCAATGTTTTAATGCGTCCTTTTGATGTCATCCCAATGGGGTCTGATCTGAGGGTGACACACAATGACATGCATGGCTCATCCAAACATGCAACGTCCACAAAAGATGACATTGTTTCAAATCTACTTTAGAATGGCATCTGACTCAAAACGGTAGACCACATGCGCAAACACTCTTTGATGCTGTTCCCATTTTTGCTTGTGGCATACGAAATGTCCGTGTACTTGTCCACAGACATGTATTTGCCTGCGCTGCCTGCCATACAAAAAGATCTGCATCTGGACATGCCGCATGTGCAAATGACCTTGACCATGTGGTTTGCTGGCTCTGCCTGCCTGCAATGGCTTATTGGTCCTCTGTGTGATCGCTTTGGTCGCAGACCAATTTTATTGGCGGGTGGCATTTGTTTTTTAATCAGCTGTGTGATTTGTGCCCTCACGCATGATTTGGCAACTTTGTTGGTGGCAAGGTTCATTCAAGGCACCACGGTTGGCTCGGTGATTGTTGCTGGATATGCCGCCATCCATGAGAGCTTTTCAGGCAAGAAAGCCATCAAAATTTTGGCACTGATGAGCTGCATCACGGTCACAGCGCCTGCCATAGGCCCGATCATGGGTGGAGGCGTGCTGCTTTTGGGGTCTTGGCGTTTGTTGTTTACAATACTGGCCTTTGTCGCAAGCATCACGTTATCGGGTCTGTTTGTTTTTATGCCCGAAACCTTAAAAAAATCCAACCCCATCCATCTCAAACCCATTGCATTGCGCTATTGGCACATTGTAAAAAAAAGCGCCTTCACACGCCCTGTCGTTGCAAACTGTTGCACCTTTGGCATGTTGATCGCTTGGTTGACTTTTGGGCCGTTTTTGATCATTCATCATTATCATGCTTCACCACAATTGTATGCCATCACCCAGGCGCTGGTTTTTGGGGGGTACATGCTGGGCAATCGAATGATCCCATTGTTGATCGAACATCACAGCATGACAGAGATCATATGGTATGGCTTGATCATTGCCGTGGCTGCTTGTGTGATCACACTGGCGATGGCATGCGGCTTGTTTGTTGATGACCAAACTTTACATTGGTCCTGGTTGCTGGGCGTCGCCTGTACCACCTTTGGCGCAGGATTTTGTGGACCCAATTTACAGCGTATGGCCATGGAGGCATCCGATCAACCCATGGGGGTTAAAATGGCGGTTTATTCAACAGGTATCAGTCTGACTGGCACGGCCATCAGCGCGTTGGTTGCACACCTCAACAACCACGTTTGGTATGAAATTCTTACCGTCATGTTGACCCTGCTACTGTCGGCCATGCTGCTGCATCTCAGACACAGTCAAAAAACCGCATTGATCAAAGCCACGCAAACCTAACTGGAGTAGACCATGTTTAAACACCACAAATCAGCCTTCTTGTGGTCATGTCTGACCATTTTGATCACCGCATGTGGTCCCATTTATAAAACGTCCTATCAATACAAACAGGCATCAAGCGCTTCTGGCAGGCGCTGTATTCGTCAGTGTTTGGTGCAGCGCACACAGTGCGACACGCAATGCGCAACACAGTACAACCACTGTAAGGCAACTGAGGGCGCTCTGAGATTGGTGGCATCAGGCTTGTTGCACACCTCCAAAAATCAAGGGTCATTGCCTTACATCTCTAACCGATGCACCAAAGACTGTGGCTGTGTAGACACCTACAACACCTGTTTTGCATCATGCGGTGGCATTGTCCACACACACCGTCAATGTACAGCATTTTGCCATCATGGACCCAAATCACATCATGACTGACATCATCATCAAAGGCGCCAAAACCCACAATCTAAAAAACATTGACATCACCATTCCGCGCAATCAACTGGTCGTCATCACAGGCCTTTCTGGTTCTGGCAAGTCTTCGCTGGCCTTTGATACCTTATATGCAGAAGGCCAACGTCGCTATGTGGAATCTCTGTCTGCCTATGCGCGCCAGTTCTTATCCTTGATGGACAAACCCGATGTCGACCACATTGCAGGCTTGTCTCCCGCCATTGCGATTGAGCAAAAAACCGTGTCCAACAACCCGCGTTCCACGGTGGGTACCATCACTGAAATCTACGACTACCTACGCTTGCTTTTTGCACGCGTAGGCACACCTTACTGTCCCAAGCACGCGATTGCATTGACCGCACAAACCATACCACAGATTGTTGACCAAATGGCCAAGTTGCCCGAAGGCACACGTGTCATGCTGCTTGCACCCGTGGTGCAAGATCGGAAAGGCGAGCACCTGAATGTGATGCAAGACTTAAAACGGCAGGGGTTTTTACGCGTGGTCATCAATCAAACCATGTATGCCCTGGATGATACCATTGCACTCGATGCACACACACGGCACAACATTGCCGTTGTCGTGGACCGTTTCAAAATCAAAAAAGATCTGGGGTCTCGCGTGTCAGAATCGCTGGAGTTGGCGTTGTCGTTGAGTCAAGGGATGGTACAAATTGGTTTCATTGATCAACCCAGCAAGCCATATCTGACCTTTTCATCCAAACATGCATGCACGTCATGTGGATTCAGTGTGGGGCAACTTGAGCCAAGACTGTTTTCATTCAACAGCCCCATTGGTGCCTGCCCAGCATGCGATGGCCTCGGCATGAAACGTGTCTTTGACCCAGAAAAAATCATTGTGGATCCAAACCTACCCATCGCACAAGGTGCCATTCGAGGCTGGGATAAAAAGACACCTTTTTATTACCAAATGATGGTGCAGTTGGCAGATCATTTTCAATTCAGTCTTGACGTGCCTTATGTCTCACTACCCCTGCGCATCCAAGACATCCTCATGCATGGCAGTGGTCGCGAACGCCTGCCCATGACTTCACGCACACGTCGTGGCCGAACAGTGCATCGCAACAAAGCCTTTGAAGGCATCGTCAATCAGATGGCACGACGCTATCAAGACACCGAGTCCGAAGCCGTTCGCCAACAATTGGCACAGTATTTAACCTTTACCGTTTGCCCCGAATGCCATGGCTCACGCCTGGGCGAAACGGCGCGCCATGTGCGCATTGGCAGCCATACTCTGCCACAATGGGTCGAACAGCCCATCGATCAACTGGCCGAAACCGTTGCCAATCTTCAGTTGACCGGTCAATCTGCGACCATTGCCCAAAGCATTCAACGTGAAATCATTGCCCGTCTGAATTTTTTAAACAGTGTAGGCCTCAATTATCTGACACTCAATCGCACCGCAGAAACGTTGTCGGGGGGGGAAGGCCAGCGTATTCGACTGGCCAGCCAAATTGGATCTGGCTTGGTGGGGGTGATGTATGTCCTCGATGAGCCCTCGATTGGTCTGCATCAACGCGACAACAACCGCTTGCTGAAGACACTGACCACCCTGCGAGATCTCGGCAACACCGTCATCGTGGTCGAGCATGATGAGGAAGCCATACGGGAAGCCGATCACGTGATTGACATTGGTCCTGGTGCAGGTGTGCATGGTGGAGAAGTTGTGGCGGCAGGATGTGCCGAAGACTTGATGCGTGTCGAGGCATCCTGTACTGGGGCTTATTTGTCAGGCCGCGCCTACATTCCCGTGCCTCAAAAACGCACCCCCTACGACCCCAAACGTGTGCTGCGCATTTTGGGCGCCACCGAAAACAATCTTAAAAACATCGATGCTGCCTTTCCAGTTGGCTTAATGACTTGTGTGACAGGCGTATCGGGCTCAGGCAAATCCAGCCTGATCAATGACACCTTGTTGCCGATTGCACTCACCCATCTCAACCGGGTACGCACACAGCGTATGGGGGCGCACAAGGAAGCTCTGGGTCTCAACAACCTCGATAAAGTGGTGGCCATCGATCAGAGTCCCATCGGTCGTACCCCCCGATCCAATCCTGCCACCTACACAGGCCTCTTCACCCCAATACGTGAACTGTTTGCCAACACAGAAGAAGCCCGATCACGTGGCTACAAACCGGGTCGTTTCAGCTTCAATGTTGCCGGTGGTAGGTGTGAGTCTTGCCAAGGCGATGGCATGATTCGTGTGGCCATGCACTTCCTGTCCGATGTCTATGTCAAATGCGATGCATGCCAAGGCACGCGCTATCAACGCGATACCTTATCGATCACATACAAAGGTAAAAACATTCATCAAGTCTTGTCCATGACCATCGACGAAGCTGCCATATTCTTTGATGCCATACCTTTGTTGGCACGTAAACTTGCTACCCTACAAGAAGTGGGACTGGGATACTTGAAACTTGGGCAATCTGCCACCACACTGTCTGGCGGCGAAGCACAACGCATCAAACTCTCGCGTGAACTTTCCAAGCGCGCCACCGGCAACACCCTTTATATTTTGGATGAACCAACAACGGGCTTGCATTTTCACGATGTCAAACAACTGCTGCATGTGTGTCATACTTTGCGTGATCAGGGCAATACGGTGATCATGATTGAGCATCATTTGGATGTCATCAAAACAGCAGATTGGATCATTGACATTGGCCCAGAGGGTGGGCATGGTGGTGGCCAAATCTTGGCCACAGGCACACCGGAAGACGTTTCAAAATGTCGAAAATCGCATACTGGACGCTTCCTCAAACCCTATCTGAAAACCAAAAAACACAAATCGCCTCAAACATAGAAAATATGTACTGCGCTGACCTCATGTATTTTTAACTTGTGGACATAGGGAACATACGGCATACTGAGTACGTTTGGCGCATAGAAAGCGGCGATCACAGTCATCGACCACCAAAGGGATTCTTACCATGTCCTGGATCAACAATCACCGCCTTTGGGGCGGCATGCTTTTGGTTTCTGGAACCGCCATTGGTGCAGGCATGCTGGCTTTGCCATTGACCACCGGCGTTGGCGGTTTTTATTATGCTGTACCCACCATCTGCTTGATTTTTGCCTACATGCTGTGTTGTCTCTTTGTACTGCTGGAAGCCAACCTTTACAGCAGCGACCCCTCTGCCAACATCATTTCAATGGCCAAGCAATTTTTAGGGCCCTTTTGGGAAGGGTTGAGCTGGTTCAGTTTTTTACTGGTTTTATACGCTGCATCTGCAGCGTACATTGATGGTGGTGGTTCATTGCTGTCGGCCTATACCCATCAGTCTTTGCACTTGTCACACAATCAAGGTTGTATGGCATTTGCTGTTTTTTTTGGGGCCTTGGGTTACTTTGGGATTCGCTACATTGATTTCTTCAATCGATTTTTGATGATCGGCCTGTTGGTCTCTTATGTGTTGTTGATTGTCACCGTCTCACCCCATGTCCATGCTGAAAACCTACAGGGAGGACAACCTAACTTATTGTGGGCTGCCATTCCCGTCTTGGTGTTGTCTTTCACGTCACACATCATTTTGCCCAGCCTACGCAATTACTTGAATGATCACATTCCCAGTCTCAAAAAAGCGCTGATCGTTGGCAGTATTGTGCCGTTGGTGTTTTACCTTGTTTGGGAATATCTGTTGGTGGGCATTTTGCCACAACAGGGTCCTGGCAGTTTGATGGCCATTGCACAGTCCCCTCATCCTTTGGCCACCCTGTCGGCAACACTCCAACAACAACACATTTTTGCCATCGTCAGCACCAATGCCGCCTTTTCATTTTTTGCCATGGTCACCTCTTATCTTGGTGTGATCATCAGTCTTGGCGATTTTTTGGCCGATGGTTTGAACATCAAGCGTGACGCACGTGGCAAACTCATTCTTATGGTGGCATCGTTTGTGCCTCCCATCTTATTTGCTCTGATGTATCCTTCAGGCTTCATTGCTGCACTGAGCTATGGTGGGGTGTTCATCGCCGTTTTATATGGCTTGGTGCCCGTGCTGATCGTTTGGAAAGCACGCTATCATCTCAAATGCCCAAATCCCGGTTACCGTGTTGCCTTTGGCAAGCTTGGCTTGATCATGATCGCAGTCTGTGCCACCATGATCATGGTGCTGCAAATCATGGCCACACAACATGCTTTGCCGCACTTGTCCAAACACACAACACCTGCCACACATCATGCCGCATCCACCCCGCAACACTAGATTGCTCAACGCACTTGCCTGCACCCCCAATGACCGCCCTCCCATTTGGCTGATGCGACAGGCTGGCCGATACATGCCCAGCTATCAAAAAGTCCGCCGTGCGACAGGTGGATTCATGGCCCTGTGTAAAAACCCAGACGCTGTCTGCGACGTGACATTGCAACCCATTGATCAATTTGATTTGGATGCCGCCATCATTTTTTCAGACATTCTGACATTGCCAGAAGCAATGTCAGTCGACTTGATCTTCAAAGAAGGCATTGGCCCCGTCATTCAAGCCCCCATTCGCACCATGTCTGATGTACACAAACGCACGCACAAACATGCTTTTGAACACACACGCTATGTGTATGACGGCATCCAAAAAACAAAACAAGCACTGGACAATCGTGTGCCTTTGCTGGGTTTTTCAGGCTCGCCCTGGACGCTGGCATGTTATATGGTAGAAGGCAAACTGACCAAAAATCTCGATCACATCAAAACACTACGCCATCAAGATCCACAAACCCTTGAAGCGCTCCTCTCGATACTCGAACACAATGTCATCCATTACTGCCTCCAACAAATTGAAGCCGGTGTGGATGCACTGATCCTTTTTGATACTTGGGGGGGACGCTTGAGTCATGCCGACTATCCCGTGTTCTCACTGCATGGCATGCAACGCATCATCAAACGCATCAAACAACACCACAACATCCCCATTGTCTTATTTACCAAAGGCGCCCAACCTTGGTGGCACCATATTATGACCACAGACTGCGATGGCATTGGCATCGACTACAGCGCATCCTTGGCCGAAGCCAAAGCACTGTTTGGTGGCAAAAAGGCCATCCAAGGCAATTTGGACCCTCATGCACTCTTGAGTCCTGACAAGGACACTTTATCCGGGCATGTCACCCCCATTCTGGACATGATGATGGATGTGCCAGGCTTCATCTTCAATTTGGGTCATGGCATCCTCAAAACCACCGATCCTGCGCGCGTCAAAGACCTGGTGCATTTGGTTCGAGACCACGCAAGCCGTTCCATTTGAATTCAAAATACACCGCATGGCCGGCCATCATCACTCAACTGTGACAGCCACGACACTTGGTTGAGATGCTGCATGCCATCAACGATTTCAAGCAAGCATGCAGTTTATATCTGCCTACGCTGTGATCAGGTCCTTCTTTGAAACAATCGATCAACCCATTCTCGCCGGTGCTCCTTTTTGATGAGGTGGCCCTGATCATAGACCAGACATGTATTGTCGGATAGAGCCTTTGTATGTTAAGATCTTGAGGTTTTATTTGGCACATCACCATGAGCGCGACCGAAGATCTCAAAAAACATGGCATCAAAGTCACCGATGCTCGTAAAACCGTGCTTGAGTTTCTTCAATCCAACATTCCCGGTCACTTCTCAGCAGAAGAAATTCATAAAAAGCTTTCTGAAAATAACGACTTTGGTATTGCCACGATCTATCGTACCCTAATACAACTTGAATCGGTGCGTTTGATCATCCGACATTCTTTTGCCGATGGTCTATCGGTGTATGAGGCCAATCACGATGAACACCACGATCATGCCGTATGTTTGACTTGTGGAAAAGTGTTCGAATTTAGAGATCAAGACGTCGAACAACGTCACAAAGAAATCGCAAAAAAAATTGGCTTCCAGCCAATACGTCATACCTATGTGCTCTATGGTTATTGCCAAGATGGCTGCCAGCCTGAATCTGACGATTGAGCATGGTGACCCAATTAAAGGTTGTACCAATCGGAGGTACTGCACACTGTATGATCGTACCCACAACCAGACAGGCATCTGTCTCTTGTAAAGTAGAATCGGGTATGCGCGTATACCGTGTTCCTACCGACGCGCCATCATTTTGAATATTTTGGGTCTCAACACATCATCCGCAAAGGCCATATCGAATGCTCTTTAGCATTCGATGTCTAAAAATTGACCGTGTTTGTATAAAAATTGCATCATGTCGATATCATGATGTTCAATGACTTGCCTTAAATACGCTTCTTTGGACTGAATCTTTTGATAAATGCTTTGGATGGATTGTATCAAAGATACGTTCTGTAGGATTGTAAAGATACACGCTTAAAAAAACACTCAATACAATAAAAATGCCCAGTTGCAGCAATATGCCAGATGGCTGGACCATGTTGTTGACGCGTATGGGCATGCAACACATCACCAAGATCTCAACACACCGCACAAAGCGTAAAACGGTTTTCCGATGGTATACATCGCGCCGACAACACCCAAAACAACACATCATTCATAGGACAACATGGACGGTCACAGACACCACACCATGCATTTTCTAATCTGAACATAAAACATCATACAAACACAACATCTGACTGGACTTGGTCATATACAAGTGGCTGAACATGAGGTCATACAGCTTGCATCAATGGGCTTCAGTCTGTGGCAACACCCTTTCGCCATCCAAAAGCTCACAAGCTTGGCGCCGTGCCGTTTCTGTGATGGTTTCATGACCAATCATGCGTGCCAACTCATCGATTCTGCCAGCACGATCCAGGGCCTGGAAACGCGTGATGGTCTTGCCATCAAACACGTGTTTGTCGACGCCAAAGTGACAATCACCCAGTGCCGCCACCTGCGGCAGGTGGGTGATGCACAGGACCTGACCTGATGCTGAAAGTGTCCGTAGCAAACAGCCCACCTTGGTTGCAATACCGCCACTGACCCCTGCTTCTGCTTCATCAAATGCCAACGTCACAGCCGCATCGTCTGCGGTCATCATCTGACGCATGATCAAGCTGATGCGAGACAACTCGCCACCCGATGCAGCCTGCTCCAGTGACTTGAGTGGATGATCTGGATTGGTGGTCACCAAAAAATCAATGCTGTCGCCGCCATCACGCTGCGGCACCGACTTGGCTGGCATGATTAAAATGTGTACCCGTGCATGCATCATCCCCAAATGTTGCATGGCCTGCTCGATTTTTGGTGCAAGCTTCTCGGCGGCTTGGGTGCGCTGTGCGGTCAAAGTGGCCGCATCTCGGCACCATGCCGCTTCAAGTGCTTGCAGTGTCTTGGTCAATTGTTGCAGCTGATCACTGGCTACATCGTGCGCATCACATTGTGCCTGCATGTCGGCATGCACAACATGGAGTGCATCAGGCTTGACCTGATGCTTGCGTGCCAACTCAAAATAGGTGCTCAAACGTGACTCCAACATACGTTTTTGATCTGAGGACAAACACTCAGCACGCTGAAAGCCAGCCACTTGATGGGCCGCTTCCTGAGACAATATCAAAGCTTCATGCAAACAGGTTTCCACATCTGCGCGACCTGGCATGCCCTCGGGCATTTTTGTCAGTTTTTGCAGCACATGTTCCAATTGTATGACCACGCCAGTGGATGGGTGCCCCAAAGATTCAGACATCTGTTGACACAACTGAGTGATCTGAGCACCGTGCTGAGCCTGGTTGAGCTGCTGATTGATGTCCTGCCAATCTGATTCGCTGGGCGACAAATCCTCCAGTTCAGTCAAGTAGTGACGCAACAAACCCAAATCACCCTCACTCAGCAATGCAGACTGATGTTGACGCATGCGTTGTTGTGTGGCATGCCACGCGTCAAAACGTGTGTTCAATGCCAACACATCATCCTGAAGCCCACCCGTTTGATCCAAAAAGCGACGCTGAAAATCCTTACTGGCCGCGGCCAAGTGCGTGTTCTGACCGTGAATGTGTACCAAGTGTTTGCCCAAGTCTTGCAACATCGACAGCGTGACAGAGTGTCCGGACACGGTTTGCACTGCTGGCTTTTTGAAGCTCACCTGTCGCACGATGACGATCGGCGCATCACCACTGGGGAGATCATGGGCCTTGAGCCATGCTTGAGCCTGCGCGTTGCCTGCCACATCAAAATGCAACACCACTTGGCAACCCTCAGCATTGGGCAAAATCACATGCTCTCTTTTCGCCACACGGGCACCCAAACCAAATTTGATGGCTTCAAATACAATCGACTTGCCTGAACCAGTTTGGCCCGAGATGACTGTGAGGCCCTTCTGAAAATCAACGGCCAAATGACTGACAATGGCAAACGCATCGATTTTAATGTGTGTCAACATGGTCTTTTCGCTCCCAATGCAACTTTGTTTTCAATGTCTCAAAGTAATCGTAATGGGGCGGGTGCAACAATGTCAATGTATCTTTGGCCTGACAAATGGTGGCTTTGCACAATGGACCATCGTGAGACAACACATGACCATCGCAACTGAGCCGTGTATTGGTTTGTGCTTTTGCCAGGATGTGAATGTCTAAAACCTGCGTATTGTCGACAACAATGGGACGAGAATTGAGCCGATGTGGGTGCAACGGCACCAACACCACGGCATTCAAACCTGGCTGCAAAATGGGCCCACCTGCAGACAATGCATACGCCGTACTGCCTGTTGGCGTTGAAACAATCAAACCATCAGCCCGATGATGACACATAAAACGCTGGTCCACAAAAATCTCAAAGCCCACCAAACGCACCCGCTCCGTGCGTGACAACACCACTTCATTCAATGCCAAATGTGTCTCTGTCGCATCGTTGATGGACACCGACAACATGGACCGTTGTTCGGTTTGATACTGGCCCGACACAATGGCAGTCAAGGCCTCCAAATCATTGGGGTGGACATCCGACAAAAACCCCAAATGGCCACGATTGATGCCAACAAGTGGCACATCATGCTGCGCAGCCTCTGAAGCCACCGACAACATGCTGCCGTCACCACCCACCATGACCAAACACTCGGCTTCGGCCAAACACATTGCACGCGGCAAAGCTTCGGTACCGGAGATGGGCATGATCTGCTGATCCACCAAAACACGCACCCCCAAACGCAACAAGTGCGCTGCGACACGTTGATAGCTGTCTGAAATCTCATCGGTATGATAGGCCATGCACAATGCTACAGTAGAAAATTGTGCCACACGCTGCTCCCATTCAAATTCAATCGGCCTCAGCAATGCAAAAAGCCGTCACCAAGAAGCCCAGCAAACTCATGACAGGCATCATGATGAATGCATGCTGATAAGCCAACAAAGAAAAGGCATGCACCGAATGTTGGCAAACATCACCTTGATACCAATCCAAAATCCATCCTGCCAACGGTTGAAAAGTGATGCCTCCCAAGATGACCGCCATATTGTTCAGACCAATGGCCGTGCCCAAAGCCGTATTGGCATGCAATTGACGCACCAAACCAAAGGTCAAACACTGACCAGCGCACGAAAAGCCAAACACAAACAAAGACAAGTCGACCCATATGAGCTGATGGTGTGTGCCATACACCAGCCAAACAGTGGTCAACAAACATGCCAAAAAAGCATACAGCATGGGAATGCGACAAGATTGCAGACGATGACTGATCCATCCCAACAGCGGCCCACCCAAAGCCACCCCCAACCAAAGCCATTTCATTTGTTGACTGGCTTGCAACAGGCTGATGCACTCACTACGCGCCAGAAAAGATGGCCCCCACAGCTCAGCAAACACCGACATTGGCGCCCAAAAAGCAAAGCCTGTGAAGGCAATGGTCCATGTGGCAGGTACCCGACAGACTTTCTTGAGACGTTGCCATTCTTGAGACACCCCCAACGATGATGGCTTTTGAGTGACGTCGCCTCCATTGGGCTGATCTTGAACAAAGGTATAAATCAATCCCGACAACACCAAACCCAGGGCCCCAACACCCACCAAAATGTGTGTCCATGAGTGCGATGCCATGGCTGTGACCAACGGCGCACCCGCCAAATAACCCCCAAAACTGCCCAAAAGTTGAATGCTGCCACCAATCATCGGGAAAAAATGTTTGTCAAACCAATGGCTCGCCAAAATCATGGGCGCAATGTAGGCACATGATGCCGTCAGCCCCATGCAAAAACGTGCCACGCCGGCCACCCAAAGATGTGGCGACAACACAAACAAAACGGTCATGATGCCACACAAAGCCGCCGCAGCTGTCAACAGTTTACGTGGCCCAAAACGATCGCCCAACAATCCTGCCACCACCTGCATGGGCATATACGCACAAAAGAAGGCGGCACTCATGATACTCATTTGACCCGCAGAAACTGCAAAATGCGCCATCAGATTTTGGGTCATGGCGCTGGGTGAAACACGAATGAAAAATTCATACAAATAAAACGACGAACCCAATAAAAGTACTGTGTATTTTCTGATATCAGATGAGGAAGAAACGGTCACAATTGCCCTATCTCAAAGGACTATCATTGTAGTCGATAAAACCAACCTTTTCAAATCACATTGCAGGAGTAGAGCATGGTGCCCACACAACATGGCATGCATCGCAGCACTGCTACCGGGCATCAAGCCCCACTCGGCACGGCCTGATCCTTCAACAGGTCAACATCCTCACAATGTGTTTCACGTAATTTGAACCATACCAAGATCAAGCCCAAAATCGACACCATTGGCAAAATCAGCAAAGCATGCTGAAAGTTTTCCAGCCGATAGACCGGTGCATGATCAAGCATGTCATGTGCCCAATGCCGCTGCAACATAAAACCAACCAAAGGCTGTAACAGCGTTGCACCAGCAATGACGCACATGTTGTTGTAACCGACTGCTGTGGCGGTCATGTCATCCGGCGTGATGTCTCGAATGAAACCAAAAGTCACCGGCTGCGCTGCTGCGGTCAATCCGAATAAAAACATCATCAAGTCGAACGCGGCCCAACCTTGAAAATGGTGAAATAAAATCACCGAAGACGTCAAAAAACCGATGGCAAAAAATGTCATCAATGGAATACGGCGTGATTGTATGCGATCCGACCACCATCCCCCCAGAGGACTGCCGATGGCCACAGCAACCCAAACCCAGCTGATGGCGGTGGCGGCTTTGGTGGCGGAGACATGATAGGCAGTCTGCACAAAACTGACGCCCCACAATTCAGCAAACACCGACATAGGGGCCCAGCAACAAAAAGACACCATGCCCAACCACACCACTTGATTGTGTTTGCAAAGCTGCTTCAGCTTGACCCACTGCTCGCCCACTGTGGTGACACCAGGATCTTCTTGCCGAAGATCAGGATCAGTCTCTGGCCCATCCTTCAAAATCAAAAAAAACAAAACCGTCAAAACCAGGCCAACCGATGCGGTCCACACCATGGTTTCACGCCAACCAAGTTGATGCGCCAAGGCGGCAACAGGCCCACCACCAAAAATGGCGCCAACGGAGCCCATCAATTGCACCAAGCCTGCAATCAATGCAAAATATTTCGCTGGATACCAACGTGCCGCCAACGCCAGTGGCCCAACAAAAGCCAATGAGGATGCCATGCCCGTCAAAAATCGTGTGAATGCACCCAACCAAACGGTGTTGGCCGCTGCAAAAAGCACTGTGGCCAAACTGCATAAGGCAATTGCTGCCGTCAAAGCGCGTTTGGGGCCAAATCGATCACACACCAGACCTGCAGGAATTTGCAGCGGCGCATAAGCATAAAAAAAACATGCCGACATCATGCCCAAGGCACCGGCATGCATGTTCAAATCACGCATCAACACATGCGTCAAAGCGCTGGGCATCACACGCAAGAAAAACTCATACACATAGAACAGAGACCCCAACCCCACAATCAAAAACGGCCGGACCAATCTTTTAAATTCATTGCGCTGAATCATGCTAAGCAACACTCCTATCGACATCCATCATACTGGCAAGCCGCCAGGACGATGTCAAACGTCAACCCCATGATGTAAGCGTTTGTCATTGAGACACTGATGCACATGCATGCCACCCATTTAGGCCATATCGTCCAAAATCATGGCGCATCTTTCCAAACCACGCATCACCTCAGCACATGACAAACACAACATTGACATACACGCAGCATGGTCAACATCGCACATGGGGCACAGCATGGTTCACCCTGATTTAGGCTGCATCATCATGCTGTTTTTTTAAATGGTATACCGTTGAGCAATAAGGACACACCGCGACACCATTGGCGTCCAAAGTCAAATAGACCCTGGGGTGACTGTGTTGAACATGCTGGTGTGGCATGGGACAGCACAATGGCAAATCGGCTTCGGTGATCTCAACCACCGCATCATGTTTGGATTTTGGATTCACACGCACTCCTTAAAACGATGTGAGCACGTGCATTTGAATAGACCACACACTCAAACGCCCCCATTTTGGCTTTGGCGTACCCGCTTGTCAAGCGCCACGCCATGCAACCACCATGATGCACAGCGCTTCAAAGCAGCCCCTCCATTCAAAAACACATCCAACACACATACCATGACTGGATATTGCCTTAACATCCTACCAGACCAGCCCCACGCATGCCCCCACGGTAGAGGCGCCGGCACAGCCATGTACTGTGCGTGCATTTCAAATACCAAGAAGCACCATGGTGCTTCACAAGTGGTTTTTTTGCATACCAAATCAAACACTTGCCTCATGCGCCAACATGTGATAATTTACAAACAAAATAATGGAAGAAACAAATCCAGATCAACTTTAAAAACATCCAACATCTCGCAACCATAGCACTCTGCTTGCTACTTCTGGTCTGTGTGTTGTCCGCGTGCCACTTTTATGTCACCTTGATGGGGCTGTATTTGACCACAGGATTGGGCCTCATGATGATTGCGCTCGCTGCCACAGCTTGGTTTGGCAAACATGAAGACCAACGATCACACGTCCACCATTTGCAATCCATCATGTTTTTTGCAGCTGTCCTGGGGTCAGGTTGCATGCTGATGCCCGTCGCTTGGTGGCCAGCCATGTCGACAGCTGCAATCCATCAGCTTATAAATCACATTGTTGACCTCGTATTCTTTTCAACCATCGGCTTATTCGGACTGGGCATCATCAGCCAGCAACCATACAACCTCATTCAAAAACGCTGGCGCTGGTCCCATTATTTAATTTTTGCTGTGTTGGGCGGACTGCTGATCCTTCCCGCTGTGTTATCGATTTTGCCCATCGCCCCGACCGCATTCTATAGCATCGATTTTTGTGTGGGCTTGCTCATGATCACCCCCATCCAAAGCCTTGCTGAAGAAATCCTATGCAGAGGTGCATTGCTCAATGCCATGTTACGGGATAAAACACACAAATGTGGCAAGGCTTTCGCAATTGTTGGCCAAGGCTTGTATTTTGGCTTCATGCATCTGTTTCAGGGCATCGCACTCTTATCCATGATAGGCTTCATCGCGGTTGTCCCGCACATTCCCATTGATCCCATTTTCACGGCCTCGTTGTTTTGTGTCACCATGATGGCCATCGGTTTTTATTGTCACTGGTTTGGCTGGCAAGACATCCTGAACCGCCTGATATGGCAATCGTCTTTTGGCATTGCTGCAGGCATCCTGGCGTACTGGTCATCCGGCCTAGAAATCGGCGCCTTCTGGCATGCCCTGCACAACGACTTTTGTTTTATCATCGAGCGGGCAGATGTCATTGGCCACGTCACGCCTTTTCTGGCTTTTATCTGCAATTATCTCATCATGAATCCCCCCCTGGAATGCGTCCTCATGATCGTCTTCACCCTCATCATCGCCCAATGCTGTCGATGGGCATGGCAAAATGCATTTTGGCTGCATGACCAGTCCGAACTCCAAAAAAATCCAACACCCCAAGCAGTCATGCGCCAATGGTACGATCGATTGGCCAATGACAACCCCCTCAAAGCATTGTGTCAGCATGCCCTCACACTGATCAAAAATCCGCCAGAACAAAAAGAGAGCAAAGAAGGGGCACAGGATGACAAACACAAGATGCTGCCCTCTGGAGTCTTAGAGGCATGCAAGCTCGAAGATAAAAATGTAGGCCGTCTGATTGCTGAAATGAAACAACTTGAAGCCCCACAAAATGATTTGCTAGAATCTGTCCTCTCCGTAGCATAATCATACGCCCAATGCCATGGCCTGAAGTGCACATTATCCATGCCGATGCATAACATTTGGCATCGAGCCAACAGCTTGCGTCGCTCCAATAAAATATAAGCATGACTGGCGTATTTTGGGTGCAATGAGCCTGTGTCAACTGGTGTCAGTGTTAAGAGCCATACGTGCAGGTCCTTGAAGAAAAGCTGAGAAAGTTGGCATCGCATTACTTCCAAAGTAACCAATCTCAATTGATAGCGGCTCTCTTAATGCACTACAGCAAAAGGGCTCAAAAGTTTTCTGATGACGCTGACTCGAATGAGTTCAAAAGCATCAAACCGCTTAGCATCACATTGCCATCATGGCGCTAATAGGCTTGCCCCCTTTTAATCATTGACTCGACCAGTGGTTCGGCTAGACTGAGAGGTGTTTCAAGGAGATGCACCATGAACATGAAAGCGTTTTTACTTTGGCTTGTGGCCTTATGCTGTGTGGGCTGTCAGCCCTACCAACCGATCCGACACCAAGGCAATGTTGACCTCAAATCTGCACTCAAACATGTCAAACTGGGCATGACCAAAACAAAAGTGGCAGCACTGGCTGGCGCACCTATTGGGGTTGATCCCTTTGACGAAGATCATTGGACTTACTGGCAGCTGGACAGTCAATACGGCCAAATCCATTGTAAGATTGGCAAAAGCTTGGTGTTTAAAAAAGAGCGCTTGGTGGCCATGCACACCATTGGCGATGCCTGCCCCGCCACCAAACCTTAAGTTTGCGGCAAACACAACACACTGAAGGCATCATCGATCTCACTGGGTTTGACGCTTGGCAGCCTGGCGCTGCTTCGACACCCGGTGGTGACGGGCCGCTTTGGGGTCGATCCGCAGTGGGCCTGTGACTTCCAATCGATCCTTTGGCATCAAAATGGTTTTGAGTGTGCAGGGCCGGCTGAACAAACTCAAGTGCGCTGGGTCAATGTTGTCGTCTGGCATGCACAAGCGCAATGCCTCGGCCACGGTACTGCCTGGTGGCACACGACAAGACATCAATCTGGCTGAGGCACCCGATTGTAACCACGCCACTTCAATCACCATCCATTCAGACATAGACACGCGCCGCCTCCTCTTTAAAGGATTGAATCAACAGGTCGGACAACTTGACAAAGGCTGGCTCAAAGACCAAAGCCACCAAGCTGTTGCTGAATGTGTAATCCATGTCCAATGTGATCAGGCAATGGTATGCACCCTCATGTTCGACCGGTGAAAAATGCCATGTGCCTGCCAAATCTTTGAATGGCCCTTGCACCAACTCAATGACGATCTGATGCGGCGCGGTCAATGTGTTCTTGGTGGTGAAACTTTGAGTGATGCCCTGAAAATTGAAGGTCAAAGCCGCCACCATGACTTGGTCATCTTGATACATGATCTGCGTCTCGGTGCACCATGGAATGAAGCTTGGATAACGATCGATTTGATTGACCAAATCATACATCTGCGCACACGTGTAAGGCACGGTATCCTGTTGTGAAACCTGAGGCATTTTTTGACTACCACCACCAAACTGTTACAATAGCATTTTTATTTTGTGGGGCGCAAGCCAAATGGGCAAAACCAAGAAGACTGCAGACAACTACATCGCACAAAATCGGAAGGCCTGGCACGATTACCAAGTCTTTGAGCAGTTTGAGGCGGGCATGGTGCTACAAGGCTGGGAAGTCAAGAGCATTCGGGCCGGGCGTGCTCAAATCAAAGAAAGTCACATCATCGTTCGTAAAGGTGAGCTGTGGCTTCTCAATGGCCACATCAGCCCCCTACAAACCGTATCCACCCACAAACCCATCGATGCCCGCCGCAACCGAAAATTGTTGTTGCATCGAAAAGAAATCAACAAACTCATTGGTGCGGTAGAGCGCAAGGGCTTTACCATTGTTGGCTTATCAATGTACTGGAAACAAAGCCATGTCAAAATGAAAATTGCTCTGGCCAAAGGTAAGAAAAAATACGACAAGCGTGCAGCAGAAAAAGAAAAAGATTTCAAGCGGTCGCAACAACGACGGTATGTTGATTGATGCATGCCAGCCATGGCATATGTATGCATCAAGTTCAGCACACCTTGGCACAGTCCACACCACCACACCACCCCAAAAAACCTGATAAGAAACAACAAGTGGCCATCAAAAAACAATCAAAAAAGAAGCACAAAGCCTGATTCCGTGTAAGCCAAAAGCCACCGCAAGATAAAGACAAGGCTCAAAAAAATATCCATTGTTTTCAACGCCAAGATTACAACATGCTGAAAACAAACAATAAATATAATTATTCCCGAATTTTGGCAAAAGCATAGATAAAATAGGGCTTGCCATAAAATAATTATTTGCATAAAATGAAAATAAGTCTGATGCATTGTCACGTCACATGGAAGTGACATAAGAACACGGAACGTTCGGGATGCATGAGCTGCTCAAGCATGGCTTGAGTGAAGCAAACGCAAGGATGCGTTTGGCATGATTCGTGCGGCCAAATAAGGGCAAGGATGCCCCAAGCACCTTTGAGGCCGCCGGATGTGAAAGCCCGCTCCAGATACCATGACACCAACCCATGGCTTGTCGCCACAGCCAGGATGGGCATCAGGATCTACGCACGAAAAACCCGATTGAGAGAATCGGTCAATGCTTTGAAAAAAAAGGATCTCGCCAACGCTCCTACATGGCCTGACTGATTGGATGCGCAACACAACAATCGGCAGCCGGCCTTCTCCTTTGCTTTGTTCTGCTTACCACCGATGCCTTTTGACCACCACTTTGCGCCTTGAGCAAATGACTTGCGCACAGCCTACAGCATCGTCATTGATTTTCATAGGTTGTTCCCAGGGCATATGGTGCTGGCAATACAGATGATTTGCGCTTATAATAAAAGGATGGGGGCGTCATTGGTTTCGACGTTTTTCACGATGTTGAAGGGGCATGCCGAGTGTGATGTCATCTCGTAAAACTGACTTCAGTAAATATAAGTGCAAACATAGCATTTAACGAAGTAGAAGGGGCAGTAGCCGCCTAACTTCCTACCGCCAATGGGCCGCTTGCTGCCTGTTGCGTTCTTCGGAACATGCGGTAGTCATCCTCAGCAAGCTCGTCAATGCAGCGCTCGACTCGTATTGATCAAACCCAGTGAGCTGGTCATGTGGTTTTCTCGCCCACCAGAGCGCCCCATGATGAGAACAATGTGCGTGGGCTAAGCATGTAGAACCGACACCAGAGGCTGAACGGACGCGGGTTCGACTCCCGCCGCCTCCACCACATTACAACGCATGATCAACAACGAGGACATCATGCCACACATCATGATCATCACTGGTGAGCCTTCGGGCGACCAACATGCCGCAAAAGTGGTTGCCGCACTCAAAGCGCGTCTACCCCATGTGTATTTTTCTGGCACAGGTGGCGCCAACATGCAAGCAGAAGGTGTTGAGCTGGCTCAGCACATCGACCAAATGGCCTGCATTGGCTTCCAACAAGCACTCAAACACCGCCGACGCCTTCAAGGCGTCCTAGACGACTTGGTCCAATCGTGGCATGACCAACGCCCTGACCTTCTGGTCTTGGTCGATTATGGTGGCTTCAACCTTCGACTTGCCAAACGTGCCAAACAGCATGGCATCCCGGTGTTTTATTTCATTCCGCCCAAGGTGTGGGCTTGGGGTCGTGGCAGACTCAAAACATTGGCCCAAACTGTCGACCATGCTGCAGTGATTTTACCCTTTGAGCGTGATGTGTTGGCAAAAGCCAATATGACTTGCAGTTATGTTGGCAACCCTTCATTGACCGCAGTCCATCAATTTTTGACACATGCCCCAAAGCAATCAAACACCCCTGGTCTGACCTTGGGACTCTTGCCTGGCAGCAGAACCCAAGAAGTACAACGTTTGTTGCCTTTGTTTTTGGAGGCCATTGCCCAAGGCCCACAAACCTTTCGAGATGCCAAGATATTGATCAGCCGCGCCGATGCCATCGATGCCACATGGTTCATGCAGCAATGTCAACCTTATGCCAAACTTGACTTACACATTGATGACAACAGTTTACAAGTCATGCATGAAAGCGATGCGATTTTGATTGCTTCTGGCACCGCCACATTGGAAGCAGCCCTGCTTGAAACCCCCATGGTCATCGCCTACCAAACCGGCATGCTGACCGCATGCCTTTGGCGTCTGCTGCGCCAACAACCCTGGATTGGATTGCCCAACATTTTACTCCAAGACAACTGGTTTCCGGAATGCATCAATCGACAAGGCACCGTGCAACACTTGATCAAACAACTCGAACATGTGCTGCAGGATCGGACCCGTCTCGCCCAAGGCTGCAAAAAAATTCGCACCATGCTGCACACCGACGCCCCTGCCCATGAAAACACAGCCGATGCCATTGTGGCATTGCTGAACCTCAAGACAACCTGAGAAAAACCCTTTCAAACCGCCAACACCAACGCACAAAGCGCGCCTCTCGGCACGCTCTGTGCGTTTCAATCATTGGCCACGAGACCACCTTAATGCTGTTGGTGCGCGCCAGCAGGCGTGCCAGCAGGAACGTTGTCGCCGTCAAGCAGGGGTGGCGCAGATGGCTTCACTCTTGCCCCAGCAACTTTTCCATCGAACTCCTTGGCATCCAAAGCACCTGAACCAACACCTTGATCATCTGTTGGCTTAGCCACCTTTGTAGACTGGCCGTACATACAATGGTATCCAATCAAACCGATGGGCAAGAAAACCATGACCATGAAACCTACCAATCTACAAGCAGCCTCCATCAAGCTTATGCCGTCGAAATTATCGCTATGCTCCTCATCTTGATTGAGCCAAATGAATAAAACCAACAGGTGAACAAAGATGTTGACCAAATCTAAGGCAATGTCGAGGGCGGCATCCAAAGCAAAGAAATGCAGCATTGGTGAGTCTTGGGTGAGATCTTCAGGCAATTTTTCGACCTGACCAAAGACCTTCACCAAATCGGCAAACAAAATGAACGAAGACGGCACTGATGATCAGGGCAAAACCATTGGGCAACATCAAAGCCTGTAACAACAATGGCATCAAACCAAAACCACTGGCAAAAGCAGTGATGTAAAACGCAAATTGTGCCCATGGCAACAAGGCTTGACTTGCCCCCGTATATTTACCGTTGCCTTTGGCATAAAGCAACATACTCAACAAAGCAATGAATGCAACAACATCAACAATCTGAAAAGTCAACAACAATGCTGGCATCAAACTGGGTGCCAGTGGCAAATACAAAAAAGCACATGCAGCACCCAGCGCAAGACAGCCAAGGTAACCGGCAACATAAAGCAAGGTTTGAGCAAGGAGGCCAGTTGTTTTGGAGCTTGAAAAATGTCTGTGCACATTGGGCAGCAGCTCAAGCGGATCGAGGAGGGTTGAGGGGTTTGCAGAATGAATAGAATTTTCTTAATGATTTATGTGAATTTTGACCAAAATAGCACAAAATTTTCATGATGTCAACCCAAAAGCTGCTCCGTTCATGGTCACTGCATCGAAACTGTGTTGCATGTTCAAGAAAAAATACGCTCTTTCTGGCTGAAAGGGTGGATATGGCGTGTATGGCTGAGACAACCCTGGCGTCCGGCCCAAAGACAGCCATACCGCCCATCATACACTCAAGGAAAGATGTCCGCCCAATACAACCATGGCAAATCGGAGAAGCAAAACTGGTAACAAAGCGTGTGATGGGCGCACAAAAACCTTGCAAGGACCCGCACCTTGCCATTACATTTTAAACATCAAGCGTGGGGCGCTCGGTCCATGCGGATGACATTGCCGGCATAGCTCAGTTGGTAGAGCAACTGATTCGTAATCAGTAGGTCAGAGGTTCGATTCCCCTTGCCGGCAACATGGATACATACCGATTAAGACGCTTGTTGACTGACCACCACCATGGCAGGTCGCAACAGACGATCTTTGATGCGATAGCCCTTTTGTACCACCTGAATGACCGTGTTGTCAGGCTTGTCGTCCATGGGCTGTGCCGAAATGGCCTCATGCAAATCGGGATCGAACGGTTGATCGAGTGGGTCGATGGCTTCGATCTCGAAGTCCTTCAGGGTTTTGATGGTCATGTCATACGTCATGACGACGCCATCGACCATGGCCTCGACATTGACAGGCGTTTGTTGGGATGAAGCAATGGCTTGCTCAAACGTATCCATGGTGGGCAGCAACGCCTTGGCAAAGGACTGTAACCCATAAATCTGTGCCTGTCGGATGTCGCGTTGGCTGCGCTCCAGCACATTGTGATAATCGGCAAGCGCACGCTTATGATCGTGGTCTTTGGCTTCCAGTGCTTTTTTCAATGTGGCCAATTCGTTTTTCAAAGCGGTCAAATCGGCTTTGAGGGCGACCTTTTCTTCATCGATGCCAGATGCCTTGGCGGCCTTGGTGGCATTCAAATGCTCAGATCCCAGACGTTGTTTGGTGTCTGCTTCGGTTTTGAGTCCGTCGGGTTTTTTATCCATCATTGTTGCTCCAAAATGGCTGAAATGCGTCATGATTTTAGCAAAACGATGCGCCAGTGACAACGATGATGACATAAAACAACAGGGCAGTCAGCCCAAGTTCCAAGGATCCACTTCTATGCGCCACTGTATGCCACGCAAATACGGCAAGGCTTGGAAAGACTGTTGGATGTGCTTCAGGGCACCATGAAGGCTGGCGCGCGTTGGCCCACTCAGTGTCAAGGTATGGCGCCAATACCCCTTGCGCTTTGGCCACAAACTTGGCAGCGGCCCCACCACGGTCAAGTCATTCATAGTGTGGAGAGGCGCCAACACATCGGCCAACACAGTGGGCAGCGCCATAAGCTTGTTGGGGTTGTGTGCATGAAAATGCACAATGCCCATATGCCAATAAGGTGGCAACGCACATTGCTGCCGCTGCTGCAAAGTGCTGCGGGCCCATGTGTCGTAGCCTGCCTCAGACAAGACAGAAAATACAGGATGGTCGATGTGGTGGCTTTGGATCCAAATATGCGCTTCGGAGCGATGGCGTCCGGCACGACCCGCAACCTGGACCAAAATCTGAGCCAATCGTTCTGTGGCACGAAAATCAGGGTGAAACAGATGGCTGTCACAATCTAAAATGGCCACCATGGCCACACGTTTGAAATCATGGCCTTTGGCAATCATCTGGGTGCCAATGATGATGTTGTGTTCCCCCGCATGGATCTCTGACAACGCTTGGTGCAATCGATCTTGCGTGCGGACCGCATCGCGATCGATGCGCACACAAGCATATTGCGGGAACCATTTTTGCATCAACGCTTCGAGCCGCTGTGTGCCCAAGCCAACATGCACCCAGGAGCTGGCACCGCAAGCTGGACAAGACTCTGGTACCGGCTGCTGATGGTTGCATTGGTGACAACGCAGTTGTTTGGGATGCTGGTGTAACACCATGTGTGTGTCACACCTTTCGCAATCGCCTGACCAGCCACAATGATGACACAGCAGCACAGGTGCAAAACCACGCCGATTCAAAAACAACAAAACCTGGTGACCTGCTTGCAAATGCTTCAGCATGTCTTGCTGAAGCCGAGTCACCACCCCCTCTTGCAAGGCCTGGCCGCGCATTTCCACCATGGTGACACGGGCATGGCGTTCGATCACAGCCTGCGATGGCAGCACGTGGTGCTGATAACGCTTGGCCTCCAAACAACGCAACGTCTCCAAGGTGGGGGTGGCGGTACCAATCACGATGGGGGCTGCATTGAGCTGCGCCCATTTCATGGCCACATCACGTGCAGAGTAACAGCATCCAGATTGTTGCTTGAACGATGCATCATGGCTCTCGTCGACCACAATCATGCCCAAATTGTCCAAAGGCATGAACAAGGCAGAGCGGGTGCCGATGACCAAGCGTGCCCTGCCGGTCTTGGCCATCAACCAGGCATGCAGCTTTTCTTGGTCGGTCAATTTGGAGTGATACACCACAGCCTTCACACCACAACGGGCGACAAAGCGTGACACCGTTTGCGGGGTCAAACCGATTTCTGGGACCAAAACCAGTGCCTGCTCACCCCGACGCAGCACCGCCTGAATCGCGGCACAATACACCTCGGTTTTGCCACTGCCCGTCACCCCCTCCAACACATGTTGGGAGAACTGGCCCAAAGCCGCCACCAATTGTGCTGTCGCCGTTGCTTGCGCTGGCGTCAAATCCACTGGCACAGTGGGCACAGGTTTGATGCTGCTCGATTGTGCCACACGCTTCAGCCACTGTCTTTGCAAACATGCCGTCAGTGTGGGCTTTGAGAAACCCGCCAAACGGCAGGATGTCATGGTGTGGCACGCATCTGCCTCAGTCTGCAACCATTTCAGCAGTTTGGCTTGTTTGGGCGAGGCGCGGCGGCAGGCGGATGGTGTGCGACCCAGGTCGGTCACTTGAACCTCGTCCAAGGCATCGAGCGCCATGGTGGTCTGTTTTCGGGCCAAGGCAGCGGGCGACATCATCGCCAACACTTCGCCCAATGGATGAAGATAGTACTGGTGCATCCAGCGTGCCAATTGCAGTTGCAGTGCATCAAAAACAGGCATGGGATCATCAAGCAGCGTGGCAGGCTTGATGCGCAAAGTGTTCGAATCAGATGGCGCGGCTTTGCCCACCACCCAGCCCATCACAGATCTGGGACCAAGCGGCACCCAAACACGCGTGCCAGGCGCCACATCGTTGGATGGCACTGCATAAGTGTAGGCCTGTTCAATGGGTGCCATCACAGCCACATGGACATGATGGGAGGTTGTGGTCATGGCATTCTTCGTGTGTGCAAAATGGATGCATGGTGAACATGGGGCTTCGATGACGCACGCATGCCGACCCAAGCATCTCAACAACACATCATAACATCCTGCCTCACCCAGGGAAAGGACCCTGACGCCAAGACAGGCACATGTCACCCAAGTTTGGACGCATCGTGTAATGATCGCTTGGCATCACGACATTGACGCCGCCATAAGGTTGCCAGCAAGACCATCACCACAGTGCCCACACCATAGAGCAGGCCCCAACTGGGGACATTCCATTGTTTTTGACGCTGTACTCGCAAGCTTGGATTGACGGCGTAATATTTGAGTCCGTTGTTGACCATGGCATTGGGTTTGATGGGCAACATCCAACTGTGTGCCAAAATAAAGGATTTGGGATAAAATCCCCAAACCCATGGCGCATCACGCTGCACAATGTGTACACACTGGTCAATGACGGCTTGTCGCGCTGGACCATTGGCCATGTTGCGCATGCTTTCAAAGCAAGCATTGAAAGCGGGACTGTTGTAGTTGCTGGCATTTTCGCCATGATGTTTGACTTTGCCATTGGGCCCATACAACAAAAACAAGAAATTTTCTGGATCTGGGTAATCGGCCATCCAGCCCCACCGAAACATCTGGACTTGGCCTTGGCGCACTTTGTCTTGAAACCGGTTGTATTGTGTTGCACGGATGTCCAGCACCACACCCAGTTTGGCAAATTGTTCACGCATCCAGTTGAAACGCGACTTGTCGTCGGGTCCACCCCTGGATGTGGTGTCAAAATGCAGCACCAACGGTTTGCCCGTTTTGGGATCGATGCCATTTGGATAACCTGCTTTCGCCATGGACTGCTTGGCCACAGCCAAGGGCAGACGTTGCGCTTGATGGTCATGCCAACGGTATACAAATGGGTTGAGGCCTGCACGTCCATCACGGTGTCCCCATATGTCATTTGGAATTGGGCCTTGTGCGGCAACACCACGGCCATTCAGGAAAATATTGATGTATTCTTCTTCATTGATGGCAATGCTGATGGCGCGACGCAGCAGGCGCGCACGTTCACTGGCACCACCCACCACAGGGTCCAACATGTTGAAGCCAAGATACATGATGCTGGGCTGCACCGACATGGTCAAGGTGATGCCCTTGTGTCGCATGAAATCGGTCAAGCCCAAACCACCCTGTTGCGATGTGGTGATGGCTTGATCAAACTGGTCTGAGCCCACGCCAGAACGATCGTAATAGCCTTGTAAAAACTTATGCCAACTGGCCACACCTTCTTTTTCAAGACTGAAAATGAAGCGATCGACCAAAGGCAAGCGCTGGCCTTTGGCCTTCAAATAGCCTTTTTCAGCATCGCCTGGCATGCCAGATTTGGGAAAATAATCAGGGTGATAATTGGGGTTTTTGGCCAAAACCATGCGCTGGTTGGGGTTGTTTTCAATCAACTGATAAGGCCCAGTGCCAACAGGTGCCCAATCAAACCCGACATTGTTGAGATGCTGTCCAGGCAAATGATAAAAACGATCGACCTCCCAAGGCACAGGCCCAAAAAAGGGCATGGCCAACCAATATTTGAATTGTGGATACTGGCCATACAGCATGATTTGAAAGTGGTGGGGCCCCAACACCTGCAGGCCTTCCATCTGATAGGGACGCAGGTCAAAAAAAGCCTCTTTTTTTTGCCATGCTGGGTGTGCGGTCAGCACAGCTTGTAGCTCGGCATTGAAGGCTTTGAACCCAACAATATGGCTTGCCATCACCCCTGCAATGGGCGAATTCAATCTGGGACTGGCCAATCGTTTGATTTGGTATACAAAATCATGGGCCGTGGCCAACCGTGTTGCACATTGCCAAGATGGATGCCCCGCAGCAACATCGTCGGCACGTGTGTAAAGCATCTCACCCTTCGCGTCTTTTGCAAAAGCAGCATGCGGTGCATACTTCAAATCTTCACGCAGATGGATGTCGTACACCGTGAAAGCAACGGGATGCTCGAGACTGTTGAGGTGCGTGGGTTGGCGTTTGGCATCGAGATACGACACCTCAGGCATCCGTGCTGCGGCCGATGGCTGCAAAACATAGGGCCTTTTCAGATAATGGTAGGTCAAAGGCGGCTCAATGATTTGCCCCAAAAACAAATTGCTGTCCGACGCGTAAGATTTGGCTGGATCGAGCGTCTTGGGTGCGCCAGTAAACGGCGCAAACACATGATTGCCGGCTGGCCAAGCTTGTGGATACGGTCGGTTGGGTTCTGCATGCAGCTGTACCGCCAGCATCGACAACCCCAATAAAGCCATCACATTTTTCATGATTGTCCCTCCCTGGCATCCACCGTCACATTAAAATAAAAATCACCAGAAGGCAATGGACCGCATAGATGATCCAACCATCTTCCCCAACATGCAACACCGCCATGGTTGCCACAAAATGATCCCATGGGCACAGCCATCACGCATGTCAAACCATGATTGATCCACCAAGTTTGTTGCCATGTTGTGTCAACTTCAAAGTCAGGTGGATCCTTTGAAGTCAAGAGTGCTCTGATCGGATGCATGTTCAAAGCATCTGAGCCTACAAGAAGCAAAAATGGTCTGTTTGAGTGTTTTTTTCTAGGATGGAGCGAAGCTTGATACTTTCGGGCGGTGTGCATCTGATGAACATTGCCAAATCATCGGGTGCGGCGGTCTTTGGAAGATGATTGATAGCATAAGTTGATGACTTAACCCTACTCAGGCCTTGCGCACCACAACCCTGTCGGGTGTTGGTTTTTGCTGGTGTTTTCGATCACGCGGGTTTAGACTGTTGGAGACTCATATGCTGCAAGGATGCCATGTTTCGATACATCGTCAAACGTTTGCTCAATGTGGTGCCCATCCTGATTGGCGTCAACTTGATCACCTTCACTTTGTTCTTTGTGGTCAACACGCCCGACAACATTGCCCGCATGCATTTGGGCGGCAAACATGTGTCCGACACCATGGTCCAACAATGGAAACACAATCATGGATACGACTTGCCACTGTTTTACAATGCCAACAGCACAGGCAAAGCGACATGGACCCACACCCTCTTTTACACCAAATCCATGCAATTGTTCACCTTTCAATTTGGCGCATCGACACAAGGTCGTGACATCATACAAGACATCCAAGCACGCATGTGGCCCTCTCTGGCCATCGCTTTGCCAACATTGCTGTTGGGCATGCTGGTCCACATCAGTTGTGCGCTGTGTTTGGTCTTGTTTCGCCATCACCCAGCAGAGACCCTTGGGCTCGGCCTTTGCATTGCGTTGATGTCCATTTCGGGCTTATTTTACATCATTGGTGGGCAATACCTGTTGGCCATCAGTGCCAAATTGGCCCCAATATCGGGCTATTTACATGGCGTCCATGCCGCCAAGTTTGTGGTGTTGCCAATCATCATTGGTGTGCTGTCTGGCATGGGCGCCAGCAGCCGTTGGTATCACACCATTTTTCAAGAGGAACTGCATAAGGATTATGTGCGCACCGCACGTGCCAAAGGATTGACGCAATGGCAAACCTTAAAACGACATGTTTTGCGCAACGCCTTGGTGCCCATTGTCACTGGTGTGGTTGCGGTGCTGCCCTTGCTGTTCATGGGCAGCTTGTTGATGGAAGCTTTTTTTGCCATACCTGGCCTTGGCAGCTACACCCTCGACGCCATACAACAGCAAGATTTTGAAGTGGTACGGGTCATGGTCTTCATCGGCACTTTGCTTTATATGGCCGGTTTGATGCTCACCGATGTGGCATACACATGGGTGGACCCGCGCATTCGTTTTGATCGTTAGGTGTGACCATGACATGGACTCTTTTACTCTCTGATGGTTTGCTTTTTGGCCTGATGGCCATGTCGATATGGCTGATGCGTCAACATTGCCGTGAGGCACAACATCGTGCACGGTGGCACCAGCTTTTTCATGAACCTGTCGCTTGCAGCACCGCCATTGTTTTGTGTGCATTTTTGGCCATCAGCACACTGGACAGCATGCATTTTCACGATGTGCCCGCACGTTACCAACACCCAGGTCAAGATTTGGTGTCTGCCCTCGACATGACCCTCTATCCCATGGGTTATCGCAATGAGACCAGCTACGCCAAACCCTTTGCCACACAAGCTTTGTCCACCACCAATACAGAAACCGCTCGAGGTTACCAACAAGTGTATTTGCCACTGAAGCATGTGCATGGTTTGCCTCAAGCAAAACGGGGCGCGCTCTATTTACAGATCATTGGCCAGAGTGGCTTATGGGCGTTGGGTCTTCTATTGATCATCGGCCTTGTCCGAACGCGGGGTGCTCTGCGAACGCTCCCACATGCCTTTGCCGATTATTTCAAGCACCAAAAAGGCCAGGCACATTGGCCGTCTGTTGCCCTCACCATCGTCGTTTTATCCAGTCTCGCAGTCATCGTGCATCAACTGTCCCCCTATTACTACATCATGGGCACCGATAAAATTGGTCACGAAGTCTTGTATCAAGGCATCAAAAGCATTCGAACCGGCCTCTTGATCGGAACTTTAACCACCTGTTTCATGCTGCCATTTGCCCTGGTCATGGGCATTTGTGCTGGTTATTTTGGTGGCAAGGTCGATCACATCATCCAATACATCTACACCACACTGAGTGCCATTCCAGGTGTGTTGTTGATTGCAGCATCGGTGCTGACCCTGGACATTTGGTTGGGCCAACATCCACAATGGTTCGCCACGTTGACCGAACGTGCGGATGCACGCCTCTTAGCCTTGTGTGCCATTCTTGGCTTAACCGGCTGGACACCACTGTGTCGTTTGTTGCGAGGCGAGACCCTCAAATTGCGCGAAATGGATTTTGTGGCCAGCGCCAAAGTCTTGGGCACCCGCGCGCCATCGATTCTCAGACAGCATATACTGCCCAATGTGATGCATTTGGTGTTGATCACGGTTGTGATGGATTTCAGTGGTCTGGTGCTTGCCGAAGCTGTGTTGTCTTATATTGGTGTGGGCGTTGATCCAACCACCATGAGTTGGGGCAACATGATCAACGCTGCCCGTTTGGAATTGAACCGAGACCCCATCGTTTGGTGGCCACTGGTGTGTGCCTTCATCATGATGTTCACGCTGGTTCTGTGTGCCAATTTATTTGCCGATCGATTGCGCGATGCCCTCAATCCTCATCAATCATCTTGATGGGCTCATGTCTCAACCTGGAAATCGTCTCCATGTCTTCCCTTCATCATCAACCCCCTGGTCGCGTCCCTTACAAAATATGGCGTATGGCCTTGTGCTGTACCCTACTGTATGCTGGCATCGAATGGGTGGGCGGTTACTGGACGCATGCGTTGAGCTTGCTCAGCGATGCTGGTCACATGCTCACCGATGGCATGGCCCTGGGGATGGCTTGGTTGGCGGCACACCTCAAACACATCTGGCGCCGTGGCAAACATCAACATAAAATTGAACCGGCATGTGCAGCACTCAGTGCCTTGTTCATGTTTGGTGTGGTTGTGTTCATTTTGTTTGAAATGTATCATCGCTGCCAAGCGCCCATACCAATTTTGTCCCAACCTGTGATCTACATGGCACTGGGCGGCTTGATCATCAACATGGTTGTGGCAAGACATCTGGCGCCCCATACACACAATCTCAATGTACAAGCGGCACAACTGCATATATGGGCTGACATGCTTGGCTCAATGGCCGCACTGTTGTCTGGCATCATCATTCAACTTTGGGGCCTGGCATGGGTGGATATGGTGCTTTCTACACTGATTGCTTTGGTGGTGGGCGCATTGAGCATGCTCATGATGCGACGCAGTTGGCAACAATTGCGATCTGATCCAACACTTGCCGCACATGACATGCCACCCTTGCATGTCATCACACCTTATTGATCGGCGTGCCACCCCACTTTGAATACATGGCCATTGCGTCCTCCAAAAATACTCTTTCGGTACGCTTTGGCCACAACTGCTGCATCGACAGATGCATGCCCATGAAAAAAGCCCTGATACTGCGCAACCGACTCAGTCAATAAGGCTGGTGACACCACATTGATGCGTTGCCGTGCTGGCACATCGATGGCCGCAGCTTTGGCAAACCCCTCAATGCCTGCATTCACCAACGCAGCCACACTGCCTGACGGAATGGGATCGACATTCAGCAGTCCAGTGGTCAAAGTATAACTGACATCAGGCCCCAAGTACTTCAGGCCCTCTAACACCACCGACACTTGGCCCACCAGTTTGCTTTGTAAACTTTACACCACTTCCTGGGTTGATAAGGTGGCCAAATTTTTGAACACCACGGCACCTGCTGTCACACACACCACCGCATCAATGTCTGTACAAACTTGCATCATTTGAGCAATGGTATCTGGCTGAGTGATGTCCATCTGATGGGTCCCAGAATGGCGCCCCACCGAAATCAGCTGGCAATCTGCTTGAAGTTCTGTCAAAACAGCTTGACCAAGCGTGCCAGATGCACCAATGACCATCACTTTTTTCATGGCACTGTCCAAAATAGGGTTCCGATCAAAAAAGAAATGATCCAAAGAAATGGAGCTGGCGAAGAGACTCGAACTCCCGACCGGCTGATTACAAATCAGCTGCTCTACCAACTGAGCTACGCCAGCACCGAGCCATTATTCTCTCAAATTTGGCGCTGTTGTCAAGATTTTTGTGGTCGCTTCTACATGCCATGCCATCAGGAAGCAAAGCTGTGACTACCCCCCTCTCTGATAGGTCATCTTATTTGAAGGACTCGCGGGCATCTGCAAAGCCGAAAATCGGTTGTTGCTGACAGGCGGACAAAAGCATTGTGACGATGATGCGATAGCGTCGACGCTTTCAATGGATGCAGGCGTCACACAAACCGACTTGGCTGGTTTGCTGCGTGCATCGGCCAACTGCAAGGATATGAGTACGGTACGATGTATGATTTTACCAGCCATTTTAAATATGAGCGTGCGCCCGTTACTTTGAGCATCATTGGTGCAAGGTGTCATGCGCACAGTTTCCTGCGCCGATGTGTTTGAGCCCATGAAAAACTGGCGCATCACATCCAACATGGCATGAATCACATAAATGTGTGCAGGAGGACGTGCTGTACCGTATCCATAGGTGTTATAGCTGTCGTGCACTTGCCAAGTGTGGCGGTCATCAGAATTTGGTGCCACATACGCCATGGATACGCCGTAATCAATGTTGGCAATGATTTTGGTGCGAGGCATGATCCCAAACTGTCCACGCACCGATACGGACACATGTTTGAATTTGGCAAAGGTTTCTGCCATGAGCTCTAAAATGAGCATTCTGCGATTGGCATGCCCTGGCCCTGCCCATAGATTACTTGGGGCTTGAGGCATGCGTTTTTTTTCAGCTGGCGTCAAACGTGACAACAAATAACCAATCAAATGCAGCCACTCAAAAGATTTGGGCCTGAAAAACTGCTTAACAAATTTTTTGACTTTACTCTTTTTTTTGTATGACCCTAAAAAGGCTTGAATGGCTTGAACAGCAGATTCACCACATGCCACAACATTGGGTCCCACATTCGGTTTATCTGCCCCCTTGGATCGTTGCAATTGATGCTCTGACACACGCATCTTGATGCGCCTGGCAACATCATGTGCATCAATCTCCTCGGTATCGCACACAACTTCAGAAGACTGAATGAGCGTATGCAATTTAACTGGCAATTTATGATAGCCTCGAGAAACAATGGGCGCAGAAGACAATGGCACCAAATAACCTTTTTCAACGACACATGCATTGAGGCTTCTGGCCCAAGGCCAAGACAATGCTCGACTGGCACGCATTTGAACACCTTGCGCATTCATGCACTCAATCGTTTGAAATACGCCCTCGTCATCCAGATGCAGCGTATAACGATCCACATGATGCCACACCGCTTGATCATTTTGTCGTGCTGAAGCACGGCGGTTTTCGACCAGCGCAGACATGCAGAACACTTGAGGTGGAGACAAGACTTGATCGTCTTTTTCCGTGGTGAGACAAACCATGGAACGATACAACACATCTTGATGGCTTCCTTCCGCATTAAAGGGTTTTGGATTTTTTTTTGCCAGCCAGCCATAGGAAAAGGTCACATCGGGATACGATGAACCACACAATGCAGACGCAGTATTTGAGGCCATGGCATCGGCTGTAGGTCCAGGTTGGCTCACATGATCTGTCAACGAATTAGCTTGCTCATTGCCATCAGCAGCCATCAACAACAGGGCCATGGTAAAGTTTGATCGTCGCCAGATATGAGATCGCTGTGCGTCTGCGATGTAAACTGTGCCATGGGACGTGCCTCAGAGAAAAAACCAACTGTATGCTCTATCGTAACACAAAGCGTATGGGCAATACGCTTCCAGACCACCCACAAGATCTGCTTGCTACCATGCGTAGCGACACATCCGACACGCTTCGCCCTCATGAGACCATCGATCATGATACATTTCCTGCACAACAGGCAAAAAAAAACCCGCTACAAGAGCGGGTTTTCGGAATAAAATGCCTGGCAATGTCCTACTTTCACATGGGCAACTCCCACACTATCATCGGCGTTAACTGGTTTCACTTCTGAGTTCGGGATGGGATCAGGTGGGTCACAGTCACTATCGTCACCAAGCAAACTGGTGATCATCCAACAAGGTTTGTTTTAAAGCATGGTCCAAAGACCATTTAAGGTTGTATCGTCAAGTCTCACGATTCATTAGTACTGGTAAGCTCCATACATTGCTGTACTTCCACACCCAGCCTATCAACGTCGTCTTCTCCAACGAATCTTTAGTTGAAGCCGAAGCTTCAAAGGGAGATCTCGTCTTGAGGGGGGCTTCCCGCTTAGATGCTTTCAGCGGTTATCCCGTCCGTACATAGCTACCCGGCAATGCTGCTGGCGCAACAACCGGCACACCAGAGGTACGTCCACTTCGGTCCTCTCGTACTAGAAGCAGCTCCTCTCAAATCTCCAACGCCCACGGTAGATAGGGACCGAACTGTCTCACGACGTTCTAAACCCAGCTCGCGTACCACTTTAAATGGCGAACAGCCATACCCTTGGGACCTGCTCCAGCCCCAGGATGTGATGAGCCGACATCGAGGTGCCAAACACCGCCGTCGATA
>CBFIDA010000006.1:0-85082 GCA_965661085.1 Candidatus Comchoanobacterales bacterium | reverse complement strand
AAAGGGGAGTGGCTATGGGTGGACTTGAACCACCGACCTCAGCATTATGAATGCCGCGCTCTAACCAGCTGAGCTACATAGCCATCGAATTGCCATTTTAGATGTTCATTAAGAATTGTCAATACCTTTTGGCCATGCCACACTTCGTAAATGATCGGCAATCGCTTGCAAACGTGCTGCAGCCAAATGCGTGCCAATTTCTGCCCCTTGATGCCCTGCTGCCATCACCGATTGTGCGGTTGGACCCGAAGCCGCCTCCCACACCCCCGACAGCATGGTCAAGCTCAGCTGATGGGGCTGCAAAGGCGGGCAGACTTGTGCGACTTCAAGCCAAGCCACACATTGTTCTGGTCGGCGAAATGCGTCCAAAGTGGTCAGCAAAGTCATGAATTGAGCAGGCGCCCATGTGGTTGGCCATGCTGCCATCATGTCGATGGTGTGTTGCACATGCCTGGCAAGGCCTTGAAAAACCTTGGGTGGGGCCACATGATCGATCAAGCACATGGCATCCTTTGCGGCCATCTGACCCACCAAAAGAGCAAATCGCCCCTCGGGTGACAACCCATCAAACGCCAGATCCTGCCATGATTTTGGCAGCATGGCATCCCATTCGGACCAGACCCCCATCCTGTCAAGCACATGCAAAAAAGCGATGACGTCTTCTGATTGCAAAGCTTTGTGCCATTCTTGCCAAATGCGTGGTTTGGATAGGCTATTGAGCGCTCCCTCTGCCACCATGTTTTGCATCATGTGTAACGTGTCTGGGTGCACCCGAAAACCTGGCAGTTGTGCCGCGAAACGCGCCACCCGCAAACAGCGCAAAGGATCTTCAGAAAAAGCTGGGGACACATGGCGCAACCATTGGTCTTTACAATCTTGCTGCCCGCCAAAAGGGTCGATCAATTGGCCTTGATCGTCTTGCGCCATGGCATTGATGGTCAGGTCTCGACGCATCAAATCTTGCTCCAAAGTCACGGTCGGCGCCACATCAAAGGCAAAGGCCTGATGACCCGATCCGGTGTTGCGTTCAAGACGCGCCAATGCATATTCTTCGCCTGTCTTGGGATGCAAAAACACTGGAAAATCTCGGCCCACTTGCTGATAGCCAGCTGCCAACAAAGCTTCGGCAGTGCCCCCCACCACAACCCAGTCTCGATCTCCCACAGGTCGATTCAAACAACGATCACGCACCGCGCCGCCCACTAAAAAAACTTTCATGCCATGACCTCACTACGCTGGATCAGATGCGCTGGCTTGATCTTTTGACCAAACCCAAATCGTGCACACATGCGGCACACGCCCCTGAATTAACTATAGCTCAATCTCATAAAGCAGGCTATAATGAGTTTATTTTGGGATCATTTGGCAGATGGCAGCATTGCATTTGTTTTTGGTGCGCCTTGGTCAGGCAACATGTCACACCACTTGCGGTGTCCTGTATGTGTCTCAACGTCTTGCTACCTGTTTTGTGCGCATGCTCTCTGAATGTCGTTTGCGCTTGGTGAAAAACACCCTGATTCATTTGTTTGTGGCGTGTTTTAAGATCGACATGCACGAGGCAAACGACACCGATCCTTTTGCCTACCCATCATTTGACGCCTTTTTCACCCGCACCCTCCATCCACGCCACCGCCCAATCGATCCGATTCAGCATCATGCTGTCTGTCCAACAGATGGCCAATTGGTGGACCATGGCCTGTGCGCACGTGACTGTCAATTGGTGGCAAAGTTTCATCGCTACAGCTTGTCAACGTTGCTGGCCGAAGATGCCGATTTGCTCAACCACTTTGACAATGCTTATTATGCCACATTTTATCTCGCGCCTTACAATTATCATCGCATTCACATGCCCCTGGCCGGCCAACTGTTGAAAACCATACATGTGCCTGGATGGCTGTATTCGGTGCACCCCAACCGGGTGCAAAAGAAGCCCAAGATTTATGCACACAATGAGCGCTTGATTTGTCTTTTTAACACTGCGCATGGTCCCATGGCCGTCATCATGATTGGTGCATGTTTGGTGGGTTCCATGTCGACCACTTGGGGGCGCCGTTATCAACCAATGGGACAGCGTAAACCAAGCACAGAGTACTTTGAAGAGGCCAACATCAAACTAGAAAAAGGCGCAGAAATGGGCACATTCCATTATGGTTCAAGTGTGATGATTTTGTTGCCCAAAACATTTGAGCCATGGCATCCACCATCGACCCATTGTCACCCTTGTCAGTATGGGCAAACATTGGGTGAATTCAAGGAGATCACCCCACCATGACCGACGCCACGCTACAACAACCTCCACTGAAAAAACCATTGGGTGTGTTTGGTTTGGTGATGATCAATATCATCGCCATCGACAATTTACGCACCTTGCCATTCAGTGCAGAGCTTGGGTTTGCTTTGATTGGCTATTATCTTTTGGCCGCCTTATGTTTTTTGGTGCCAGTCGCGTTGGCTGCAACAGAGTTGGCGACAACCTGGCCCAATCGAGGTGGCATCTATGTATGGGTCCGGGAAGCCTTTGGTGCCCAATGGGGATTTTTCGTGATTTGGCTCCAATGGATTTACAATGTGGTTTGGTACCCGACAGCATTGGCATTCATTGCCCGCACGCTTGCCCATGTTGCTTATCCCACTCTGCTCCAAAATCATTGGGGCATGTACGGCTGTGTGGTTGGCCTGTTTTGGTTGGCCACATGCATCAATTGCTTTGGCATGAAAGTGTCAGGCGCCATCAGCACTGTGGGTGCCTTGGTTGGCACATTGATTCCCATGGCATGCATCACCGTTTTAGGACTGGTGTGGTGGCATCAAGGCAAACCATTGGCACTGACCATGCATTGGCATGCAGCATTGCCAAGTTTCTCAGATCCCAATGTGTTGCCCTTTTTGGTGGCCATTCTTTTTGGCCTGGTTGGACTTGAAATGTCCGCCATTCATGCAGACGACGTGGCACAACCCGAGCGTGCCTTCCCGCGCGCCATGCTCTGGTCCATTGCCATCATTCTGCTGACACTCATCAGTGCCTCACTGGCGATCGCCATGGTCGTACCGCACGAGACCCTCAACGTCATCGGTGGCATTTCACAAGCCATTGCCATTTTCCTACACCAATACCATCTCAAAGCGTGGATTCCTTTTGCCAATGGCCTGATCATCATCGGTGGCCTCGGCGGCATTGCCGCCTGGATCATTGGTCCCACCAAAGGCCTTTTAATCGCCGCACAAGATGGGTGCATGACCCCTTTCCTGGCACAGACCAATGCACATGGCGTACCCGCCAGGCTGCTGATCCTCCAAGCACTCTTGGTCACATTCATCAGCCTGGTTTACATTTGGATGCCATCGATTGAGAGTGCCTACATCACGTTGACCGCCATCACGGCACAACTGGCCCTATTGAGCTACATCGCGCTGTTTGCGGCAACACTGGCCCTACGGCGGCAACAGGCAGGCAAAATCAGACCTTTTGCCATACCTGGTGGCAAGCTGGGTGCCACGGCCATCTGTTGGCTCGGATTGGGCACGTGCGCCTTAGCCATAGGCATGGGGTTTGTGCCGCCCAGCGACATCAAAGTCGCTTCAAACGGGCTCTATGCAATCAGCCTGACCTTGGGCATGCTGTTGCTGACATGCCCGGTGTTCTGGCTCTATCATCAACAAAACAATAAGGACTGACATGACGCTCCTTTGCCCCTGCCAGTCCAATCTGGCCTATGCACTTTGTTGCATGCCCTACCACAAGGGCACCAAGCACCCTGAAACCGCAGAAGCTCTGATGCGCGCACGCTACTCGGCCTACACACGCATCGACATTGCCTTCATTCGCAAAACCATGAAACCATCAGCAAGCCTCAATTTCTCAACCAAAAAAGTCAAACATTGGGCACGATCGGCAGTCTGGCAAAGCTTGCACATCATGCATGCCAGCAGTGGTGGCATGCATGATGTGCAAGGCACAGTCACATTCGAGGCATATTATAAAAGCGCAGGTCAGCGCTTTAAAATCACTGAAACAAGTCGCTTTGAAAAGCACCTCAGCCAATGGTTTTATGTTGAAGCCATGCACCAACATACCATTGAGCTTGACAAAAAAGGAAATTGAGCTTAAAATGCTGTTTAGATTTTAAATAAGACAATTAAATGATTGATGCACTTAAAAAGTACTGCGTGAAAAATTTTGGTACTGCGAAGATTGTTGCCAAGGATCTTTTCAAAAAGCCCGATACATTCACAATCATCGATTATGCCAAAGCTGTGCTGCCGACTGATGTTAGATTTTTTCTTGGACTGATCAACTGGTTTCAAACACCGAACTTCTGGAACAAAATACCTTTTTTTTCATACTTGCTCGAAACCCTATGGGTCACGATAACAACTGTTTTACTCATTGGCCTGGGGGCTGCTTTCTCTTGGATCATCATGCCTTTGTTTGAACTTAACAAACAAAAAAATGCGTTATACGATACACCAGAGCACAGTGTCAATGATGATGATACTGTGGCAAACTTCAAGCCTGAATCTCATTCGTCTTCAGAGAACGATGACGAAGGTCGAGCCCCCTCCCCAAAATCACTTTGGCAGCGCATCTGTGGACTACGCTGGTCAGCCACACTCAAAGGTCTGTGCCATGCCCCGATCTTATCTGTTGCACTGATTGTATGCTGTCCACTCATCTTGATTGAACAATCGCTTTATCTGTGTATCTATGCCATCCAATGTGCGATCTTTATTGTGGCTCTGTTGTTGCTACCCTTGTTTGATTTGATGTTATTTGCCCCTGCAGCATTTGCCATCGGATTGACCATTGCCTATAGCTGTCTCCGACTGCATTCTGGGTCTGTGCCCATACCGATGACGCTGGGTGCATTGGAGGTCATTTTTTGTTGCTTGGCAGGCTTTTATGTCCTCAGTTTCTTAAGCAATTATAAATTGCAAGGGCATGAAGCAGCTCGCTTTAAGGCGCACCTACTGATCATTGGCATGATTGCATGCATTGTTGGTGTGGCGTGTCATTTGGCCATGTTGCACCTTTTTTACAGCATGGGGCTCGTGTTGTGCACACTGCTCCTACCTTGGCTCACCATCTTATACTTCAATCATGCATACCAACATCGGGTTCAAAAACTTTTGGACGATAACAACCACAATGATGCCCAATCATCAACAACACTCAACAAATTGACCCAATGCCTACAGACCACATTGGTGGGCATATGTGCTGGCATGCTGGCATTCAGCATGGGTTGGTGCACCCTCAATCTAGCATGCACCTTGACATTCATATCGATTGCACTGGCATGGCTACAATATGCCTACAACATCCAGATCACGTCCTTGGTCCACAAGGTGCCCAACCCAACAGAACCAGAAAATAAAAAAGAGGAAAAATCAGAAGCACACACCCAACCAAAGACACTCCTGGCATGGTGCAAGCATGAATGTAAAAAAATCATCGACGCCAAAGCCTTGAATAACGATATAAACCTCATGACTGAGATCCAAGATACTCTTGAACAGTTCAACCAAACTGAGACCCAAAATGCTTCTGAGCATGTGGGTCAAAAAGATTCTAAATCTCTATCATCGATGGACACCACAGCATCCAAAACACCTAAAAGCGTAATAGCCGCAGAACAATTGCAGAAAATCGTGAAGGCTATGCAAAACACCGAAAATTCTGACGACAAAAAAAAACTCCAAACATTTTCTGATCGTTTCCAAGTATTGGCGCATTGGCAGGCGTTCTGCAACATATGGAACTCGAATAGAGGTGAACTTCTAGAACAACTGCAGGCTCAAAATCGAAACAAAATATCAAACATAAGCAAAACAGTGCAAACCCAGTCCCAACAAACATTCCAAGCTCAAGTTTTTCTCTCACAGCACAATGACCTGGCAATGTTCGAGCTGAACGGACGACTCCAAGCGCTACAGAATGGAACCAAGTCTTCAACTTTAAAGCAACTGCCCATACATTTGAAACCATGTGCAGCATTCGTGAAGACAACCTGTGACAATCTTACAGTGGATTTGAGTGTTAAAATAGACGCCTTAATGAAATCCAGAGCAATCAATGAAATGCAGAAAAGATTGCTGAAAAATGCATTTTCAATGCTTTGTCATGACCAATATCCAAAAGCTTTAGAGCATTTCAACCAGGTAAAAAAAATACTCAAGAAAACGGCAGACGAAGCAACGCCAAAGGCGCTTGGCCCATCAAGCACGCAGCGATAAAACCCATTGACAACAGGCCAAAAAAAACATATGATTTCAGCTCATTAAACAGAAGTGCATCATGTCACAAGCATGCCCAAAAGACTGTCGTGATGACCATCACAACTCACCTCGATCATCCCATGCTCAACAACTCAGAGTGTATGTTGAGGGTTGCAGCAAGGGCGTTCAGAACATCCTCTCAAGAGTTTATTGTTCAGAATCGAGCCATGGCATATATATCACAGAGTACAGACAAGAACCAGTCAACACGCTCACCATAGATTTCAATAACCCATATCAGCATGATGATGCAACGATTCTGGAGCAGCTCAACACAACACTGCAAGAGAAGAAGGTCCCAAACAAAAACAGAACTGGTATAAAACGTCCTCAATTGCGGCATGTGCATGCAAACACCTACGATCTTTCATGGGTCAGATTGGGACTTGCCGCAGTGGCATCACTGCTTGGTTTTGGTCAATCCTACTTCACTGCCTATTTGCCCCTATGGATGAGTTTACCTTGGGTGGCACCATCTTTGGTGGCCCTGGTGACTGTCTTTTGTCTTTGGCCCACCATTCAAGCATGCTATGCAGAATGGATACCCATGGTGTTCTGCACACTCAGTCTGGCTTTGCTGGTGTTGTATGGCACCAATATGATGCCAATATGGGGTGTGGTGGCACTTGCTTTATTGGCCACAGTGGCGCTGCTGTCCTACGCAAACCAAGCACACAACATGCAAACAGCACAACTGTTGTCACTGACCATGCTTTTTGCAGCCCAACTTGCAGGCTTGATGCCCATACACTGGTGTCATTTTTTGCTCACCACTGGCATTCTGTTGCTTGGTCACCAACTCAAACATCAAGGACCGTCGGCGCCCGTACATGCATCATCACGTCTCTGGCACATGCCCTTGTATGTGCAAAATCCTGCGGCAGACTCAAAGCCCGGATCTCCCGGCCACATCCCGATCAAATCCATAACATCTGGACAGGTTTTCTCTGTGCCTCAAGCACATCAAGATGGCAGCGACAAACCTTATATCGTGGTGCCGGTTGCATGCACCACCAAAAATAAGATATGTGTTGAAACCGAAGTGCTGACAGGTCAGACAAACAAAAAACTTGTGCCTTTGAAGGATGATGGCGTCACAAGCCTACAAGCTGGGGATCATGTTTATGCTGATGACAAGACAAATCCAACAGAACTCACATTTACCGCCACTGAAACATTCAACAATACCCCGCCCCAAGCACGGCAGCACCTCTACCGAAGCTTTGAGGGCCACTTCACGGTCATCATGCTGCTGCTGACTGGTCTGGCTGGCGCCTATGCATGGTTCATGGGACATGCGGTGGTGATGGCCATGTGCAGCATGCTGCTTTGTGCGTGTCCATGCTGTGTCTTTGGGTTGGGACCCAACATGATTCGATACATCGCACACACATGGCTGAGTGCTTTGGGCATACACCCCAATGCCAAACGCGCCATCATGCTCGACGCACTCGAAGACATGCATGCCCCCGATGAAATCATCCTGGATAAAACAGGCACATTGTTTGACAATGCACAACAAATTCGGACAGGTGCCAAACAATTGATCCAAGCACTCAAGCATCATTTCCCGCAAACACGCATCACCATACTGTCTGGTGACAAAGGAAACCTTAGTGAGTGGAAGAACATCATCAAAAATGAGCTTAAGGGTTTGAATATTTCAAAAATTGCTTATGAAACCGCCCAAGAAAAAAGTGCCTGGATTCATGAACAAATGCTTGGGGCCCCGTGCTGTGCGCACAATGATACCAAGATTCACTGTGAAACAAAAAAACACAACCATACCCATCAAGCCTGCGCCTCCCAACGCAAAAAGATTCTATACATCGGTGATGGCTTGAATGACAGTCGGGCATGGCGCACATTGCGTGGACTTTGTCGATTGGTCGCCTTCAGCATGCCAGCAAGCTCGGATGCGGTGGCGCATCAGGCATCTTTCCAGCTCGGAAAAGCACTCAAAAGCCCTTTGAAAGCCATTGCCCATGCCCTCAGTGTTGCAAAATGGGTGGCCTGGTTGAACTGGGTGAGTCGTGGTTTGACATGCTTGTATTTGTGCACAGTGTTGCCTGTAACCCTGTTGGGATATGTGACCCCAATGACCGCATGTCTTTTCATGTGCACATTCACTGCCCTGGTCGCATTGGGCGCACGTGCCATCAATCAGATTGGGCTGTATTACCTGCAAACCAAAACACTGCCATATAAAGCCAACTGGTGGTTAAGCAATGAAGATAAGCATGTATTTGTCAGCAGTACCGATGATAATGTAGGGTTTCCAGGGTCTGATTGTCATTGCTGTAACAGTAACGCTTCGTATTGACTTGCACGCCAATGGCGTGGCTGATAAAATCATTTTTTCAAATCTGAGCATACGATGGACGTCTATCACATCATTCAATTTCCAGATCCGCGCTTGGAAGTGGTCGGGCAACCGGTTGAAGGGGTCGATGACAACATCAAGGCCATCGTCAAAAAGATGTTTGCCACACTTTATGCGGCCGACCAGTGTGCTGCATTGGCCGCCACCCAACTTGACATTCCTTGGCCTGACGGTATTCCGAGGCGCATCACGGTGATTGATTTCTCTGCCGAGAAAGACCAGCCCTTGTGTTTGATCAACCCCGTGCTCAGCGCACCCGAAGGTCAGACCAAACTGAAAGAAGGTTGCATGTCGGTCAAAATGCTGACTGCTGCAGTCACACGGGCTGAGACCATACAAGTCGATGCATTGGATCAAGATGGCCAAGCCATCTCATTCAGAGCCGATGGTTTTATGGCAAAATGCATTCAACATGAGGTTGATCACCTTGATGGCCGCTTGTTCATCGATCATTTGTCACCATTGCGCCGCAAGATGCTGGTCAAAAAATTGTTCAAAAAAAACATGAAATGATATGGCCCGTATTGTATTTGCTGGCACGCCTGCTTTTGCTTGCCCAGCCTTAGAAGCCCTGATTGCGCATCCCGATCATGAAGTGATGGCGGTTTACACACAACCCGATCGCCCAGCAGGACGACGACGTCAATCCATGCCAAGCCCGGTCAAACAATGTGCAGCGCGACACGGCATCGCGATCGAACAACCCCCACACTTCAAAGATGCCAGCACCGTGGCCCATTTGGCCGCATACCGGCCAGATTGGATGATTGTTGCCGCCTATGGCTGCATTTTGCCACAAGTGGTTTTGGACATACCAACTGCTTGCTGCATCAACATTCACGCCTCTTTGCTGCCACAATGGCGGGGTGCTGCGCCGATTCAACGGGCCATATTGGCTGGAGATGTCGAGACAGGCGTCACCATCATGGCCATGGATGTGGGATTGGACACAGGCGACATGCTGTATCGAGCACCCCATGCCCTGACAGAGACAGACACCACCGCAGATGTGTTGGTGGCGTTGGCTCAGCTGGGTGCTACAAGTCTGATTCAAACCTTAGACCATTTTGACGAGGCTTTTGCCAATCGAACCCCTCAAGATGCAACCCTCGCCACCTATGCGCACAAATTGACCAAGGCAGAAGGCCGTATCGATTGGCACCAACCTGCGCCACAGCTTGCACGCCAAGTGCGTGCATGCCACCCATGGCCATCAACATTTGGCCACCTCGATGACATGTGCATCAAAGTGCATGCGGCACATTGTCACCCCAACATCGATCCCAGTGCCCAACCCGGTCAAATCATAGCATGTGATGACAATGGCTTGCGTGTTGCCACGGGGCAGACTGCATCGCATCAGCGCATGGATCTCATCATCACGTCATGCCAATTGCCCAACAAACCCAAAACCACACCCAAAGCCATACAGTGTGGGCATCCAGCATTGCTGTCCACAGGCAAAATTTGGACCTAATGCATCATTTGGGGGCGCGCAACTTGGCCAATTGCTGAGTCATTTGATTGTGAGAGTCTGCCACCACTTTTTGCAATGCTTTCAACCCCGCCATCAGTTCAGCACGCACCTTCAGTGTGTCTTGGCGCGATTGTTTTGACGCCACATCGACCATGGTTTTTGCCTCAGCTTGCACGGTGGCAATTTTTTGATTCAAAGCGGCCACTTGTTTTTTCAGATCAGTCTCTATCGCTTGAATGCTGCGATCGGTTGCAGCCGCTTGACTGGCAATCTTGGGTCCGATGCTGGCATTGACAGCGTTGACCTGTGCTTGCAGCGCAGTCACAGTGCTTTGTAAGTTTTGATTTGCCCAGATGCTGCCTGACAAGCAGCACAACAGCCATACATACATGCGTTTCATCACAAACTCCTAAACCATGAAATCCATTTTGATCATAACACAGATGGTTGTTTGCCCACCACTGTATGTGCCGCTTGTCAGGGCCACCTCATTAAAATTTAGCGAATATCCGCGCATATCCGTGATCAATTTCCCTTTTTGTTCAAAAGGGCGTTTAAAATGAGCACAGCAAAGAACGGCTTTATGGGTTTGTACCTGATCACAGCATAGATAGACGTAAACTTCATGCTGTTGAAGAAATCCTGTTCGTTACATTTTTCAGTACCATTGCTGGTTGGGATCGTGACTTCTTGAATACAGTCTGAATGGCTAAATTTTAATGAGGTGGCCCTGGCCGCTTGTACAATCATCTTTATTTTTACATCGCTCTGCGCTAGGATGATCATGTTTTCAACTTTTAAGACACCAACCATGCCAGACATCAAAACACTCAAAGCAGCAGCACATCATCTGTCCCCCGTGGTCATGCTGGGGCAAAAAGGCCTCACAGAAGCTGTGTTGGCAGAAATCGAATCTGCGTTGGACCATCACGCACTGATCAAAATCAAAATTGCGGCCCCACGTCAGGATCGTGCCACAATCATTGAGGCAATTGTGGCACAGACCGATGCGACTTTGGTACAGACCATTGGCCAAACTGCTGCTCTGTACCGCAAAAAACCAAATTCAGAGGCCGAAGGCTCCGCTTGATCCATGGTGCGGCATCAAAAGAAAACACCAAATCGGCACTTGATCTGACGATTGATCTGCTTGCTGGGCGCCTGCACTCGATCCAAACGCCATTCGATGGTCTGAAGTGTGTTTTTCCAAAGGTTCATGTTGTCGGTCAAGAAATAAGATCGATTCGATACCATTAAGGCATCCACACCCCAAGTGCGAGCAAAACCAACGGCCAGCATGCCGGGATACGGACGCTTGGTGTTGTAACGCAACTCTGTGTACATGGCATGCGGTTTTTGTCCCAACAGCGCGGTTTTGGTGATGGTGGGATTGACGGCGATGGCATCTTTGAACGACACCCACTCGGTGTTCCACTGAAAGGGGTGCCAAGTCACACGTGCATACGCATCCCAACCTGGATAATCTTGGCTGAGCATGCTGGCATCTGCCGCAGGCGCTGTTTGTAGCCAATCCTGAAACATGCTGGCATTCATCAACTGATTGGTGTAGACCAGACCGGTCTTGAGACTTGGGCCATGGGCAAAGCGGTGTTGCCAATTCATGTTCCATCCCCAATGGTTGATTTGACCGGATCGACTGGACTTACTGACATCAGCATGCCCAACAAAGCCTTGTACACGAACATTGGCGTATGGTCCTTGTTGTGGCGCCCACCCCAACAAAGCACCTTTGGCCTTCATACGCCCCATGGTTTTGGTCATGGGGCTTGAAACCGTGGCTGCTGCATATCGACCAAAAGGCGCATAAAATTGACCTGCTGTCACATACCAAGGCTGATGATCCAAATCGCCCCATGTGATGAAAGCACGATCCACTTTGATGCGATCGGCATCGTCAGACTGATATGCCAATGTGGTGTAACCAAATACATCGTGGTTGATTTCTGACAGAACATCCAACTCAAAACCATTGAGCTGCGTGGTTTGGCGGGTGGCAGCGTCTCCTGCCTGCACGAGATCCAGCCCGACGGTTAAATTGCCACTGAGCTCAACTTACGGTCGCACCATGGGTGCATGAAAACGTGCACGCTGGGCATTGAGATTGCGACGTCGCTGCAACAGATGATAATCTTGTTGCATACTCGACGTTGCGATCAAAAGGTCGCTGCCATCAAAAGCGGTTTTGGTTCCGAGTGTGGGCGATGTGGTGATGGCGGATGCCTGCCAAAACTTGGCACCATGGTATGTGGTCCAATCACGACGCATGGGGGCATGCGCCTGATGGGATGCGGACGATCTCGCCGTGTGCGCAACAGGTTTGACCTGTTGCTTCAAAGCGGCCAATTGTTGTTGCAATTGGTGCATTTGTGCTTCAAGTGCTGCAATTTGGGCTGAGACTGAGGGTTGTGCCACCTGGCCAAACAACAAGCTGGGCATCAACAACACAATTGTCATGGACACATGGTTTCTAAACATATGCTTCTTTCTCCTAGGATCACCTTTGGACACTTACATCACACCATGCCACCAAATTTCAAGCGTTGGCCACAAGAGCATCAAAAAAATAATCATGGGCACGATATGCCAACACAGGTCGACCCAAATGGAGGCATGAAAGGGAGACTGGTCTGACCGACGTCGATGTGCCAACATGTGCCACAACATGCGCATAAAAATCAATGCACACCCACAGACACACATCAAAAACATAAGATCAAAACCGCCAAATAAAATGTGCATCAGGCACCACAGACAGATGGAACGCTAATAAAGTGTCATCTCAAACCATCCAAGTCAATACTTTTGAAACCTTTTTGGTTTGAGCCACACCAAACCATTGGGCCAACATGCCTCATGCGTTCATTTGACCATGTCGCCAATCGAAGGCTTGCATTTGGATGAAGACGTTGCGGCTTTTTCAGGCGTTGCACCGATGCTGGTTTTGGACGCTGATTGCGCGGTGGATTTGTCGACTTGTACTTGCCGTGCAGCAATGCGCATTTGTGCCACACGACACGAAAGACGCTTTAACAACACAGATGCTGACACGGTATTGCGCGCACTGTCAGACTGAACAGTTGGCTTGGCTTTGCCGGAATCGGCTTTGAAATCGGCTGGCAGTTTGGGCATGCAAGTCACTCCTATCAGGATCATCTCAAGGTATGATAAAACATTGGATCACAAACCAACAGACCCATCGTCAAAAGATGCTTGCTAAAATTGCCCATGTTGACTACTGTCAAAAGATCCCTCCAGTTTGGGTGCAACAGCATGCAAATCGAAATCATTGTGGCCATGGATCAGCACAACGTCATTGGCCATCGCCAAACTTTGCCCTGGCATCTGCGTGCCGACCTGATGCGTTTCAAGCAACTGACCACTGGACACAGTTTGCTGATGGGACGCAAAACATTTGAGTCCATTGGTCGTGTCTTGCCAAATCGACATCATCTGATTTTAAGTCGTACGTTGACGCACATGGCTGACTGTCACTGTTTTGCACATTTGGATGCCGCACTCAAATTTGCCACACAACTCCAAACCACTTTATTTGTGATTGGCGGACATGCCGTTTTTGAAGCCGCACTCCCTTTGGCACATACCTTACATCTGACCCGTGTGCATGCCCAGGTGACCGGTGATGTGTACTTCCCAGACTGGCAAACCCATGCATGGGAAAAAACAGCCAGCTTTGATCATCCAGCCGATGCTGAAAACGAGTATGCCATGACCTTTGAAACCCATCACAAACGCCTCAACACCTAGCAGCCATCTACATCATTCAAGGTGCCGTGCAAACAACATATGCGCTCGGGTCAAACCCACATGTTCCAGTGCACGTTGCAATTGTGGTGTTGTCCACAATCGATTCATGTGGGCACATTGTGCCTCCCATCGATCCGTTTGATCCACAAACATACCTTGACCATGATCCAACGCATGCTCTTCCATCCATTGAAGGGTGGTGGACGCCGCCACAATGAATTTGGCCACAATGGCTTGATCTGTGTGTTGAAAAGACTCAAAGGCGTACGTCAATTCAGAAATCAATCGCTGCAAACAATGTAGGTGGTGCGACAACGTCAGACGATCCAGAAAATCATCGGCAGCAGTGGTCAAGGCCTCCAAACTGTGGTGAGCCTGTTGTGACACAAAATCTTTACTGGGCTGATCGGCGATGGCCAGCATGGCTTGACGCCATATCATGGCTTGTGTAAGAAACGCTTCCTCAATCTCCGACTGTAAGACCAATGGCAACCCCCATAAATCTTTGCGATCATCCATGGCCAAAATGAAGGTTGCAAACCATGATGCTCGATCTTTTAAATGACACCAATGTGTCACACAATCATCGGCATCTGGCATGTCGTGATCACAATCATGGTGTCGATGCGACAACAAAATGTGTGCCAATCGAATGAAGGTCATCTGTGCCAACTGCTGATCGGGATAAAGCCAAGCACCTGGTGCGATCAAGCTTGCCATAAACAGTTTTTCCAAATACACAAACATACGCTGTTGACCAGTAGCAGTGCTCAAATTTTGTATCATGATCTCTGGCACCAGCACATGATGCATGCGTGCATGTTGTTGAAACATGGCAACCCATGGCTGAGATGATGTTGTGTCGCACACGACGCATTCCTCGTTGATCTTGACACAGTATAGAACAACATCTGATTTTATGGGCCAAGTTGCCCCATGCAACAGCCATCTGTTGCATGGAAAGGCCCAATTTTCATGTGATGTTTTTTAACGCAGCAACCCCAACAACCAGAGAAATGGTTGCGTTCTATCCCGAGATGCAGTATAATATATTACCTTTCAAAAATCCGTGTCATTTGGGAATATTTTTATGAGCTTCAACAACTTAAGCGCCGGATCTTCTGCGCCGAACGTGGTCAATGTGGTCATCGAGATTTCAGCATGCAGCACCCCCGTCAAATATGAAGTCAATAAAAGCACAGGCCTTTTACACGTTGATCGCTTTCTCAGCACCCCCATGCATTATCCATGCAATTATGGTTACGTCCCCATGACACTCAGTGGTGATGGCGATCCAGTCGATGTGCTGGTGGTCACACCCTTTCCGGTGTTGGCTGGTTCAGTCATCGAAGTGCGTCCTGTTGGCATGCTTGAAATGACCGACGAAAAAGGTCAAGATCGCAAAGTGCTTGCTGTGCCCACACAAGACATCTCATTGCTGTATCGACACGTCCATGCTCACACCGACTTGCCACAAGATTTGCTCGACCAAATTGAACATTTTTTCACACATTACAAAGACCTTGAGCATAAAAAATGGGTCAAAATCGATGGATGGCAAGACACCAATGCGGCCATTGAAGAAATTGCAAGCAGCATACGCATGCATCAGCAACACAACAACCTCGATACCAACCAACTGATTGGCTCTTAAACCATCTCATCCATCGCAAGGCTGAATGACAAAGCGCCAAACAGGCGCACCAACTTCATGCTCGACATCAATCGCATAACGATTGTTGGTGTCCCAACATCGCTGGTTGCGGACTTTAACCAAATGTTTTTGAGCAGCCACCACAATGACACTCGTCACACCTTGGGTATTGAGACGCACCGCAGTATAGGTCGCATCACTCATCGCTGAAAACACATCCCCCGACAGCAATGCGCCAGCACGCACATGTGCATTGCCACGAATCATTTGCACATATTCAAAATTGGCATGACTTTGATTGTCTATGATCAACTTAAACTCTGCAGCCTGCGCAATGGCCACAGCAAGTGACAACACACCAAACAACACACATACTTTATGTTTTAAGACCATGCCCCCTCCTTTTGGCCACAGCGATGCCCAGCCACATCTGCGCATGCATGCGCCATACTTCAAAACGCAACCGCAACCTTGCCAGGCGCTCCATCCGACTTGCCAGCACCTTCATCATCTGAACCATGATCTTCTTTAGAAGCATCACTGGTGCCATGTGTGGCAGGCACGACTGTAGGGTCTGACGATGGCTCTGTGTCGTCTGAGCTTTGATCTGCTGCGTCCTGATCTGTCGCAGGGGCACCATGTGCAGCAGGCGTGACCGTTGGCGTTGACGACGGATCTGCATCATCGGGGCTCTGATCATCCGCCCCCTGATCTTTTGAAGGGGCATCAGACTTGCCAGGTTCAGAAGGTGGGTCAGCAGGTGAAATGGGCTGAGTAGGCGCCTCTTTGCCATCTAAAGATAAACGTACCCGAATACGCTGTGTGTCACCATCCTCGACCACAAGAAAATGTGGGCAGGGTGTCACTTGAATTTGACCAAATTGACAGACATTGCCCATCATGCTGCTGATCGAACCATCAAAGCGCACCACCATAGAAAACTTGGTTTGATTGGGCCCCACAAACACCAAACCTGCAAAGGCGTTTGCCGCAATTGAGAACGTTTGAATCCCGGGCTTCAGCGTGCCATTCTGTGATGATTTTGACTGTTCCTCAAAACTGTACTGCACGGACAAAGTGTCTGGCAGGCCGTTGTCAACCTCAATCTCAATGGGCTTGTGTGCCGCGAACGATTGGGCCATGGCCATGGCCAGCAAGGCATGTGCGACCCATCTCAACAAACACTGTTGTCTCATGGTGCTCACCCCCCTTGACCAGTCTGTGGCCTGGGAACAGATGGCCTGTTAAACAGCGTGAAGTATTCCGTTTGTTGTATCTGCTGTGTCACATTTTGCTGTGCCACTCGACCAGGCACGGGACGAAACGCTGCAGCGCCTTCATCGCCACCACCCTCAAGGCGTGGTGCTTTTGCGTCGGGGCTTTGCTTGGGGCATGTCTGTGGCTGAGGCGTGGGCTGCACGATGGCCCGATCTTGTATGCCGCGAACAAAATCACGTGCAAGATTCGGATTGTGTGAAATTTGGTCATCAAGCTGTTTGGAGGCACGCTGCGCCTCGGCTGCAAAAGCACGCTGCATTTCAGACCAAGTGGTTTCATCATCCTGATGCATGCCTTTGGGATGCATCGCACGCCATGCCACATAAAAATCTGCCCAAAATGCCGAGAAAGCTTCTGAGTCAGATGCATGCGCCCAGGCTGTTGCACGGGACAAATCCGCCACATCCGACAGCAGATCGGCATGGTGCACCAAGACATGTCGCAACATAAACTGATCGAGAAAAAGATGATAATGATGCGTGATCAAACGGACCATGGCCGGTGATGGGGTATGCTGCAAGGGCTGCATCAAACGGTCGACGACCTCAGATGTGGGCTGCATGCTCGGTACAGTTTTAACGATGACTGATGTGTCTGCCTCATGATCGCTGGCCGGTGCGGTTGTATGGGCTTGCTCAGCCTGGTCCGCAACTGCTTCTTCCATTTCTGAACGTTGACGGTCTTCCTCACGGCATTGTTCTGCATGCTTTCTGAAGGCCTCCAGTGGTGTCTTGCTGGACACATCACCAAACAACCATCCCATCAAATGTGTATGGCCTGCAGCGCTTTTCTGAGCCAAACGATCATACATGTCGTGCTCAAACATCGACTGAGATGCCCAAAGATCTGCAATCTTGGCCTTGCCCTGCCGGTTGGCAAAAAAGAGTCGATTTGGCGTTAAAACGAACATTATTGTGCTCCTTAAATATTGACCTATATTTTATCAAAAAAAAGCGAAAGAGTCAAAGGTGCTTACACCATACCACGCATCATTTGACAAAAAAACACCGACATTTCACCCCATTTTTTTTGTGTTGCAAACGTTGCCGCCATGTTATCATGCCGCCATAGGCGCACATGTCATCTTCGTTCACTGACCAATAGGAGGCGCAGCATGTCTTCGTCGCTCCAAAACGCTGAACTGGGTAAAAAATCAGCTTATCCAACGGCCTTTGATCCAACATTGCTGTTGGCACTCCCACGCCAACCAAAACGTGATGAACTCAACCTGCCCTCCCCTGTCCCTTTTTACGGTCAAGATGTGTGGTGGGCCTATGAGCTCTCTTGGCTCAATACGCGAGGCAAACCCAAAGTGGGCCTGGCAAGCCTGACCTTCAACGCACATGCCCCCAATCTGATTGAGTCCAAATCACTCAAGCTGTATCTCAACAGTTTCAACATGGCATCCTGGGCCTCCGAATCTGCCGTACAAGCACAACTGGCAAAAGACCTGACAGCTGCCAGTGGTGCACCCGTGCACGTGGCCATTGCATCCATTGATGACCAACCCACAACACTCACTGGTCAATGGCCCGGGCAGTGCATCGACCATCAAGACATTGCCTGTACCGACTACACCGTGCAACCCAAGCATCTGACCACACAAGATGCATGCACCCAAGAGACACTGTACACACACCTGCTCAAATCAAACTGCTTGGTCACCGAACAGCCAGATTGGGGCTCGATGGCAATCACCTATGCCGGCCCACGCATCGATCCCGCTGGTCTTTTACGCTACATTGTGTCCTATCGCAATCATCCTGAGTTTCATGAACAATGCGTTGAACGCTGCTATTGGGACATTTGGCAGCGTTGCAAGCCATCCAGCTTGACCATCCAAGCGCAATACACGCGACGTGGTGGCTTGGACATCAATCCCATTCGAAGCTCAGAACCCATCCCAGAAGATTGGCATCCAACACGCACCATCCGCCAATGAAAGCATGCTTAGGATCTGCAACGTTTCTGTTTGAAAAAAGTCTGTAGCAACGCTTGACATGCATCATGCATCACACCCTCGCGCCAGACCATTTGATGATTGAAATCACCCCATGCATGGCCACCACCATGTTGGCTGAACACACCCAATTTTGGATCTCGACAAGCGAAAACCACGGCACCAACACGCGCCTGCATCAAAGCCCCATAGCACATCAAACATGGCTCCAATGTCACGTACAATGTCGTCCCAGGCAATCGGTGGTTGCCCACATGCATGCCCGCACCACGCAACGCCTGTATTTCGGCATGTGCCGTTGCATCATGGTGTGCAATCATTTGATTGAAGCCCTCACCCAACAACGTCATGCCGTCGGCCGCAACCAAACAAGCCCCTATGGGGATTTCACCAAGGTCTCTTGCACGCTCAGCCAAGCTGTATGCATGTTGCATCCACAATTGTTCAGACGTCATGGGCTGGCCTCATTTTTGCATGCATCAACGTCGGGACCTCAGCCCCACAGGCGCATCGGCGTCCTGGCATCACCATCATTCCCATTCAATGGTTGCGGGTGGCTTGTCTGAAATGTCGTACACCACACGTGCCACTTCTGGCACCGCATTGAGAATTTGACGGGCCATCTGCGACAACAAATCACTGGGCAGGGCCGCAGCTTTGGCCGTCATGAAATCGGTGGTGGTCACAGCACGCAATGCCACCACAAAACCATGGGTGCGTTGATCACCGACCACGCCAACCGATCGAATGGGCAGAAAAACCGCAAACGCTTGACTGACTTGATCCATCCAACCAGCTTGCTGCAACAAGTGCAAATACAACGCGTCGACACGTTGCAAAATGTCGACGGCCTCTGCCGTGACCTCACCCAAAATCCTGACGCCCAAACCAGGCCCAGGAAAGGGATGGCGCTGAATCATGTGCGCCGGAATGCCGAGATGCAGCCCCATGGCACGCACTTCATCCTTAAACAAATGACGCAATGGCTCAACCAAACCCAAGGCCAAGTGTTCAGGCAATCCGCCCACATTGTGGTGTGACTTGATCACCTCAGCTTTGCCCGATGCCGCACCCGCAGACTCAATGACATCTGGATAAATGGTGCCCTGCGCCAACCATGCCACATGGTCGAGCCGATCGGCCTCTGCTTGAAAAACATCAATGAACACACGACCAATGGTTTTACGTTTTTGCTCTGGGTCCGTTTGTCCGGCCAGAGCATCGTAAAAAATGGCTTTGGCATCGACCGTTGTCAATGGAATGCCCAAATCCTTTGCAAACATGGCGCGGACCGCATCCGCTTCACCTGCACGCAACAACCCGTTGTCAACAAACACACAGTGCAAACGTTCGCCAATGGCGCGATGCAACAATGCCGCCACCACGGTGGAATCAACGCCACCTGAGGCGCCCAAAATCACATGGTCTTGGCCCACCTGATCACGTATGTCGGCCACCAATTGATCGATGATGACGTCTTGCTGCCAAGTGGCAGCGCAACCACAAATGTCGATGGCGAAGTGCGCCAACAATGCAGCACCGCCTTCTGTATGTGTCACTTCTGGATGAAATTGCACCCCATAGTAAGGTTTGCTGACATGTTGAATGGCAGCGATGATGCCATCACTGCTGCGCGCCGAAACCATCAAATCTGGGCCGGATGCCGCCACATGATCACCATGACTCATCCATACAGTAGGCCGTTCTTTCGGCCAAACGGCAGCACCCCAAGTGTTGTCGACAACATCAAGCGTTGCATGACCAAACTCTCGGCACTGTGCCTGTTCAACCCGACCACCACAATGCTGCGTCATGGCTTGCATGCCATAACAAATGCCCAAAACAGGACAGGTCTGATCCCAAACCCATGCTGGTATCGGCATGGCCGTGGTGTCTGTGGTGACCGATGCAGGCCCACCAGACAGCACCAAACCGTCCATGTGCTGCAAATCGATCACAGATGGATTGGCATCGTAAGGATAAATCTCAGCAAACACACCCACTTCACGGATGCGCCTGCAAATCAACTGGGCGTATTGTGAGCCAAAATCCAGGACCACAATGCGCGACAAATGTTCAAAATGGCTCATGCGTTTTTATCTCGCGAATAGTTGGGGGCTTCTTTTGTGATGGTCACATCATGCACATGACTTTCACGATACCCCGATGCCGTCACCTGGCAAAACTTGGCCTGTGTTCGCAGGGCTGCAATGTCGGCACAACCTGTGTACCCCATCCCAGCACGCAACCCACCCATCAGCTGATGCACAATGGCCGACACTTTGCCTTTATAAGGCACGCGACCCTCGATGCCTTCTGGCACCAGTTTCTCTTTTTTCTGGCTGGCTTCTTGGAAATATCGATCACTGGAACCGTGGGTTTGATCCATGGCCCCCATCGATCCCATGCCACGGTAGGATTTGTAGGCTCGACCTTGATACAACTCAATGTCGCCTGGCGCTTCATCGGTACCCGCCAACAATCCACCCACCATGACCACATGCGCACCTGCAGCAATTGCTTTGGCGATGTCACCAGAATAGCGCACGCCGCCGTCGGCGATGACCGCCAAACCGGTCCCTTCTAGAGCTTGAGCAACATCGTGAATGGCTGTGATTTGTGGCACCCCCACCCCCGCAACAATACGGGTGGTACAGATTGAGCCAGGGCCAATGCCCACTTTCACCGCATCCGCACCAGCCTTGGCCAAATCCTTGGCTGCCTCAGCTGTGGCAATATTGCCAGCAATGATCGGCAAATCGGGGTGGTGTTGTTTGCACCAACGTACGCGGTCCAACACCGCTTGGGAGTGACCATGTGCGGTATCCACCACCAACACATCAACACCCGCCGCAACCAAAGCGGCAACACGTTCATCGGTATCACCGGCCACACCAACGGCAGCGCCGACACGCAATTGCCCTGAAGCATCTTTACAAGCATTGGGCTGACGCTGCGCCTGTAAGATGTCACGCACTGTCATCAAACCGACCAAAGCAAAAGCATCATTGACCACAAGAATTTTTTCAATGCGGTGGCTGTGCATCAAACGCAGCACCTCTTCTGAGCTGGCACCCTCTTGCACGGTGACCAACTGATCTTTGGGGGTCATCAGTGCTTGAACAGGTTGACTGGGATCGTTGGCAAACCGCATGTCGCGGTTGGTGATGATGCCCACCAACCGATCGCCCTGCACCACGGGCATGCCTGAAAACCCATGCTCAGCAGCCATGGCCTTCACTTGACCAATAGGCTGGTCAGGCGTCACCGTCAATGGATTGGCAACCATGCCATTTTCATAGGTTTTGACGGCGCGCACTTGCATGGCTTGCTGCTGCACCGACATGCTTTTGTGTAAAATGCCCAAACCGCCCTGTTGTGCCAAAGCAATGGCCAAACGGTATTCCGTGACCGTGTCCATGGCAGCAGAAAGCAATGGAATGCCCAATCGAATGCCAGAACGGGTCAAAAAGGTTTCGAGAGACACATGCCTGGGTATCACGCTGGAATGACCTGGCACCAAAAGCACGTCGTCAAAAGTCAGGGCCTGTGTGATCTTGTCCATGTTTGCTCCCAATAAAATTTCGCTAATCTTAACGTCATTTTAAATAAAAATCAACCCTGTAGAATGAACAAAGGGGCGCACTTCATGGGCCAATCCAGAAAGATGCCTTTTTGCAAGAGCATGGCAACACAGAACAAGGTTGGCAATGCCATCCCAACGCGCTACACTCAAATGAACAAGCATTTTTAAGGGGACACACCATGACCAAGCTCAACCAAGATCAGCAGCGCCCTGAGCGCGATCAAGTGCAACAGCAACCCAATGGAATCAAAGCTTATTGTCGATGCTGGCAATCCAAAAACTTTCCGTATTGTGATGGCAGTCATCGCCAATACAATGCAGAACATGGCGATCATCTCGGTCCCATTGTGGTCACTGCCACCAACGAGTCCGCATGATGCAACAACCCCAATGCCCCAACACCGCTTTCAAGCCGCTGTCGGTATCGGCATTGAATAAAACAGTCAAAACCTTGCTGGAAACAGCCCAAGGTCAGATGTTCATTGAGGGCGAAGTCTCCAATCTTGCTCGCCCAAGATCTGGCCATCTTTACTTTTCACTCAAAGATGACAAATGCCAAGTACAGTGTGTCTGGCTGAGCTACCAACACAATCCTTGCGCACGCACATTGCAAGAAGGCATGCAGCTCTTGGTACGTGCCAAAGTGACCTTATATGAAGCACGCGGCAACTACCAATTGTTGATTCAGCACGCAGAAGAAGCTGGTCTGGGCGCCCTGCAACGTGCCTATGAGGCCCTCAAGTTGCGCTTACAGCAACAAGGATGGTTTGATGCAAAGCACAAACAGAACATTCCTCCATACCCCCACACCATTGGCTTGATCACATCGCCCACTGGGGCAGCCGTACAGGACATGCTCAGTGTGCTCAAGCGGCGCTACCCATGTGCCAATGTGCTGATCTATCCCTGCCAAGTGCAAGGCGATCAGGCCGCACCCACCATCATTCAAGCCATACAAGAAGCCAACAACCATGGCCTTTGTAGCGTTTTATTGCTGGCACGTGGTGGCGGCAACATCGAAGATCTCTGGGCCTTCAACCGAGAAGATGTGGCACAAGCCATCTTTGAGTCAACATGCCCAATCATCACAGGCATTGGTCATGAAATCGACACCACCATTGCAGACCATGTGGCCGATCGACGTGCGCCGACACCCTCTGCTGCTGCCGAAGCCGCAACGCCCGAAAGGGACGAACTGATGCAGAAAATAGACAACCTGGGCAACCAGATGCACAGCATGATGACCCATCGCCTACAGCATGCCACACAAAAGTTGCAATGGCTGTCGGCAAAATGCATCCACCCCGAAGCGGCCTGCCAATTGGCACGACAGCGCCTCCAGCCCATGGGACACCGCATGCAACTCGCCCTGAAGCAACAACAAACGCCCAACCAACAAAACCTTCAAAATCTACAACAACGCCTGATGCAACATGACCCGATGCACCAGATCAAAAGGGATCGGCAACACTTGCAAGCACTGGTCCACCAATGCAAAAGCAGCCTACAACACCTCTTGCATTGCAAGCACATGACCATGGCCAAACAAGCCAAGGCCCTCGAGCTCATGAGCCCACTGCACACCCTCAGCAGAGGCTACACCATCGTTCGCGACCCCATCACCCTCAAACCCATCACAGAAGCCGACACCTTGGTCGCCCAACAACCCCTTTGCATACAATTTCCACAACATCAAGTGCATGCCACCATCACCAAAATCCAACCATGCGACATCCGCAACGAAACCGAAGCAACATGATTGATCATTGGTGCATGCACACCAAACCGTTAACACCTTGACATCACATTAAGCCGAGCACCCAATCCAAGAGATTTCACGGTCGAAAAGATGGCCTTTCAACTTAACAAGCCCTGACCACATTTGCTCGAGATTTGGGGCTCAAGGACACATCCAACCATGAAACATTGTCAAACGCATTGAAGAATTTGAAGTTCAAATATGATGCCTCTGAGCACAAAGAGCCGAAGGGTTTAAAAATCAGATGCATGCTCTCACTTCTCCAATAGACTTAATCCATTGGTCAGTGGCACCATCGACGCAGAATCATGGGCCATGGATTTGACTGTCCCATGCGCCGACCATGAACATTTGACAATGCCAATGTTTGCATGAAAGATAGACACAAACACAACATGTGATTTCAACAATGCGCCATTCATGGATTTCTTCAAAATGCCTGCTTTACTTTGGTTGTGATCAACGCATGATACGCGGTTACGGCATACCAGGCATGCCTTAGCTCTACGCAATACCCTTAATTGTATTGCTGGCATGCAATGTCCTATCTGAAATACTGTGGGTGCCGCTGAAGTCGGACAACACCCAAAAAAACACATGGTACATTTGGGGCACAGCCACACTGCATGCCTTGTGGTTTGCACCCTTGATGTTTTTTTGCGTTCAACTGCCATGTTTGTGCATCGATTTGCTCGACATCGTTTTCAAATTGCTCTGCAACAGCCTTTGGCCCACAAGCTGCATTGGACTTTTGGCCCTTGGTGTGGTGATTGCTGCACTTTTGGGGGTGATGACACTGCCAACTTCCACAATCATCGCTGCCATGATGTGTACAAGCACCTGTGTTGGATTGGTGATGGCTGCTTCGATACCAAGTTGGTTGGATCATATCACGTCGAAAGAGCTCGACAGGATGAACAACACCGGCCTGGATCAGAAAGAAATCGCTGCTCAAATCATACAATGGTGCATGCATGCAGCCATCCTCTTACTGACGCTGATCGGGCCATGCATGACATGCCTATTGCACATCCACCAACCCTGGTGGCTGGTCTTTGTATCACTGACGTCATGTGTCACACCCTATTTTGCCAAATGGCACATCCATCGTTATGCACAATGCCACACATGCCATCTGCATGATGACTCTCCATTGCAAGCCGTTGTCGCCAAAACACTGTGGGCTTGCCTATTTCATAAACACGCAGAAAACAAAGAGCATAATCAATTGTTTACAACAAACAAATCAAATGATACACTGTCTGCAACCCAATGAAGCACTGCCATGTCACGCCGCAGCAAAACCAAACAATGGTATCGCCAGCATCAAAAAGATCCCTTTGTCCAACAAGCGCAAAAACAAGGCCGGCGATCGCGCGCTTGTTTTAAGCTGGAAGAAATTCAAAACAAACATCGTTTCATCCAAAAACAAGATGTGGTGGTGGATCTTGGTGCAGCGCCTGGCAGCTGGGCTCAAGTGTGCCGTCAATTTGCACCGCAAGGCCAAATCATTGCAGTCGATCTCTTGGCCATGACACCCATCGACGACATCACGTGCCTACAGGGCGATTTTACCGAAGCAAGCGTGCAATCACAGATCCTATCGCTGACCCAAAGGCCCATTCAAGTTGTGATCAGCGACATGTCGCCCAACCATACGGGCATACAAAAAGTCGATCAATGGCGTGCACATGCACTCAACGAATCGGTGTTGGCATTTTGTCAAGCACACTTGGCCGTAGGCGGCCATTGTCTGATGAAGGTCTTTCACAGTGGTGATTTTCACAGTTTGCTCAAAACCATGCGGACAGATTTTGAAAAAGTTCACATCATCAAGCCCAAAGCCTCACGCGACCAATCCTCAGAAGTATTTGTCCTGGGGTTGCACATGCGCCCAAGCACATGACACGCCATCTTCAAAAACCAATGTTTTTGAATGAAAAAGCCCTCATGGCCATTGAAATCACTCGCGCGAATACACCTTGCGCAAAAGCGGAGGCATGCCTTGAATTCATTTACAACACCCCCAACTGTTGTTAACATCTTTGTAAGTTCTTGCCACAACTGAGGAGTGCTTCGTGAACGAAAAAATCAAAAACCTTGCCGTGTGGGCCATCATTGGTCTCATCATGTTTTCTGTTTTCAGCAACTTTGGTCCCAATCAAAGGCAACACAGTGTCATTCCATACTCTCAGTTCATCAGCCAAGTGTCTCAAGGCGATATCACTGAAGTCACCATCAACAAATCTGAGATCAAAGGCACACGCAGCAACAGCCAACGATTCACCACCTTCATGCCCATTCCAGATCAAGATCTTCTGGGCGAACTGTTGCGCAAAGGGGTCAAAGTCAAAGCCACACCACCAGAACAGCATGGCATGTTGTGGCAACTGTTCCTCAGCTGGTTCCCCATGATTCTGTTGATCGGCATTTGGTTGTTCATCATGCGCCAAATGCAAGGCGGTGGTGGTGGCAAAGGCGGCCCGCTTTCTTTTGGTCGCAGCAAAGCACGCATGCTGACCCCAAACCAAGTCAAAGTCACCTTTGATGATGTGGCGGGTGTTGAAGAAGCTAAAACCGAAATCTCCGAAGTGGTCGAATTCCTCAAAGATCCCAAAAAGTTTCAACGCTTGGGCGGTAAAATCCCATGTGGTGCGCTGCTCGTCGGCCCACCGGGAACGGGTAAAACACTGCTTGCCAAAGCAGTGGCTGGCGAAGCCGATGTGCCTTTTTTCACCATCTCTGGTTCTGACTTTGTTGAGATGTTTGTTGGGGTGGGTGCTTCTCGTGTGCGCAACATGTTTGAGCAAGCAAAAAAACAAGCCCCCTGCATCATCTTCATCGATGAAATTGACGCGGTTGGACGTCAGCGCGGTGCCGGCCTCGGAGGTGGCCATGATGAACGCGAACAAACCCTCAACCAACTGTTGGTTGAAATGGATGGTTTTGAAGGCAAAGAAGGCATCATTGTGATGGCTGCCACCAACCGCCCTGATGTGCTCGACAAGGCCCTTTTGCGTCCGGGTCGATTCGATCGTCAAGTTTATGTGCCATTGCCCGACATCACAGGGCGTGAGGCCATTCTTAACGTACACACCAAAGATGTGGCGGTGGCGAAAGATGTCAACACCAGCTTGATTGCACGTGGCACACCAGGCTTTTCTGGTGCAGATTTGGCCAACCTGGTCAATGAAGCTGCGCTGATCGCTGCGCGTTTCAACAAACGCAAAGTCAACATGGATGCCTTTGAAAAAGCCAAAGACAAAATCCTCATGGGCTCAGAGCGCAAATCCATGGCCATGACCGAGGCCGAAAAGAAACTGACAGCATACCACGAAGCAGGTCATGCCATCGTCGGGCTCAACGTGCCCAGCCACGATCCTGTTTACAAAGTCAGCATCATCCCACGTGGTCGCGCACTCGGTGTCACCATGTATTTGCCAGAACGTGACCGTTATTCTTACTCCAAAGAGGCCCTTTTGAGCCAAATTTGCAGTTTGTTTGGTGGCCGCATTGCCGAAGAGCAAATTTTTGGTAAAGACCACGTCACCACAGGTGCCTCCAACGACATCGAACGCGCCACCGACTTGGCCAAAAACATTGTCACAAAATGGGGCTTGAGCGATGCCCTAGGCCCCATCAATTACGGCGGTGAAGACGATGAAATTTTCCTAGGCCGGGCGGTTGCAAGCTCGAGTTCGGTGTCTGGCGAAACCGCCAACACGATTGACCGAGAGGTCCGAAAGGTCATCGACGAAAGCTACAAACGTGCTGAAGTCATCCTCAAAAAACATGAGAAAATTTTACACCTGATGGCCGATGCCTTGATGGATTATGAGACCATCGATGCAGACCAAATCAAAACGCTGATGTCGGGCAAACCACTCCCTCCTCCCACTAAAAAGTCAGGCACTGGCCCCAAATCCTCCAGCGCTTCAACGTCAAAAACGACAGAAAACACAAGCACCAAATCGACCCCCAACAACACAGAAGAGCACTTTGGTGTCGATGAACCACCTGAACAAGAAACCACTTCTTGATCAAGCAGTGTGTGCTGGTGCAATGATGCGTTTGGCTGTTTGCACATGAGGAATGAAGCCCATGCATAAGAAACCACAACTGATGGCCATCCTCAATTGTACGCCAGACTCTTTTCATGCTGAGCATCGTACAGAAACGCGGGCACAAGCCGTACAAAAAGCACTGCAAATGGTGGCCGATGGCGCAGACATTCTAGACATTGGGGGCGAATCGACGCGCCCAGGTGCTGCACCAGTGCCGGCACATGAACAAATTGAGCGCGTACAGCCTGTCATACAAGACATTCGGCGCGTTTCAGACATTCCGATCTCCATTGACACCTCGGCACCTGAAGTGATGGCAGCTGCCTTAGAGGCCGGTGCAAACATGATCAACGATGTCCGGGCCTTGTCTCAACCTGGCACACTGGACCTTGCCATACATCACGGTGTGCCGGTGTGCTTGATGCACATGCAAGGCGACCCCAAAACCATGCAACAGGCACCAACCTATGCCAACAATGATGTGGTCTCCGCTTTGCTTGCGTGGTTTGAGACAACCTGTACACATCATGTACAAGCAGGTTTGGATCCCGCACAAATCATGATTGATCCAGGCTTTGGGTTTGGCAAAACTTTGGCCCAGAATTGGCAATTGTTGAACCAATTGGAGCAATTTCAAACCCTGGGTTATCCTGTCATGGTGGGCGCATCACGCAAATCAATGTTTCAAATCATGCCACACGCTCAAGACATTGCGGCGCGGATGATCCCCAGCATCACTGCTGCAACGTTGGCCATCACAAAAGGGGCCAGCATCATTCGCACACACGACATCAAACAAACACTGCAAGCCATTGACACATGTTGGTGGATGCATCAGGAGGGGCAGACATGACACAGACCACCTTATTTGGCACAGATGGCATTCGGGGCACAGTGGGTCAGGGCATCATGAATCCTGAGCAACTGGCAAAACTGGGTTGGGCTGTGGGGCAGCTGCTGCAGGAACAATGCTTGCCCCCCATTGTGGTGATTGGCAAAGACACCCGCATTTCTGGCTACATGATCGAATCGGCACTGGAATCTGGTTTGGCATTCAGCGGTGCCGACATTTATTTGGTGGGTCCCATGCCAACCCCTGGCCTTTCTTTTCTTACCCAAGATTTGGGGGCGTCGATGGGGCTGATGATCAGTGCCTCCCACAATCCCTTTCAAGACAATGGCATCAAGTGCTTCGATGCACAAGGCAACAAATTGTCTGATGCCCAAGAAATGCGCCTGACTGCATTGTTTCACGAACCCATTGCTCCTGTTGACATGCATGCCATGGGCAAAGCCAAACGCATCGTCGATGCACAAACACGTTATATGCTACATTGCACCAGCGCCTTACCACTTGGCAAACCACTCCAAGGCATGAAAGTGGTGCTGGACTGTGCCAATGGTGCTGCTTATCAATTGGCCCCGATGGTCTATCGTGATTTGGGCGCAGAAGTCATTTGCATCCACAATACCCCAGATGGTTTGAACATCAATGATCAATGTGGCTCAACGCATCCCAACAGTTTGGTGGCTGCCGTTCAAGCACATCGTGCTGACTGCGGCATCGCACTCGATGGCGATGCCGACCGCATAGCCATGGTATGTGCCAATGGGCGACTCTGTGATGGCGACGATTTGCTCTACTTACTGACCACCTACGGCGACACCCTGACCAAAAAACATGGCGTGATCGGTACGCACATGTCCAACATGGGGCTTGAAGCCACACTGAAAAAACATGGCATCCCTTTTCATCGCACCGCTGTTGGCGATCGATTCATTGCCCAAGCACTGGCTGAACGAAATTGGCACATTGGTGGCGAACCCTCAGGTCACATCATATATCCCAAACACAGTAAAACTGGCGATGGCATCCTGTCTGGTTTATTGGTGATGTCGATCATGCAGCAACAACAAGCCTGCTTGTCTGATTTGTTGACGCCTTTCGAAAAATGGCCTCACACACAATGCAATGTTCACAAACCCCGAAACTTACCCTGGCTAGAATCAGATGCTTTGCAACAAAAAATCACACATTGGCAACAACACTTGGGTGAAGACGGTCGCATTTTGGTGCGTGCCTCTGGCACGGAACCCTGTGTGCGCATCATGGTGGAAGCGAAGACAAGCGAACCATTGCCAACCATTTTAGAAGATTTAAAACACCAGGTTGAAAATGATGTGGCACAATGGATGCAAAAGGTCACATCTTGATTTGCTTGTATCCGTGATGGATCATTCAGCAACACTGGCATCGATGATTTGTTGATACCACTTCGTATCAAGCAAAGCACGCATCATTTGATACTTTGTCCTACAGCTCAATTTGTTCTTGATGTTTTTGAGGTAAAATTCGACTGTGCGTGGTGACAATCCCAGTTTTAGGGCAATTTCTTTCAACGTACATCCCTCCATCAGTTGCAAGGCACATTGATGCTCACGATGTGTCAAATACACCCCTGGAAACTTTGGCCCCAAAAATATCCGCTTCAATGAAGCCCGTGACTTTTGCATGCCGCCCACTTGAACACTTTGGTTGTCCACTTCAGATGATGTCGATTGATGCCGCTGCATCAATTGTTTCCAATACATAGTCTTTACTCCATATGCCGTTCACCCAACACTGTCATCAAACTACTGCATGCATCAGGTCGCTTCAACGTGTGCCAAACCCTATGACAAAAACAACCAAAGAAAAGGCGCATGCCAGCGCACAATAAAAACCATAATCTTCGACAGCAAAAACTCACAACCATCCATTTTTTTTGCATAAATGATGTAAATTGTCGAATGCCAATCAGAATGTCCACATGTTTAAAAAAATGCCCCATGCCCGCGCCCCATGTAAGAAATAGCTTTTTCGTGCAAAAAAACAGAGCAAAATGTAAGCGATCCACACCAGTCATTTCACGTGAAACCTTTGCTTTCTTCGAACAGATCATGCAAAGCACAGCGGTCAAGGCTGTCTGATGAAAATGGCATCATGCACGCCCAACCAAACAACGCCCATCATCGTGCAGATGTGCCCCCTCTGCTTCACTTGTACAGCCATGGACTTCTGAGCGACGCCAAATGTTAAAGCATTTTGCGGCTCTAGAAAAACGTCCTACTCAATAGATTTTAATGGCGCAATACTCAGCACCACCGGGCGACCTCATTAGCATTTGGCCATAACGGACGTATGAGGTTTGTGATTGTCCATGCTGCGATCATTTTGAACAAAAAGGGCAAATGAGCGTGGACATTCACTGAGCTTCAATGAGGTGGCTCTGCCGAGCACCATGTATTTCTGGACATGCTTTGGTCAAATGGTTACAATATGGCCAGTTTTCATGGAGTAAATGCACATGTCGGATGTGACCCAGGGCCTCAAGAAACTGCTGGCCAACAGTTATTATTTGTACCTCAAAACCCAAAATTTTCATTGGAACATTCAGGGCGAAGATTTTTTTGAATTTCATGAGCTCTTTGAGACACACTACACCGAACTTGCATCCGCGATTGATGTCATCGCCGAAGCCATTCGTGTGCTTGACAGTCGCGCGCCAGGTAGCTTCCAAGAGTTTTCTGCGCTGAGCGATCTTTCAGAAGCACCGCATGATTTGACCAGTCATGACATGATGGCCATGTTGTTGCATGATCATCAAATGATTGTGGCCCAATGCAACACACTGGCAGCAGCCTGCCTCAAAGCCAATGATCATGGCACGTATGCCATCGTCACCAACCGCTTGACCACACACCAACAGATTGTCTGGATGCTGTCATCCTGGGGCGCGTAAAAACGCATCGATCTCAACGTCGTAGGGGCAGACCTTGGCTTTGCCCCTTGGCAAAATTTTTGTAGGTGCATGGTGTTGCGCATCAAGTGCTGTTAAAATATTTTGAGTGAAACCGGTGGTTGTTTATGATGCACCATGATCTTTATGCCCAGCGGCGCCAAAAGCTGTTGGCGCAATTGCCGCCAAAATCGTTGGCATTGGTGCCCGCTGCACCGATGTTGTTTCGCAATCGAGATGTGGCCTACCGTTACCGCCAAGACAGCCACATGCTCTACTACACAGGCTGCCTTGAACCCGATGCCATGCTGGTGCTCAGCACCATGCAGTCGTCCCCAGAAACCTACTTTTTTTGCCAGCCGTACGATGCCACCAAAGCACAATGGGAAGGCCCCATGCTCGGCAAATCTGGCATGGCCGATCATTTAGGCTTGGCGGACTGCGACACCATCGATCAACTGGGTCCCTTTCTGGCCAAACATCACCGTGATGTCAACCACTGGTGGACACTCAAAAATCCACAGATTGAGCATGCCTGGTGGTACACCCATCTGCCATCGCAGCCGCCAACCTGGCATTGGCTTGACGACATGGTGGCTGCGCAACGCATTGTTAAGTGCGCCTCCGAAATCATCTGCATCCAAAAAGCCGTCGATGCAACCATCGCTGGGCACCGAGCCGTCATCCAAGCCACCCAACCTGGCATGACAGAACGCCAACTGTATGGCCGTTTTTTGCAAGCACTCTGCGATCAAGGCATCTCTGATGAAGCGTATACGGCCATTGTGGCCACAGGCCCACATGCTTGTGTGTTGCACTATACCGCCCTGCAAGCGACCTGTCAGAAAAATGAACTTTTATTGTTGGATGCAGGCGCAGAACATCAAGGCTATGCTGGGGATTTGACACGAACAGTGCCCGTTGAAGGCACGTTCAGTGGACCACAACATGATCTGTACAGCCATGTCTTAGACATTCAAACGCGCCTGATTGAACAAGTCACATGTGGCGTGTCATGGTCCGAGCTGAATCGATGGACACAACAATGGACACATGAGGCATTGTGTACATTGGGCATTTTAACCCCCAACGACGCACAGCTTGTGTCGCGTTATGCGCCGCATGGCGTGGGTCACTGGTTGGGCTTGGATGTCCATGATGTTGGCTTCAGCCCTGCACAAACCCGCGATGATCCTCTGCCATCTGGCTGTGTCATCACCATCGAGCCCGGCATCTACATCCCCAACGACGATGCAACGGTTGCACCTCATTGGCGCGGCATGGGTGTGCGCATTGAAGATGATCTGTGGCTGGACGGCACACAGACTCATGTTTTAAGTGCAGCACTGGAAAAGACCCCAAAGGCATTGGAGGCCTTGATGCAAACATGAGCCAAACACCAGAAACCTTCGACTTGGTCATTGTTGGTGGCGGCCTGTGTGGCCTCACCTTATTCAAAGCATTGCACAAAACCTCAAAACGCATTTTACTGGTTGATCGGGCCACGGCCATGCCTCGCAGCATGACCCAAAACGATCGCCCGCTTGTCTTGGCACATGGCACCCACCAATGGCTTACGCATGCGATGGGCATCACGGCGCATCAGGACTCGGCATGGCCCATCCATGCTGTGCATGTCTCAGCCCTGAAAACGCTGGGACATGCCATGCTCGATGCCAATGATCTCATGTTGCCGGCACTGGGGCATGTTGTATCGGCCAAAGCACTGTATGCCGATTTACAGCCCACCCACAACGACCCCGACAAAGTGTATCGTTTAGACACCACGTTGCACGCATGGTCACCCGAAACGCAGACCATGACCTTGTCAGAGGGTGATTGCCATTACAACATTTGTGCCAAAGCGGTGGTCGCAGCAGATGGCGCCCAGTCAACTGTGGCCCAATGTATCGATCAGCAGCCCCATCATGAAACATGTCGGCACGCCATGGTGCTGCTTGATGTGCGAGCACTGAAGGGCAAAAACGCCATGTTCCGGTGGCATCCCGAAGGCACAATGGCTTGGCTGCCAACAGGCCCAGATGTTGGTGCCATGGTGCTGACACATCATCGAGACACAACACCAGAAGCATGGCAATCACCAGAACAGCTGTTGCATGAAGTACAAGCCTTGTGGGGACACCACCTACAATGCCTACCACAAACACTGTCCCCCGGCATTCAACATGCCACTCCATGTTTCATGCGCAAAAGCATGGCGCGATCTGGTCTCTTTTGGGTGGGCAATGCGGCACACAGCATGCCACCTGTCGGTGCCCAAGGGTTCAATTTGGGTTGTCGTGATGTGGCGGTTTTGGCCAAAATTTTGACTGAAACCGATCCAGAAACGCCCTGGCATGCAGCAAGCTTGGCCGATGCCTATCACACATCACGCATCCAAGACTGTCAGCGTACTTATCAAGCAGTCATGCGCTTATCGAAGCATCCCAGACTGTTCAATGGTGCCTTGCCTCGCAGCACCACACTGCTGGCCATTGATGCCATTCCCCAACTCAAACGTTGGATCATGTCCCATGGTTTAGGGACATCCATAGACTGATCGCACACCCATCAAGCCGAAGCCACCACATCTGTGGCCACCAGTTGATGCAATCGATCCACAGCTTGTGTGAGCTCTGCATCGACCGGCTGCACATGCTGCTGACCCAACGTCCATCGGTGACAAAAGTTCAAAGCCGCCAAAAGTGCAGCCTGCTCAATGCTTGCAGACGTGCTGTTGGCAAGGGTGGTCGCAATGCTTTGGTCCACCGCCTCGGCTGCCTGTTGTAACGCTTCTTGCTCATGTGCAGGGCAATGAATGCTCAAGGTACGCCCCACAATGGTGATGTCCACCAAACGCGTCATGTCATCACTCATCCAAGCTCCTCCTTAAGATTTTTCATCACACTCTTGACGTACTGCGTCGCCTTCAACTGATTTTCAAGCAGTTTGGCGCGTTCTTGTGTCAATGCCACCAATTTACTTTGCAAATATTGTTGTTCTTGTTTGAGTATGGTGTTTTCTTTGAGCACTTGCTGCACATAAAGCTCAACCTCATGTAGTTTCAACGCCAAATCTTTGGACATCCTGCTCTCCTTTTCCATGGTTCGCGCACTGCAATCACACCACAGCCAGCGACTTAGAGCCTAATATAAAGTGATTTGACAACTTGGGTCAATTAAAAACATGAGGTGTATGGATTTTATTTCAACATCACCCTTCTGAACCCCTTCAATCCTTCATCCAACCACGTCATGCACACCAAGAAAGCGTATGGGCCCCGTTGCATGAAGACCTTTTCATCCTCTTATGGACAGTTCTTGCTTGCGTTCTAATGGTACTTCAGGCTGTAAAAGCGCCTGCGCTTCACGATATGTCGCATCGTCTTTGTTTTTGTAGTCACCTTGGAACAGGTCCCATGCCGTCTTGTTTTCTTTATTCTCTATCGCCTTAAGCACACCCAGATCTGTTTCTGTAATTTTCGTTTTAATCATACCCATCAACGATGATAAAAAATCCATGCCCCACCCATCATTCCTCAACACGGCTTGAGCAGCTTGATGCAGGATCGTATTGCCAGCATTGTTTTGCGTATCAATCTGAGCCCCCTTTTCAAACAGCAAGTTCACAAACTTTGCACGCCCAAACTTCACTGCCTCGAGCAATGGTGCAGAGCCTTTCTCGTCCTTCGCATTGACTTGGTTGGCTCTACAATCAGGCAGAAAATGCCGAAAAACCTCAAAATTGTTTCTGCGTATGGCCATCAACAACAGAGTATTCCCATGACGATGGTTGACCCTAGATCTGAGTATGTGCAAGGTGATGATCCCGGCAAACAATACAAAGAGCCCCAATGACACATACACCAGACCAAGAGAAACGCCAAAGGTAGGGGCACCTGAAAAAACCACATGGTCAGCAAGATGAGACTTGTGATCAACATGGTCCAACATGCCATAGATTGGTATGCAATGCTGTCTTTCAAGCATTGATAATCTTGTTCGTATTGTTCCACGATTATTTTTCGTTTTTAACTCATGCTAATGACACAATAAAGTCAATGTCAAAGCAATTCTGAATGAGAAACGTGCAGGTCAAATCTTGCATACGTTGACAGGGAATCAAAAGTGTACTAAGTTTGTCAATTTTATTAGAGGCCTGCATCATGAAAATCATTTTGTTGGCACTGGGGCAACTGGTCAAATCAAACATCGCTAAAACTTTTCAAGCTTTTTATGCGTTGACATCCGAAGCAGCCATCGACAGTGCACTGCCTCAGTTGAAGCCAATCATCGATCGGTTTAAAGCTGGCGAACTTAATGAAAAAGGTTTTTTTCAACAAATGCGCCAGATCATCGACCCCAAAAATGAAAAAAACATCACAGATGAAAAGATCATTTCAGCCTGGAACTGTATGTCGACAATGGACCAGAAGACCCTTGATGATTTAAAAACGATATCAAAGTTAGAATCAAAGCATGAGATCCAATTGGCTGTGGTGTCGCGCACAAATCCCACCCATGTTAAACACATTGATGCTCAATTTTCTGAAGCTGGTATTGACCTCAAGTATCAACGCATCTTGTCTTTTAAGGACAAAAACTTTATCCATGACAACACTCACTGCAAAGTTGGTCTCAACATTTGGATGGGACAAATCTGACAATCAAATCTTTTCACTGATCCGCGTTGCCGACTCTGATAAAATTTTCAAACACGCCAACTTTCAAACCATCCCAAAAAAACCTGAAAAACTTTCAACAATCACACAACATGTCATGGACCTTCGTGATGATTCTGACCAAAGAACCACTGGCTCAAATGAACAGAAATCAAACACACAAAACCCTACATAAGGCATGACACCCTTGGTACCGTAGCCATGCCACACCGCATCAAACGTCCAGTCTATTAAAAGACAGGCATGCTGCGTACCCCTTTCTTCTCAGCGTGTCTGTTGATAAACTGACATTCAATTGAATGGGCGAGGAACCGACAGTGCCAACGCAGACACCCGAACAATGGTCTTCTAAATTGGGCTTCATTTTGGCCACCACAGGCGCTGCCGTGGGGTTGGGCAATATTTGGAAATTTCCATACATGGCAGGCACCCATGGCGGCAGTGCTTTCGTGTTGGTGTACATGATTTGTGTTTTAATCATTGGTGTGCCTTTGATGTTTGCAGAAATGTTGATAGGACGCATGGGGCAGCACAATCCTGTCAACAGCCTGACCATTTTGGCCAAACGCTACAACTGCCATCCAGCCTGGCCCACCTTGGGCTGGCTTGGGGCCTGCACCCTTTGGTTGGTGCTGTCTTTCTACAGTGTGGTGGCAGGCTGGAGCATCCATTACCTCATTGAAACACTCATGGGGCATTTACAGGGTCTCAATGCCAGCCATATTCATGCCATGTGGCAAAGTTTTATGGCCTCACCTGGCCAGTTGGCCGCCTGCCATACGGCGTTCATGTGTATGACGCTTTGGGTGGTGAACCGTGGTGTCCAACAAGGCCTCGAACGTGCTTCCAAGTACATGATGCCCTGTTTGTTTGGCATTTTAATTGTGTTGGTGGGCTACGGCGCAAGCCTTGCAGGGTTTGAGCAAGCCTGGCATTTTTTGTTTGCAGTTCGGCTGGATGACATCACATCGTCTGTCATCATTTCAGCCATGGGCCATGCTTTTTTCACTTTGGCGGTCGGGGCAGGCTGTATTTTGGTTTACGGCGCCTATGTGCCCCAAAAACAACCCATCGGCCCCTCCATTGCATGGATTGTGTCGTTGGATGTTTTGGTGGCTGTTTTGGCCGGCATGGCCATCTTCCCCTTGGTGTTCACGTACCATTTGCCCCCTCAATCTGGACCAGGTTTGATGTTTGAAGCACTGCCTGTGGCTTTTGCCCAGATGGGGGGTGGCATCTTGTTTGGCGCCCTCTTCTTCTTGTTGCTGATCTTTGCCGCATGGACCTCTTCCATTTCCCTAGCAGAACCATTGGTCATGATGCTGACAGAACGCACAGCCTGGTCACGACGCAAAGCGTCCTGCTGTGTGGGTGGCAGCGCCTGGCTCATGGGCATGGTGTGCTTGATGTCCTTCAATGTTTTACATCATGTCTTGATCTTTCAGCACTGGGACATCTTTGGCGCCATCACCGATTTGACCACCAACTTGATGTTGCCGATTGGCGGCCTGGGCTTTGCATGGTTTGCAGGGCGCTGCTTGCCTACCAAAGCTGCCCAGCAGGCACTGCAACTGCCCCATACCCTTCAATTCAAAGTATGGCAGATGACCATTCGATGGTGGACCCCACTCGGCATTCTGATTGTTTTTTTACAAGCCTGCTTGGGTTGAGCAGCCAATCGTAAAATTGGTGCGCTTTTGAGGCCCAACAATAAGGCGTCACGCCCGCATCCGCATGACTGCAATCATGGCACAACATAAGCTCATTGCTTCTTTTCATCAAAACGGGTCCAAGCGTCATGTGTTGCCACGCATCACTTGCAGGTCAAAGAACGGCATCTTGTGCCGCAAACAAAATGTGCTCTAGGCCATAGACCACATGATTGAGATCCATTGCAGCTTGGCATGCCAAGATCATGCCTGTACCAAAACAGGCACGGTCCTGGGTGTGATGCTTGAGTGTCAATTGCTCACCGTGTCCTGCAAAACAAATGGTTTGATCTGCAATCACGCCTGGCTGGCGCAAGGCATGAATCGGCACACCTTGGTAAACATGCCCCAATGTGCCTGGCATGTGCTCAGCACTGTGATGCGCCATAGGCGCCTGTTGACGATGTTCGGCAATCAATGTTGCGGTTTTGACGGCTGTGCCTGAAGGCGCATCTTTTTTGTTGGGATGATGGGCTTCGATGATGCTGGCATTGGGCATGTGGCGGGCGCACAGGGCCGCACACTGCATCATCAACACCGCCGCAATGGAAAAGTTGGGCGCAATCACGCCCCCCAAACCTTTGGCTTTGGCCTGATCTTGCAACGCCAAAACCTGCGCATGCGTCAAACCACTGGTGCCAATGACAGGACGAATGCCCATGGCAATCGCTGTTTCGGTGTGCTGCATGACACAGTCTGGCGCTGTTAAATCAAGCAGCACATCTGGTTGCCAATGGGCCAACTTGGCTTGGAAATCATCACCACGATGGATGCACCCGACGCAAGTCAAATCAGAACGATCGGCAATGACAGTTTGGGCCAATTGACCCATCTTGCCTTTTGCGCCACTGATCACCACACGCATTGTTGCCATCTTCACTGCCCCCTGTACTTGCCCAACATCAGTCTAAAACACATCCAGCATACAAAAAAACCGTGCCATTGTCATCACAACAACACCACAGCATCGTATTGAGTAGACCTACAGCTGACACAAAAGCGGCCATCAAGCACCGTCAGGTCTGGTGCCGCATGATCACTTTGGCAATCACCTTAGGCAGATCATGTATGGCATCCATGCGAAAATCAGGTTAAGATGTGAAGGCTTTGGAATCGATCACTGTATGATCGCGTTTCAGAATCTATACTCATACAAGCAGGGCGCCCAACCCACTGGCTGTTGCACACATCCACATGGCTGGAGAGTCTGATGCCACTGGCGAGGCACCCACCTGAACCTAAGGGTTCAGAAGCCGGCGTACAGGATTCCAAAGCACTTCATCATAAATAGGCCTATGGATAAAAAACAACTGCGTCAACAGCTACAGCATCTACGTGCTGCCTTGACTGCGTCGCAACGCCACGCAGCACGCCAACGGTGCATCGCTCAAATTGGCCAGCATCCACTTTGGCAACAAGCGAAGCACATTGGCGTGTACCATGCCACGCCCCAAGAACTCAACATGTCGTCCTTGATCACCAGTCGCCAGACACAAGGCAAACACCTGCATTTGCCAGTGATCCACCCCACGCTGAAAGGCCACATGACCTTTTATGCCTGGCAACCCGACGATGCTTGCACCCCCAACCGATTTGGCATTGCCGAACCCAACACAGACGGCAAAGCCACGCATCTTACAGACATGGATTTGATCGTGGTGCCCTGTCTTGGGCTCACACGCTGTGGCAAACGGCTGGGCACAGGTGGCGGCTATTACGATCGTTATCTCAATGGCCCAACAAAGCCGCCGATCATGGGGGTGGCATTCGACATTCAATGCTGTGATGCCCTGCCGCAAGACCCTTGGGACCAAACCTGTGATGCGGTGGTGCTGATTGACACCACCGTATGATCAAGCAGGCTGCGTTGGCGTCAACACCTTGACACCTGCAGCATCGCCCACCACCACAACATGGGCAGGCGTTGCCACAAACAGACCATGTGCGACCACACCAGCAATTTGATTGAGTTGTGTTGACACCTGGGCGGCATTGGTCAAATCCAGACCATACACATCCAAAATGACATGGCCATTGTCGGTGACAAAACCTTCTCGGTAAACGGGATCACCCCCCATGGCCAAAATCTGTCGTGCCACATGACTGCGCGCCACATCCAACACTTCAATCGCCAATGGAAACGTCCCGAGGGTCGGCACCACTTTGGTGGCATCCACCACACAAACAAATCGCCTGGAGGCACTGGCCACAATTTTTTCTTGTGTCAACGCACCACCGCCACCTTTGATGCAATGTCCCCAGGCATTGACCTCATCGGCACCATCGATGTACACCGGCAAAGTGCCTGTGCTGTTCAGTTGCAGCACAGGAATGCCTTGTTGCTGCAACAAAGCAGCAGAGCGCTTCGAGGTCGTCACTGCCCCTTTCAACCGATGTGGTGCTTTGCCGAGCGCGGCGATGAAAAGATCAACCGTAGATCCTGTGCCAATGCCAATGACATCGTGATCCAAAACATACTGCAATGCATGCGTGGCCGCGGCCTGTTTGAGGTCTTGTTGCATCATGCCACCTCTTTGGCAGTCAAATCGTCCAACCCCAGATGACGCAACAGGGCACTTTCTTCAGGCAGACGGCCACGAAATGCTCTGAAGGCGACTTGCATGTCGACACTGCCACCCTGAGACAAAATGGTATCGAGGTAACGTTGCCCAACATCTGCATCAAAGATGTGTGTCTCTTCAAATGCTGCAAACACATCGCTGGCCAAAACCTGAGCCCACAAATAACTGTAATAACCCGCGGCATAACCACCGCCAAAAACATGACTGAAGCTGTGGGCAAAACGCTGTTGAGGATAAGCGGGGAAGACACCAAAGGACTGTCGAATGTCTGCCAACAATGCATCCATTGTTTCAATTGAAAAATCCGAGGACTGCATGTGCAAACGCATGTCAAAAAGGGCAAATTGTACCTGTCTCAGCAACTGCATGCCAGCTTGAAAGTGTCGTGTCCGGATCAATTTGGCTTGCATGTCTTGTGGCATGGACGCTTGTGTCTCATGGTGGCAGGTCAATTGGTCCAACATCTCAGGCTGCCAACACCAGTGTTCCAACAATTGGCTGGGCAACTCCACCGCATCCCAAGCCACCCCTGAAATGCCACTGACCCCATGCACATCCACACGGGTCAACAAACAGTGCAGACAATGGCCCATCTCATGAAACAGCGTCACAACATCGTCATGATTAAGCAAAGTTGGGGTACCATCAACTGGGGGCGTGAAGTTGCATGTCAGAAAGACCCATGGATCGGTGGTGGTATGGGTGGCACGCACACGGTCTTGGGCATTGTTCATCCAAGCACCACCGCGTTTTTTGTCGCGGCTGAACAAATCCAAGTAGAGCATGCCCACACGCTCGCCTGTGGTGTTTTTCAGCCAATAGGTTTGGACCTGATCATGCCATACAGCAATGGCCGCATCCTGCTCAAACACAATGCCAAACAAACGTTCGCACAAATCAAACAAACCTTGCATGACTTTGTCCAAAGTAAAATAGGCCCGAACCGCTTTGGAATCAATTTGATAAGCATGTTGCTGCAGTGCCTCGCTGACAAAACCCAGATCCCAAGGCTCGACCGCATCCATGCCAAGATGCGTCTTGGCAAACGCCAAGAGCGTCTCTTTTTCTTGCTGTGCATAAGGCATGGCACGATGTCCCAACCGCTCTAGAAAAGCCACCACTTCTTCTGGGCTGGTTGCCATCTTGGGCACCAAAGACAATGCCGCATAATGTGGCCGATCGAGCATGTTGGCTTCTTCCGTTCTGGCCGCCAACAATGCCGTCATCACCTCGCTGTTGTCATAGGTGCCAGCATGTGGCCCAACGTCAGATGCACGCGTCACCCAAGCATGATAAACGGTCTGGCGGATGGTCCTATTTTGCACATGATTGAGCACGGCTTGAACCATGTTGGGCTTGAGTTGCAAACGATACGCCATGCCCTCTGGTGCCGTCGCTTTGGCCACTGCCAAATCGGCCTCAGGCATGCCCGCCAAATCGGCCAAATCTGCACCGTCCAAATGCCAAGCATCGGATGCATCGAGCACATGGTTTTCAAAGGTCTGAGACAGCTTGCTCAGTTTGGCTTGCAATGCAACGAACGGTTCACGTGCCCCTTTGGGCAATGCCACACCCGACAACTCGGCGTCACGCAATCGATTTTCAATCATTTTCTTTTGAGCTGAACTGTACGTTTGGTATTCAGGCTGGTTGGTCAAACTTTGAAAAGCCGCATACAGCGTCTGATTTTGCCCCATCTGGGCAGAAAAAATCGATAAACGTTCCAGTTGTGCCATGTAGGCCGAACGCCAAGTGTCATTGCTACAAACGGCATTGAGGTGGGACACAAACGTCCACATCCGACTCAATCGCACATCCATGGCAGTCATGGGTTCAACCAATGTCGACCAAGTCCAAGGGATGGTTGCGTCGTGTGAGGCCAGCTCAGCCAACCAGGTGTCATAGTCGTCCAACACTGCTGTGATGGCCGGTTCAATGTGATCGGCAGCCAGTGCTGAAAAGTCAGGCAGCGCCTCTGAGAAAAGCGGGTTGATCTGTGACATACGATGCATCTCCTTTTGGCATTGTTGGCAGCTTCATCGACACCAACGGTCAACAAGCGCTCCAAGCATAACACAGCCCCCTCTAAAAAACACGCCACATGGCACCAACACCCATGCACATGCCATGCTGAAGAAAACATGGCCTTTCAGCGAATGCATGTGTTATCATGCACCTATCTCATGAGCCACAGGTCAAAAACATGACAGCAACCACACAAACTCTCTTTGTTTTGACAGACAGTGCTGCACAAAAGATCACCGAACTGGTGGCCTTGGAGCCCGATGAAACCTTGGCGTTGCGGGTGCACATTCAAGGCGGGGGCTGCTCTGGTTTTGAGTACTGTTTCAGTTTTGACGATGAAGCCGGTCAAGCCGACGATCAAAGCTTTCAGCACCCCAAGTTTCCTGACGCCAAAGTGCTGATCGACAGCATGAGCTTACAATACTTAATGGGCGCAACCCTGGATTACAAAAAAGACATCCAAGGTGAGCGTTTCATCATCATGAACCCCAATGCCAGCGGCACCTGTGGCTGCGGCGAATCTTTCTCCATGTAGCCCACAACCATGACCGCCTTGCCCATCCTAAAAAAACTGCGTCAAGCCACCTACCACCAGAGCACGGTCCATGTGGCCGATTTGCCACCCGACATTGGCATTGAATTTGCATTCATGGGCCGATCCAACGCCGGCAAGTCGAGCGTGATCAATGCCTTGACTGGCATCAACATTGCCAAGACCAGTAAAACACCAGGTCGGACCCAATGCATGAATGTCTTTGAGCTCGATGATCATCATCGTCTCGTCGATTTCCCAGGTTATGGCTATGCCGCATTGCCCAAAAGCCAAACGCAAAAATGGCAGGTCATGGTACAACACTATTTGAAAAAGCGTTTCTCACTGACAGCCATTTGCATCATCATGGACATACGCCACCCCAATCAAAAAACAGACTTGGCGTTTTTAGACACCTGTCGCACCCTACAAATGCCCATTCACATTCTGTTGAACAAAGCCGACAAGCTTTCAAAAAACCAGGCCATGCAGGCCTGCATGGCCTATCAAAACACAGCAGTCTTCCAAAACCTCCCCAACAGTACCGTACAAATCTTCTCAGCACGGACACGCCTGGGCATGGAAACGCTTGGCAAAACACTACAAACTTATTGCGACGACACGCACTGAAGGCGATCTCTTCGCCGTGTCTGCATGGTTCAGAGACCACCACCGCCATCTGTACAAAACATGGGCGGTGTGCTATAACCAACAAGCATGGATATGACCCCTGAGGGTCAGGCAATGCGCACACCAAAACACCAAGGTTGGTCACATGCCCTACATCAATCCCGCCTCCAGAAAAGACCTACATCGCCCCCCCACACCCAATGCTTGGGACGTGATTGCTTTTGGCATGATGTCGTGCTTGTTGTTTGTGATCATTGTGGGCAGTCGTCAGATGAATGCCCCCTTCAGTGTCGGTGAAACATTGCCGATTTCATTGAGCGTTTCGGCTTTGCCCGTTTATGCGCTGCGCAGCGTCATTCGTATGTTTTTGGCCCTTTTTGTATCGTTGCTCGTGACCTTCTTACTGGGTACAGCGGCTGCCAAAAGCAAGTATGCAGAAAAAGTCATCATCCCTTTGATCGACATTTTACAGTCCATCCCCATCCTGGGCTTTTTGTCGATCAGCGTGCCGTTGTTCATTGGTCTCTTTCCCCATCGTTTGCTGGGGCCTGAATGTGCCGCCATTTTCACCATCTTCACATCGCAAGTGTGGAACATGATTTTGAGTTTTTATCAAAGTCTGCGTACCGTGCCACCGGCACTGCGGGAAGCAGCACAATCTTTACATCTTTCTGGCTGGCAAACGTTTTGGCGTTTGGAAGTGCCATTTGCCATGCCCAGTTTGCTCTGGAACACCATGTTGTCTTTGTCTGCAGGTTGGTTTTTTGTGGTGGCCTCAGAAGCCATCGATCTAGGGGGGCAGCACATTTTATTGCCTGGCATTGGCTCCTACATTGCAAGAGCTGTTGATGTGGCCAACATGCATGCCATTGGCATTGCAGTGGTGGCCATGCTTGGGGTGATTGTAGCCTACGACCAATTGATTTTTCGCCCCATGGCCGTTTGGGCGCAAAAATTCAATCTTGACCCACATGGTCAAGATGTGGCACAGCCCAGTTGGGTACTCAAACTGTTTGCCAAAACACAAATCATGCCGCAATGCATGCAGTACATCAAAAAAGTCAGCAACGCATGCATCAACTGCTGGCCCAAACGTCATCCGTTGTCTGCGCGCCCCAACAAAAAACCCATATTCAGCGAACAACACAAATTGTGGCTGTGGTGGACCTTTGTTGGCAGCATTTTTGCAGCTTCCGTACTGGGTTTTGAGCACTACATTTGGCCATTTGTCACCACGGAGACATTGTTGCATGTGATCCTATTGGGGGCGTGGACCGCATTGCGCATCTTCTTGCTGATCTTCATCTGTTGTTTGATCTGGGTGCCCATTGGCGTCAAAATTGGCCTGCACCCGACTTTGGCCACCAAATTGCAGCCGGTGATCCAGTTTGTGGCGGCATTTCCTGCCAACTTGTTGTTTCCAATGTTTGTGTTGCTCATTGTGCACCATCAGCTCAATGTCGATGTTTGGACCGCACCTTTGTTGGTGTTGGGCACACAATGGTACATTCTCTTTAATGTCATTGCTGGCACGCAAGCCTTGCCCAAACATTTGCACCATGCCTGTCGATTGTTTGCGGTCAAAGACCTCTTGTGGTGGCGCAAATTGATTTTGCCTGGCATTTTCCCACACCTGCTGACCGGCATCATTTCAGCCGCCGGAGGCGCCTGGAATGCCAGCATTTTGGCCGAGGCCATCAGCTGGGGCAAAACCACCCTGTATGCCCATGGGCTTGGCGCCTACATCACCCGTTGTCAATCGCATGGGCACTTCATCGACATGACTTTGGGCATCATTGTCATGTGTTGTTATGTGCTGCTGATCAATCGTTTTGTTTGGCAACCTTTGTATCACAAGGCGCAACAACGTTTTCAATGTTTTTAAGGACGCATCATGGCCTCACATCCTTTGCTCGAAGCACGCGACATTCATAAATCTTTTGCCCATACCGATCGCCAAGACATCAAAGTCTTGGCCGACTGCAGTGTCCAGATTGCACAGGGCGAAATTGTGGCGCTCCTTGGCAAGACCGGTTCCGGCAAATCGACCCTGCTGCGCATCATGGCCGGCCTGATTCCGCCAACATCGGGTGACATTGTTTGCAACAATCAAGTGGTGACTGGCACCACTCCAGGTGTCAGCATGGTGTTTCAAGACTTCGCTCTATTTCCATGGCTGACGGTCTTACAAAATGTTGAATTGGGTCTCGAAGCCATTGGCATGAATCGCTCTGAACGACGGCACAAAGCGCTCAAGGCCATCGACATTGTTGGCATGGATGGCTTTGAATCGGCTTATCCCAAAGAATTGTCGGGGGGCATGTGTCAACGGGTTGGCTTTGCCCGCGCTTTGGTGGTCGAGCCCAGCCTGATGCTGATGGATGAACCTTTTTCAGCACTGGATGTGTTGACGGCAGAGAATTTGCGCAGCGATTTGTTGGATTTATGGCTGAACAAAAAAACCAAAATGCAGGGCATGTTCATTGTGACACACAACATCGAAGAAGCTGCGCTGCTGGCCAACCGTATTTTGGTGTTTGATGCCAACCCAGGTCGCGTCAAGGACGAAATCATCAATGCTCTGCCTTATCCCAGAGAAGAACACACGCAAGCGTTCAAAGACATCGTTGAGCAAGTTTACCAAAGCATTGCCCAACAACATGCAGCACAATCGTCCACTTCTGCCATGAAAACGATCAATTTGCACTATCGTTTGCCTGCTGTCACCATTTCTGAGCTGAGTGGTTTGCTCGAAACCTTGATGTCTCCTGAATATGACAAGCGTGTTGACCTGCCCGAATTGGCAGAAGAGCTCCACCTGGATGTGGATGATCTGTTTCAACTCACCGAAATGCTAGAAATTCTCAGATTGGCCAAAGTCAATGAAGGCGACATTGAGCTGACCGCCATCGGTAAGATGTTTGCGCAAGCAGACATCTTGGACCGTAAGAATATTTTTGCCAAGCAGTTGCTGACCCATGTGCCACTTGTGCAGCACATTCGATCTGCACTGGATCAACAACCCGAGCACCGTATGGCAGAAGACGTCTTTTTAGAGATGCTGGCCATTCATTTGTCTGAAGAAGCCGCCAAAGAAGTGCTGACCACCGTGATCGATTGGGGCCGATATGCCGAATTATTCGCCTATCACGTCAATGGCGGGATGTTGACGCTCGACAACCCAGAATGAACGCAGCATTCAATGTCCATGGCTGATGATCACCACCAGGGATGCAAACAGCATCAATGTGAGCAACATCGCACGGCCCCCTGGCACACGGAACACTGCAAGCGTCGTGTCCTGCTGCTGGCGATGACGCCATACCATACAGGCTGGTAGAAAAATCAACAGATAACTGACAAAATAGCCGGCATAAGTCAGTGCCAACACAAAACCATGCGGATAAAAAAGCGTGAAAGCCAGAGGTGGTAGGAAGGTGAGCATGAAAATACAGCTCATGCGGCCGAAAGAGCGTTGCCACTGCAAGCCATCAAACAAAAAATCCATCAAACTCAAAGACACCCCTAAAAATGAAGTTGTGACCGCAAAGAAGGACAACCACCGACTCAACCCCACAAAATCTTGTGGCCCCAATAACTGCCCCAACACATGTGGCATGGCGGCTGCGGGCTGGCCCTGATGCAACATTGACAACAAAGTGCCATGTGGCACCACCGACATGATGCTGTATGTCCACAGCGCATACATCACAATGGGCACAACACTGCCATAAACCATGGCACGGGGCAACACACGGCGACTGTCAACACCACAAAAGCGTCGCAAGCTTGGTACAATGATGTGAAAACCAAAAGCAGTGACCACAATGGGCAACCCCTGCCAACTTTGACCCACATCATAGAACGTGCGCAAACTGGCATGACCATGCGGCACAATCTTGCCACACAACACAGCAAACACAACACACAGTCCTGTCATCAAAAAACGGTTACATCGATCAAAATGGTGCATGCCTCCCACCACCAAGACCATGAACACACCGACCCAAACCAATGCTGTGATGCCAACGGGCAAGGAAAAGTGCCAATGATCGGCGACAAAGCCAGCCATCAAGTGACTCAGACTCGACAGATACGCGGCATTCAAGGCATACAGCAATGCCAAATACACCCACCAAGCACTTTGTTGGCCCCACCAGCCCATGGTTTCTCTGGCCATGGACACCAGGTGGGTGCCAACAGGCATCTGCAAACTGAGTTCCACCAAACAAAATGCCGACATCAACATCATCAGCCAGACACCCAAAAAAATCATCAGCGCAGGGTAAAACCCTCCAGGTGCAGTGGCAACAGGCAGAGCCAGCATCCCCGCACCCACGGTGGTGCCAGTCACAAGCAAGGTGGCGCCCAATAAAGTGTTGCTGCGTTGGGTCATGGCAAAGTCTCTATGATGAATCATTGGGGGAAGCTGTGCAAGCCTAACATACATCCAAGGTCATGAACATGACTGATGCAGTATGCCATCACGGCATGTCATGGTGTCTCGGTCAAGGCGTGCACACGTTGATCAATCTGATCACGAAACGCAAATGGTTTGGGCACGTAGTGAAATGGATCACTCAAACCGCCAGTGCCTTGTACAGCGAGACTGCCATAACCCAACACCCTGCCCCAGAAAGACTGGTACACATGGATGCTTTCTATTTTTGACAACAAAATCTCTGTGGTGCGACGCGCAATCCAACCGTGCTGTCGAATCAGCTTTTTGGGCATGATGACGTAACGGGTGGTCCAAAATTGAATGGCAATCTTGCCACATTGAATCAGCAAAATGCACAGTAAGAATCGCAAAAACAATGTGGCCAATGTCAGAGACGTCATGCCAATGGGCTGTTGCAACACCGGCATGTTCGACACAAAAAAAGACACCACCATATAACACAACCACTGTAACACCAAACTCAAACACACAATGGGGTGTTGGCGCACGACCACAGTCGATGTTGATGGCATGGCAAACCTCGCTTTAGGTTGATGATCGGCCAGCAACGACAGTCAAACGGGTGACACGGCGGAAAGCGTTGGGCAGAAAACGACCACGCTGAGCGCGCTTGCCAAGATACTGTTGCCACTGCTGCACTTCCAATTTCAGTTTACGCCTTCCGGCATAAACTTGCAATGTGTCCTGAGGGCCCATCACCACAGCGGCCACCATGCGCTCTTCGTCTTTTAAAAGCATCAAACGATTGCCCTTGCCACGTTTCAGGTTGGGCACATCGGCCAAGGGGAAAATCAACAAACGGCCCACATGACTGACCACAACCACATGATTGTCTGTGCCTTGTGGCACGGGGATGGGCATCATGAGCTGATCCTGCGCTTGCTTCACCACGATGACTTTGCCGGCACGCTGACGTGTGACCATGTCACCAAGCTGCGCCACAAAACCATAGCCCCCTTGATGGGTCATCAGATAAGCGGTGCTGCTTTTTGCAAACACCAGACCCAAAAATTGTGCACCAGAATCAGGGGTCAAATATTTGGTCAAGGGCTCTCCCTGAGATCTGGCAGAAGGCAAATCTGTTGGGTTCAGGCCATAACCACGGCCGTGACTGTCAAGCGCAAACAATACATCGTGCGATTGACCACGCACAAACATTTTTAGGCCATCGCCCGACTTGAAACTCAAACCCGAGGCATCAACATCGTGCCCCTTGGCAACACGAATCCAATCACGATCAGACAAGATCACCGTCAACGCTTCTAAAGGTGGCTTACGCTGCTCCACCAACACACGTGCACCAGCACGTTCAACCAACGGGCTCCGACGATCGTCGCCAAAATGCGCCACGTCTTCCAACAACTCGGTTTTCATCAAGTCGGACATCGCCTGTTTTGACGACAACACGTGCTCAATCTCATCCAAGCGCTGCTGCAAAGCTTGTTGCTCCTGCTCAATGGCCAACCGCTCCAACTTGGCCAGTTGTTTGAGGCGCAGCTCCAAAATGGCTTCTGCTTGTATGGTCGTCAAACCAAAACGCTCCATGAGTGCTGGCTTGGGATGATCGGCCTCACGGATGATGGCAATGACATCATCGAGGTTGAGGAATGCAATGGCAAAACCTGCCAAAATGTGCAGTCGCGCTGTCAGTTTGTCTCGTTCAAAACTCAATCGCCGCGTGATGGTGGCACGTCGAAAAGTCAGCCACGCTTGGCATATCTCCAACAAATTGTGCGTTTTTGGCTTGCGATCTTGCCCAATCATGTTGAGATGAATGCGGTAGTTTTTTTCAAGATCGGTGGTGGCAAACAAGTGGGCCATCACATCCTCAACACACACACGATTGGAGCGCAAGGTCAACACAATACAAACCGGTTGCTCATGATCAGACTGATCCGACAAATCAATGACCATGGGCAATTTTTTGGCACGCATCTGATCTGCAATTTGCTGGCAAATCTTGGCCGGCGACACTTGATAAGGCACCACCTTGATGATGATTTCATCGCCTTTGGCCTCATAAATGGCACGCTGTCGTATGCTGCCTTTACCTGTGGTGTACATGGCCACAATGTCGGCCTTGGGCGTGATGATTTCACAACCCGTGGGATAATCCGGTCCTTGAATGATGGCACACAACGATGCCACATCGGTGTTGGGATGATCCAACACATGCACCAGCCCCGCAACGACCTCACGCATGTTGTGGGGGGGGATGTCCGTCGACATGCCCACTGCAATGCCCGATGCACCATTGAGCAGCATGTTGGGCAACCTGGTCGGCAACGTCACAGGCTCTTGCAGCGTGCCATCAAAATTGTCCACCCAATCCACAGTGCCCTTACCCAACTCAGACAACAGCACCTGTGCATATGGCGACAATTTTGCTTCCGTGTAGCGCATGGCAGCAAATGCTTTGGGATCATCAATGGAACCCCAGTTGCCCTGCCCATCAATGAGTGGATAACGGTAAGTGAAGGACTGCGCCATCAGGACCATGGCTTCATAGCATGCCATGTCACCATGAGGATGAAATTTACCCAAAACATCACCGACGGTTCTGGCTGATTTTTTGTATTTGCTGGAAGCCTTCAAGCCCAACTCTGACATGGCAAACACAATGCGTCTTTGCACCGGCTTCAGGCCATCGACAAGCTGCGGCAAGGCACGGTCCAGAATCACGTACATGGCATAATCCAGATACGCCTGCTCGGTGAATAGGGACAGCGGCATGTGTTCGTTGATGTCGTGTTCTGACGTGCTCATGATGATATCCTGGAAAAACAATCAGGTGGGCATTTGCGCCTTGATTTTGAATGACTTACATTACCCAATCATTGCCAAAAAGTCAAGATGACAACGGCACACCCCAAGATTTTCTCATTAAAATTCAGACATGACACCACCCCAATGTGCTGATTCAGGTGCCTGATCAAAACCCATGGCCAGCAACCATGCCTGACCACCTTTGCCGCTTCCCAAGTCAGGCACAACGTGCTACGATGTGAAGGTGATGATGCGTATATTGCACCAGCCAACATGAAACAAAACCTTTGTAAGACTTAATTTTTTATGTTAGGGTTCAATTTCCTAAAAAGAATGATCGATAAAAAATGATTTCACATTCTCGCCCAGACCCGAATCACAGACCCATCGTAAAACGTCTGCGCGAAAAACTTACAGCGCACATCATCAAAATTAATAAGCGAAAAGACCAGGGCATCCTGCAGAACAATGGCCCTTTTTGGGCTTGGATGTTTGGTTTCCATATGTCTGAGCAACACTGCCATCATAAACTCAGCTTGATCCAAAGGCTGTTGCCCGACCAAAATCCCTCAGATACAGAACAAAAAACGGTTGAACCGCTGTGGACATCGTCAGATGACATCTCAACACCCAACGCACAACGTGCAACCCTTTACCGTCGTTTGTACACGGCCATGTCAGACAATGAACATTACAGCATCACACATGGGATACGCAGTGGCCAAACGGCCACGGTACTTGCCGAGTGCATGCGTATTGTTAAAGAAGCCGACGACAATGCCTATGAGCCCCCTCTTGATTCAGAACAAAACGCAGCACAATACAAAAATTTTGCCGCAGAAATTAACGAAACCGATCCAGTCTACCACACCTTTCACAATGCTTACTTGGCTGCCTTTTTTAAACACTGGCAATGTGCGCCCATCGTCACCACGGTGGGTGTGGCTCTCTCTATCATGTGGATCCTCTGCTGTTTCTACCCCAACGTCCTGCTTTGGTCTGCACAGACGCACATACTCTTTGCCATTCAATCGACCATACACTGTGTCAAACGCTCAGCACAACTTTTGGCGTGTGCTTCTGGCATCTTTGCCATTTGGGGCATACTGGGGTACTTTGAGCCATCAAAACCAAAAAATGTAGACCCACCCACACCGCAACCCATGCAGGTCAACACCTGGGCCAACAATCCCATTGCACGTATTTTTTCAGGCATGCGGTGCCTTTTCAAAACCATGTATGATTATGGTCGCGCCAACCCAATCTCCATGGCAGTGTTTGGTTTTGCCTATTGGATTCCTGCCACCATGATCTTGGGTCATGATTACTATGGCTGGCAGTTTTCTGGTCTGTCTGCACAATTTTACACGCACATCATTTTACCCCTCTCACATGGCCTATTGTCGGCACAGGCCGCGCCTTGGGTGACGGCTTTGTGTGTTGGGTTCTTATGTGGGCAACTCTGGGTGATCGCACACGATTTGATCACACGACGAGCCCAAAGTTTTACGGCGCAAAGCATCCATCATGCCATCATTACAATTTTGGATTCTCTTTTGATATTTGGTGTTTTATATTTTTTGGCGCTATTCATGGCAGGCTTTCCATTTCTATCGCATGGCTGTGGTTCATGGTATTTTCTCAATTTCATGACCTTGAGCATCAAACCAGCCTTGTTGCTGTATGACATCATCTCTGATCCCAAACGTAGCATCATCGGTAGCACCGTCCATGCCGTCATTGGTGTGCCCTATTGGATCATCACCGGCAAACGTTGGTATGCCTCAACCCCCATGCCCAAGCACCAAAAATTGCTGAGCACATGGTTACAACGCCTACAACGTGCAGGCCATGACCTTTGGCATCTTCTGAAGGTGGGTCTTTACGAAATCAGTGTGGGTTTTTTCTTGCGAGACTTCTTATTTGCCATTGCGCACGTCTACTACTTGGCGATTGTCAAAGGCGTTGCCATGACACTGAGCTTGTGTCGCTGCCATGAGGCAAGCAAAACTTTCCTAACCAGCGCGCACAGCCTGAACACAGACATGGCGATTTTAACCGATGCATTGGATGCTTGGATTCGCCTTGGTCTCCAACGATTTGAATTTCGGGATCTGCTGTTGATCGTGGCCTTGGTGGCACTTGCCCCACCCATGATGACGTGGCTTTATGGTGGCGCAGCGCTGGTCAATACCACCTACCCATGGTTTTATCCCTACATCGGGTGGTTTGGTCATGGCACAATGGGCACAGCATGTGCCTGGAGCTTGGCATGGTTGGCTTTGATCACCATCATGGCCCTATCCCTAGAACGCCTGACCTTTGCATGCCTGCCCAACCACATCGATCATGCGACCACCCAAAAACATTTGAAAACATGCACCCTACTGCTGATCTGCATCACCTGCATGATGCCCGGCATATTGGTGCTGTGCCATCTCCAAGCCAATGTGCTTCTGGGCATATCTGGGGCCACTTTGTTGCTGCCCATGATGACATACGTTCTGCTGAGTTACCTGTATCCAGATCAGACCCAACACACAAAAGAAATCCAACAAACCAATGAAACTCTGAAAATTTTTAGAACCAGCCATTCTGAAGTAATGGCATATTTTTACGAGCATCTGGGATACTACCCAGTACTTGATCAACGTTCTGGTCAACAAAACCATAGTAAAACAAAGCCAATGATGCTGACAAAAGCACGCTTCCACAAAAGCTTACTCGATACATACCTCGCACAAACACACCAATAACACCCGATCATCTGCCAACATTCGGCGCACACAATCAAGCATCACCTCCGACACCAATATCAAGCTGAAAACATATCATGCCAGCACCATTGCATTTGTTGATACAATTGCGCCAAAGAATGAAAAAGCGCCATCAGATGATGCAAACACCATGACGCGAGCACATTTGCATCAAACATGCCTCAATGCGCACTTCACGCCCACGTCAACCACATCATGATCCATCAAGCCTGGCCATTTGACGTGCTCAATACTTTTGCCCAATCATCATGCCTATTGAGTGTCGTCCCGCATAAACCATGCTGCACACAGAAACCTAGACAGGCCTGGGATGTGCTTGGCACAACACAGGACACCTCATCATCTCTCTGCTGAAATTTGAAAGCATTGAGCCATGGTCGCTGTTGGTGCAATTGCGGGTGCACGCATGTGATGACGATATCCCCCGATCAAACGATTGGTTCTTTCACGTCAACCCCGTCGTAGCCCTCATTGTTCGAGTACAAATATGACCATAGCCAACCCAACCATCCAGTTTTTTCAGATCTTTTCCCGGCCAGATCGTTGGAAGAAACCTTGGATTCTCCAGAGGGGTCACCATCAACCTGCTGCACATTACGGTCATAACCAACAAACAAGGTCATGACGATGCCAAGCAACAATGCCACTTGGATCAACGGCAGTATATAAGGCACGGTCAACAGGCTGGGCAAGATTTGCCAGGCTTGAAACTGACTGAGCACCAACATGGCCAATGTCAGTACAGTGATGCCTGTGGCACGCAGAACGGTATCATTGGTCATGCCAACGTTTTCAAGCACTTCTGCGCATTTCGCCCTGAAACCCACAAAAGAAAAGGGGCGGACTTTTCCATCTAACTCTGTGTCCGACGATTCATACAAAGATTTGGTCATCACCACACAGGACAACAACGCACCAAAGGCACCTGCCAACAATGCCATCGTACCATTTACACCACTGCAGGCAATGGCAGCATTGCCCAGCGCATTCAATAGAACCAGCATCATCAGCACCCCAAGCAACAGCACATTGGTCGTGACATTCTGATCTTTATCGCATTCTATTGTCATCCACATGCAGCTCTTGAGCACAAAGAACGATTCACCAAGCAACACAGCAACAAAAAACAGACTGGCCAAACTTTGTGCCGCATACCAGCCAAAGCCCATCAGCAACAAAGCATGCTGCGCACCCGCAAACCATGCCCACCCTGTGTACAACGTTGCAAACAAGCCGGTGACCGTCAACACTGAGAACAAGAGGAACTGGCGATTGAAGCCATTGCCCTGCCAAATGTTGTTGATGAACGTTTCCCAATCACTCTCGGCATCGGCAAACACATTGCGAATGAGTGTGAACGTCAAAAACGTATAAGCCAAGCACATCACAATCACGATGGGGTGTGAAAAAAGCCCAACAGGCAATTGAAATTGAACGTAGGTATCGTAAGTGAACAAGCCCATCATCAGACCACTGCCGAGGGCCACAGCATATGAAAACACACTGAGCATCGTGATCTCGGATGCAGCCATTTTGCCAGCAATGGCCTTACTTATGGCGTCAAAAAGAGCGTTGAGTTCGTTGGGCGCATCCAGCGCATACAGAATAAAATTGAGGACAAACCCACTCAGTGCTGCCAAGACAATGAATGTGGCAAAAGGCGCCAACCATGTCATTTGAGACAGATAGAAAGCCGAATTGATGAAACAGTCCAAACCGATGAAAACGGCAGAAAGCAGCACCAAACTGAGCAGCAAGGTTTTATACACAGTGGAATTTAGGGATGATTGTTCAGTGGAATTTGACATGATGGATCTCTAAAATCAATACAGGAAAACATAAAGGTGTGGTTGGGGGCTTTATTTGCCCCGTTTATGTCGCCGTATTTGATGCATCATGATCAAGTCTCTCAGTTTCTCATTTCAACCTAGCTGATTTTTAGCATGCTGTCAACCCTGCAAGCCAAAACCGCTGACTGCCCGATTGTCATTCCTGCATACAATAGAGCATTTAAAACCCATACGCCGGAATCTGATGTGTGCTCTCGCCCCCCCTCGACACACCACGGAACCTGGCACCACGCCACACATTGATCATGACACAAAGGATCATAAACACCACCTGTGGTCATGGGTTCGGATTGGATGGGTGCTTCATGATTGCACGCTGCATGCACTTTTCAATGAGACAGCACTGGTCAAAATCGAAAAGCCCAAGCGCGATGTCGTGGCGTGATGACCTGTGCCCACTCATCGTTGTGATGCTGCAAGAAACTCAGCCATGATGGGCATCCAGTACCGCCGCACTGCAAAGTGCAACATCACGTGTTTGATGACATGCCAAAAAGATTACTCGGCCAACAGATTTTGCCCCATCAACAAGCGCAATTTGGCCATGGCTTGCTTTTCAATCTGACCGATGCGTGCGATGGACACACCATAATGCTCAGCAAGCTTGCTGAGCGATGTTTTGTCTTCGTTCAACCAACGCTGTTGCACGATGGCGCGCGCACGTGCATCCAAATGATCCAAGGCAAAATACAGTGCTGCATCACGTTTGCTGGCCCAGTCCATGTTGTTGACTTGATCTTCTGGATTGAAGCGGTCGTCTTCGAGTGCTTCGTGTTGCACCGTATGTGAGCCTTGCTCACTGTCCACGGTCATGTCCACAGACGACTCACTGCCAGACGCCAAACGCTGAGCCATGGTCGTCACTTCGTGCTCGGGCACATTCAGAAATGCGGCAATGGCTTGGGTGTCTTCTGCTGAGAAGTGTTGACGCTGTTTTTGAAACTTATGCAAATTGAAAAACAATTTTCGTTGAGACTTGGTGGTGGCCACTTTGACGATGCGCCAGTTCTTCAGAATGAACTCATGCATTTCAGATTTGACCCAGTGCATGGCAAAAGAAACCAAGCGCACCCCCATGTCGGGATCAAAACGTTTGACCGCCTTCATGAGACCCACCGTGCCTTCTTGCACCAAATCGGCCATCGGCAAACCAAATCCCTGATAATGACGGGCCATGCGGACCACAAATCGCACATGCGAAAACACCAATTGACGCGCTGCCTCTCGATCATCGTGATCGCGATAGCGTCGGGCCAGTTGTTGTTCTTCGGCCAGCGACAACAACGGCGCAGCGTAAGCCTGTTGCAGATAACGACTCAAACCATCGATGGGCAAGGTACAGGTTGATGACATATGCATCCTTTTCGTTAAAATTTGATAACAGCCAGATTATAACATTGGCTGCCGTGTTTTTCAAGCATTGATGATGCGGCGCCATCGGCATCCCAGCCACACACAAAGTATCCACATTTTTATCCACAGGCACTTCATGTCTGGCACAAAGTCATGATTTAAAACACAAATGTTGCAGCAGCTGCCAACCACAACCAAGCACCCACTCGAGCATTGGCCAAGAATGCAGCAAAACATGCTTGCGGACACCGTGCACGGCAAGACCACCACAATGCTGTTGCATCACAGGCGGCCAACACAAAGCACAACCATGCCGAGGCAGGCGCTGCCAAACGATACAGCACACCACACCAACAAGTCATCATCAACGCGTAGCACACCCCCACACCAAAATGATCATGCTCTCCCAAGGTGATGGCAAAAGAATGCATGCGCAATTGCAAATCTTCAGGCTTATCGGCCATGGCATACAGCGTGTCGTAGGCCACGGTCCAAAAGACATTGGCGGCAAACAGCCACCACAGCAATGGCGCGGTCATCGGCTGACCTGACACCCGCCATGCCAACACCACACTCCACGAAAAGGCCAAACTCAAAAACAACTGTGGGCAGAAAAACCAGCGTTTGGCAAAGGGATAGAGCACCATCAATGCCACAGCAGGCAAGCCCCATAGCATGACGTGCATGCCAAGGCTGATGGCCAGCCCCCCCGCCACGGCACACAACACCCCCAGACAACACCAGGCTTCACGCATGGTCATCGTGCCGTTGGCCAATGGACGCTGTGCGGTACGCACCACATGTTGATCGATGTCACGATCGGCCATGTCATTGATGATGCAACCTGCAGAACGGGTGACCAACACCCCCGCAACAAACACCAGCAACATCGGCCATGGTGGCATGCCAGAAAAACCAACCCACAATCCCCACAAAGTTGGCCACAGCAGCAATGCGTAACCAATGGGCTGATGAACACGTGCCAAATGCACATAGCGCAACCATTGCATGCCTTTACCCTCGCTGATCCATGTGATGACGCGCCAGCATGTGCGCCAAAATGCGGCCATATTCTGGGTTTTGGCGCGTGTAAGGTGCCATCGTGTGTACCAACGCTTGTCCCGTCAGTGGCGCTTTGGCTCGGCGCAATGCCAGTCGTTGCTGCCGGAAGTCTTGATAAGCAGGGTTGCGGTTGAGATTGCGCATGTAGGCAGCGACGCTGTCGGCAGCGGTTTTAAAACGGCGCACTTCATGTGTGGCATTCGGTGCTCTTTGCTGTGGCACCAAACCACACCCAGGCCTGTGACACCATTGGCCAAAATAATTGCAGCCTTGTTGTGCAAAACGTGACGTGCCCCAGGCCGACTCATTGGCAGCCTGCGCCAAAGCCAACCCCATGGGGACTGTGTCAACGCGCACAAGCAAAGCCGCTATCACCGCACGCGTGTTGTGCGTGAAAGTCACTTGGTAAACGCCTGACAGCTTGGCCAAAGCCATGCGCGCATCGATGGTCAATGGCTGACCGAGATCAAGCTGTTGGCGCCAATGCTGCAATTGTGCACGCGACTGTGCAATCTTATGATTTTCAGCTTGAATGATCGGCTGCATCATGGCCATGAACCCTTCAGGCCCACCTTGAGGTGCTGGGCATGCGGCTGCCAAGACAGACACATGCCACACACACACACCCATGAATTGCCAAGATAGGTGACGCAACATGTTCAAATTCCCCAAAAAACATCATTGTGCCACATCACACACAAAAAAACAAAATGCCCCGCTGCAGTGTCGGCATGCGCTGGGTGATCCATCCCATCGACAGAGGGACTTGGACCGCCTACAATGGTTGAAACTTTTCAAGAGAAGCGCCATGTCACCCCATTGCAGCCAATGCCTTGCTCTGATTCCACAGACGACAGCATGGCACACGTCCACATCACAGACGCCACATGGCTTTCAGGCTCTGCCACCGCTGCATGATCCCACTTCAACAACAGCATGGTTTGAGCGCCACGGGCATCGAACGACCCTCACCCACCTTGACATGCCCAAGCGTAGCCTGATGATGCACGGCCTGACATCATTTCAACCCAAGCACTGTCGTGGTGTCACCATTCAGGTACACACAACATTGGAAAAGATGGTGTGCTTTTCATGGCTGGAGGCCAATCCAAACAGCCCCACATCCCAGGCATTCACAAGGCTCAACGATCAACCTCTGGGTCGGTTGTTGTTTCAAAAAACTTGGCAGCGACAACGTTTTGCTTATTTAAAGGCCACACACACCAACTTGATGGGCCGCCGCTCAGATTTCATACACACCTCGGGTGCCCGGGTGCATTTGGTGGAGTTTTTTGCCTGACGTGACTCAGCTGGCGACCTGCACATGGCGCAAAAAAACTTCAGCAAACCAATTGAAAAACGGCACGTGAAAGATGCTGACCAAAATGCCCGCGATGAACCCAAAACAGTGACCTTCCCAAGACACACCAGGCTCAGAAGGCATGAGGTTGACGGCCATTTCTGTAAAATAGTAGAAACACGCCCCACCCAACAAAATGGCCAACAAAGTGGGATGCTGATAAGCATTGACAAGCATGTAACCCCAATAGCCCATGATCACCGCACTGGAACCAACATGCAGGGCTTTTCGGCCAAAAAACCAGGTCATGATGCCAGACAACAAGGTGATCAACACCGAAACCTCAATGAAGACTTGTAGCCCACCCATCATCAACAAACCGCCCAATGCCAACATCAGCACCGAGTTCATAAAAAGGTGATTGAAGCTGCCATGCAAAAAAGGTGCGGTGAAAATGCCAACCAAGCCCCAAGGATGCCGTGGTAAAATGCCAAAAACATTGAGACGATAGCCAATCATGCTGTTGACCAAATTGATGCCCCAAAGCAATCCGACCACAGAGAGCAAAAAAGGCCCATTGTGCATCAAAGAACTTTTGATGCCATGCACCAAACTCACCATTGTGTCCAACATGTCTCAACTCCCTCATCATGTCCTGGCATCATCATGCGCGTTTTCAGCATGGTTTGCAAGTCACTGTCGCGGCCTTCAGTCGTCACTTATCGGCGGCAGTTTTGAGTGATTGGAAAATCGTCAGGGCTTGCGCCACCATGCCACCTGGGTTGGTCATGTCGGCTGGCAACAACACCGTGTTGTTGGTTTGTGCAAGCTGTCTGAATGCGTCCACATATTGTTCGGCCACCCGCATGGACACCGCATCCACACCACCCTGCTCACCGATGGCTTTTGCCACAACCTTCAACCCTTCTGCCGTGGCATTGGCAACGGTCAGGATCGCTTCGGCTTCACCTTTGGCCTTGTTGATTTGCTCGGTCATGATGGCTTCAGACGCCAAGACCACTGCACGCTTTTCGCCCTCAGCACGATTGATTTCAGACTGTCTTTGCCCTTCAGATTCCAGAACCCTTGCCCTTTTTTGACGTTCGGCAGTCATTTGAAGTTGCATGGCGTCCAGCACATCTTGTGGCGGCTTGATGTCACGAATTTCATACCGCATACATTGGATGCCCCAAATGGATGTGGCCTCATTGATTGCGGTCACAATGTTGGCGTTGATGGCATCACGCTCCTCAAAGGTTTTGTCGAGTGTGATTTTACCGATTTCAGCACGCATGGTCGTTTGCGCCAACTGTGTGATGGCAAAATTGACGTTGGCCACGCCATACGACGCCGCACGTGGATCCAAGATACGTGTATACAGAATGCCATCGATGACCAATGGCACGTTGTCTTTGGTGATGACCGTTTGCTCTGGCACACCTGTGGCCACTTCTTTCAATGAGTGCCGATAACTGACCCGTTCAATGCCTGGCACCAAAAATGCCAAACCAGGCTCCAACACCCGGTCAAACTTACCCAAGCGCTCAACCACAAACGCCTGTTGTTGTGGCACAATCTTGACCCCCTTGACCACCAACAACAACAAAAAGGCCAACACAATGACCGTCAACTCACCACCCAACATTTTTTGCTCCTCATGCTTGCATTGTTCAATGACGGTCCCGCTGTGTTTTGGGTCCAATCACAAACAATGTGCCCTCAACACGGACAATGACCAAATCATCTGAAGGTGTCACCGTCAGATCCAAATCGGCATCCAGCATCACATCCACCAACGTGCCAGACCATCTGCCCTGGCCCTTTTGGCCTGGCGACAGGTGCGGCGACACAAGCTCAATGGTGCGCCCTTTCAAATTGTGGAACGTTTCACTGTTGTGGTGTTTGTAGCGCTGAAGTGGCCGCCAAAGCAGCAAGGTCCATAGCAGCGTCGCGCCCATGAACCATTTGAACTGTTCGGCCAAAGCCATGGCAGGCATCCACGACACCGTCATGCCCACCGACAATGCAGCCAAACCCACCAAAAACAGCACCACGGTTTGCGCCAATTTGATGTCCATTAAAATCAACACAAGCCCAAGACCGGCCCATGCGTATGCATTCCATTCAGTTGTCATCATGGTCAAAGCATAGCATGCGTATTTGACGCAATCAAGACACCCCTGCGCAGACCACAGGGCTGTGCCAGCAAACGCCTGGCGTGGCATGTGGTCAAAATCTAGGCTTGGACAGAGGCGTCAGAATTGCATGTTTGATGCTTTTTTGTTGGAACAGACCTGGAGAACTTAGGATCTGGCCACAACCATTGGCTTTTTTGAAAAAAACGCGTACCATGGCGACATGATTGGTTTTGGTACATTTTTTGGCGGCCTTTTGGGTTACCTTTTCGGCAAAGCACTGGGCATCAGCCTTTTGGGCCTGATGTTTGGGGGTTGGATGGGGCATCGTTTTGACCGCGCACTCCGACAGCTGCTGCAAGGCATCCCATTTCAATTCACCCATGCACACCAGCAGCGCAGCGCCACCCAACAGGTTTTTTTTGATGTCACGTTTGCGGTGATGGGACACTTGGCCAAAGCCGATGGTGTCGTGACCGCGCAAGAAATTGAAATCGCACAAAGTGCCATGCGCCAATGCCGCATGTCTGCCCAGCAAAGACAGGAAGCCCGAGCCGCATTCAATCGTGGCAAACAACCCGACTTTCAACTGCAGGCTGCGTTGGTACAGCTCAAACACGCCGTGGCAGGCAATTTCATTTTGTTGCGCATGTTTTTGGACTTTCAAATTCAAACCGCGCAAGCCGATGGCACCTTGTCCCCCCAAAAACAGCGCATGCTCGAAACCATCTGTCAGAGCTTGGGCATTCAAATGCAATTTGGTGGCTTCCAACAAGGCTTTGGATTTGAGCACGCCCATGGCGGCAGACATCAACGACAAACCGCTGCCCCCCATCAACTTGATGCAGCCTATCAGACTTTGGGTGCCACCCCACAAGACAGCGACCAAACCCTCAAAAAGAAATATCACAAATTGATGGGTGAGCATCATCCAGACCGCCTGATGGCCAAAGGCCTGCCTGAGGAAATGATCAAAATGGCCACCGAAAAAGCAGGCAACATCCAAAACGCATACGACCTCATACGCAAAAGTCGAGGTCGCAAATGAACAGCCACCCCAACTTGGAGTACAGATCATGCGCACCCTCATGCTTTTAACGTTGACCCTGTGTATGACGTCTATCCATGCGCTGACGCCGCCGCCCTACTTGCGGATTGATCATTTTCAGGCATGCTTGCAAACACAAGACCATGGCAGTTGGCAGGGGTGGTGCCGACCTACCGTCAAACCACAGTCATGCCCATGTGCAGCCTGGGACGCACTGATGGCACAATCAATTCCAACGTGCCCCGACACCCATACCTGGCACCAAGTTTGGTTGTGGTGGCAACACCTCATGCAATGCCAGCATGTTTTGCCCAAGCTCGTCTCTCGCTGAGGACCACCACCATGACGCTTCGTGATCACGCTCAACTGCCATATGCCTTATCGGCTTCCATTTTGGCGGCCAATGGTGCCGCACTGGGTGCCGTTTGCGCCCATGCACTGTCGAACGGTGCAGATCGCATCCACTTTGACGTGATGGACAACCATTATGTCCCCAACCTGAGTTTTGGCCCCATGCTGTGCCAAGCACTGCGTGATCATGGCATCACCGCCCCCATCGACGTACACCTGATGATCAACCCCCTGGGCAACATGCTTGAAGCGTTTGCCCAGGCAGGTGCCACCACCCTCACGGTCCATCCATCTGCATGCAACCAACCTGAAACAATTTTGGCACACATTCGCAGCCTTGGCTGCCAATCAGGGCTGGCTTTCAAGCCGAACGAAGATCTGACAGCTTGGTTGCCACATTTGAACCTGTGCGACGAGGCACTGATGATGACCGTCCAACCAGGCTTTGGCGGCCAAGCCTTCATGGCCGAGGCCTTGCCAAAAATCACCCAAGTGCGCCAACACATCGACACCCACCAACTGGCCACGCAACTGACTGTCGATGGCGGCATCAACAGCACGACCCTGCCACAAGCATTGGCCGCTGGCGCCAACCGATTCGTTGCGGGCGCAGCATTGTTTGGCCAAAGCAGCCATGACACCGTCGCCAACATCAAAGCGCTGCGCCAACACTTCAGCGCATCCTAACTCCCTGAGCCACAAACATGCCGCCATCCTGCGCGTACGCCATCGGCGCTTTTCTACGCTTACAAATTCAATCTTGATGGCAAACATGACACTTTATAGCGCCTGAAGGATGACCAGATCGTATGGCACACCACGCTCATCGTCACTTGAAATGTCTTAACCTGCGTGTTAAACTGGGCACGTTTTGATCAGAAGGACAAATTGTACATGTCACATTTACGCCCAACACTTGCGCCCTGCATTCAGCAGCACGCACCAACCGCACTTGCTGTTTGTGAGGCCGTTCATGCCTAATACCGCAAAACAGACCAACACCTGGATTGATCAAACATGGTTCAAAACACTGACCACATGGACCAATATTTTTTATCAAGTGCCTGATGCACTCATCAAATCCATACCCATTGTACTTTTCAGTGCTTCCATTTGGCCCTTGTTGCTGATCTTATGCTGCAACATCATCAACAACATCCTCACTGCCCTCAATTACCTCAACAGTACCGACAAAGCCATTTATCACCACAACACCCGCACCAACAGTGCGTGGGATGTGGTACAACTGTGCATCGTGGCGGCCATGTTGGTCTCATGTGGCGCACTGTATCTCTACAAAGCCGAATCTTTCACCGGTTGGGCCGCCAACCTCGGTCTCATGAGTGCATATGCCTTCTGGATACACTGGGCGGCAGTATTGATTGCGTCATTGGCCGTCATCGACACCATCACCAAACTCTATCAAGCCGCAAAATATGCCGGCTGGTCAGTACGCAGAATGGTGACCCGCAAAGACCAGCTTGTTAAAAATGTCATGCACACCGCCAGGCCTCAAACCGATACGAACAACGAATACGAACATTTCGAATATTATTACAATGCCCAAGACGATAAGGACGCCAATGGGCCAACATTGTTGACCCGCGTCAAAGATAGAAAAGATGAAATTGCATCTAAAATAGAAAAGCTTTTAGTACAAATCAACAATCACATCTCATCAAATAAAAAGACACAGGTGTCTTTACATGAACCAATCCCCAATACCAATACCAATATGCACCACACTTGGTATTCAAGCGACCCCAATCACGTTTATCAAACATACAAGCCTGATCCACAGAAATCAGAACTCATACCTGTGATGCAACAATCATCACCTGGCAAAGCAGGCTTTTTAACATCCATGCTTGGCAAAATCCAGGCCACGGTCGATTCCAAACCCTGGAAGGGTTTTTTCACCTTGATCAATGGTTTGATTGATGCCTGCATCACCTTCTTCACATTCACCATGATCTGGAACATACCGGCTTTGGTAGCCGTGTTGCTGGCTTCTTTCAATATGTTTGAAACTTGCGCGTTTGCCCTCAAGTACTACACAGGTGATGACTACACACACACCAATCAAGATGTCACCCCCTCCTTTTTGACCAACAGCATCTCTTACAGCATGTACCTGATCATTCAAATTTCCGCGTTGATCAAAAGTTATTGTAAACTGCTGCTGGGTCTTGCCGTTACCGCCGTGATGGGGCTGTCGGCTTGGGCATGCTGGTCCGCTGCATTCGTTTATGCTGCTGCCACCTGGCTACGCAATGCACCCAATGGGCTATACAGTGGCAACACTGTCAGCAATCTTTTTTTAAATTATTGCCACAGCGATAGTTTTGGATCTCCGGCCCGCATCTCCTCTGCTAAGAATAAGAAGATAGACAGCGCTGCAACAAAATCGTCCTGTATTTTCCGCATCAGAATTGGTGGCAAATCTTAGAATTCATGAAGGCGCATCAACCCAAACAAATTGATCACCGCTGACATCACACACGTCACATGCATGGCACCGACCACATCCTGGATTGTGGGGTTGTCATGCCTCGTAAAATACCGTAATCTGTCTGGGTTGTCATTAGGATGATGGCAACATCGTTTGTTTAAACAATACACAGGAGCATCGTATGCTGAAACAAATATTACTTCCTCTTGCAATGGCCCCTATGGTGCTTGCTGCCAGCTGGACCACCACCAACACTGCCACCACAACACCAACAACGTTTGCGGCGGCCACCACAACCCATTCTGCATACAGCACTGCTTTGACACCACAACAAACAACACGTGTCAAGGAGTTGGTGGATCAGTACCTTCGTAACAATCCTAAAGTTGTTGTCGATGCCATCATGGCTTACCGTCAAGCTGAAATCACCAAATTTCAAGCCGAAGTGACACACACCATCGCACAAAACAAAACAGCCATCTTCAACACCAACAACAACTTGGTTTTGGGCAACCCACGTGGTGATGTGACCATCGTTGAGTTCATCGACTACCGATGTGGCCACTGTAAAGCCATGGCGCCTGTGTTGAAGCAAGCCATTCAGCAAGATCGTAACCTCAAAGTTGTGGTCAAAGAATTGCCATTGTTTGGTGGGCCTTCCACATTTGCAGCCAAAGCAGCCATCGCTGCTGAGAAGCAAAGCCGCTTTGCCAAGTTGCACAACTTCTTGATGACCACCACCACACCTTTAACACAAGACAGCATCTTGAAAGCGTGTAAAGATCTTGGCATCAACACCCGTCGTCTGAAAGCCGACATCGCCAGTCAATACGTCACCAACTATCTTGAAACCAACATAAACTTGGCCAAAACACTGAAAATCAGTGCCACCCCAACGTTCATCATCAGCAAGCACAACGGTGAAGTGAACCAATACGTACCAGGTGCCATCACCCTTGCACAATTGCAAGCTACGATACAAGCTGTACGCACCAACACCACCACAACAACCCGATAAGTTGTTTTGGTTGTGACGTACGAAGGGGTCTGATGACCCCTTCGTGCATTTAAAGAGATCATCATCATGCCCACATTTGACTTACAAACCATGATCACCACCCTTAAGGCTTATTGGGCCGAGCAGGGTTGTAATGTGTTGTGTGGCATCGATTACCCTGTGGGGGCCGGCACCTTTCACCCCACCACTTTTTTCAATGCACTGGGGCCCAAGCCATGGCGGGCATGCTACGTGCAACCTTCAAGACGACCCACCGATGGCCGTTATGGCGACAATCCCAACCGTGTGCAGATGCACCATCAGCTGCAAGTCATCCTCAAGCCCGCGCCGCTGGACATCCAAGATTTGTATTTGGGCTCATTGCGTGCCATTGGTGTGGATCCACTGATCGACGACATCCGCTTTGTCGAAGACAACTGGGAATCCCCCACGTTAGGCGCATGGGGCCTGGGCTGGGAAGTGTGGCAAAACGGCATGGAGATCAGCCAATTCACTTATTTTCAGCAGGTGGGCGGCTTGACATGCGATCCCGTCACCGGCGAGTTGACCTATGGCCTTGAACGTTTGGCCATGTACATTCAAGATGTCGACAACATCTATGATTTGGTCTGGCAACAGGGACCACATGGCACGGTCACCTATGGCGATTTGTTTTTGAACAATGAAAAGCAGCTCAGCGCCTTCAACTTTGAACATGCCCCCATCGAGGCGTTGTTTCAGCAATTTGAGCAACATGCCACCCAATGCCGGGCGCTTGAGACACTGCCCTTGGCGGCCTACGAATGTGTGTTGCAAGCCTCACATGCCTTCAATCTTCTTGACGCCCGAGGGGCCATTGCGGTCACCGAGCGTCAGCGTTACATTCTCACCATCCGTCAGCTGGCCAACCAAGTGGCCAAAGCCTATGTTGAGGCCTTGACGCCCACTGCCGAGGCACCGAATCATGTCTGAGACCCAAGATTTTTTGTTTGAAATTGGTTGCGAAGAGTTGCCTGCAGGGGTGGTGATGCCCATGTTACAGCAGCTCAAGCAGCACACCTTGCAATGCTTTCAGCAACATGGCATCCAACATGGCCACTGCCAGGTCTATGGCACACCACGACGTTTGGCCTTGCACATCACCGATGTGCTGTGTGCCACCCCCACCCGCCAGATTGAGAAGAAAGGTCCTTTTTTGACCGCCGCGCTGAACGCCGATGGCCAACCCACCCCAGCAGCCCTGGGCTTTGCCAAAGCTTGCGGTGTGGCATTTGAGGACTTGGCGACGTGCACGGAGCCCAAAGGTGAGCGCCTGAGTCATACCGTGACCGAACCAGGTCAGCCCTTGACCGACCGATTGCCCACTTGGTACCACAAAGACATCCTGCCCAAACTGCAGGGTTTTAAAATGATGCGCTGGGGCAGTGAAACGCCTGTACGCTTCCCCAGACCCGTGCATTGGGTCATTGGCTTGTTGGGCACACACATTTGGCAAGGCAGCCTTTTAGGGTGTGAGATCGATCGCCATACCTATGGCCATCGTTTTCATCATCCCGACATGCTGACCATTGCCCACCCCAAGGATTATGTGGCGCAACTGTTGCGCGCCAAAGTGATGGTCGATGTGGCACAACGACGCCAGACCATCAAGGATCAGGTTCAAGCTTTGACCCCCAACCACCATGAGGTGCTGCTTGATGACACCTTGTTGGACGAAGTGGTGCAACTGGTCGAATGGCCTCAAGCTTTGTGGGGCGATTTTGACCCACACTTCTTAACCTTGCCTGCTGAGGCCTTGCAAGCGGTGATGCACCATCATCAACGTTGCTTTTTGGTCCGGTATCAAGACCGCATTGCCCCGCATTTTGTCACAGTCAGCAACATTGAAAGCCAACAGCCCAAACACGTGGTGCAAGGCAACCGCAAGGTCATGCGTGCCCGGCTGAGCGATGCCATGTTTTTCTTTGAGCAGGATCAACGCCAGACTTTGGCTGAACATGCCCAAGCCCTGTCTACGATGGTTTATCAAAAGCAACTGGGCACTTTGGCCGACAAATGCCAACGCTTACAAACCCTGGCCGAAACACTGGCACCTGCACTTGGGCTGGATGTCACCGCTCTGGAAACGGCCAGTCGTTGGTGTAAGGCCGATTTGGCCACAGCATTGGTCTATGAGTTTCCGGAGCTGCATGGCGCGGTGGGTGCGCATTTGGCAGGCCTAGAAGGCCTCGATGCCGACATCGCAACGGCCATCAAAGCCCATCTTCAGCCCAGCGGTGGTTTGGATGCAGTGCCAACACAGCCACTTGCCCAGGCTTTGGCCTTGATGGACCGTTTGGATCATTTGGTGGGTTTTTTCAGCATTGGCATGGCGCCAACCGGTGACAAAGATCCCTTTGGTCTGCGCCGTGCTGCCATTGGTGTGTTGCGCTTGTGTTTGGCACTGCCCAAACCACTGCCGCTTGATCCGTTGATTCATGCCACCATCACCACCTACCCTCAGGATCTCATGCAAGATGCACCAGCGCTCACCCTAGAGATCAAGCACATGGTGTTTGAGCGTTTGACGGCATGGTGTCAAAGCCAAGACATCCCACTGGGACTGTTACAAGGCGTGCGTGATCGTGTCAAGGGTCCCATGGACCTGCAGGCCATCACCAACACACTCATGGCACTGCATGCCTTTTATCAATCGCCTGAGGCAGCGGCATTCACGGCAGCCTACAAGCGCCTGCATCAAATGACCAAGGCCCTGCCCCCTTCGAGCGATCACACAATTGAGGCCTTGGCACACATCACCTGGACAACCGCCCCAGAGCAACACCTTTATGACACCACCAAGCAAGTCGCAGGGCAGCTGCACCAAGATGCCAGCACAGCGCTCAACGCCCTACACAGTCTCATGCCTGCCATCGATGGTTATTTTGATGCGGTGATGGTGATGGTGGACGATGCCACATTACGCCAACAGCGCCTAAGCCAACTCTTGGCTGTGCGCCAACTCTGTCTTGGTGTTGCCGACTTTGCCGCCATCCCCTATGAGTCCCTTGCCACCACCTAAGGCCCCAAACAGCCCCACCACTGGCCGATCTCAACCCCACCCAAGCGCTTATATCACCCCACAAAAACAACCCCAAATAGCTGAAAAAACAAAATAAAAATATTTTTCATAAAAAACAACACAAAAGTTATTTCTTGACTATACTTCAGTACTTTGTCAACGCCACTCGGGGCGAAATCGCCCTAGCGGGCACAATTTTTTGGAGAAATCCCATGAAAAAGATTCTATTAACAATGATGGCCGCTGGCCTGATTTCAACCGGTTTTGCAGCGACACAATCCGTTGACTTTAATACACCAGGCTTACATGTTGAAGCCGACAACGGTAACGATATTCAACTGAAAGAACTCAAAACTATCGCAAGTACCTTTACCATTGATAATCCAGAAGCAGATTCTTGGCATGACGTCATGAGTTTTTGTATTGTTGATAACACTGATGGTGTTCAAAACTCAATAATACTTAACGTCGATACCGCAGAGCATATTGACTTCGAAGGTGAAAGAAAATTGGCACTGAAAGAAAGTGATGGTACAATACATGGTGCCATGCTGATGATCGCCGGCCAGGAAATGTACGTACCAACAGATACATTGATTACAGAAACGATGGGTGATGGCGCCATTAAATTTGTGTCTGATTGTTCAAATCATGATATAACCAAAAATGTCATCACAGCTAGAGTTTTTGGAGGCACACTTGCAAAGGCCGATGATAACACCCTGACCCTGACAGTTGTGCTTACAGAAGCCGTTGATAATCATGTTTATTATGATAATGGTTGGTTTGATGATGTTGGTCCTAGTGTACCAAGTGATTCTGGTAGCTAACTTTAGAGGGCTGATATTATATCTTTAATGGCCTATTGTATTCAACCAATTCCGCTGGTCAATTAATAGACGAAGATAACAGCCCTATTACAAACGATGCTGGTCAGCACGTATATTATTATAGTACTGGTGCCAACGCGGCTTTATTACTAATTTTTAAAAAAAACAGGCTCCACTCACACTGGAGCCTGTTTTTTTATTGACAGCATCTCTGAGCATTATGATACAATCATTATTTTCAAGGATGATTGATGCGTCATATTGTATGCCTAATACTTATTGCAGCCTCTGGCTGTTTTGCCAATACTGTTTCTCTTCGTTCTACCACCAGGCTTCATTTTGTTGCGCCGGATAAGCCTGTTTCCTTTTTTGAAATACGCTCCAACTCTAATGTCACAGCCTTTTGTTTGTCTGATGTCTTCAAATACCATGGCAGAAAACAAGAAAAATTTGAAAAACAAGACCCCAAAGAATTTGGTATTGTGATTTCGCCGAAGCGATTCGTCATAAAACCCCATAAAAAAAGAAAAATACAGGTGTTTAATTTTGCTGACCAAAAACCGAATCAAGACACCATATATCGGGTGCTTACCATTGGATTGCCTCATACAAAAGAAGTAGAAAAAAGCGACGATAAATCAATCATGGGCATGGCACAAGGCTCTATTGGCAATAATATTTTGATTGTGATTCCAGCCAAGAACCGCAAGCCTGCCGCAGATATTTTTGTCAAAAAACAAAAAATTTATGCTAAGAACACAGGAAACACCACCATCAGTCTTTATGCGCTACAATGTACCAATGAAGAAAACTGTAAACCTTTTGCATACACTTATTTGCTCAAAGGCGTCACCAGTGCGCTTTCTCCACCATTAGGTTATAAAAAGAGCTTCATCAAATACAAGGTATTGAGTTACAAGACCACCAGCGCGGATACGGAGTGGCATCGCTATGAGTATGCCGGCAAATGAGGGGCGTATTGAGTGCTGGTTAGGGTGCTTCATCATTTGGTCGCTGCCAGCATTTGGTGTTGCCAAACTAAAAGTACCAGAAGGCTTTGAGGACGTTCCGACTGAAGAACTTGCCGACGTCAAACTCTACTACAACAACAGTTTGCTCGGTGATTTCATCATCAAATACGACACTGGCTACATTGAGTTCCAAAAACCTCAGAAGCTTGCTGATGTCCTCAGCATGGTGACAGACAAAGCGCCAATCATTGAAGCGTTATCTGGGCACATCAATCCACACGAAGACAAAGTGTGCCACATCAAAGATAAAAGAAAATGTCCAGCACTTTACCCCAAAAAAGCCAGCATCATATTTGATCACGAAAATTACAGTGCAGAATTGTTCATACATCCCGACTACCTAAAACCTGCTATACCGCCCAAACTTCAATTTTTACCACACTCTAAAACACCAACTGCATTTGCAAATCGGTTTAAAACCAGAATTTATGGTGACACGTCATCATTTGGGTACGATATCGACATTGACCCAAGCATTTCAAAAGGCACCACCTCATTGGTCATGAAATCACTTTGGTCTGGTCGCATCCGTCAAAATGGTTTGAAAAGCCATGCATATAAAATTCATGATCTGGAAATGGTCCATTATGATCGACGCATGGTCTATCAGTTTGGCCTACTACAATCGATGGGCACTGTATTCACAACATCAACTCAGTTTTTTGGCATACAAGTGCATACCAACAAAAAATTGATTCGAAACCGTCATGTTGCGTTTGGTACACCACTTGAGCTCAACATGCGCAACCGTGGCTATGTTGATTTCATCAAAGATGATGAAATCATTTACTCCAAATACTATTATGTCGGCAATCATATGGTCGATACGTATAAGTTTCCAGATGGGGCATACAACATCACCCTAAACATACGTTATGATGACGGCCAAATTGACTCTGAACAAAGTTTTTTTGTTAAAAACAAAGAGTTACCGCCAAAAGGCTACCCTGAGCTCACATGGTCTCTGGGGTATTTGCCCAGCACAACCCAGTATGATGGCATCATGCCAAAACTCTCGAAAACACTGATGATACACAGCAAATACAAAAGAAGATTGGGACATGCAACTGGTGTGGAAGTCGCAGAACTATTATTTCAAGACTTCCAACTCTTTGAATTATCCTATACTTATAGCAGAAACACATGGTATGTTGCGCCAAGATTTGTGGTAACAAATGATGCTGGTCATGGCTATGGCCTCTCAATGCAAAAAAAAATCTCAAAATCACTCCGGTCAATACTTTTGATCCGCAGTATGGACCACAAACATCGCAGTAATCTCAGCACAGCACAACATAAGCGCCGTTATCAAAATCTAAACGACATCATACGTGCTGGCTTGTACTACTCAGGCGAAGACTGGCGAGCAACCGCCAACATCAACAAACAAACATCCACATCAAATCTGATTTCTGAAACCAGATCGGTCACCATAGGTAGAAGATTTAACGTTTCAAAACGCATTTCTTTGGACACGAAATTAGAGATGACGCGTCGCCGTGGCGATAAATGGGCAACATTGCTGACCATAACCGCATTCGATAAAAAACCCAGAGTATCATTTAGGCATCGCCTGATTGTCAGATTGGCCAACCGTTCCAATCTCAGCAAAAACACAACACATGCCATCCGCTACATAGCATCTAAGCACCTTACCAAAAACAGTATCCTTGAGGGCAGCATAGAAAAAACCCAAACCAACCAAAATTTATCTGGCGCTTACACAACCAATTTCACAAAAGATCTGCGTGCACAAGCCCGATTGAGTTTCTATGATTTTAAGCATCAACCGAATCGATTCAACTACAACATCCAACTTGAGCACAACAAAACCTTTGGCATTGGTTACACGCAAAAACAATGGGGGTGGGCATACCTATTCCCATCGAATGCAGGCACCATGGTCAGAGTCAAAACCAAACAAAAAACGTCTGAGTTTCATGTGTCTGTCAACCAGAGGTTGTCGACCCTCATGAAGGGCAATCAAAATCATTTGTTTTCATTGCCACCATTCAAAACCTATCAGCTCACTGTTGTGTCGAATGACGACAAGCTGTTTCATTTCGAATATCAAAATAAGCCGTTTACATTGTATCCGTACAACATCAATTATCTTGAAATCAATGCAAAGCAGTATTTTGTCATGATCAGTATATTCACACGGCCCAATGGAGAGCCCATCAAAAATGCCATCATCAAGGGGGGCATACATGAGGCCAAGACCAATGCGTATGGCTTTTCTCAGGTGGAGTTCTATCCAGGTGCCAAACTCTATTTGGTGGATCAAAATGCTCAACAATGTGTTTTAGACACTGCAGACCTAAATTACCAAGAAACCCTCATCTATCATGAAAATACCGTTTGTGTCCCAACCACAACAGCACCAGCCGTATCAGATGACACCACCCAAAAACAATCGGTTTAAACACAACAGTCATTTGCAAAAATGAAATGGCCAGAACAACCCCATGTATCCAAAAACAGAACGCCAGCAGTCGATGCTTTCTTCACACGTGTTTGGTTGAATTCATTTTTCTCAAATCATGATGTTTGAGTGTTGATGCACCACAGTATCAACATCTCAGTAGGGCCCACGCATGACCACAAACCATGTTACTTTTGATTTACGGCCTATCCTCATTTCATACCAACCAAATCATTGCACATAGCCAATACGTTCTCCACATGCTCACAACATAAAATCTCGCTCTGTTCAAAGAACATGTTCACACAATGAGCCATCCATCATTGGCTGATGCTTGATACAAAAAGATGGTGAAAAAACAACACGAAAGATAATTTTTATTATAATTCATTACTTTGGAAAGCAACTCATGGAGCATTCCTATGAAAAAGATTCTTTTAATAATGATGGCTGCCGGCCTCATCACAACTGGTTTTTCAACCACCAATCTGAAAGAGAAAACAAACTAGATTCCCTCAACGTCGAGACTCCCGGACCCGAAGTTTATCTTAGAGACCTCAATGTATTTAAAACAACTTTTTATCTTGAGAATGATATCTTGTATCAGCCTGATGTTTTACAGGAACAATTAGGACAACACCACACACTAGTTATCATGCAATATTGCATCACTGATGATTCTGACGCCGATGACAGCAGCATTTATTTGTCTTTGACCACAAAACATCTAACTGACAATAATGAATTTGCAATGAAGAGTGGCGAGAGAGTAAAGAAGGTAAATCTGTACGTGACTGGAGATAAGCATGATACGCCTAACAAGGTCGGTCTGGGGGTTATGGAGATAAGTGAAACAAATCCGAAAGTTGAATTTTTACCCTCTGGCACTGATTTCGCCAGTTTACCCCAGGATGTCAACCTGATAAAGGCACATATTTTGCCAACAGACTTTAATTCGCCTGACCTTGATATCGTTTATGAACTTACTTTGATCTTACAAGAGACAGTCGCACAATAATGAAAGGAGTCAAGCCAACATTTTTGCAAAGGGACCCAGGCATACAATGAGCAGCGCCTGGGTTCTTTTGCTTATATGTTTTGTGGATGGATCATGTGGTTTTTTGATATCTGGGCTGGCAGTCACATCGCTGATCACCGATGTTTAAAGCGACAAGCCATTTTACAATAGGCTCATTTCACGCCATACCAAGCAACCAAAAATCATGTCCGCGCGCAAAGCACACATTGAAGAATGTTAACTTGTCGATGATGGCAGCGCATCTTTGTCTAAAGATGATGCAAACACCGAGTGTGCTTGTGGCCAGAAGAACCTATCATACCATTTTAGAAAAGACTTGCTTCTGTGCGCAGACAGATGCGTCTTTTTGGCAACCTGATGCATGACCTTAGCCACAACAGTTGAAATTTTTGTTCCAACCAAATTGAAGATTTTACCACGCTTCCTGCCGTATAAAAATGGTGTCCTCGCGCTGAATTCATCAGTGCTTGCAACGTGATTTATGAATAAGAACCTTGCCATCCATGATAAAACCTCGCGTTGTCACTTTGCAAACACGGAGGCCTTATGCAAAGGGGCATTGAAAGTATGACCAAAACAAATGAGGTGCCAATAACACATATCGTTTCAAACTTAGGCCCAAAAAATCTGATTTGATTGGCTTGCTTTCGTTGTATAAATTGCCATAAAATAGAATGATTCAATCAGAAAGGATCTTTCTATGAAACGCGTTATTTTTTCTCTTCTTTGCAGCAGTATGGCATGGTGCTTGACTGCATCGGCCATCCATATTGCCTATGTCTCGGAGAAAAACCTCATGAGCAAATCAAAAAGCTACCAAAAAGACATGAAGATAAGCATAAAGCTTGCAAGCAATAAGAAAAAGAAGATGGAGAAAATTTATCAAGAATATATTGATCGATACAATGCACATACCAGGTTCAAAGCTGTCCTCAACCGAAGTTTTTACAACGAACAAAAGACCATACTCAAAGATGCGTTCATGGCTGAAGAAAAAAAAATTCATCAGCTTGTTTTAAACGCCACTAACGAACGCGCTAGAATTAGAAGGCAAGAACAAAAAAGAATTCAAGGCATCATCAAGGCATACGCAAAAAAACATCACATTGATTTGATTCTTAATAAGAGATCGGTCTTCTTGAACAACAATGATGACATTGTTGACATCACACCTAAAATTACTGAACTGTTGAACGAAGCGTCATCGACTTAAATGCAACACTCTGGCCAATCGCGATGTGGTATTACCGCAACTGCTTTATGCCGTGAGCGAAGCATTCAACGATGATCTTTCCGATGGGATGATCGTGTAACAAAAAGCAAACACACATGTTGTGTGTATTGTGTTCAGCACGCCCCATGGGAACAAAACATGCCAATGTCTTGTGTGAAGCATCACGAAGTCTGTACCATTTGTTGATGAACAGTATCACCAAAAAACTGTGACTGCTTGTCTCAAAGCGCAACTTGGCATAAGCTGGATTTTGGGCGGTTGAGGCTTTGATGATGCGTATTGTATGGGTTGGTTTGTGTTTGTTGGCAGTGGTCTGTGCCCAAGCTGGGCTGCAGAAAAAACTGGTGGACTTGAGCCTTGAGGCCCAAGATCATCCCTACAAAATTCATGCGGGTGTGATTGGTGAAGGCTGTGCGCCAAAGAAAAAAGACTGTGTGGCACCAATGCCATTGATGCGCACCGATCATTTTGATTGCTACAGTTATGTGTTGTGGCTGATGGCCAAAGCCACCAGCACCAACCGTCACAGCTTTTGGGATCGTGTGGTGCAACTCAATTATCACCACACCCCAGGCATGCCTGATCTGGTACATCATGTCAATCGCAATCACTTCATGGCTGCACAGTTCAATCCTTTCAACGAAGCGTTGGGTACCTTGGCCAATATCCACCCACATCCCCCGTTCAAAGCAGTCAGTCAAATGCTGCACATCCACCAGTCCTTGTATCCTTGGTATCAAAAGGCATGGCATGCTACATCGCCATCATGGCTGCCTGCGCAGACACGTCGTGCGCTACAACAACGGCAACACATCCAGCTGGCCTATGTGCCTAAAGGGGTCTTGATGCACGATGGTCAACCCACAAGGTGGTACCAGCGCCTGCCCACCCCCAGTGTCATTGAATTTGTGTATCGGCCGCAAGGTAAAGTGGCTGTGCCTGTGCACCATATGGGTGTTTTGTTGCAACGCCACTTTGCAAAAGGGGCGTTGATTTATCCAGAAATACATTGTAGCCCTGCTTGCCACGTTGTGCCCCACATCTGTCACGAGGCACAAGGCTGTACACGGTTGATGCTGTCACATGCCACCAGCATGTACCCCAAAACCTGCAAGCTCAGCACCTCACATGGTCATTATCGTGTCACAACAGAAGGTTTTGCCTGCAACCGTGTGGTCAACATGCCACTCAAAGCCTATTTGATGGATCGGATCGATGGTGTGCGCAGTCATTTTCATCATCCCGATTTTTTGGGGGTGCATGTGGCAACCCTGCGCAGCAGATGAGATGCCATTTCTTTTTTCGTGGGATCTTGTTAAAATGGCGGCATAACGGGGGAGAGAAATGGCCAAACGTACGCTGAAGTGGGGACTGGCGCTGATCAGCATGCTGTTGAGCACCGCAATTGTGGTGTTGGTCTTGCTCTGCAATCTGTGGTGGACCTTGCCCGATGTGTCGACCCTGGTCAACACCCCCATGCAAACCCCATTGCGCATTTACAGTGCCGATCACACACTCATGGCCGAGTATGGTGAAAAACAACGCATTCCTGTGCCATTGTCAGCCGTGCCACAATTGTTCATTGATGCGCTGCTGGCCACCGAAGACCAGCGCTTTTATGACCACAATGGCATCGACATGATGGGGATTGGGCGGGCACTGCACCAACTGGTGGTGACTGGCCAAAAACGTCAGGGCGCCAGCACCATCACCATGCAGGTGGCCCGTAATTTTTATTTGTCACGCGAAAAAACCTATGCCCGCAAACTCAAAGAAATGCTGTTGGCCCTTAAAATCGACCATGCTTTGAGCAAAAACCAAATTCTGACCCTCTACGTCAATAAAATCTACTTGGGTCAACGTGCCTATGGCGTTGCTGCAGCCGCTCGCAACTACTATGGCAAAACATTACAGCAACTGACACTGCCTGAAATGGCCATGCTGGCGGGCCTACCCAAAGCCCCCTCACGCAACAACCCCATTCGCAACCCCAAAGCCGCCAAGGCACGCCGCAACTTTGTGTTGAAACGCATGCACACCATGGGGTACATCGACCGTGCCGACCATCAGGCTGCAATCGCTGCCCCCCTGACCGCCAGCCGTCATGAGTTTCACGTGGAACTGAACGCCCCTTATGTGGCCGAATATGTCCGACGTCAACTGTACAAGCGCTATGGCGATGCGGTGTACACCCGAGGACTCAAGGTCATCACCACCATTCAACCCCGTGTGCAACAGGCCGCGCAACAAAGCCTGCGTCAAGGCATCCTTAAGTATGATCAAACCCATGGCTATCGTGCCCCCAGCCGCAATTTGAATACGCTGGGCAAGATGGCAGACTGGCCTGCGCTCTTGAAAACGCTACCACACACCCAACGCGCTGAGCCTGCTGTGGTGGTCATGCATCAAGGTCAGCAATTGTCGGTGTTGCGTGCCAACCATCACGTGGTGCAAGTCACACCCCAAGCGCAATCATGGCAACCACGCAAAGCATCTGCCAAAACACAAACACAATTCTTGGCCCAATTCAAACTGGGCGATGTGGTGTATATCCATGCGGATTTTGATGATGGCCATTGGGCGCTGACCCAAGTCCCTGCCGTACAAGGTGCCGTGGTGGTTATGGCGCCCGACACCGGTGCGGTACTGGGTCTGGTGGGTGGCTATCATCATGGTTTGAGTCATTTTAACCGCGCCACCCAATCCAAACGCCAGCCCGGATCCAGCATCAAACCCTTCATTTATGCATCGGCTTTGGAACATGGCATGACCCTTGCCTCACGCATCAACGATGCGCCCGTTGTTGCCTACGACAGTCAAACACACAAGCTGTGGCGCCCTCAGAATCACTCACACACATTTCAGGGCATGACGACCCTACGGCATGCCCTGATGCATTCCAGCAACCTTGTGACCATACGATTGGTGAAGTGGCTTGGGATTCCGGAGGTGCAGCAAGCATTGCAACATTTTGGTTTTGATGGCAAACACTTGCCAGACGGTTTGTCCTTGGCACTGGGTACGGGTGAGGTCACACCCTGGCAACTGACCGGCAGCTTTGCCACCTTTGCCAATGGCGGTTATGCCATCCACCCACATGTCATTGCACGCATTCTGGATCGACACCAACACGTGTTGTACGACGCACATGAAACACGGCCCCCACCCTATCGTCACATCAAGCTCAACAAGGTGCGCATTTTGAAAGCAGACACGGCTTTTTTGATCAACGATGCACTGCGCACCGTCATTCAACATGGCACTGGCCGTTATGCAAAACGATTGAAAAGGCAGTATATGGCTGGCAAAACCGGCACCACCAATCAACTGAAAGACGCGTGGTTTGTGGGTTATACGCGACATTTTCTGGCCACAGTGTGGATGGGGTATGACGACAACACATCCCTTAAAGCCTATGCCGCCCAGACGGCTTTGCCGGTTTGGACACATCTGATGCAAATGATTTTGAAAAATCACCCAGATCAGCCCTTTGACAAACCTGCCAACATTTTATCGGTCCGCATCAACAATCAAAATGGTTTGCGCACCGCACTGAGCACACAGGATTCGCGATTTGAGTATTTCAGGAAAAGACACATGCCTGCACAAGAAGTGGCCAAGACTCCCACGCACACCAAACCCCAACCTTGGCTGCGTGTGCTCGAGCCCATGCCAGAAGACAATGAGGCATTGTTTTGAGGCCGGATGCCAAGCTGAAATGGCTTTATTATCCGGTTGTGTGCCATATCGGCCAGCATCTCTGGCTTGATGACGATCTCAGTCATCGCATATTAAGAGTTTTGAGATGGCGTATTGGCAAACAATGGGTGATGATGGATGGCCAAGGCCAGTATGCCACAGTGGCGATCACAGAGATACGTGCCAAACACGTTGGCATTGAAGTGATGGCCATTGCACAGATGCCCAAACCCTCTGCACACATTGCCGTGGCGGTGCCCATCTGTGCACGCCAAACCATGGCCCAGTTGTTTGATCAAGGCACACAGATGGGTTGTCGGGCTTTTTATCCAACAATCTATGCCCACTCACGATCCACGGGACAGCACAAACACATCGATACCAAAAGCCAGCAACGCTGGCAGACCATCATCGCCCATGCCGCCGAACAATCTGAGCAAGCCTGGCTGCCCGAGTTGGCAACGCCCATGGATTTGGAGACACTGTGCGCCCAAACATCCTCCATGCAAAAAATTGAGCTGGGTTTTGCCAATGCAATGTCACCCTCAACACTGCAGACACTGCGCGCACAGCCGGTGTTGTTGTGCCTGGGACCTGAGGGTGGCCTCACCCAAGAGGAATCCGACCATATACGGGCACAAGGCGGGCAATGTCTGCGATTGCCCGGCGGGATCTTGCGTGTCGAAACCGCGCTGGTGGCGGCCTTGGCAACACTGCAAGCACCTTGATCACCCAAGTCACCGTCGCCAAACGCTGATGCATGAGGCGCCGTGCCAGGATACAGGAAAGTGGTAGGCACATTCAGACCCCGATCCATCAACGATATGGTGTTGCGAAATCACAACTTGCATGCAACATCTTGCTGGCGCACGCATACAGCCTGTATGTTGTCCCTTTCTGACCAGTTACGCCAAGCCAACACGCGAGTTTTGTACCAAGAGCATCATGGCTGCTTTTTGTTTTGGCGCTGATGCTGCAATCAACAGCGTCAATGCTACAAGTCCAATGTCATGGATGATGGGTTGCCCATGCTTAACACACACCCAGTCATCCGCGCGTTTGATTGCTCGGGTTGCTTCATTGGATGCGCCGTGAATGGCTTCTTTTTCATAAATGCCGCCTAATTTGTTAAAACATTTTCTCACTGAGTGGTCATGTTTCAGGGGTCTAAGACACAAGGCAGATGCTCTCCTGGCTTCTGCACTTTTAATAAAGCGCCCTTTGTCAGGACTGTGCGTTGGCACGAAGCACGCCCTATGCAAAATAAAGCAAGACCCATGCATTGCAACGCGGCGCCATTTGCAAAAATGGCGGAAGTGGCGTAAGATATACTGGATGTGGCGGAAGTGGCGTAAGGAGTGGCGGTATGTCTCAATTAAAAATCACTGAAACATTGCAGCACATATTAGATATCATTGCGAAGTATGATGCGGGTGTGCAAATCGCAGAGATCAATAGACAGTTACCGACCCCTATACCACATCGCACTTTACTCAGACGCCTGTCTGCTTTAAAAGCCGCAAACAAAATAGCATCCAGGGGCAAGAAAAGCGCCACACGCTATTATTCTATACACACTGACGCACACTTGAAGCTCACCACAGAGGCGCAATCTTTAAAAAAGCATGTGACCCAAGTCATTCAAAAACGTGATCCGGTAGCTTACAATCGTTGTTTCCTATATGACTATACGCCAAACGTTACATATTATTTAACGCATCACGAACGTGACCATTTGAAGCAAAAAGGACAGCAGCTTGAACATGTACTTGAAGCGGGCACTTATGTAAAACAGATTTTGAATCGTTTGTTGATTGATTTATCGTGGAATTCCAGTCGATTGGAAGGCAATACATACTCACTGTTGGAGACAGAGCGCTTGATTGCATTTGGGGCGCAAGCAGATACCAAAACAGCATTTGAGACGCAAATGATCATGAACCACAAAGCTGCAATTGCGTTCTTGGTCGCATGCGCAGATCATCTTCACATCAGCCAATATGTTGTTTTGAATCTTCATAGCTTGTTGTCCAATAATTTACTCGCAAACCCACATGCCAGAGGGCAATTAAGACAAATCCCAGTAGGGATAGGACAATCCGTTTATCAACCTCTGGCGATACCGCAACGCATCAAAGCATCTTTTGAGCACATGATCGATACCGCGGCAAAAATCATAGATCCTTTTGAACAAGCATTTTTTTTAATGGTACATTTGCCCTACTTACAACCTTTTGAAGATGTGAACAAGCGCGTATCTCGCCTGGCAGCCAACATGCCTTTCATCAGAAATAACTTATCGCCTTTGTCTTTTATCGATGTGCCCAGAATGGACTATATCAATGGGTTACTTGCAATCTATGAATTAAACAAAACAGCGCTGCTGAAAGATGTATTTATTTGGGCCTACGAGAGATCCGCCACACACTATCAATTGACCAGAAATGTCTTGGGGGAGCCCAATTTATTTCAAATGAAGTTTGATCAAGAGCTTAAAACCATTGTACGCTTGGTTGTAGAAAGCGCGCTTCATGGCGAAATACTGATTCAAACCATTGAAAATTGGTCTCGTGACCACATTGAGTCTGCAAACAGAGCACCATTTATAACATTGGTAGAGCAAGAACTTGCCAGTCTTCATATCGGCAATATCGCGATCTACAAAATCAAACCCATTTGTTTTGCGCAATGGAAAAAAGGCGGGTCGGAAAATAACGTGTAAAGCGACTGTCTTAGAACCCTCAACAACAGTTGTTTTTTTCTGAAAATCTCCGCCAGCTCTATGCGCGCATAGCCAAGCTTAGGCATCCATCAAATGCGTACCAGCCATCATCACCGCCAAAGGTCATGCGAATATCGCGCAGATGATGCGCACGATGAAAGCGGTGCTTGTTTGGTCTCATGCATTTGAAGTGTTTGAGCAACGCAAACACCATCAATAAAGATGCGTATCTTTTTCAGGAAGCCTTCATGTAACGATCCAATAAAGTCCATACATTGTGGTTTTATCTTGGAACATACTGATGGCCAAAATTGTATTCACCATGCTTGAAAACCTGAAACTGGATCACATCACTCCAAAAACATACAAGTTGTTGAGAGATGGTCTTTCAAAATTCTATCGTTCTGTCTGTGATCAAATCAAACACTTCAACCTTGAATGCTTGAGACTTCAGGACAAACACTACAAATCTGAACGCATGATACTTCAGGACAAACTGCCCAGCATATTGAAACAGCCCGAGAGTATCGATGGAAAAAAAACATGGGTTGCCCATTTGTCGATCGAAAAAAAAGCATTGTTGGAACATGATTTACAAGCCCATCTGAAGCGATTTATCGATGAGAGGATATTAGAAGCCAGAACATGTCTTGCATTAAACATCAAATGCCCACAACCACAAGATGTCGACATACCAGGACAAAAAAACACCATATGCTCATCTTTTGAGCAAAACAGCCTCTTTTTTTAAGGTTATTTTAATCTTCGAAATTTTCGGTCTTGCTAAGGTGAGTATTATTTGAAGAGAAGGAGCATGACATGCCCAGAAGATACAATTTTCGCCCATCAACACTGGAACAACGATCGCAACGTGCATCCAGAAATCACACACCCCAAGAACAGTCAGGTTTTTGCACGCCGGTCCGCCCGACGATTCCAGGGGAACAAAACGCACATGCACCATCCAAGCCACGGCAAAATCCAGGCACCACAAATCATCTGTCGCCATCTAACTTAATGCGCATCATCAATCGAGATGCAGACATGACACCTCAGCCCATAAGACATGAAAATAGAGAAGAGAACGGTCTTTCAGGTCCACGATCTCTTTTTCAACCCCGATAACCATCATTTTAAAACCACTCATTGTATCGGCAAGCACCCTCATCGTACCACAGGAGAAAAACCATGGGATCACAACGTAAAAACCTACTCAGACGGACTGTCAAGGAGCTCAGCATAAAATTGCGCGATAAACGCCGCATAGCCTTTGCACGTGGTAAAGACAAACGTAAGGCGCTGCTTGCACGTAAACGCAAAACTTTCAGATGCACGAACGATAGGAATCTCTTTAAAAGGTGTCTACAAGAAAAACCTTCAAGCGTGTTCGAAATATCAGAGTTGACGCTGGCATTAGGGAAGGTCAATCTGGCCAATAGCATGATATGCTCTGAGAATGATTCAAAGACCGATGAAAATTGTGCGCGTAATGGTTTTTCATCCGCATCCTCTGATTCATTGTGTTCGACACCTCCAAGACCAAGACCAGCACCAAAGAGTGCCAAACCTACCCACAGGTATGGAAAGCAAAACAGCGCTGCAGCGCGAGAAAGGCGTGAACAGCGCCGCCTACGCGCACAACGCAATAAGAGTGACACTATGACGCGCTCCCCAATCCAGCCCATTTAAGTACGCTAACGTCATTGATGGCATCAAGCCAGACATCAAGGATGTGTGGCTTGATATCTTTGCTTTTTACAGATGTGCATCCGCCAAGTGTGTTGCAATTCAAAATAGGCTCTGAACGCGATCATCTGCACTTTGGTAAATGCATTTGTTGCGGTGAAACCTCGAGGTAGGCTGTCATACAAAAAATGCACAAACTTGCCTTTAAGGTCATTCGAATGTCATCGACAGACTGAAGCACAGACCTATCAAACCCAAATCAGACAAAAATGTAAGCAATTGGCCCTGCGCCCTGCGGGCTTTTTAATCTTTTTTATGTGAGTCTACTTGTCTGGATTTTCTGTCAAACCATTGTTTAAATTAATATTGTGTGTTTTTGTGTGCGTCTGCGCATGACGCACGGATTGATTTTTTGGTGTATCCTGTCAAAATTAAATCAGCATAAGAAATGCAATCTTTATGATTTTAAGGAATGGTCTCAAGGATTGAGACACGACAAGGATGTTTCTTTTTTATTTTGGTGATTGAGCAGCATGTCGCATCTTTTATGCGTCATGGTGACAATGGCAGCCCCAGTAACGTACCAAATGTGTAAAAGAACAGAACCGATCCCAACGCACCTGCAGGCAAGGTCACCATCC